>NZ_JBSGAQ010000014.1:0-185916 GCF_053600815.1 Mycobacterium sp. NPDC004974 | reverse complement strand
CGCGTCGAAGGCCGCCTCACCGAAAACGACCCCGCCAAACTCCAATTCGGCATGGACGTCGAACTCACCATGATCCCGTTCACCACCGACGAAGACGGCAACGACGTTGTCACCTTCGCCTTCCAGCCCGCCCAGAAAGGCCGCGCACATGACCAATGACGTAGCCATCATCGGCGTCGGCCTGCACCCGTTCGGCCGCTTCGACAAGACCGCGATGCAAATGGGCGCCGAGGCAATCCAATTCGCACTGGAGGATGCCGGCCTGGAATGGAAGGACATCCAGTTCGGGTTCGGCGGCAGCTATGAGGTGTCGAATCCCGATGCGGTCACCCGACTGGTCGGGCTGACCGGCATCACGTTCACCAACGTGTTCAACGCATGTGCCACCGCGGCCAGCGCGATCCAACAGACCGCCGACACGATCCGGCTGGGTAAGTACGACATCGGCATCGCGATCGGCCTGGACAAGCACCCGCGCGGCGCCTTCACCGACGACCCGGCCAAACTCGCGCTGCCGCAGTGGTATGCCGAGAACGGCCAGTTCGTCACCACCAAGTTCTTCGGGATGAAGGCCAACCACTACATCCACAAGCACAACATCTCCGAGGAGACGCTGGCGCGGGTGGCCAACAAGAACTTCCGCAACGGTGAGAAGAACCCGAATGCGTTCCGGCGCAAGGAGATCTCGGTCGAGGAGATCATGGCCTCCCCGGTGCTGAACTACCCGCTGCGGCAGTACATGTTCTGCGCACCCGACGAAGGCGCGGCCGCGGTGATCATGTGTCGTGCCGACATCGCCCACAAATACACCGACAAGCCGGTGTACGTGCGGGCCAGCGAGATCCGGACCCGGACCTTCGGCGCCTACGAGGTACACGGAACGTCGGCGCCGCTCGATGAGGACCCCTCGCCGACCGTGTTCGCGGCGAAGGCCGCCTACGAGGCCGCGGGCATCGGACCCGAAGACGTGGACGTCGCCCAGCTGCAGGACACCGATGCCGGCGCCGAGGTGATCCACATGGCCGAGACCGGGTTGTGTGCCGATGGCGAGCAGGAGAAGCTGCTGGCCGACGGCGCCACCGAGATCGGCGGGTCGATCCCGGTCAACACCGACGGCGGCCTGATCGCCAACGGCGAGCCCATCGGCGCCTCGGGTCTACGGCAGATGCACGAGCTGGTGCGTCAGCTCCGTGGTGAAGCAGGCGAACGCCAGGTACCGGGCAACCCCCGCGTCGGCCTGGCCCAGGTCTACGGCGCACCGGGCACGGCCTCGGCCACCATCCTCTCGCTCTAGTTCCCCGGCGATCCGACGTGAATGTCCCCCGCAACCATCGGTTCGGGGGACATTCGCGGCTGCCCGCGCAAGGGCAGGCCTCAGGCCGGCAGTTCCATCGGCTGCGGCTCGCCTTCGAGACGCCTCAGCCAGTCCTCGCAGAACTGCAGCACCTCGGCGTGGCCTGCCGTCATTCCGAGAGCCTGCTCCATGACCATCACCCGCGACACACTGGCTGCGATGAATGTCCACACGATCGGCGGCACCTCCGACGAGTCGACGCCGTAGCGCCGCAGTGCCCCGTCGATCGCCTTGGTTTCCGCGTCGCGGAACATCTCGGCGTAGCGGCCGATCTCAGCCCGCAGCGCCGGTCGGTGGTTGGCAAGCCCCGTCATCTCCATCGTCAAGCGCGTCGCGCTCGGATCGGTGCCGAACCGCCACAGCGCCCACAGCGGCTGCGGGGAGTTCAGGGCTTCGGCCTGCGCAGCCAACCCCTCGTCGGCACGTCGCACGAACACCGCCAGGAACAGGTCGTCCATGGTGCGGAAGTAGTAGTGCACCAACTGGGGCTTGAGACCGGCCCGCTCAGCCACCCGGCGGGACGTGACCGCGACGTATCCCTCCTCGATCATCAGTGCCTCGGCAGCGTCGAGCAGCACGATCCGGTTCTTTGCGTCGGGCGCTCCGATCCTCCGCTCCGATGCCATACCCGATCCTCCTCTCGCCCCGCCCCCAACAACGTCCGGCTGATCGTAACTTTCGCCCAGCCACGCGATCTTGACCACGACTCTACCGCCATGCTAAGCAGGTGCTCAGCAATTTTCGATAATTCTTCGCGCGGTGCAGCCCGTCGCGAAACCACCGCAGCGCATATCGATTTCGGGAGGCAGCGCACATCATGAGCGATTCCGGCACGACCAATTACGACACTGTCGACTACTTCACCGACCAGTCGCTGGTACCCGACCCGCACCCGTACTTCGACCACCTGCGCAGCAAGTGTCCGGTGGTGAAGGAACCGAATTACGGCGTCATGGCGATCACCGGGTTCGAAGAGGCCACTACGGTCCTCAAGGACTCCGATCTCTTCTCGTCGTGCATCGCGGTGGCCGGCCCGTTCCCGCCGCTGCCCTTCACCCCTGAAGGTTCGGACATCACCGAGCAGATTGCGGCGCATCGCTCCCAGATGCCGATGTTCGAACACATGGTCACGATGGACCCACCCGACCACACCAACGCCCGTTCCCTGCTCAATCGGCTGCTGACACCGCGCCGGTTGAAGGAGAACGAGGACTTCATGTGGCGGCTGGCCGACCAGTGTCTCGACGATTTCATCGCCGACGGCAAGTGTGAGTTCCTCAGCGCCTACGCCAAGCCTTTCTCACTCCTGGTGATCGCCGACATGCTGGGCGTACCGGAAGAAGACCACGAAGAGTTCCGCACCGTGCTGGGCGCGCCCCGACCCGGGGCGCAGGTCGGCTCCCTCGACGGCGACCTCGTTTCCAGCAATCCGTTGGAATGGCTCGACGAGAAGTTCATCGGTTACCTCGAAGACCGCCGGAAAGAACCCCGCGACGACGTGCTGACGGCCCTCGCCACAGCGAACTACCCGGACGGTTCCGTACCGCCCATCATCGAGGTGGTTCGATCCGCCACCTTCCTTTTCGCCGCCGGCCAGGAGACCACCACCAAGCTCCTCTCGGCGTCGCTGCGGGTGCTCGGCGACCGCCCGGACATCCAGCAGGCCCTGCGCGACGACCGCAGCCGCATCCCGACCTTCGTCGAGGAAGCCTTGCGGATGGACGCCCCGGTCAAGAGCCAGTTCCGGCTGGCCAAGAAGGACACCAAGCTCGGCGACATCGATGTACCCGCCGGCACCACGCTCATGGTGTGCCCGGGCGCGGTGAACCGCGACCCGGTCCGCTTCGAGGATCCACACACGTTCAGCCTCGATCGCAAGAACGTGCGCGAGCACATCGCATTCGGCCGTGGCGTGCACAGCTGCCCCGGCGGCCCACTGGCCCGCGTCGAAGGCCGGGTGTCGCTGGAGCGGATCCTGGACCGGATGGCCGACATCGGTATCGACGAGGATTTTCACGGCCCCGCCGACGATCGTCGCTACACCTACGAGCCGACGTTCATCCTGCGCGGCCTGACCGATCTGCACATCACGTTCAACCCGGTGCGCTGACCCCACCGCTCGACAGACGATTCCGCGGATCTCGCCTTCGCCCGTATTTGTTATTCTCCTATTGCGAGAATGACAATCTCGCTGGCGAAGACGAGATTCCGGTTTCGGCACGGTGAAGCTCGATCTCGTTCTATAGTCAGCCGACCAGTGCTGATCCGTGGAGGTGCCCGTGAAATCCAGCTTGATCCGTATGGCGATGAGCGCCGCGCTCGGGTTGGGGACAGCAATCGCATTGGCACCGCCGTCGCAGGCCATGTATTTCGGCAATTACAGCCTCAACATGCCCGACCGCAGGGATTTCCACACGTGGTTGTGGTCAGCGATCACGCCGTGCCGCGAACCCGGGTCCGACGTCAGGCAGAAGGACTGCGTCACCATCGTGACCATCCCCCAGCCGGTCGCCAAGGCGGTCTCCAACCGTGGCGACGCGAGGCTGGTCGACGGTCGCTACACCTTGACGATCGACGAGTTCTACGGCTTGCGGTGCGGGGACATCTACTACGGGCCGACGATCCCGACCCACGACGTCTACACGTGGGACGCGAACACACTCGCAGGCGAGATGGTCTCCACGTTCGACGCCGGCTGCGACGGCGCTCCCGGTGGCTCCTTCACCTACCCGTTCACCCTGACGAGGATGTGATCGATGCGCCACCCGACGAGCCGAGCCCTGACCATCGCGACGGCCGCCACCCTGGCGGCCGGCGCAATCGCCACGGCCGCACCGGCATTCGCCGACGATCCCGAGCTGGCCGGCCCGCCGCTGCACCACGTGCAGTACACCGTGACCGCCGATGCCCCCTACTGGGCTCACATCTACTACCGCGACAGCGATCCCGCACAGTTCTCGGATTACAGCCACAATCCGTACGAGTTCAGCCCGCGGGCCGATGTGGACATCGCACCGGACAGGCCATGGGTGTTCGACGCGATGCTTGCCGATCCGGACCTGTGGGCCATGGTCCTCGTGCAGAGCGGTGAATCGCCCAATTTTCCGACCCCCGGATTCAACTGCAAACTGGCAGTCGACGGTGTGGTGGTCAAGACGAACAGCGGCCCCAAGGGCGCACTGTGTTCGATCCGGAACTGGTAGACCTCGCAACCGAAACATCAAAATGCTTGAGGGCGACGCGAACCGCGTCGCCCTCAAGCGTTTTCAAGCAGTTGACCCAGTCGGTTGGATCAGGCGTCGCCGCGGAGCCAGCGCTGTTCGCCATTCATCGGTACACAGCTCAGGAACAGCCCGTCCGGGGCTTGGGCCACCGAGTCGAGTTCGTTGATGCACAGGCTGTTCTCGTCGCGGATGCCCACCATGGGTGGCGACCGGAACCACCGCGGCTCGTAGCGCCGTGGTGAGCCGCAGAACAACAGGCGTCCCCATCCGTTGCGTGCGTCGACCCCGAACACGTAGTAGGAGGTGTTGTCGCACGGAGCGCCGAGCACTGCGTTCGGGTTGATACCCGGTGTGCAGAACGCGTCATTACATGTCTGCGGTCCCGCGTTTGCCTGCGGAGCAGCCAGCATCCCGGCGACAATCACTGAAGCGGTCGCCATCACCGTCACACGCACGTTGCTACTTTCGCATAGCTGGAAATTAAACTCTCAGTTTTGGAGAATATTACTACGATTGACGCGCCGCTGGTCCACAGGCCGGTAGCGCGGTGGGGTGGCCTGGTCAAATCGAACGTGGACAACCTGCTGATAGTGATATTCTCCGAAACTGAGAACATGGCTACCGCCTCGACAGGTTGGGCAGAAGGAGCGTTCATGTCAGTCTCCCGGGTAAGTGCTGGCGTGGTGGCCGTCGCCACCGCGGCAGTGGTCGGCCTGAGCGGCGCCGCCCCCGCCGCCGCCGCCGAGCAGTGGGGTATCAACGGCACGTTCGCCACATCGTCCAATGGCGAATGGGCCAAGATCAACGACCGCTACGAGAACCAGCCCTCGGTACGTAGCAACTGGACCATCTCGACCCAGTGCATCTCGCCCACCGAGTGCAACGGCACGGTGACCAGCGACGCCGGCTGGTCGGCACCGATCTACACGACGAACGGCCTCTGGTACATCAAGCGGGTCGTACCCAACTGGCGGTTCTGCGCTGACGGCACCCCCATCGAGGGCATGCAGATATACAAGATCTACCCGGTGGGCTTCGACGGGCACGTGGACCTTGCCTCAAGCGAATACACCGGCGAGGACGTGACCACCGGCCCCAGTGGCTCGTGCGGGCGCAATCAGTGGCCAACCGTCCGGATGCCGTTCTACATGCGGCCTGCGTAGCCGCACCGACGGGGCAGCGGCTGACGAAGAACGCGAAAACCGAAGACAGACAAAGAAACCGGCCACGGGCGATTGCCCGTGGCCGGTTCTTTTCGTGCTCGCACTATGTCGGCATCAGGTCCTGCCACGACTTGGGCTGGGACACCAGATCCGTCTGCTTGTACAGGTTGCCGTCGCTACCCATGTACTCCCCCGTGCGCGGGTTGTACTTGGCGATCGCCACCGACGGCCCATGGCCGCCCCCGCCGTTGAACGCACTCGGCGCCACACTGGATTGCGTGGGCATGGGAAGTTCGGGCGCATCCGGGAAAACCCCTTGTCCGTGCGGGACGGGCGGAATCTCGGTTGCCTGCGGCTGGTCCACCGCAGGCACGGGCACCGCGTTGGGATCGCCTGGGGGTGGCGGGGGCACGCCAGGGACCGGTGGCTCGAGGTACATCGGTTGCCCCGGCAGCAGCGGACCCGGTCCGGTTCCGGCGAAGTTCGGTGCCGGCTGCGGTTCAGGCGCTGCACCCGGTGGCGGAGCGGTCACCCCCGGCGGCAGCGGGGTGCCGCCGAGCGGTCCGAAGATCTTCTCGTCCGGCAGTACCCGGGTATCCGGGGGCACGCCCTGGGCGATCAGGCTCGGGTCGATCGGGTACGGGCCGAGCGCGTGCTGGCGCTGGGCGATCGGCTGGAATCCCTTGGGATCGTTACACAATTCGACCGTGGGAGCCCGCTTACCCGGATGCCCCATGCACGGGTAGTTTCGCGCACCGCGGACACCGATCGGGGAATCCTGCGGCAACTTGCAGTAGATGTTGTCCGGAGTATCGATGACGGAGGTGTCGGCCGGGGAGCGCCATGCCGACGGCGGCAGGAATCCCACCGTGCAGGTCGGTGGATCACCGAGACCCAGCGAGAAGTCGGCCATCGGCAGACCGCTCGTGTTGTTGGTCGGCGCGTACGTCTGCAGCTGAGCGACGTACGGCGGCAACAACACCAACAGCTGCTCGATCGACGGATTGTAGGTGACCGCGATCTGGCCGAACGTGGTCAGGTTCGCCAGCAGGATCGGCAAGGTCGGCTTGATCTGCTCGAGCAGTTTCGTGGTCTCCTGGGCGAAACCCGGACCGTTGCGCAGCAGCGACCGCACCTCGGGATCATTGTCGGCAACCTGACCGGTGATACCCGCCAGGCTGGCCGCCCAGGTTCTGATCGAATCGGTGGTCTGCGCTTGCGCGTCAAGGAACGGCTTGGCGTCATCGATCAATCCACGCGTCTGGTCCGAGACCGCATTGGAGTCCCTGGTGATGGTCGAAGCCGAGTCGAGTAGCGAACCGAAGTCATAGCCGGTGCCGTTGAACGCGTTGTAGGACTCGTCCAACAGCTGGCTCAGCTTGTCCTTCGGAATGGTGTCCACGAGTGCGCTGAGCTGATCCAGCATCGGACCGACCTGCTGCGGAATCTTGGTGTTCGACACCGCGATCACTGAGCCGTTGTCCAGGTAGGGCCCGGAGGAGGTTCGCGGCAACAACTCGACGTACTGCTCCCCGACCGCCGACATGCTCCGGACCTCGGCTGCCAGATCGGCAGGCACCTTCGGAGAGCGGTCCAGGGACAGCGTCGCTTCGGCGCCCTTCTCGGTCAGCTCCACCGAAGTGACCTTGCCGATCTGGGACCCGCGATACGTGACATTGCTGAACTGGTACAGACCTCCGGTCGCCGGCAGTTCCATCTTCACCGTGATACGTCCGATGCCGAGCAGCGTCGGCAACTGCATGTAGGCGAACAGCATGACCGCCACGCCGACGACCGAGGCAACGGTGAACAGAATCAACTGAGTCCGGATGAAGCGGGTGAGCATTTATCCGCCACCCCCTGTCGGTGGAGTAGGTGCGGGCAGTTGATCGTTGGGGGCCGAACCACCTTGAGGCGCATACGGTCCCGCGAAAATCGACGTCGACCCGGCGGCCGGGGCCACCGGTTGAGGCATACCCCCGGGCATGGTCAGCGGCGCCGGTGGCACCACCGGCAATACCGGACCTGAATAAGTGGGAGCCGGGAGACCCGGTGCGGGTGGTGCTTCCGGAGCCGGCGGGAACGCATCCGGCGGCGGTGGGGCGACCCCGGTCTTGAGCGGGTCATAGGTGTAGTTCAGATAACCCGGATCCCCAGGTACCGGAACGTTTTGGGCGTCTCCCTGCTCCCAACGGGTTCCCATCATCAGGCTGCGCTTGAGGTGCGGGATGGTGAGATCGAAGTACGCGAACAGGTTGTAGTAGTCACCTCGGATCACCCGGTCCATGAAGCTCTGGGTGAAGGGGAAGTGCGGGGCATATTCGAGCACCGAAGTCAGGTCCGGCCCGATGTTGGCCAGCGCCTTCAGCGCGGGCTCCAAGTTCTTCAGGTTCCTGACCAGATCAGCCTGCGAATCGTTGACGAACTGGTTGGCGGTAGCGCTGAAGGTACCCAGCTTCTGCAGTGCGGTCGTGAATCTCGGCCGTTCCTTGATCAGCACGTCGAGAGCCGGCGGAATCTTCTCCAGCGCACGGGTGATGACATCGCGTTGCCCGGCGAATGTCGAGGCCAGGCGGTTCAAGCCCTCGATGGACGCAACGATGTTGTCGCGCTGGGCATCCAGTGCTCCGACGAACGTATCCAGCCGGGTCAGCAGGTCACGGAAATCAGTTTCCCGGCCGTTGATCGCGGCACTGAAATTGTGGATGATGTCGCCCATTTGCCCCAGTCCTCCGCCATTCACCACCGCGGCCAGTGAAGACAGGGTCTGCTCCGTCGTCGGATACGTCGACGAGTTGTTGAGCTGAATCGTCGCTCCCGGAGGGAGTTTTCCGTTGGGAGCCTGACCCGCGGGCGGGTTGATCGCCAGATGCATCGAGCCCAGAAGGCTGGTCTGCCCAACACTGGCCACCACGTTGGCCGGCACCACAACACCGGGCTTCACCGAGAACTCGACGTCCGCGTGCCAGTCCTTCACCGACAGGCTGCGCACACTACCGACGACGACATCATTCATCATCACCGGTGAATTCGGTTCCAGTGTAGCCACATTCGCGATCTCGACGTGATAGACGCTGGAGTCCGCGCCCCGGCCCACCGCCCCGGGCAGGGGAAGTGAGTTGACGCCCTGGAATGCGCACCCACTGGTGGTCAGCGCAACGCAGGATCCGACGGCGATCGCCAGTCGCACCGGCTTTCCCCTGATCATGCTGGTGGCGTCCCTTCTGCTGGTGACGGTGCCGCGGGCGCCGGGGCTTCGGCGGCCAGAGGACCGGGCGGCGGCCCTGGCGGCGGACCCGGTTGCCCGCCGGTCGGATTGAGCATGTCCGACACCGTGTTCGGCATGTTGGGCGGGTAGTACTCGCCACCCGGCAACAGCTGCTGGGCCCCTGGCGGCGGCACTCCGGGTTCCCGTCCGGTGAACGGCGGAGGCGGCTCGGGACCAGGGTTGTAGGCCGAGATTGACGGCGGAATCTCGGGCGCCATGGGCGATCCACCACTGCCGCCGGGTTCCAGACTCGGTTCGGAGTACTCGAGCTGCTCGGGGCTGGCCGACGGCATCAGATACGGCGAGATCGGGAACGGCAGGTAATTGAAGTTGAGCAGCCGCAACGCCGGCCCGAGATACTGCGAGCAGAGTTTCGCGGTCTCCGGTGCGGTGGTGTTCTCGACGGCACCGATAGCGCCGCAGATGAACTCGACCGGATTGGAGAAGTTGTTCATCACGAACTGCCCGACCGCGCTGCCCGAGTCCGGGTTGTAGATGTTGTAGCCGTTCATGAACGCGTTGGGCGCGACGTGAAGCAGATTCTCGATGTTCATCTTGTTGTCGACCAGGTTCTGGGTGACATTGGCCAGCCGCTGCACCTGCTCGGAGGTCTGATCGCGAGATCCCGCGACGAACCGCTGCACGTCGACCACCGCCACCGACAGGTTCGTCAGCGCGGCATCCAGGTCCGACCGGCTGCCGTCGACCACGCTGGTCAGGGTGGCCAACCGGTTCTGGAACGACACCACCTGCTGGTTGCTGTCCCGCAAAGCGGTGACGAACGTCTGCAGGTTCTTGATGATGTCGACGATGTTGCCGCTGCCCTCGGCCAGGACCCGGGCAACGCCGGACAGCTGGGAAATCGTCTGGCGCAGTTTGTCACCGTTGCCGGCCATCGCGTCTGCCGTGCTGTTGATGAACCGGGAAACCGACGTCCCGTTGACACCGCTCTGCGGTCCGAGGTCGGTGGACAGCCGCATCAGCTGTTCCTTGACCTGATCCCACTCCACCGGAACGGCGGTGCGGTCCAAGCCGATTACCGCGTTGTCGGGCAGCGTGGGACCACTGGACCGGTAGGCGGGTGCGAGCTGCACATAGCGCGCGGCAACCAGGTTCTGGGCCACGATCACCGCTTTCGCGTCCGCGGGGATCGGCACGTCGTGGTCGACCTTGAGGGTCACCCGGGTTTGGGTGCCCTCGGGTTTGATGGAGTCGATGGTGCCGACCTTGACACCGGAGACCCGGACATCGTCACCTGGGTAGACGCCGGTGGCCGAGGTGAACAGTGCCGAGATGGTCTTCGGCCCGAAGACGGTCTGACGCAGCAGGACTGCCGCGCCGACCACGAGCAGCGCCACCAACGCCACGGCAAGCCACTTACCGAAACGACTGCGGTTCATCAGCGTGAACCTCCGGGAATTCCGTTGTAGGGCAGCGGCAATTCGGCCCGCGGGCCGGCATTGTCCGGTGGCTGACCGGCGTTCGTCCCGCGCCGGAACCCGAACGCGTAGTCGAAGAACGGCTGTAGCAACTGTGCGGGCTGCAGGTTCGGGACATAGGCGTTGTAGTACGCGCCGTTCGCCAGGGTCTCGGCCTGGGACAGCTGGAACTTGTTCAAGTTCGGCAACGCCTTGCTGATGTTGTCGCGGTTGCGTTCCAGCATCGCCGTCACCGAGTTGAGCCGCTTGAGCGTCGGCGCCAACTGCGCCTCGTTGTCGGCGACGAGTCCACTGAGCTGCTGCGAGACCGCCGCGGTGTTCGCCAGCAGATCGACGATGGCCTGACGCCGGTCGTTGAGCACGCCGAGCAGATCATTCGCGTTGAGGATCAACGTGTTCAGCTGATCGCTGCGCTGTGACAGCACCACGGTCACATCGCTGGCGCTCTTGAGCAGGCTGGCCAAGCTCTCGTTACGCCCGTTGATCGATTTCGACAGCCGGCTCAGTCCGTCGAATGTCGGCCCGAGCTTCGGTGCGACCTGATCGATGGTCGCCGAAAGCGTGTCCAGGGACTGGTTCAGCGACGCCGTGTCGGTCCCCGCCGAATTGGTGGTCAGGTCACCGACCACGTCGGTCAGTGAGTACGGCGACGACGTGCGCGAGGTAGGGATCACGTCAGTGGTGCGCAGCGTGCCGGCGCCATCGGACTCCAACGTCAGCACCCGTTCACCCAGCAGTGAACCGGTGCGGATGTGCGCGGTGGTCAGCGACCCCAACGGGTACTTGCCCTCGGTGGTGAAGGTGACCAACGCGTCGCCGTTCTGCAGCGACACATCGGTGACCGAACCGATCTTGATTCCGGACAAGGTCACGTCGTTGCCGGTGGCGATCCCGCCGGCCTCGGTGAACAGTGCCTGATGACGCACCGAGGAGGCCCACTGCTGCAGCCGTTCGGGCTGTAGCCCGACGGCGATGATGAGCATCATCAGCACGACGCCGATGAAACCTGCCTTGATCAGGTTTGATTCGCGGTACTTAAGCATCAGGGCTCCGCGCACCTCCCGCCTTCTTGTTTGATCATCGGGAAGGACGCGGTCCGGCCCTGCAGATCGGTGACACGGATACCAAGTCCGCAGATGTAATACATGATCCAGCTGCCATAGGAGCCCAGCCGAGCGAGCTTGCGGAAGTTGTCGGGGGCCTTCTGCAAACCACGGTCCAAGACGATCTGGTGGTCATCGAGCAGCGGGGCGAGCCGGTTGAGCTGATCGACCGTGCCCTTGAGCGGCGGCCGCGCCTCAGTGAGAAGGCTTGCCAGCGAGGCGGTCCCGTTGTCCAGCTGGGTGACCGCCGTACCGAGCGGGTCACGGTCCTGCGACAGGCCGCTGATCAACTGCTCGAGACGGTCGACCGTTCCGTCGACCTTCTTACCGTCCTTGGCCAGGGTTCCGACCACCGAGTTCAGGTTGTCGATCAACTGCTGGATGACCTGATCGTTGTTGGCCAGCGTATTCGAGAACGACGAGGTCTTGCTCAGCAGTGAATCCAGAGTGTCGCCCTGCCCCTGGAAGATCTGAATCAGCGAGGACGTCAACGCATTGACGTCCTGGGGGTTGAGCCCCTGGATCACCGGGCGCAGGCCGCCGAGCAACAGATCGAGGTCGAGCGCGCTTGCGGTGCGGTCCTTGGGAATCTGTGATCCGGCGGGCAGCAGTTTCGTCGATCCGGGGCTGTCGATCAGCTCCAGGTAACGGTCCCCGACCAGGTTCAGATAGCGAACCGCGACCTTGGTACTGGTGGTCAGCGCAATACTGCGGTCGGTGTCGAAGTCAACCTTCACCGACTTGTCCGGTTGCAGCGAAACACTTTTCACCGTTCCCACCCGGACCCCGGCAACCCGCACCGAGTCTCCGGCCTTAAGGCGTGACGCGTCACCGAAGACCGCCGAGTAACCCGAGTAGGTACCACCGCGGTACTCCGAGAACGTCATGAACAGGAAGGCCGTGAGGACGGCCATCACCACCGCGAAGGACGCGAACTTGATGAATGTCGTTCTGCCCCGTTTCATCCCGGTTGTCCGATCTGTGCGGTGTTACGTGGCGGGCCGTCCAGCGGACCGAACAGGATCTGCTTGAGTCCGTCGGAGTTCAACAGGATGCCCTGGTTGCCGTACTTGAACGGGTTGGCGTTGGTGTCGGTGACGAGGTACTTGGCCTTGTTACCAAATCCGATGTACGGCAAGCCCATGCAGTGCGGGCCGCCCTTGGCTGCCACCTTGGGCAGGTTCTGCGGGTAGCGGTAGCGCTCGATGCCCAACGTGAAGGCCACGTTGACGACGACGCCTGGGTCCGGCTGCGGCGGCTGGTGGTAGAGGTACAGCATGCCCTTGAGGCCACACTCGATTCCGGGCGCGTACTCGTTGAGCAGATCGGTGGTGGGCGCCAACAGGTTCAGTGTGGTGCTGAGCGCCTGCCGGTTGCCACCGATGACGTCGTTTCCGGCGTCGGCCAGGCCGATGGAGCTGACCAGGAAGTTGTCGAGATTCTTCTGCTCGTCCACGATGCTGTCGCTGAGCCGGTTGGTGTTGTCGATGGTCTTGAGCAGGTCCGGCGCCGCGTCACCGTAGGCCTTCGACACGGCGGCCATGCTCTCGATGTCGCCCGTGAGATTGGGCAGGCTGGGCTCGATCTTCTTCAGCACCGCATCGAAGTCTGACAACGACTGCCCCATCGCCTCGCCACGCCCGGCGAACGCCGAGGACAGCGCGCCGAGCGTCTCGTTGAGCTTGGCCGGGTCGATCTTGTTGAGGACATTGGTGAGTTGTTGGAAGACCGTGTTGATCTCGACGGTGACATGGTCGCCCTGCAGGGTCTGGCCGGGACGCAGCTTCTCGGCGGACGGGTTCGGCGGCGCGACGAGTTGGACGTACTTCGCGCCGAACACGGTGGTCGAGGCGATGTCAGCCTGAACATTGCCGGGGATCAGGCGCAGCTGCGAGGGATTCATCGCCAGGTGCAGCACGGCCTTGCCGTCGGCGCGGTGTTCGATCGAGCTGACGGTGCCGACCTGCACGCCACGCATCTTCACCTTGGCGTCTGGGTTCATCACCAGGCCGGCACGGTCGGAGATCAGGGTGAGCGGCTCGGTCTTGGTGAAGCTGCCGCGGAACAGCGCGACCGCCAGGCCGAAGATCAGGCCTATCGCGACCACGGTCGCCAGACCGGCCAGTGGCCGCGCGGAGCTCCGCGCGC
This sequence comes from Mycobacterium sp. NPDC004974, assembly GCF_053600815.1. Taxonomy (NCBI): domain Bacteria; kingdom Bacillati; phylum Actinomycetota; class Actinomycetes; order Mycobacteriales; family Mycobacteriaceae; genus Mycobacterium; species Mycobacterium sp. NPDC004974. The sequence goes on along the minus strand of NZ_JBSGAQ010000014.1, from coordinate 172,217 downwards.
CGAAGCTGCGTCCGGGGCGGGCTGCCACCGGCGCGGCGCTACTTGTCGTTTCGGACCGGTGGGCTGGACCCGGACCTACGTTGCGTGTCAAGTCTTCTCCCTAACCCGACAGGTTGAAGTTGCCGTTGGAGCCGTAGACGGACAGTGACACCAGCAGGGTCACCGAGACCACGACGATGAGCGATGTGCGTACGGCGTTGCCGACCGCCACCCCGACTCCGGACGGGCCGCCGGAGGCGAAGTAGCCGAAGTAGGTGTGGATCAGCAGGATGGTGATGGCCATCAGGACGGCCTGCAGGAACGACCACAGCAGGTCGATCGGATTGAGGAACGTCGTGAAGTAGTGGTCATACAAACCGCCGGACTGGCCCAGCAGAACCACGGTGGTGAACTGGGAGGCCAGAAACGACAGGATCACCGCGATCGCGTACAGCGGGGTGATGGCGATCATCCCGGCCACGATCCGGGTCGACACCAGGTATTCGACCGGCCGGATCGCCATGGCTTCCAGCGCGTCGATCTCCTCATTGATCCGCATCGCCCCGAGCTGGGCGGTCACGCCGGCGCCGAAGGTCGCGGCCAGGCCGATACCGGCCACCACCGGCGCGGCGATACGCACGTTGATGAACGCCGCCAAGAATCCGGTCAGGGCCTCGATGCCGATGTTCCCCAGCGACGAATAGCCCTGGATGGCGAGCACACCACCGGTGGCCAGGGTCAAAAACCCCACGATCACCACGGTGCCGCCGATCATGGCCAAGGTGCCCGCGCCCATCGAGATCTCGGCGATCAGCCGGACCAGTTCCTTGCGGTAATGCATGGCCGCGTGCGGAGTGCCGGCCAGTGCCTTGAGGTAGAACAGCGTGTGATCGCCGATCCGGCTCAGCGTCGAGACCGGTTTGTTGAACTGCCGGGTCACCCGCGGATACGTCGACCGCAGGATCGTCATGGTTCCCATTGCGTCCCCTGCCTCAGTGCGCCGTCATGCGGATACCGATGGCGGTGACCACCACGTTGATCACGAACAGCGCCATGAACGCGTAGACCACGGTCTCGTTCACCGCGTTGCCCACCGCCTTGGCGCCGCCGCCGCTGATGGTCAGCCCGCGGTAGCAGGCCACCAGCCCGGCGATCAACCCGAACAGCGCGGCCTTGACACACGAGATGATCACCTCGGGCACCCCGGTCAACAGCGTGATGCCGGCCGCGAAGGCACCGGGGTTCACGTCCTGGATGAACACCGAGAACACGTAGCCGCCCAGGATGCCGATGATCACCACCAGACTGTTCAGCAGCAACGCCACCAAACCCGACGCCAGCATTCGCGGAGTCACCAGGCGCTGGATCGGGTTGATGCCCAGCACCTCCATCGCGTCGATCTCCTCACGGATCGTGCGCGAACCCAGATCCGCACACATCGCCGTCGCCCCGGCCCCGGCCACGATCAGCACCGTCACCATCGGCCCCAGCTGGGTCACCGCACCGAACGCCGCACCCGCCCCCGACAGATCAGCCGCACCCAGCTCGCGAAGGAGGATGTTGAGGGTGAAGCTCACCAGAACGGTGAACGGGATCGCCACCAACAACGTCGGCGCCATCGACACCCGCGCCACGAACCAGCACTGCTCCAGAAACTCCCGGCCTTGAAACGGCCGCTTGAAGATGAACCGGAAGGCGTCCAACGACATCGCGAACAACGCACCGACAGCCTGCATCGGACCCGAGAGATTACGTAGCGATACGCCCGTCGACCATTTATCCGCCATGCGTACTCCTGTCCCGGCTGATGGCTGCGGACACCGCAGTCGGTGCGCCGATGTTAGGTGCTGCACCGCGCCGGTGCCCGATTAGCTCTACTACGTACGGTGCGGCCTGCGGCCCCAGCGGGGTCATGCCGCAACCTCGGACCCGGCGCATGCCAACCGGCCGGTCGGGAGCCTGGTCTTAATCGAATCCGCCTGAGGAACAAAGCCTTTCATGCGCGGATCCATGCACGAGCCGTCCGGCTCGACATTGGCCGGCAAATGCGCGGTGCGCTCGTACATTTGACGCACCTCCTGGTTCCCGCGGATCTTGTTGACTTCACCGGACCTACCGGTGAAGCCGGACAGATCCGTCCCCACGACCGCTCCCCGAGTGCCTGATGCTATCGGACCCGTTATCTGCCGCGAGGGCAAATAACGTAGAACTTGCTCCGGTAGTTGACAATTGGGGCGGTGGTCGACGAGCGGTTGCACAACACGGCCGTCGTTGTCGTGGGCCGCTATGGCGGCCGCCCACGACAGACGGATTGCGATGGTGGCGATCAAGGGCATTCCGACAGCGGCCTAGGTAACGGCGCCGGCGGTCTTGAGTTCGATGATGCGATCCCAGTCCAGACCGAGTTCGCCCAGGATGTCATCGGTCTGTTCGGCGAATCCCGGCGCCGGCCCGGTGCTCGGCGCCGTGACGTCGAATTGCACTGGGTTGGCCACCAACTCGAGCTCGCCCGCCTGCACGAGGTACTCGTTGGCCCGGATCTGGGCGTCCTTGGCGGCCTGCAGGGTGTCCTGCACGGGAGCCCACGGACCGGCCAGCGTGGCGAATCGCTCGCTCCACTCTGGCAAAGTCCGCTTCTTCATCGCCTCGGTGAGGATCTCGACCGCGTCGGGCGTGTTCTCCGCGAACGATTCGGCAGTGGCGAACCTCGGGTCGTCGATGTAGCCCTCCAGGTCCATGTGCCGGCAGACGTCGGCCCAGAACTTGGTCGGCTGCATCATCACGAACGAGATGTAACGGTCGTCCGCTGTGCCGTACAGCCCGACGAGTGGGTTGATGGGCGACCCGTGCACGCCCGGTGGCGGCGTCACCATCAGTTGGTTCAAGTGCTGGGTGAGCGCCACGGTGTGGCCCATCGACCACAGTCCGCTGCCCAGGAGCGATACGTCCACTACTGACGGCTCACCGGTGCGCTCCCGCTTGAACAACGCTGCGGCGATGCCGCCGGCCAGGTTGGTGCCCGAGATGGTGTCACCGTAGGCAGGCCCGGGTGGCGCGATCATGCCCGCCATCCCGGCCGGCGTGATCGTGGCGGCGGTGCCGGCCCGGCACCAGAACGCGGTCATGTCGTAGCCGCCCTTGACCGCCTCCTCGCCGCGAGGGCCGAGAGCGCTACCTCGGGCGTAGATGATCTTCGGGTTGACCGCACGGATGTCGTCGACGTCGATGCCGAACTTCTGCCGGTGCCCGGGCAGGAAGCTGGTGAGGAACACATCGGCCCTCTTCGCCAGCTCGAGCAGAATCTCGCGCCCTTCCGGCACCGACATGTCCAGCCCGATGCTGCGCTTGCCGCGGTTGGCGTGCTCGATGTTCGGGTTGGGGTCGCCCTCGACGCGCAGCGGCCCGGTCTGACGCAGACCGCGCTGCGGGTCGCCGGTGACGGCGTGCTCGACCTTGATGACGTCGGCACCCCACTCCCCCAGCACAGCGCCGGCTGAGGGGACGAAGCCGTACATCGCGACCTCGAGAACCCGGACTCCCTGCAGGGGCCCGCTCATGACAGCACCCGGGCGAACGTCTTGGCTTCCATGAACTCCTCGAGGCCTGCGGTCCCCATCTCCCGGCCGATGCCCGACTGCTTGTACCCGCCGAACGGGCTGTCGGGACTGAAGTAGTTGCCGCCGTTGATGGAGAAGGTGCCGGTGCGGATCCGCCGGGCCACGCCGAGCGCGCGGTCCTCGCTGCCGAACACGGCTCCGGACAGCCCGTAGATCGAGTTGTTGGCGATGCGCACCGCGTCGTCGTCATCTTCGTAGGCGATGACGGCCAGCACCGGCCCGAACACCTCCTCCTGGGCGATCTCGCTGTCCGGGTCGACATCGGCCAGCAGCGTGGGCGTGTAGAAGAAGCCGGGGTCTACCTTCTCGCCGCCGGTGACCAGGGTTGCGCCGGCCTCGACGGCCCGCTTGACCATGCCGTCGACCTTGTCGCGCTGCTTCTCGCTGATCAGCGGACCCATGTAGGTCTTGGGGTCGGCCGGATCTCCGTAGCGCACCAGGCCGAAGTTGTTCTTGATCAGTTCGACGATCTCGTCCTTGTGCTTGGCCGGCACCAGCAGCCGCGAGGTCAGCGCGCAACCCTGACCGGCGTGGGTGACCATACTGAACGCCGAGAACAGTGCGGCGGTGTTGAAGTCGGCATCGTCGAGGACGATCGCGGCGGACTTGCCGCCGAGTTCGAGGAACACCTTCTTCAAGGTCTCACTGGCCGCGGCCATGATGCGCCGGCCGGTGGGCGTGGAACCCGTGAAGGTGACCATGTCGACGTCGGGGCTCGTGGTGAGCACGGCGCCCACCTCGGGGTCCGCGCCTGACAGGACGTTGACGACGCCGGCCGGGATGTCGGTGTGGTTGGCGATCAGCTCGCCGAGCGCCAGCGTGATCAGCGGGGTGTCCGGGGCCGACTTGAGCACCACGGTGCAGCCCGCGGCCAGCGCGGGTGCGAGCTTGGCCAGGGCCAGCTGGTTCGGGTAGTTGTAGGCGATGATCGCGGCGACGACACCGCCCGCTTCCTTCTCTACCCACCGGTGGTGCTGCATGCCGCGGCTCTCGATGTTTCCGAGATCTTCGGTCAGCGGGTAGGTCTTGAGCAGCTCGCCGTAGTACCGCACGATGTCGATCGGCTGGTCGAGCTGCGCACCGGCGCACAGCGCCGCAGTGGCGCCCACCTCGGTGGTGGTCAGTGCGGCCAGCTCGTCACGATGGTCGGTCAGGGCCTGGTGCAATTGTTCCAGACAACGGATCCGCAGTTCGGTGTTGGTGGACCAGTCGGTGTTGTCGAATGCCTGCCTGGCAGCGGCGACCGCAGCCTCGGCATCGGCGACCGTGGCGTCGGGCGCGTAGCCGAACACCTCGCCGGTAGCTGGATTGACCGAAGGAAACGTCCGCGGCGTCTCGCGCAGCTCTCCGCCGATCAACAACTTCCGGTCAGCCCGCTGTTCTTGCGCGACGGTCGGCGCTTCCTGCTGCATCATCCTCCTCAGGCGATTCCCTACTGTGATGGAAACTGCATTCTCATCACCGGCGAATCATACATTCGCTCGATGAGAACTCAAGTGAAAGCTAGATCAGCTAGTCATGCCCTATTCGCTGCCGATCCGCCATCCGCGCAGGCGGCGCGCGGGTTCCGCTCAGATCTTGCGGTGCACACTGCTCCGAGAGTACGGTTCTCATAATCGGAAGGATGATTCTTGACCCCTGAGAAAGCCCGGCTTCGCCCGGCGGCCGGAGAACTGTCATGAAGAATGCCGTTGTCACCGGAGGAGGTTCGGGCATCGGGGCGGCCATCGTCGCCCGGTTGCGCGCCGACGGCCTCAACGTCGCGATACTCGACCTACAGCCATCGGACGACGATTTCGCGCATGTCGCGGACGTGACCGACCGCGCCGCCGTCGACACCGCACTCAATGCGGTTCGCGCCCAACTCGGCCCGATCTCGGTGCTGGTCAACGCCGCCGGCCTGGACTGCTTCAAGCGCTTCAGCGATGTCTCGTTCGAGAAGTGGCAGCAGATCATCGACGTCAACCTGAACGGCGTATTCCACTGCATCCAGGCAGTACTGCCCGACATGCTCGAGGCCGGCTGGGGTCGCATCGTCAACATCTCGTCGTCGAGCACGCATTCGGGCCAGCCCTTCATGTCGCCCTATGTCGCGGCGAAGTCCGCGGTGAACGGCCTGACCAAGAGCTTGGCGCTGGAACTCGGCCCGAACGGCATCACGGTCAATGCCGTGCCGCCGGGATTCATCGACACTCCCATGCTGCGCAAGGCCGAAGGCAAGGGCTTCCTCGGGGACACCGACAAGCAGATCGAGCAGACCCCGGTGCGGCGAATGGGCAAGCCGGAAGACATCGCCGCCGCCTGCGCCTTCTTCGTCTCCGAAGAGGCGAGCTACATCACCGGCCAGATCCTCGGCGTCAACGGCGGCCGCAACACCTGACGCGCATGTCGCGCACCCGAAACATCATCAGCGAAAGGACAATTGTGGGAAACAGCGCAGAAGGCAGGGTTGCCGGGAAAGTCGCATTCATCACCGGCGCGGCACGCGGCCAGGGCCGCAGCCACGCGATCCGGCTCGCCGAAGAGGGCGCCGACATCATCGCGGTCGACATCTGTAAGAACTACGACACCGTCGGCTATGCGATGGCCACGCCAGAGGACCTCGAAGAGACCAAGAACTACGTCGAGAAGACCGGGCGCCGCATCGTCACCGCTCAGGCCGATGTCCGCAACGAAGCCGAGTTGCGGGGCGCGCTGGAAGCGGGGCTCGCGGAGTTCGGCAGGCTCGACATCGTCGTGGCGCAGGCCGGCATCGCCGCGATGAAGGGCGAGCCCGCGATGCAAGCCTGGACCGATGGCATCAACACCAACTTCGTGGGCACGATAAACGCCATCCAGGTCGCGCTGCCGCACCTCACCCAGGGCGCTTCGATCATCGCGACCGCATCGGCCGCCGCTCTGATGGACGCCCACAGCAAGCCCAACCCGGGCGCCGATCCGGGCGGCATGGGCTACATGATCTCCAAGCGGCTCATCTCCGAATACGTACACGCGCTGGCCACCGAACTGGCGGTGCGCGGCATCCGCGCCAACGTCATCCACCCCACCAACTGCAATACCAACATGCTGCAGAGCGAGCCGATGTACCGCTCGTTCCGACCGGATCTGGAGAACCCGACCCGTGCCGACGCCGAGCCCGTGTTCGGTGTGCAGCAGGCCATGAAGGTCAACTTCATCGAGCCCGAGGACATCAGCAACGCGGTGCTGTGGCTGGCCTCCGACGAATCACGCTTCGTCACCGGCATGCAGCTTCGGGTCGACGCCGGTGGCTACCTCAAGTGGTACGACTACCACGTGTGATTCAGCATCCACAGATTCGAAAGGAATTGGCGTAGTGAAAGTTTCGGTCGATGCCAGTCGCTGCCAGGGCCACACCCTGTGCGCGATGATCGCACCCGACTCGTTCGTCCTCGACGACGTCGACGGCCACTCGTCACCGGTTTCCGATGTGGTGCCCGCTGATCAGGAGGACGCGGTCCGCGAGGCCGCACACTCCTGCCCCGAGCAAGCCATTGTCATCGAAGATTGATGTCGACCCGAATACCAAGGGAGCCAACGCCGTGAGCACCGATGAGCAGCTTGCTCGAAGAGCATCCAGCACTGACGATGTTGCGACTGACGACGACCGCAAGCAGAACAACTATCACTTCGACCGGCACACACCGGAATACCGGTTGCAGTTCGAGAAGATCACCGAGGAGATGCAGTCCCGCTGCCCGATGGCGTGGACCGACGTCTACAACGGGCACTGGGTGGCCGCGGGCAGCAAGGAGGTCTTCGAGCTGGCCCGCTGCCCCGTGGTGTCCAACCACCACGATCTGAGCGGTGAGACGCCGTATCAAGGCATCACCATCCCCAAGGCGCAGCGAGCCACCGTCGTTCGCGGCGGCATCCTGGAGATGGACGAACCGGAGCACAGCCTCTACCGCGGGGCGCTGAATCCGTACCTGTCCCCCGCCGCGATCAAACGCTGGAAACCGTTCGTCGACGAGATCGTCCGGGCCGCCCTCGACGAGAAGATCGAAAGCGGTCGTATCGATTTCGTCGATGACCTGGCCAACATCGTGCCGGCCGTGCTGACCCTGGCGATGATGGGCATCAAGCTCGACAAATGGATGATCTACAGCGAGCCGGCCCACCTGTCGGTATCCACGCCGGAACACTCACCCGACGCCGCACGCGTCGCGGAGATGAACCGGCAGATGGGCATCGACATGATCAACACGATGATGGAGGTCCGGGAGAACCCGCGGCCGGGTCTGGTCAACGCCCTGCTGCAGCTGCGGATCGACGGTGAACCCGCTCCGGATCTGGAGATCCTGGGCAATCTCGGGTTGATCATCGGCGGCGGCTTCGACACCACCACGGCCCTCACCGCGCACTCACTGGAATGGCTCTCGCAGAACCCGGCGGAGCGCGAACGCCTCAGCACGGAGCGCGATGCCCTGCTCGACGCTGCCACCGAGGAATTCCTGCGCTTCTACACGCCGGCACCCGGTGACGGACGCACCTTCTCCGGCGACACCGAGTTCGAGGGCACCCAGTTCAAGGAGGGCGAGCGGCTCTGGATCTCCTGGGCAATGGCCAATCGCGATCCGTCGGTGTTCGAGCAGCCCAACGAGCTCATCATGGACCGCAAGGGCAATCGGCACTTCAGCTTCGGCATCGGCGTCCACCGGTGCGTGGGCTCCAACGTGGCACGAACGGTTTTCAAGTCGATGCTCACCGCTGTGCTGGACCGGATGCCGGACTACCGCTGTGACCCCGAGGGCACTGAACACTACGAGACCATCGGTGTCATCCAGGGTATGAAGCATTTACCTGCAACGTTCACCCCGGGCAAGAGACTGGGACCGGGTCTGGACGAGACCCTGGAGAAGCTGCAACGCATCTGCGACGAACAGCTTCCGGCCCGGCCGATCACCGAGCATAAGGACGCCGTCGTCATCGACTAGCGCAACCGGCACCGCATTTCCGAGGACGCCTTGTACGTCTGCCGCCTGTTAACCTCGAATGAGGCCGGGTCCGGCAAACGTGCAAGGCGTCGCCTTTTTGGGCGAACAACATGGGGGTTCCAACAGGTGATCAAGTCTTCTTTCAAGTACATCGCGGCCGCTCTCGGCGGACTGGCGCTGTCCGTTCCGCTGTCAGCGGGGCTGGCGTCCGCCCAACCCGATTTCAGCGGCGTCGTCAACACGACATGTAGCTACGAGCAGGTGATGGCGGCGCTCAACGCTCAGCGTCCCGACCTCGCCCAGCAGTTCAACGCTTCTCCGTTCGCCCAGGGTGCGTTGCGTAACTTCCTGGCCTCGGGACCGGTCGAGCGCCAGCAGACAGTGGCCCAACTGCAGGGCAGCCCGGCAGCCGCGCAGTACTTCGGGCCGATCAACTCGATCGCGGGCAGCTGCAACAACTACTGACCTGCCCCGCTGATCGTTCATGCATTGTCACGCTGGAGTGGCTCCGAATCGCTACCGCCACTCCGGCGTGACGACTGCACGCCGGGACGGGCCGGCTATTTCGGCTGATTCGGCACCCCGGGGAACAACTGCTCGGTCGGTCCCACGGTCACCCACCCACCCAGTTTGGTGACCAGGTGCGGCGCGAAGACCGAGGCGTAGACCGCGTGCCCGACCACGATGACGGCGATCACCGACAGCACCGCTGACTGCAGCCGCGTCGTGGAGACCTTGTCGGCCCACATCTCGATGACGTTGCGGCCCTCGGCATCGGTTCGGCCGAGCAGGTAGGTGAACACCATCATCTGGACACCCATCGCGATGGCGTCGTAGATCGGGTACTGGTGTTTGGTCCCCTCCCAGAGGCCCAGTCCCTCGATCACGTAGCCGTAGTAGAACAGGCCGAGCCGCGCGCCGATGATCGCGTTGAAGAACAAGGCCCAGCAGAACCCGACCGCGAAGCCCACCAGCAACAGCGTCTGCGGCCGACGCCAGTTCCACTTCCCGGCCGCCCAACGCCCCAGCGCCGCACCGATGATGGCCGGCAACACGAAGTACCCCATGTAGCCGACGGGTACCGCCGAGGGAAGCCCGCCCCAGGTCATGTTGAGCGGCCACCACGACGGCATCCGCGGCAGCGCTGGCGGAAACTGCGCGTACATCGCCCAGTCGTAGGGCGCCTCGATCCAAGAGAACGACAGCGCCGAGATACAGAGCAACAGCAACGGATGCAGGCGCCCGCGCCGGTAACTCAGGTAGATCCCGACGGCCAGGAAACCCAGACCGGTGATGTACGCGAATGCCACCCCGGCCTTGATCAGGAAGTCGACGCTCACGGCTCGACCTCCCGATCGGGGCGGCGCCGCGCCTCAGGGTCGAAGTACAGCACCAGGCCGACGATGAGGGCAATCAGGACGAACAGGCTGCCGAGCATGATGAGGGCGCCCACTACCACCTCCTTCTGATGCGATGCCCGGTGTTAACGGCCAGGTCCGTTGGGCCACTTGAGCAATGAGCCGCCATCGACGCGGATCTGCTGTCCGGTGATGTAGCGGCTGTCGTCGCTGGCCAGGAACACACCGAGGTTGGCCATGTCCTCGGGTTCGATGTACGGGATCGGCATCGCCTGGAAGATCGTGAACAACGGCTCGGCATCCTCACGGGTGGCCTTCTTGCCCTCGGCGGTCAGATCGGGCCGGAACATCGAGTACATGCCGTCGTTCTGCAGCAGGTGGGTATTGCAGTTGGTGGGGTGAATGGCGTTGACCCGGATCATCTTCGGAGCCAGGTGCAGACTCATCTCCTCGACGTACTCGATGACGACGCGCTTGCTCCATCCGTAGCCCGCCCCGCCGGGGCCCATGTTGGGGTTGTCAGTGGTGCCCCGGATCATGCCGGCGGTCGATCCGGTGACGATGATCGACGAACCGTCGGGCAGGTGCGGGACGGTGACCGCGACGGTGTTCATCACCCCGACCAGGTCGACGTCGGAGGCGTCGACGAACTGCATGGGATCCGGCCTGCCCATCGCCATCGGAAGAATGCCGGCGTTGGCGACCACGATGTCGATCCTCCCGAGATCGGCGATTCCGGCCTCCACCGCGTCGCGCAGCTCGTGGCGCTCTCGGACGTCAGCGACGCGGGCGACGACGCGCCGGCCGAGTTCCTTGACGGCCCTTTCGGTTTCGGCGAGGTCATCGGGCGTGGCCAACGGATAGGGATTGGACGGGATGTCGCGGCAGATGTCGACCGCGATGATGTCGGCACCTTCGGCGGCCATCGCGATCGCATGTGCCCGCCCTTGTCCGCGGGCCGCACCGGTGATGAAAGCGACCTTGCCATCGAGCTTTCCGGTCATCTGGGCTCCTATGTGTGTTGGCCGGTCAGGCGGCCGGTTTGAATTCGATGTGAAGCTCGCTGAGCCCTCGCATGATGAACGTCGGCTCGTAGGTGTATCGGCGGTCCTCGGCGGGGCCATGGTGCTCGGTGGAGATCGTGATGTCGGACATCCGGTCCAGGATCCGGTTCAGCGATATCCGGCCTTCCGCGCGCGCCAGTGGCGCGCCCGGGCAGGAGTGCACTCCCCGGATGAACGCGATCTGTTCGCGCACGTTCGCACGATCCGGCTGGAAGGTGTTGGGATCGGCGAATTTACGTTCGTCACGGTTGCACGCCCCCGGCAGCACCATGACGGTGGTTCCGGCGGGCACCTCGATGTCACCGATACTGGTGGTCTTGCTGGCCATCCGGAAGTGAGATTTGACCGGGCTCTCCAGCCGCAGCGTCTCTTCGAGGAACGACGGGATCCTGGCCCGGTCGTCGCGCAGCATCGTCTCGAATCCCGGGTTGTCCGCGATGAACCGGACCGCCGAGCTGACCAGCTTGGTCGTGGTCTCGGTACCCGCCGCGAACAGGAACGTCGACAGGTTCATGACGTCCTCGATGTCGGGCGTCGATCCGTCCTCGTACTTGGCCTGTGCCAGCCCGGTCAGCACGTCCTCGCGCGGTGCACGCCTGCGGTCCTCGATGTAGGCGTAGAACTTGTCGTTGAGCCACTGCAGGGGGTTGTGCGTTGTCGGCGCCTCCTTACCGAGCTCACCTACCGTCTCCAGCGCGAACGCCGCCTTGAACTCCTCGTGGTCCTCGCCGGGGACGCCCAGGAGATCGGCAATGACCAAGAGCGAGAACGGCTTGGCGTAGTCGGCCAGGAACTCTGCCGATCCACGGTCGACGAATGTGTCGAGTTGCTGATCGGCCAGCCGCCACATGAAGTCCTCGTTCTCCTTGAGGCGCTTGGGAGTGATCAGCTTGTTCATCAGACCGCGGGTCCGGGTGTGCAGCGGGGGATCCTGCGAGGTGATGTGCTCGCCCATCGGCACCGCGAGCCGGTGCTGCTCGATCAACTCCGAGACGTCGTCGCTCTCCCCCGGCCCGAACGGCAGACCGGAGAACGGCCCCGCCACCGACACGCACGACGAGAACGCCGGATCCTTGTAGACGGCCAGCGCCTCGTCATAGCCGGTGACGGCCAGCACGTCGAACGGAGTCGCATGGGCGACAGGACACTTGGACCGCAGGTGGTCGAAGTAGGGGTAAGGATCCGGTACCAGTGATGCGTCGGTGAAGAAATCCACTTCTTCGAATTCGGAACGGATTTCGGTCATTGTTTCGCCTCCTGTACGGGTCGGCCGGCAACTACTTCCAAGACCTGACTGGTGCTGAGATCCATGATCTTGCTGAGGTTTTCCGCGATGTCCTCCGCCGTCAACGGGGTCTGGTTGATGCCCTGCGAGGCCACCACGGCGATCCTGGCGACTCCTCCGAGCCCGACCCGCAGGATCTCCCCGGACAGCCGGCAGGAGTCGTGTGCCAGGAATGCCGCAGCGGGTGCGCACAGGTCAGGCGGCATCGCGGCGTTGATCTGATCCATGAGTTCTGTCGAGATGCCGTGGTTGGCGGCGATCTTGTCGGATTGCGCAGCCGACATCCTGGTGAACGCGCGCGGCGCGATCGCGTTCACCAGGATTCCGTGTTCCAGGCCCTCGCCGGCCAGGGTGCGGGTCAACCCGAAGACCGCGCCCTTGGCGCCGCCGTAGCTGGTGTGTTCGGGTATCCCGCCCAGCATGGCCTCGGACACGGTGTTCACGACCCTGCCGTAGCCGGCTTGAACCAGATGTGGCCAGGCGGCCCTGGTCACGAAAAGTGTTCCGAAATAATGGACGTCGAGCATCGAACGGAACTGATCGGTGCTGAGGTCGAGTAGTTTGCCCGCGACGTGGATACCCGCGTTGTTGATCACGGCGTCGAGGCGTCCGTAGGTCCGCAGGGCGGTGTCGACGATCGCGGCGGCACCGGCCTCGTCGGCCACCGACGCGACGCAGGGCACCGCCTCGCCGCCTGCCGCCTTGATCTCCGCGACCACTTCGGTGGCCGGTTCGGCTGAACAGCCGTCACCGTCGATGCCCACGCCGTAGTCGGCGACGACGACGCGCGCGCCCTTCGAGGCGAGCAGCAGGGCGTGACTACGTCCGACGCCCCTGCCCCCGCCTGTCACGATCGCCACCCGATCGTCGTAACGAAGTTCGGTCATCGGGCGCCGGCCGCGTCGAAGAGAACCGGCAGGGATGTCGGCGACCGGAAGACCTGACCACGGATATGGGGGTCGTCTCCGTCCGGGTCCAGCCGCAGGTCGGGCAGTCGGTCCAGCAGAAGGTTGATGGCAGTGCGCATTTCGAGCCGGGCAAGGTGCATGCCCAGACACACATGGACCCCGTGCCCCCAGCCGAGATTTCCCTTGGGCGTACGGAAGATGTCGAACTCGTCCGGGTCGGCCCACCGATCTTCCTGCCGATTCGCCGAACCGAGCATCGGCATCACCGAACACCCTTCCGGAATGTGAACCCCTCCGAGTTCGGTGTCACAGGTTGTGGTGCGCGTGATGGTCAGCAGCGGCGGGTTCCAGCGCACCGCTTCCTCGATGGCCTGCGGCAGCAACGACCGGTCGGCACGGACTGCATCCAGCTGCGTTGTGTCCGAGAGCAACCCGAACAGCAGGTTGCCCAGTGACCGATAGGTGGTCTCCACGCCTGCGGGCAGCAGCAGTCGCAGGAACGAGAAGATCTCTTCGTCGGTGAGCTTCTCGCCGTCGATCTCGGCCTCGGCGAGAAGACTGATCATGTCTTCCTTCGGCGCGGTGCGACGGGCCTGCAGGATCGGGGCGAAGTACTCGCACAGCGCGGCCGACGCCGCCAGCCCGCGCTCCGGGTTCATGATCCAACTCAGTAGTGAGATGGACCAACGCTGGAATTGCGGATAGTCCTCTTCCGGCAGTCCCAACAAACCCGCGATGATCCGGCTCGGGTAGTCGAACGTGAATGCCTTCACCAGGTCGACCTTGCCGTCGGCCGCGAACTTGTCGATGAGCTCGTTCGCGACCCGACCGACCAGCTCGTCTTCCCAACGCGCCAAGGCCTTTTGCGAGAACGCCTTCGACACCAGCGAGCGCAGCCGACCGTGCACCGGTTCGTCCATACCCAGCATCACGCGCTCACCGAGAACCGGGCCGAACGCTGCGATGACGCCGGACGACGAGAACGTCAGATTGTCGCGCAGCATCTGCTGGGCATCCTCGTAGCGGTACACGATGAAGACAGGCTTGCCCTGCTCCCCCGGCATCGCGGACATGTCGATCCGCTGGATCGGTTCCTCGCGCCGTAGCCTGGCAAGCTCCGGGTAGGGGTCGCGAACGTCACCCGAGACGGCATCGTCGAAGGAGCCGAAGTCCTCGAGGTCGTCAAAAAGCTGTTCCACTACTACTCCTTCAGGCTGCCAGCGCTATTGAGCCGGGTAGGCGACGGACTTGATCTCGGTGTACTGCTCGAATCCGGCTATGCCGTTCTGGCGCCCGACGCCGCTGTTCTTGTAGCCGCCGAACGGTGTGTCCGCGCCATAACCCGCGGTCCCGTTGAGGCCGATGAACCCGGCGCGCAGCCGGCGCGCGACGGCAAGTGAACGATCCAGAGAGCTCGACATGACGTTGCCGGCGAGTCCGTACGGGCTGTCGTTTGCTATCCGGACGGCGTCGTCTTCGTCCTCGTAGGGAATGACGACGAGAACCGGTCCGAAGATCTCTTCCTGGGCGATGGTCATCGAGTTGTCCACGTCGGTGAACAGTGTTGGGCTGACCCAGAATCCCCTGTCGAACTGATTCGGTGGCTCGGCGCTGCCGACGAGCATGGTGGCGCCTTCGTCGACGCCTTTGCGGATGTAGCCGAGGATGCGCGACTGCTGCTTGGCCGAGATGACCGGCCCGCAGAGGGTTGCGGGGTCCTGTGGGTCACCGGGGACGACGTTTTCGTAGATGGCTTTCAGGATCGCAACGCCCTCGTCGTAGCGGGAACGCGGCAACAGCATCCGGGTGGGAGCGGCGCAGCCCTGCCCGGCATGCAACAAGGGACCGATGCCGATCAGGCAGGCGGTGTTGAAATCGGCATCTTCCAAGACGATCGTGGCCGATTTGCCGCCGAGTTCGAGAAAGAGCCGCTTCATCGTCGCGGCCCCTTTTTCCATGATCCGCTTGCCCACGGCCGTAGAGCCGGTGAACGAGATCATGTCGACCTTGGGCGACAGGGTCAGTTCTTCGCCGACGAGATGGTCCGATGCCGTCACGACATTGACCACGCCCGCGGGAATGTCGGTGTGCTCGGCGACGAGCCGGCCGAGCCGTGTGGCGTTGAACGGCGTGTCCGGGGCCGGCTTGAGCACCATGGTGTTGCCCGCGGCCAGCGCCTGGCCCAGCTTATTGATGGCGACCTCGAACGGAAAGTTCCACGGCACGATGGCGCCGACCACTCCGACCGGTTCATGCCACACCTTGCGCGTGGTGTTCACGCCGGTGACCGATACCACGGTGTCGCCGAGATCGGTTTCCCACGGGAAGGTTTCGATGAGCCTGGCCGGGTACCTGAGTCCATCGGCGAGCGGGGCATCGAGCTGCGGTCCGTGTGTCACGGCTCGCGGAGCACCGACCTCCGAGATGAGTTCTTCGCGCAACTCCTCCAACTCGCCCTCGATCGCCTCGTGCAGCTGTTCGAGACATCGCTTGCGGAGTTGGTGGTTGGTCGACCAGTCGGTCTCGTCGAATGATCGGCGGGCCGCGTCGATGGCCCGGTTCATGTCGGCCTTCGAGGCGTCCGAGACCTCTCCGAGTATCTCTTCATTTGCCGGGTTGACGTTGGTGAACGTGCCTGCCTCACCGTCGACGAGCTTGCCGTCGATCAGCATCCTCGATTCGAAGGTCACTTTCGAGCGCTCAGCCATGGCGGGAGCCTTCCCCTCGGAGTGCGCCGAACCGCGGGATGCCCATCATCAGCCGGGTCATCTGGTGCAATCCCGCCGCGGGGATCAAACGGTTGGCGATCAACAACATTCGTGCATCTGGACCGACCGCGGTCCTGACGAACGGCTTCGAGCTGTCGAGCGCTTTCGCCAGGCCTTCGGCGAACTTCTCGGGTGATCTGGCCGCGCGCTTCATCATGGCCCGCCCGCGTTTGTCCATCGTGCGGTGATGGCGAGCGTAGGGTCCGTCCAGATCGCGGTCGTCCGTGGTCCCCGCGTCGGTGATGATCTCGGTGTCGTAGGTCCCGGTAACCAGGATCGTGACGCCGATCCCGAACGGTGCGACCTCCCCGGCCATCGATTCACCCCACCGCTCCAGCGCACCCTTGACCGCCGAATACGGTGCGGTTGCGGGCATCCCACGCACGCCCGCAGCGCTCGAGATCAGCACGATGCGGCCGCGGCCGGCTTCTCGCATGGTCGGTAGAAGCGCCCTGGTGAGCGCCACCGGGCCGAAGATGTTCGTCGCGAACATGCGCTCCCACAGATCGGGTGATGTCTCCTCGACCATCCCCGCTGCCGAGATACCGGCGTTGTGCACCAACGCATACGGTGCGCCGACCGCTTCGGTGATGCTCTTGGCTGCGGCCGCAATCGACGCTCCGTCCGTGAGGTCGAGCTGAATACCGATCAGCCTGTCGTCGTCGTCCTCGCCGGCTCCCGTCGCCTCACGCAGCGCAGCCATCCCCTTCTCCGGGCTGCGCATCGCAGCCACCACGCGCCACCCCTCGCGATAAAGGCGCGTGGCCGATGCGAAGCCGAGTCCCCGGGACGCCCCGGTGATGACGACAGTCCGACCTTCAGCCATCCTGGCCGCCCGTCGCGCAACGGTTGCTCTTCGACCCCAACTCGACGTCGGGGTTGCGGGCCGGCCCCTGCTGCCAGGTGGACCACTTGCCTACCGAGTACGGCCCCTCGGCTCCGTTCGCCCGGTAAAACCCCTGCGGGTCATAAATCTTGGCCTCGGGGAAGGGCCACGGGCAGGCGACGGAGGTCGCCGCGCCGCTGGCCTTGATGACCCAGAACCAGCCACCGTAGGCGAAGTACGACACGTTGATGATCGCGAACATCACCAGGAACGTGCCGAGTACGGGCTTGCTCGGGAAGAGCTTCGCCTTCGCGGCGAGCTTCTCCGCCACCGACTTTCCGGTGTCGTCGCGGTAGACCAGGATCGCCGCCGGGACCATCACGAAGGTCACCGAGAGCGATTCCCAGATCAACGGGAACTGGAAGGTGCTGCCCGGGAACAACGTGCCGAACGGAATGGCCTGCGAGTAGATGTACAGCCCGGTGCGGACCAGGCTGACCTCCAGGATGGCATCGAAGATGAAGCCGATGACCAAAACCAATGCGCCCAAACTGATCAGGGGGTGTCGGGTGACGAACGCCTCGGGACCGCGCTTGGCCTGCAGCTTGCGCAGGATCCAGATCCCCGGGAAGTACGGGCCGAAGTAGAACAGTACGTAACCGAACACGATGAACGGTTCCACCGTCGGCGACATCATGATCAGGTACCAGTTCTCCGGCCAGTGCAGCAGCATCGGGTTGTACACCGCATACGGCGACCAGTTCATGATCGGGTCCTGCCAGACGATCAACGTCGTCACCAGGACCATGAGCAGCACCGGGCTGCCGGGGTTCTTCCGCCAGCCGACGATGAACAGGACGGTGAACACCACGACGATGATCACGGCGCCCACCTGCGGGATGATCTGCCAGTGATCGAACGCGGTCAGGAACGCGACGGGACGGGGCCGGCCCTCGACGTTCGGGTTGGCCACCCGCGGGTCGACGTCCGTGCGACCGACCGCGGCGAACAGGCCGAGAAAGCCGAGCCAAGCGAGCAGGGCGATCACGCGACCCCAGTTCGGACCCTTGCGCGGCGGCGGTTTGACCTGGGTATCAGGCGGTAGGGATTCTCTGGTAGTCATGTCATTCCTCCCCGAACCGGTCGACCAGGTGCGAGTTGATACCGTCCGCATCGAGGGTGCGGGCGACCAGATAGCCCGACCCCATCCACGCGCGTCGTGTCCACTTCCCCAGGGACACCCGGGTTCCGGGTGCGCCGGAAGCCGCGGGCATCATCTTCACGCGCTCGAGCGCCTCTTTGACGCCGCGCGGGCTCAACGGATGTGCATCGGTGAAGGCGCGCACCAGCGTGGCGGCCACGTCGTGGTTGACCACCGAGACGCAGTACTCGGGACGACTTCCGTTGTACCGATTGGCATATCTGTCGAGCCAGGCCTGCCCGACCGTGTTCCCCTCGTCGTACTGATCAACCCCGATCCAGCCAAGAAACGCGTTCCACATGATCGGGTTGACCCAGGCGTTCTGGAATGCGGTGGTCGTGAAGCGCGGAGGATCCCAGTTGACGGCCTCGAGCGCCGGGTTGATGAAGACGATGCCGAAACCGAACCCGAGATGGACGATCGCCTCGGCCTTCGCTTCGTGCAGCGTGCTCACGGCGGCATTGATGTCCTGCGCCGTTTGCGCGATCACAGCTTCGGCGACAATCCGAATACCCTTGCGGGCGCACGCCGTTCGCAGATTCTTCAGATAGCTGTCACCGATGAGGTTCTGCTCGACCAGTACGCCGATCTCCGTCAGTCCCCGCTTCGCCACCAGGTCCGCCAGAAAGATGGGTTCGTCCGTCATCGATCCCTGGGGAAAGGCGAACGTCCACTCGCCGAGCCAGTCGTCGGTTCCCGTGACGCTGATGGCCGGCACTTTGAAGCGCTCCTCGATCGCTTCCCGTAGCGGCACACAGTTGTCCGTGATGTTCGGCCCGAACACCACCAGACAGCCCTCGTCCACGAGTTCGCCGTACGCGTCGATGACCGCTTTCACCGAACCCTTGGGCAGCCCTTCCACCTCGCGGTAGATCATCCGCACCGGCCGATCCATCAGCCCTTGCTCGACGGCCTCTTCGAACACCAGGTCAAAAGTCTGGGTGAACGAAGCCAGCAGTTCGTCCGGGAACCCCGGCGGCAAGGTGAAGTCCATCAGGTAGCCGACCTTGATGGGCTCCGCGGTGCTCTCGTATGACATCTGACCTCCATG
Organism: Mycobacterium sp. NPDC004974; assembly: GCF_053600815.1. Taxonomy (NCBI): domain Bacteria; kingdom Bacillati; phylum Actinomycetota; class Actinomycetes; order Mycobacteriales; family Mycobacteriaceae; genus Mycobacterium; species Mycobacterium sp. NPDC004974. The sequence goes on along the minus strand of NZ_JBSGAQ010000014.1, from coordinate 153,205 downwards.
GTGCGGGCGTTCGTCGCAGGAACACCGGGGTCGACCTAATATTTGTTCTGAACGTAACGGGGGCAGTGCACCGCGTCAATCACCAGATCCCGATCCGCCCAGGTAGACGTCGATCAACTCGTGCAGACCACGACTTACCGCGACGTCGTCGGTCAACGGTCCCGCGACCGCCACCCTGGCCGCCACGGCCATGGGCAGCCCCTCGGCGACCAAGCGCCCGGCCGCGATCAGCACGCGGGTCGACGCGACTTCGCGCAGACCACCGGTCTCCAGGCGCCGGATGGCCTGCCCGAAGCGCACCAACTCGGCAGCGGTGGGGCGATCTACTCCCGCCTCGTGGGCGATGATGCCCTCTTCGACCTCAGGGTCCGGAAATCCGAACTCGATGGCCACCATCCGCTGACGCGTCGAGTCCTTGAGGTCTTTGAGAACGCTTTGGTAGCCGGGGTTATAGGACATCACCAGACCGAATCCCGGCGCCGCGTCCAGCGTGATGCCGAGGCGCTCGATCGGCAGCTGACGGCGGTAGTCAGCGAGGGGGTGCAACACCACGGTGGTGTCCTGCCGGGCTTCGACCACCTCGTCCAGGTAACAGATCGCGCCCTCGCGCACCGCGCGGGTCAGCGGGCCGTCCACCCAGACCGTCTCATCGCCCCGCAACAGGTACCGGCCGACAAGATCCGCGGTGGTGAGGTCGTCGTGGCAGGCGACGGTGAGCAGCGGCCGGCCGAGGTCGTGAGCCATCGCCTCGACGAAGCGCGTCTTGCCGCACCCGGTCGGACCCTTCAGAACCAGTGAAAGACCCTGGCGGTAGGCCGCCTTGAACACCGTCTCCTCGTTGCCGACCGGCCGGTAATAGGGACGCGTGCTCAGGGTCTGCGAATTGGCACCGTTCTGATGAGCGAGTCCTGACTCGTTGGCCATCAACACACCTTTCGTCGTATCCGCGACACTGCGGTACAGAAGCGAGCCTAACGCGGAACAGATGTTTGTTTCAAGCACTGGTTGCTTGCCGATGCACGGGCGTCGATGATTCCAATGACATTCTGGGACTTGGCATCACCGCAACAGGTGTACCTTCAGGACACCCTGCGACGAACCTCGCCGGAGCGAATCGCCGAGCGGAACAGCGGCCCGATGACACCCGCGAGCTGGTCGGGACCGGCGATGGTGGCGTGTGCGGTGCTACCGAACACCCGGCGCAGAGACTCCACGTCGGTACTGGCACCGATGGTCAGACACACGGCACCGGTACCCCGGCGCCGGGCCTCGGCCAAGGCACGTCTGGCGTCAGCGGCACCGTAGGCCCGCTCATAGCCGTGGTCGTAGGCCAGTCCATCGGACAGGACGACAAGCAGTCGCCGCGACGTGCCGCCGCGCTTCTCGAGGACCGAGGACCCATGCCGGATCGCCGCTCCGAGTCGCGAATACGCGCCGGGCTCAAGGCTGTTCAGCCTTCGGATCACCTGCGCGTCCAGGTGATCGTTGAACCGTTTCACCGGGACCATGGTCACCGCCGACCGCCCCTGGGAGTAATAGGCGTACAGCGACACCCGGTCGCCCAGGTCATGGAGCGCGACCATCAGATGCGCTACCGCCGTGCGCTGCTGCTGGTGCACGGTGCGCCCGACGGTGCCCGGCTCCGCCGTCGAGCCGGACACATCCAACAGCAACAGCACCGACAAGTCCCGCCGCCTTCGCAGACTGTCGAGATAGACGGCCTCGTCGGGTACCGACCCGGCCCGGACCTCCACGCGCGCCTCGAGCGCGGCATCGATGTCGATGTCGTCGCCCTGGGGCTGGCGGTGACGCCGATGCAAACCCATCCCGAGGCGCGCCAGCGGGCGCCGCACGCTGATCGCATCCTCGATCCGCTGGGTGGCATGCGCCTTGATCTGCGGGTCAGCCTCGCGGACCGTGCACCAGTCAGGCCGATAGACCCCGCGTTCGGCGTTCCATTCCGGGTACTTCACGCCCTCGGTCTTGATGTCGACGACTTCCTCCGACGACACCGTCGCCAGCGACGTGACCGCATGCACCCCGCGTTTCGTCGAGTTGGTGCGATGTGTCGGTGAGTCGGCACCGGGCGGTCCCCCACCGTTGCCACCCGTCTTGCGCGACGAGGACAGCAGTTTCTTGAGCCATTTTCCGATGGCCCCGCCCCCGCCGACCGGGCTGGAGAACAGATCGGGATCATCAGAATCATCGACGTCACCTTCATCGAGTTCCTCAAGCTCCCGTTTGCCCTGCCGCCGCGGCACATGTCCCACCGACTGTTCGTCGGCCGGCTTGACCGTCGCACACGCGGCCAGGACCTTCTTGACCTGAATCACCCCGAATCCCGCAGGCGGGTCGTCGAGCGCATCCCGCCCCCGCGCGATCGCCAGGGACGATGCCGCCGACTCACTGCGCTCGCCGATACTTCGATCCGCCAAGGAGCCAAGGGAATTCGGCAGGAGTGCGTGATTGGCCAACAGCGCTCGGTGCCCCTCGACGGCCAGATAACGCCTGGCCAACCGCCGATGACGGACCAGGGCACCGACCACATCAGGGTCGAGGCTGCCTGCCGCGATGAGCGACGCCTGAACGGCCACCGATTCGAGCTGCCTGCGCGCGGGCGCCGACGGGTCGACGAACACGGTCTTGCCGTCGGTCCACGGTCCGCTTCCCGGGTCGGCTGCCGCCACCGCGACCGGACGAGCTGCCAGCGCGGATGCCAGCATGCCCAGCCCGGAGAATCGGGCGCCGTCACCACCACCGTCAGACAACCGATACCTCCGCACTGCACCGTCGCGTTGACCAAATATCTGTTCCACCGTAGAGTTCGGCACCACCCGGAGTCAATGGACCGAGCCGGAACATCAACTAGCAAGGGCTACAAAGTGATCGACTTCAACGACCAGGTCGCTGTGGTGACCGGAGCCGGCCGCGGCCTGGGCCGGGTGTACGCGCTCGAACTGGCCCGGCGTGGGGCCGCTGTCGTGGTCAACGACCTCGGCGGCACGATGGCGGGCCAGGGCTCGGACGCCGCGGTCGCCGATCAGGTCGTCGAGGAGATCACGGCTGCCGGTGGCACCGCGGTGGCCTCCTACGACTCGGTCGACAGCCCCGAGGGCGGTGCGGCGATCGTGCGCACGGCGGTCGAATGCTTCGGCCGGCTCGACGCCGTTGTCAGCAACGCCGGCATCTTCAACAGCATCCCTTTCGATGAGCTGTCCCCCGAGGACTGGCGGCGCATGTTGAGCGTCCACCTCGACGGCGGCTTCTATCTCGCCCAGCCCGCCTACCGGGTGATGAAGAGTCAGGGTTACGGCCGGTTCGTCTTCATCGCATCGTCGGCGGGGATGTTCGGTCAGCATCTGGAAGCGCACTACGCCGCAGCCAAGGCCGGGCTGGTCGGGTTGACCAACGTGATCGCGCTCGAGGGAGCACCGCACGGGATCCTTGCCAACACCGTCCTTCCGTTCGGTATCTCACGAATGGTCACCGAGACCCTGGGCGACCCGAAAGTCCTTGAAGACAACGGCTTCTTCAAAGCGATCCGGCCGGAACTCGTCGCACCGTTGGTGGTGTACCTGGCCAGCCGCGACTGCGGGATGAGCCACCAGAACTTCTCGGCCTGCGCGGGGCGTTTCGCCCGCGTGTTCGTCGGTTTAGGCGAGGGCTGGATGGCGCCGCCGGACAGTAACCCCAGCGCTGACGACATCGGCGCGCACCTTTCGGAAGTCGCTGCGACAGAGCCGTTCACGATTCCGGGATCGATCTACGACGAAGTGTTCGGGGTGACCGAACGGCTCGGCGTCACCGCGTGAACCGGGCCGCGACGTTGCGGGCGGCGCGTCCGGCGCAACCTCCCGGAGCCCGGGCGCGGGTGATCTACCGGCGCCTTCGGCTGCACGGGATCCCCAGCGCACCAGCACTGTTCTGGTAGCCTCTAACCAAATATTGGGTCAGCCACCCAAATCGTATGACGGGAGCCAGCAATCATCGTGGAGCCGCTGTGGGCCGTCCCCAGGTAACGCCTGGGGAGCGCAAGACGCTCAAGCGCACCCCAGGTCGCGCAACCGACGCCGGCTCCGCAGCTGAGGATCGCACGCGCCGGACCGAGATTCTCGAGACCGCTGCCACGTTGATCGCCACGTCGGGCCTTCGCACGTCGCTGCAGGAGATCGCGGATGCGGCCGGCATTCTGCCGGGCAGCCTGTACCACCATTTCGAATCCAAGGAAGCGATCCTCGTCGAGCTGCTCGAGCGGTATCACGAGGACCTCGACCGCATCGCCGAGCACGCCCAGAGCCGGTTGGACGGTCCCGATCCGGCGTCGCCGTTCGACCGTATCGCCGCACTCGGCTCGGATATCGCGCGGTGCGCCGTCGCGCACCGGGCCGCGCTCCAGATGTCGTTCTACGAGAGCCCGAGCTCCAACCCCGACCTCGTCGCCCTGGCCCAGCGCCGCCCGACGGCCACGCTGGACGCCATGCAGCAGACCCTGCGGGCCGCGCGATGGGCCGGCTACCTGCGGTCGGACGTCGACCTGGCCGTACTGGCCGACCGGATCTGCCAGTCCATGCTGCAGGTCGGACTCGACGTCATGCGCCACAATGCCGCACCGGAGAAGGTCGCCACCCTGCTGTGCCGCATTCTCCTGGAAGGCTTGTCCACCGGCCAGCCCACCGACGCCGAACTCGACAAGTCCGTCCCGTTCATCGCGGCCGACGACGTGGTCCGGAGCTGGATCGAGGAGGCCGAGTCCGAGGCCGATGACAAGACCACCCATATCCGGGCGGTGGCGCGGGCCGAGTTCGGTCGGCGCGGCTACGAGGGTACGACCGTGCGCGATATCGCCTCGGCGGCAGGCATGGGCACCGGCACGGTGTACCGGCTCATCGGGTCGAAGGACGAACTGCTGGCTGCGATCATGCAGTCCTTCGGTGAGAAGATCGCGGTGGGCTGGACGGAGGTCCTCGGGTCCGAGGGCACGACGATCGAAAAGCTCGACGCGCTGAGCTGGATCCACACCAACGCGCTGGATCAGTTCGGAGATGAGTTCCGGATCCAGCTGGCGTGGATGCGCCAGTCGCCGCCGGACACCCCCAACCCCGGCTGGTTGTTCATGCAGCGCGTCAAGCAGGTCAAGGCGCTTCTCGCCGCAGGGATCAAGGCGGGTGAGATCAGTATCGACAGCCCCTCGAACGAGATTCTGGCCCGGTCGGTCATCGGCGTGGGGTGGATCCCGGAGAACATCCTCCGGCAGTTGGGCACCCGCGCATCGCAGATCCACGTCCGGGACACCAGCCTGCGCGGTGTGATCGTCCGCTGATCGTGGACTGGCCGAAAACGTTCCGTGGCAACGTGTTCACCCGACGATACCCGGCGTTCCGCGGTCCTCGCCCCATCGATCTCTGGCGCTAGAAGGCATAGTGGAGCACTACGTTTCCCCTCCGGGACACCGCAGTGCTCGGCGCGGTTAGTCGGTTCATCAGGCGAAGGCCCACCGGGAACCTGGCGACCTCGGGCTCTCGGGTGCAGAGAATCTCTTTGACCAACTTCAATTTGGGGTGCCAGCGTTCGGGGTATCGGGGATCGTCGAAGCCGGGAAATCTGGTGACAGCCTTGATGGATTCGGCACCGGCAAAACGCTTCTGGGCCCAGACGGCGAACTTGCTGTAGCCGTTGAATGCGATTTCCCCGCTGGGGAAATGGTCGATGATGCGGCATACCATCGTCCGCATTTCGTCTTCGGAGAGAAACGCGATCAGCCCGTCGGCCACAATCACGGCAGGCCGGTCGGTGGGCACGGTGTCGAGCCACGTCGAGTCGGTGAGGTCAACGCCTATGGGGTGCGGGTTGGCGTCGTGAGGCAATAATTGCGGCCGGGCGCCAACGACCTCCGGGAAGTCGACGTCGTACCAGTCGACGGTGGACGGCGGGGCGATCCGCAGCGCCCGGCTGTCAAGGCCGGCGCCGAGGTCCAGGCCAACCGCGTTGGGGTGACGGGCGATGAACTGCTGGGCGATCTCGTCAAGCTTCTTGGCCCGATGCGCGATGTAAACCGCACTGCTCGTGGGGATGTGGAGCTTTTTGTAATCGAAGTCGACCTTCCGCACGACCTCGTCGGCCATGTTGTCTCCCAGAATCGGCCGCGACAATCGGTTGTCGAGCGCTCTGCCACAGAGCGTCAGCCACAGGCTCGCCTGCACCGCGTTGAAGGTCGGAACGGTCATAGCCATCGGGTCATCCCCTTCTCATAACGCCCTGGAACTCATCTGCCGTGCGGAAGTTCGCCGAACACCGCGTCGCGGGCTGAGCGGCCGGCGGCCGCACCGACTGAACGCATGTTCAGTACATTAAACGCTCGTTCAGTGCGGGTCAAGAGTTTGCCTCCAACTAGTCGCCTTCATGGCACGCCCGGTCGTGTCCAAGCCCGCAGCACGCCGAACCGCACAACCTGACGGCGCCTGCATAGCAAAGTCGGGTTGTAGCGGCTGGTTCTCGAATGCGCTTGCGGGGGAATTTGATCTGCCGCACACCGCGCGTCCGAATAGCCACAATTCAAACCCGTTGGCCCCCTTCATCCAGGAGGGGGCCAACTGCCGTCCGGACAGGTGCCGTGAGCTGGGACCGCACTGCACTGATCAGTCGAAGGCGTACCGCGGCAACGTATTCGGGATGTCCAGCGAGCTCAACAAGCCAGCGGGCGCGTCGACGACGTAGGGAATCGCGTTGACCACCCGCATCGCGGTGGCAGCCATCGCCGCCTGTCCGGCACCGTACCCCTCGGACTCCCCCAGGTTCATCGCGCAGTGGATGTCGGGATCACCCTCGATGTCCACCCGGTAGGTGGCGTCGAATTCCGACGCGGGCCACTCTGGTGCGACGTCGCGTGACATCCGGATGATGTGCTCGACGACGATGGCCTCACGTCCGTTCACCACACCGGCCGCGCGTGTGCACACCGCACCACAGGTACCGGCAGCGATGGTCCCGAACGCCACTGTGATGTCGCGGTCGGTGATCCTGCGATCGAGAGAACCCCGGATCTCGGACACTTCGACCCCGAGCGCATCGGCGATCATGTGAATCGGTGCTTTCCAAGCCATCTCGATGAACCCCGGGGCCTCGATCATCGGCTCGAAATCCAGCGGGCGCCCGAAACCCATCCCGTCCATCATCACGTCGGCCACCGGATAGTGGTCGTTGAGGGAAACCTCGGTGACCGTGAGGCGGTCGATCTTCTTGGACTGTGTTGCCAGCATCAGCGCCAGTTGATCCGAGCCGAATCCGGGAAAGACCCCCGACGCGTAGAACGAACAATTGCCGACCTTGGCTGCCGCCTCCAGCTGGTCGCGCCATTCCGCCGAATAGTAGGCCGGCGGGTACACCAGGCCGGTCGATGTCGTCGACACCACGTTGATTCCGGCGTTCAGCAGTCGCAGGTAGTCCGGCACCGCGCCGGCGTCGCGGTCTGGTCCACTCGCCGCGTACACCACGCAGTCGGGGACCAACGCGATCAGCGCATCGGCGTCGTCGGTGGCCGACACACTGAGCGGCGCACGCCCGGCCAGCACACCCGCATCGTGCCCGACCTTCGCCGGCGAATGGACCCACACGCCGGCCAGTTCGAGGTCCGGGCGCCGGGCGATCGCGTCGATCGCGATCGATCCGACACCACCCGTCGACCAGACGACAGTCCGCAGGGGTCGCAAAGGTCTTGTCACGCTTGACTCCTCATTCAATACTCCGGTCATGCGCGTTCGGACGCCATGACGGCCTGTTCGAGGTAGAACCACGCGATGTCGGGCGACAACCCTCCGCACAGCGGTAGCAAGGGCAACGGCCTGCCCGCACGGATGTAGCCGACGGCCTCGTCGACGGTCACGATCCGATAGGGGCCGCCGGCCTGTCGCAGTTCCGCCACGGTGTGGGCGAGCGAGATGCTGGCGACTGCGTTGTCACCGTGGCGGTACGCAGCAGCAGTGAGGGCATCGTGAAGAAGGAAGGGGCCCAACTCATGCCATGCCCGGTCCACGTCGCCGGCCACGAACACAGCGGTAGGTGTGTGCGGTGCGGGGAACTGCACCACGCCGGGCTCGTGGCCGTTGGCCCGGCATTCGGCTTCGTAGAACTCCTTGAGTCCCGGCGTCGCGGTCTGCGAGATGAACCCGAGGCCGTGGCGGGCGGCACGTCGCGCGGCGGCCCGGCTACCACCCGCGATGAGCAGAGACGGTCCCGACGGACTCGCGCATCCGGGTGTCACCGTGATCCGCCGGCCGTCGTGGTCGACGGTCTCCCCCGCCAACAGACGAAGCAACAGCGCCACCTTCGCGTCGGCGAGCTTGCCGCGCGCGCTCATCTCCACACCGAAGTGGTCGTACTCCTCGGCGCGATGCCCGATGCCGAAGGCATACGAGACCCGGCCTCGGCTGATGATGTCCAGTGCACAGATCTCCTCGGCGAGGCGGACCGGATCCCAGAACGGAATCGGCACTGCGGCAAGCAGAATCGCCAACCGGTTGGTCCGGGCAGCAATCGCCGAGGCCAGGATGGTCGGCGCGGCGAGGTGACCGTCAACGGTGCCGTGGTGCTCTGACAACACCGCCATCACGGCTCCGCGCGTCTCGGCCCATGCGCACATGTCGATGGCGGCGCCGTAGAGCTCGGCCGTCGGGGTATGCGGCGCACGCATGTCGAATCGCAGCGTGAACATCACGCCGACAGTAACCTAAGTTTTGTTCCGCGTCACCACCTAGCGCGAGCAGACGCGTATGTACCCGAAATCCCGCGTTCCTGGGTGCATTTGCGTCTGCTCGCCGAGAGAAACTCGCCGGGAGAAGGTCAGCGGCGGGGCAACCCCAGCACCTGGGTGGCGATGATGTTGCGCTGGATCTCGGAGGTGCCACCGGCGATGGTGCCACCGAAGCTTCGCGCATAGCGCTCGAACCAGCTCGCGAAGTAGTGGTCGAGGTTCATGTGCTCGTAAGGCCCCGAGGTGGTCGGGTGGATCAACCCGTCGGGACCGGCCGCGGTCAGCGCGTTCTCGAATGCGTTGCGCTCGGCTTCGGATCCGAACAGCTTGAGCACCGACACCGACGCGGTGTCCGCTTCGCCGCGTGAGGCCTTGGCCAGCGCCGCGGATCCCATGGCGCGCAAGGCCTGGTAATCCATGATCGTGGTGGCGTACTGATCGCGCTCCAGCTCGGTCTTGGGTTGGAAGTCGGCCAGCATGTTGTCGATCCGGTCGGCGAAGCCGAGCCACATCATCGTGCGCTCGTGACCGAGTGATCCGTTGGCCACACCCCAGCCCCCGTTGAGCGGACCGACCAGGTTCTCGGCGGGCACCCGGGCATCGGTGAAGAACACCTCGTTGAAGTCGAGGTTCTCCTCGCCGGTCATGTCGGCGAACGGCCGGCACACCACGCCCGGGGTGTCGGTCGGGATGATCAGCACGCTGATTCCCTTGTGCTTCGGCGCATCCGGGTCGGTGCGGACGAAGGTCAGCAGAAAGTCGGCGTCATGGGCGCCCGAGGTCCACACCTTCTGGCCGTTGACGACGAAATGGTCTCCGTCCAGTACTGCGCGGGTGCGCAGGGACGCGAGGTCCGAGCCCGCGCTCGGCTCGCTCATACCCAGTGAGGCGGTCTTTTCACCGCGCAGCACCGGTACCGCCCAGCGATGCTTCTGTTCCTCGGATCCGAACGTAAGCAGCGACGCCGCAATGATATTGACGCCCTGCGGGTTGAAGCTGTGATAGATCCGGCGGCGGCACAGTTCGTCGAGGTGGACAAAGGTCTGCACCACCGACGCGTTGCGTCCGCCGAACTCGGGCGGTTGAGCCGGAAGCAGCCAGCCGTTGTCGAACAGCAGTCGCTGCCAGTCGCGGGCCCACTGCGGCATGTGCGACACCGACCGGGGCCGCTCCAGCGTCTGCGTCTCCGAGGGCAGGTTGGCATCGAGGAATGCGGAGAACTCGGCGCGGAACTCCTCGACATCGGAATCGAATGTCAGCTGCATTTACAGGCCCCTGTAGGTCGTGCGGTACTCGGCGGCGATCAACGCGCGGTGCTCGGCGGCGCCGCCCAACAGCAGCTCCCCCGCCTTGGCTCGCTTGAGCGCGAACTGCACGTCGTTCTCCCAGGTGAAGCCCATCGCCCCGAACAGCTGCAGGCCATGACGGAACACCACCGCCTGACACTCTCCGGCGGCAGCCTTGGCCATCGCCGACGCCAGCCGCCGGCGCGGGTCATCGGCGGCGATGGTCAGCGCGGCGAAGTACGAGAGTGCCCGTGCTCTTTCGATGGCGACGTGCATGTCGACGGCCTTGTGCTGCACGGCCTGAAACGACCCGATCGGCACACCGAACTGCTGCCGTTGCTTGACGTGTTCGAGGGCCAGATCGAGAACCCGCTGACAGGCACCGACCATCGTGATGGCCATGCCGGTCAGGGCCAGGTGACGCGCCTTCTCGGTGTCCACGTGAATGCGGTCGGTGTCATCGACGTGCACGTTGTCGAACGACACCTCGGCAACGTGCAGCACCGGATCGAAGACCGCGCTGCGCTTGACGGAAACCTCGGCCGCGCCGACCAGGAACACACCACCGTCGGTCACCACGGCAAGGTTCTGCGCGCGGTCACCGTCCAGGACGTGGCGGGCGGTTCCGGTCAGCACCCAACCGGTCGCGTCCCGGTTGGCCGTCACACCGCTGTACACCGCGGTACCGGCCTTGGCCGCATCGAACCGGTCCCCCGCCAGCGGCGCATATTGCGTCATGGTCGCCAGGTAGGGCGTCAGGTCGGTGGCCCGGCCGAGCTCCTCCAGGACGATGGCCAGTTCCACCGCGTTCTCCGAGTCGGTGAGCTCGGTCCAGCCCTGGTCGATATAGCTCTGCCACAGCGGTGTCGGATCGACACCCTGCTCAGCCACTTCACGGACCAGCGTGGCCGGGCACTGCTTGGTCACCGCGTCGCGCACGGTTTCCTGCCATAGCCGCTGATCGGCATCGAATTCGAGTAGCAACCGCCGCCTCCTGCCGCACTGTCACGTTCGAATGGAGAATAGCATTCTCTTTCTATGGTGTGACCTTCTCCTCTAGCAAGTGCCGGTTCTCCCCTGTAGTCCGCTGTGCGGGTGACCAGCACCAGTGATTACCTGCGACAAAGCGTCGCGACGCTCTGAGAACTATGTTCTTGCCATAGAAGAATATGGATCTAGACTGGCTGTAAGATCCGGCGCGAGAGGCACGTCGTCAACAGCGCGTGCGCAGCTCGTTTCCGGAGGGACATCGGAGGACAGTCTTGGCAATTGAGCAAGCTGACGGGACGCGAGTGCCCGTCATTGACGCGAGCGTGCACGTCTTCTTCGGTTCGAACAAAGACTTGCGGCAGAACTTCCTGAAGGAACCGTTCGCCAGCCGCGGCTTCCCCGATTACGAGATGAACTGGTACGGCGCGCCCGGTGGCGAGTACGCGAAGGGCACCAAGGGCCCCGATCGGCAGTACCCCGGCTCCGATCCCGACATCGCCGCGCAGCATCTGTTCACCGACCGCGGCGTCGACATCGCGATCCTGCACCCGATGACCCGCGGGATCATGCCGGACCGTCACCTCGGAACCGCCCTGGCCGCCGCGCACAACGAAATGATGGTGACCCGCTGGCTCGAACATTACGAGCACGGTGAGCGATTCCGCGGCACCATCCGGGTCAACCCGGACGACATCGCCGGCGCTCTTCGCGAGATCGCCAAGTACAAGGACCACCCGCGCGTGGTGCAGATCGGCATCCCGATGCAATCGCGCGAACTTTATGGCAAACCGCAGTTCTGGCCGTTGTGGGATGCGGCTGCCGAGGCGGGCCTGCCGGTGGCCGTACACATCGAGGGTGGGGCCGGGATCCAGTTCGCACCGACGCCGTCCGGTAAAGCCCGGACCTACGAGCAGTACCTCGGGTTCATGGCGCTGAACTACATCTATCACCTGATGAACATGATCGCCGAGGGAGTGTTCGAGCGGACCCCGACACTCAAGTTCGTCTGGGCCGACGGCGCCGCGGATCTGTTGACCCCGTTCATCTGGCGAATGGACTGCTTCGGCCGCCCGCACCTGGAACAGACTCCGTGGGCACCGAAGATGCCCAGCGACTACCTGCCCGGCCACGTGTACTTCGTACAGGGCGCGCTCGACGGCCCCGGCGATACCGAATTCGCCGGCGAGTGGTTGAGCTTCACCGGCAAGGAAGACATGGTGATGTTCGGTTCAAGCTACCCGCACTGGCAGCTGAACGAACCGGCGATTCCCAGCGCGTTCAGCACTGAACAACGCGACAAGCTGTTGTGGCGCAATGCCGCCAAGCTGTACGGGCTGGAAAACGAGTTCGCAAATCGGAGTTCATCGTCCGCGGTTGCGGCACAGTAGGCATCTGAGGGAGACCTTCATGTCCATCACGACAAACCCACGGGTTCCGGCCGCCGAGCGGATTGCGGTTCGGTGCGTCGACTCCGACGTCCACCCCATGCCCAAGCGCGGTCAGTTACTGGAATACATCCCGGAGCCGTGGCGCAGCAAGTTCTTCATGAGCCATCCGGTCGGCGACCAGATCTACTACGACGCACCCGATTACGCGCACTCCTACGCGATGCGGGTCGATGCCTTCCCGCCAGATGGCGAGTTCGCCTGCAGTGACCCCGATATGGCGCTGCGCCAGCTCATCATGGAAGCCGGCTCGGACATCGCGATCCTGGAGCCGACGCACGGCGAGAGCCGGTTGGGTGAGGCCACCGCGGCCTACTGCACCGCCACCAACTCCTGGCTCGCCGACAACTGGCTGGACCCGCACAACAACTGGCATGAGCGCTGGCGCGGCTCGATCTGCGTGGCGATCGAGGAACCGCAACTGGCGGTGGCCGAGATCGAGAAGTGGGCCGAGCACCCCTACATGGCGCAGGTTCTGATCAAGGCCGAGCCGCGCCCGTCCTGGGGCGACCCGAAGTACGACCCGGTGTGGGCCGCGGCCACCAAGCACGACATCACCGTGAGCTGCCACCTGTCCCGCGGCGAGTTCGAGAACCTGCCCCTGCCCCCGGTGGGTCTGCCCAGCTACAACCACGACTTCATGGTCAGTTACTCCCTTTTGGCCGCGAACCAGGTGATGAGCCTGATCTTCGACGGGGTCTTCGACCGCTTCCCGACGCTGCGCATCGTGTTCATCGAGCACGCGTTCACCTGGATCCTGCCGCTGATGTGGCGCATGGACGCGATCTACGAAGCGCGCAAATCCTGGATGGACATCAAGCGCAAACCGTCCGAATACGTCAAGGACCACATCAAGTTCTCGACTCAGCCGCTGGACTACCCCGAGGACAAGACCGAGCTGTCCCGGGCCTTCGAGTGGATGGAGTGCGACAAGATCCTGCTGTACTCCAGCGACTATCCGCACTGGACCTTTGATGATCCCCGTTGGCTGGTCAAGCACCTGCCCGAGCACGCGCGTGAGGCCATCATGTTCCGCAACGGCATCGAGACCTACAAGCTGCCCGAGACCGTCCCCGTCCTCGAGGGACAGGTCCGGGTGTTCTGAGATGAGCGAACCGGACAAGCGCCCCCGGCTCGCGCAGGGTCGCGAGCACGTCGTCGCCACCGTGGAGGAGATCCCGCCCGGCACACACAAACTGGTGCCGATCGGCCGCCACGGTGTCGGTGTGTACAACGTCAACGGCACGTTCTACGCCATCGCCAACTACTGCCCGCACGAGGGAGGTCCGCTGTGCTCGGGCCGTGCCCGGGGGCGCACGGTGGTCGACGACGAGGTGCCGGGCGACGCGGTGATGGTGCGCGACAAGGAGTTCATCTACTGCCCCTGGCACCAATGGGGTTTCGAGCTGGCAACCGGCACCACCGCGGTGAAGCCGGAATGGAGTATCCGTACCTACCCGGTCCGTGTGGTTGGAGATGATGTGTTGGTGATGGCATGAGCGAGCTTGCGAGCGAATCATCGATGTCGAGCGAGATTCAGGTACCCCTCGGAACCCCGGAGCTCAAGCGGGGCGAGAAGACCATCGAGATCAACGGCGGCAACGTCGTCTACGAGATCCTCGGCAAAGAAGGCGATTTCATCGCATTGACGCCCGGCGGTCGGTTCAGCAAGGACATTCCGGGACTGCGCCCGCTGGCCCAGGCCCTGGTCAAGGGCGGTTACCGGGTGCTGCTGTGGGACCGGCCCAATTGTGGCCGCTCGGACATCCAGTTCTACGGTCAGAGCGAATCGCACATGCGCGCCGAGACACTCGCGGCGCTGATCACCAAGCTGGGTATCGGTCCGTGCATCCTGGCCGGCGGTTCCGGCGGGGCCCGCGATTCGATGCTGACCGCGATGCTCTACCCCGAGGTCGTCACCAAACTCGTGGTCTGGAACATCGTCGGCGGCGTGTACGGGTCGTTCGTCCTCGGCTCCTATTACATCGTGCCGAGCATCCTGGCCGTGCGCGGAGCGGGAATGAAAGCCGTTGCCGCCATTGATGAGTGGAAGGAACGCGCCGGCGAAAATCCGGCGAATCGCGATCGCATCCTGGCCCAGGACCCCGATGAGTTCCTCAAGCTGATGCTGCGCTGGCTCAACGCGTTCGTGCCGAAGCCCGGTCAGACCATTCCCGGTGTCGAGGACGAGATGTTCGACAACATCACCGTGCCGACGCTCATCATCCGTGGCGGCGAGAACGATCTGGACCACCCCAAGCGCACGTCCCTTGAGGTCAGCTGCCTGATCAAGGGTTCCAAGCTGATCGACCCACCCTGGCCCGAGGACGCCTGGGAACGCGCCGGGGAGGACCGGGCCTCAGGGAAGGTCAAGCGGTTCAACATGTTCGACACCTGGGTGCAGGCCGCCCCGGCGATCATCGAGTTTCTGGGGTCTACCTCCTCGGAGCCCAGGTGAGCGCAGTGCCGTCGCCCTCACACCGCCCGGATGTGCACCTCGCAGTTCAGCGAAGCCTCCAGGGCGGTGTGGACGCGGCTTTCCGGGATACGGGTCAGGTCGGCCTTGTCCAGGGTCACCGTCACCACATCCCAGCCTTCGTCATTGACGGATCGAACGATGTCACCCGACAGACCGAACCCGGCCAGCACACCGCGGGCGTCCTCGTCAGTACCGCGGCTGACGAAGGTGACCACCCCAGCCGTGGGCTCCGTACCAAACGCCTTGGCACACAGTTCCATCGCGATGGTCTGCAGCTCTCGTGCGTCGTCGCCGGCGATCAGCACCTCGACCTCGCGGCGATGCGCGGGCAGTCCGGCGAGCTGGTTGTCCAGCACTTCGGCCCCACGTTCGCCCAGCAACCCACGAAGCGTTGCCATGCCGTCGGATAGCTCCCGCGCCCCGAGCTCACCGGCCGGGTCGACGCCGACGCGCACCACCGCAGTTCTCATGCCGGTAAGCCTAACCGGGGACGGGATGTGACCATGACAGTCGAACTGACAGTCGCGGCATGGCCGGGCATCACCCCGCGCCTGCTGCGCGACGGGCCCGAAAGCCTGACCGACTATCAACAGGCCGGGGGCTATGGCGCCCTTACCGATCCGGACCAGTTACTGGACGAGGTGCAGGCCAGTGGATTGCTCGGCCGGGGCGGCGCGGCCTTCCCGATGGCGGTGAAGCTGCGCACGGTGCGCGACAACGGGCAGCAGGGCGCCCGCGCCGGGATCGGCACCGTGGTAATCGCCAACGGCGAAGAGGGCGAGCCGGCCTCGATCAAGGACCGCTGGTTGCTGCGCAACCGCCCGCATGCGGTGCTGGACGGCCTGCGACTGGCCGCCGGGATCGTCGGTGCCGACCGCACCGTGGTGTACGTGTCGGATCCATCGGCCGCCGAGAGCGTCGAGCGTGCACTCGCCGAGCTCCCTGGCGAGCTTACTGGTGTGGCGATCGAATTACTCACCGTCGCTCCGGGTTACGTCGCGGGCGAGGAGACCGCCGCCGTGCACGTCGTCAATGGCGGGCCGGCCAAGCCGACCGACAAGCCTCCGCGCCCGTTCGAGGAGGGGGTGGCCGGCAAACCGACGCTGATCAGCAATGTCGAGACGCTGGCCCACCTGGCCTACCTACACCAGCGCGGTGCGCAGGCGTTCCGCGAGCTGGGTACCGAGTCCTCCCCCGGCACCTTCCTGGCCACGATCACCGGGGCCGGGCGCGCCCCCGCGCTGTACGAACTTCCACACGGCATCGCCTTCGCCGACCTGCTGACCCTGCACGGGGTGTCCGCCGACAACGTCCGAGGGGTGCTGATGGGTGGCTACTTCGCCGGACTGGTCAACCACGACATCGTCGGGGCAACAATGGATCACGAGTCCGTACGAGCTCTGGGTAGCGGTTTGGGCTGCGGTGCGATCGGCATCCTCACCGATGACTGCCCGGTGGCAGTCGCGGCGTCGGTGCTGGCGTACTTCGACCGCGAGAACGCCGGCCAGTGCGGTTCGTGCTTCAACGGAACGGCCGCGATGGCGGCCGTGGCCACGGGCCTGCGCGACGGACTGGCCACGCAGGAAGACCTGGACCGCCTCAAGCGGTGGTCGGTGGTGTTACGCGGCCGCGGTGCCTGCGCCACGCTCGACGGCGCGGCCAATGTCGCGGCGAGCCTGCTGTCGCAGTTCCCCGACCTGGTGCAGCGCCACCTCGAAACAGGCTGTCAGACATGCCGTTCCGGTGCATTCACTGCCGATCGGCCGTATGAGGTGGAGTCCGTGGAAGCGGTGGTGGCGGTATGAAGGTCAAGCTCGATCGCACGTTGTGCGATGGCTTCGGGTTGTGCGCCAAGCACGCGCCGGAGTACTTCCCGCTCGACGACTGGGGGTACGCCTCGCTTCAGGGTGACGGCAATATCCCCGAGGCCGACGAGGACGCGGTCCGACGTGCACTGTTGGACTGTCCCGTGCACGCGATCATCGAGTTGACGGACACCCGCGCGCAGCGGGATGCCGGCTGAATGAAGACGGCTGGATCACCGATCCCGGAAACTGGTAACGTGATTCTCCACACAGAATAACCCGCTTACCACCGGAGTCGAGTTGTCACAGATACCGGGGCGTCCGCTCCCGACGGTCACCGCGCTCAACGAGTACTTCTGGACCGCGGGCGCCGACGGGGTGCTGCGAATCCAGGAGTGCCAGGACTGCAGCGCCCTCATCCATCCGCCACAGCCGGTCTGTCGCTACTGCCGCAGCCGCAACATGGGTGTGCGCGACGTGTCCGGCCGTGCCTCGCTGGCGGGGTTCACGGTCAATCACCGGTTCGGTTTCCCCGATCTGCCCCCGCCGTACGTGGTGGCCGAGGTGGCCATCGCCGAGGACCCCCGAGTCCGGCTGACGACCAACATCGTCGAGTGCGATTTCGACGACCTCAAGCTCGGGATGCCGGTGGAGGTCGACTTCCAGCACATCGAGGATGTCTGGCTGCCGGTGTTCAAGCCGTCGGCCGACACCACCGCAACCCCGCCGGTCGCCGAACCCGTCGCGCCCCAGGACGTCGCCAAATACGTCCGGCCGATGCTGACCAAGGAGAAGTTCGAGGACCACTCGGCCATCACCGGGATCGGGATGTCCAAGATCGGTCGTCGCCAGATGGTGCCGCCGCTGTCACTGACCATCGATGCCGCCGAAAAAGCGGTCGCCGATGCCGGATTGACGTTCGACGACATCGACGGCCTGTCGACTTACCCGGGGTTGGCAATCGCGGGCATGGGCGAAGGCGGCGTGACCGCGCTGGAGGGCGCACTCGGGCTCCGGCCGACCTGGATCAACGGCGGCATGGATACCTTCGGCCCCGGCGGCTCGGTGATCGCGGCCATGATGGCGGTCGCCACCGGAATGGCCAAGCACGTCTTGTGCTTCCGCACGCTGTGGGAGGCCACCTTCGGTCAGCTGGTCAAGGAGGGCAAGATGTCCCCTCCGATGGGTGGCCGCAGCGACAATTGGCAGCATCCGTTCGGGTCGACCTCGGCCGCACACACCTTGGCGCAGAACGCCGGTCGTCACTTCGACCGGTACGGCACGACGCGGGAGACCCTCGGCTGGATCGCACTCAACCAGCGCGCCAACGCCGCACTGAACCCGACCGCCATCTACCGCGATCCCCTGACCATGGACGACTACCTGTCGGCCCGCATGATCACCACGCCGTTCGGCCTCTACGACTGCGACGTACCGTGCGACGGCGCAGTGGCGGTGATCGTCTCGGCCGTCGATGCCGCGCGCGATCTGGCCAAGCCGCCGATCCTGTTCGAGGCGGTGGGCACCCAGATCATCGAGCGGCTCGACTGGGACCAGACCACGCTGACCCACGAACCGCAGGTACTCGGCCAGAGCGCGCACATGTGGTCGCGAACCTCGTTGCGCCCCAGCGATGTCGATGTCGCCGAGCTCTATGACGGATTCAGCTTCAACTGTCTTTCCTGGCTGGAAGGGCTGGGCTTCTGCGGCATCGGAGAGGCCAAGGACTTCCTCGACGGCGGCCACAATATCGCCCGCGACGGCCTCATCCCACTCAACACCCACGGCGGGCAGCTCTCGCACGGCCGCACCCACGGGATGGGCCTGATCCACGAGGCCGTCACCCAACTGCGCGGCGAGGCGGGCGAGCGTCAGGTCGCCGATGCCCGTGTCGCGGTGGCCAGCAGCGGCGGCCTGACCCCGAGTGGTGTGCTGCTGATGCGCAGGGACGACTAGGCCGTGACACCGACGGCGAGCAAGGCCGATCCGCACCCCCGGGTGGTGATGGTCGACGGCGTCCCGATGTCAGCTCTGGTCGCCGAGTCCCCCGACCCGCGCGCCGTCGTCGTCGCATTGCACGGCGGGGCCACCACGTCGGCCTACTTCGACTGCCCCGGGCATCCGGAGCTGTCGCTGGTGCGCATCGCTGTCGACCGGGGCTACACGGTCATCGCCCTGGACCGCCCGGGCTATGGCGCATCGGCGGCCTATCCCGACGCCATGGCGCGGCCTGAACAGCGGGTCGCGCTGGCGTTCGGCGCAATCCAGCGCATCGCCGGTGCGGCGGGCCTGTTCGTACTGGGCCATTCGATGGGCTGCGAGCTGGCCCTGTACCTCGCGGTGCAACGGCCCGAGGTGCTCGGAGTGTCACTGGCCGGCACCGGCCGCCGGTATCACCCGGGTGCACAAGAGCTGCTGAAGGACGCCTCACCAGTGAACCGGCCGCGCGGTCTGCGTGAGCTGCTGTGGGAGCCGGCCCGGCTCTACCCGTCGAACGTGATCGGCGCCGGGTTGTCCGCGGGCGGCACCGCGTACGAGGGTGATGTCATCAAAAGCTGGGCGCGGCAGGACTTTCCGGCGCTGGCCGGACAGACGACAGTGCCGGTGCAGTTCCTTGCCGGCGAGTACGAGAACGTGTGGGAGTCCGATGCCGAGGCACTGGCCGGGATCGGTGCGATGTTCACCGCCTCGCCCCGGGTCCAGACCGGTGAGCTCGCCGACAGCGGGCACAACCTCAGTGTGGGGCTGACCGCCGCGAGTTATCACGGCAAGGTGTTGTCGTTCGCCGATGAGTGCGTCGCCGACAGCGCGCGCACCGAAGTGGAAGTGGAGGCAGGTTGATGCGAGTCGGATTTATCGGGCTGGGCAGCCAGGGCGCGCCGATGGCCCGGCGGATCGTCGAAGGCGGCTTCGAGACCACCCTGTGGGCCCGGCGCCCGGCGTCCCTCGAACCGTTCGCCGACACCGGGGCCAAGACCGCGGGCTCCCCCGCCGAACTGGCCGCCGCCAGCGATCTGGTCTGCCTGTGTGTGGTCGGCGACGACGACGTCCGCCAGGTACTAGACGGCGAGAACGGTGTGCTGGCCGGACTGGCTTCGGGCGGCGTTATCGCCATCCACTCCACGGTGCACCCCGACACCTGCCGCGAGATCGCAGAAAAGGCTGCCGCCCAGGGCATTTCCGTCGTCGACGCCCCGGTGAGCGGCGGCGAGCCCGCCGCCTCGGCCGGCACCCTGCTGGTGATGGTCGGCGGCGACGAGGAGGTTGTCGAGCGAGTGCGGCCGGTGTTCGCCACCTATGCCGACCCGATCGTGCACCTCGGCGGGATCGGTGCCGGCCAGGTCGCCAAGATCCTGAACAACCTGCTGTTCAGCGCCAACCTGGGTGCCGCCATGAGTGCGCTGGAACTCGGTGAGGCGCTGGGGGTTCCGCGCCAGGCGTTGTGCGAGGTGATCTCGCGCGGCTCGGCCACCAGTAAGGCGCTCAACAGCATCGCCATGTTCGGCGGGACGCTGGACAACCTGGCGCCGATCGCCGGGGCGCTGCTGCAGAAGGACTGCAGGCACGCCGCCAGCCTGGCCGACGATGCCTCGGCCCCGCAGGGGGCAGTCTTCGACGCGGCGGACAATGCCCTCGCCATCATGAACCATCCCCGCTGATGCGCGTCGGTTTCATCGGCGCCGGCCGGATGGGCGCTCCGATGGTGCGCCGCCTGACCGACGCCGGACACCGCGTGCGGGCCTTGGGCCGCGACGACGAAAAGCGCGCTGCGGTAGCCGAACTCGGCGCCGAGCCGGCGGCCACGCCGAACGAGGCGGTCGCCGACGCCGACGTCACGATCGTCTGTGTGTTCACCGATGAACAGGTCCGGCAACTCTGCCCGGATCTGATCGACGAGATGCCGCCAGGTTCGGTGCTCGTGCTGCACACCACCGGCAGCCCCCGCACTGCCGAGATCCTCGCGGAGCGCGGGGCCGCCCGCGGCATCGCTGTCGTCGACGCCCCGGTCAGCGGCGGACCGCACGACATCGCGGCCGGGACTGTCACGGTGTTCGCCGGCGGTGACGAGGAGGCAGTGGCGCGGGCCCGCGAGGTGCTGACGTCCTACGCCGATCCGGTACTGCACGTCGGCCCGGTCGGCGCCGGACAGCGGGTGAAGCTGGTGAACAACGCGTTGTTCGCCGCGCAGATCGGCGCCGTGGCCGAGGGCGTGCGCCTGGGCGATCGCCTGGGCATCGACGAGGCGACACTGCTGACCGCGCTCACCCACGGCAGCGCGGCAAGCCGCGCGCTGGGCGGTATCGCCGCCACCGGCTCGGCGGACGCCTTCATCGCGCGGGTCGGCGAGTTCATCGGCAAAGACGTGGCCGTGGTGCGCAAAACCGCGTCTGAACTGGACAGCGACCTGGGCCGGCTCGAGGGCCTGCTCGACGCCGCACTCAAGTGACCCCAGCCTGCCGTCACGACCTGATCAGCAGCCATTTTGCGCTTTTCAAACACCACCAAAAGGATTACTGTTAGCGTTACAGTTCAACAGTTTCCCGTAACGTTTCACGACACTTCCGGCCCAGCCCGCCGCGAAGGAGGAGCCAGCCAATGACCAAGGCCCAGGTGATCTTCGATCCGTTCTCCGAGGAGTTCTTCAACAACCCGTTCGACATGTACCGGCGGATGCGCCAGGACGCGCCGCTGTACTACAACGAGGACTCCGACTTCTATGCCCTGACCCGGCATGAGGACGTGTCGGCGGCATTGAAGGATCACGAGGCGTTCTCCTCCTCGCGTGGCTGCGATCTGGCCATGGTGCAAAGCGACGAGCCGCCGCAGAAATCGATCATCTTCATGGATCCGCCCGATCACCGGCACATGCGCAGCCTGCTGAACAAGGCATTCACCCCACGCATGATCCAGTCCCAGCGCGACACGGTGGTGGAACAGATCGACTACCACCTCGGATTGATCGATTCCGACGAATTCGATGTGGTCCAGGATTTCTCGGGTCCGTTCCCGGTCGAGGTCATCACCCGGATGGCCGGCGTCGACCCGGAGTACCGCCAGCAGGTCCGGCACTGGATCGACACCAGTCTGTCCCGCGAACCCGGCCAGATCGGTTACTCGGAGGCCGGCATGCAGGCCAACATCGACACCGGCATCTACTACTACGGGCTGGTGCAGAAGCGCCGCGAGGACCCGCAGGACGACATGATCAGCCGGCTGATCGCCGCGGAGATCCCCGGCGAGGACGGTCAGATGCGCCGCCTCGACGACATCGAGATCACCGGGTTCGCCACCCTTCTCGGTGGTGCCGGCGCTGAGACCGTCACCAAGCTCGTCGGTACCGCGATGGTGCTGTTCGCCCGCAACCCCGAGCAGTGGCAGAAACTGCTCGACGACCGCGAGAAGGTCCCGGCGGCGGTCGAGGAGTTGCTCCGCTACGAGGGTCCTGTGCAGTACAACGTCCGCTACACCCTCAAGGAAGCCCACGTGCCCAGCGGCACCATCCCGGCGGGCAAGGCGGTGTTCCTGATCAGTGCCGCGGCCAACCGCGATCCCGACGCGTTCACCGATGCCGACACCTTCGACATCGAGCGCGACCGCACCGAGGCCCAGAACTTGGGGCTGGGCTACGGCATCCACAGCTGTCTGGGGGCCGCGCTGGCCCGCATGGAGAGCGCCGTCGCGCTGGAGAAGCTGCTCGACTTCATGCCCCGCTACGAAGTGAAATGGGATCAGCTGCAGCGGGTTCACATGCAGAATGTGGCGGGCTACTCGCATGTGCCGGTCAAGGTTCTGCGATGACCAAGAAAGTTCACGTCGACTTCGAGATCTGCGAGAGCAACGCAGTCTGCATGGGGATCATCCCCGAAGTGTTCGAGCTCGACGATCAGGACTACCTCCACATCCTTCAGGAGGATGTAACGCCCGAGAACGAGGCGCTGATCCGCGAAGCGGTACGGCAGTGTCCCCGACAGGCCATCTCGATCAAGGACGAGTAGGCGTGCGGTTCGTCTTCGTACACGGCGGTTTTCATGCGGCCTGGTGCTGGGAGCGGACCGTCGCCGAGTTGCAGAGCCTGGGACACGACGGCGTCGCGGTGGACCTGCCCGGCCACGGCGCCCGGGTAGCCGAGGAATCAACCCTGGCCAACCGCCGCGCCGCGATCGTCGAGGTGATGCAGCCCGGGGATGTGCTGGTCGGACATTCCGGCGGCGGGTTCGACGCCACCCTGGCCGCCGATGCGGCCCCGGAACTGGTGGGCCACATCGTGTATCTGGCCGCGGCACTGCCCAGAGAGGGCCGGACGTATCCCGAGGCCATGGCCATGCGTTCGGCTGAGGACGAATTGGGTGGCGAGTTCGACGGTGATGTCGGCGAGATGCTGGGTTACCTGCATTTCGACGAGGAAGGCGCGATGCACTTCGCCGACTTCGACGGGGCGTGGCGTTACTTCTACCACGACTGCGACGAGGCAACGGCCCGTTGGGCTTTCGATCGCCTCGGGCCCGAGCGATTCGGTGACACCACGGTCACGCCGGTGTCGGTGCCGCAGTTCTGGGCGGCCGATCTGCCTCGCAGCTTCATCCGTTGCCTGCAGGACCGCTCGATGCCGCAATGGCTGGCCGACACCGTCACCCAACGTCTCGGTGTCGAACAGCTGACCATCGACGCATCGCACTCGCCGTTCTTGAGCCGTCCGCGCGAGCTGGCCGAGCTGCTGGTGCACGCCACGACGACCACGCCGATCGCCGCGCTGACACCGGCCTGATTCGCCGGCCTGATTCCCTGCCTCACCGCGCCGTTTTCGACGCCCGGGTCGTTTCGAACGATGAAGCACGACCCGGGTGTGGAAATCGGTGGCGCAGGCTAAGCGGCGATAACCGTCTTCCCGAATTTCTCGGCGGCCTCCAGCGCATGCGCCAGACTGTCACCGGGCAGGGTGACGTGCAGCCAGGTCACCCCCAGTGCGGCGAGCTTGTCCACGCCGGCCAGGTAGACCTCGGCGTCGAAGTCGTCATCGCCGGGGCTTCCGCCCTCAAAGTTGTTGAACACGATGTCGATTCCGTCCGGATCGCGACCTGCCGCGGCCAACCGCGCCCGCAGATCCTCGATGCCTGCGGCCAGGGCTTCCAGTGAATCGATCGCCGCCGTCCCCGCGGTCTTGGCGAGACCCGCCGGCGCGGCAAACGGGCACCAGCCGTCGCCGTGCCTGGCCACGCGTGCGCGTGCGGCAGACGTATTGCCGCCGATCCAGATCGGCGGATGCGGGCGCGCCGCCGGCCGCGGGTGCGCGGTGATACCGCGGGCACTGAAGTTCTTGCCCTCGAAGATGTAATCGTCAGTGGTCCAGATGCCGCGGATCACTTCGAGCGCCTCGTCGAACAGTGCAGCGCGCTCGTCATAGGAAACCCCGAGCGCGGCGAATTCCCGCTTGAGGTAACCGACTCCGACGGCCAGGGTGAACCGGCCGCCGGACAGCAGGTCCAGGGTGGCGCCGGATTTGGCCACCACGAACGGGTTTCGATACGGCAGCACCACGATGTTCGGCACCAGGCGCAGCGTGGTGGTGTGTGCCGCGGCGAAGGCCATGGCCACGAACGGGTCCACCGCATCGTGACCGCCGGCGTCGAGCCAGCGTTGTGACGGAGCGGGATGGTCGGTGAACCCGAAGCCATCGAAACCCGCCGCTTCGGCCGCAGCCGCCATCGCCGCAACTCCGCTGCCGCTCACCAGGTCCGGGTGGTAGGGGTGAGTGTGCATCGGGTAGGTGATGCTGTATCGCACTGCGGCCGCCGATCAGGCAGGGAAGCCGGAGAGGATGACGCCGTTGCACTCCGCCGCACGTGCGCGAACCTTGGCTGCCGCCTGGTAGGCGTCGGAGTAGTACCACTCGCGTGCGGCGTCGACCGACTCGAACTCCAGCACGACGGTCTGGGTGCCGTGCCAGGCACCCTCGATGACTTCCGGTTTCTGGTCGACGGCCACGATCGTGGCACCGCCCATCGCCTTCGACGCCAGCTTCGCGTACTCCCCCATCCCGGCCAGGTCCTTGATGTCCTCGGTGATGATGACGTATCCCTTGGCAGCTGCCATGTCGAAACTCCCTCTCTAGTCTTTTATTTCGCTGATCGCCCGCTCCGGGCAGTTCTCTATCGCCTCACGCGCCGCACCCTCAACGCCGGCGGGAACTTCTTCCGGGTCGGCCACCGCCCAACCATCGTCCGACATCTCGAAGACCTCGGGACACAGCGTCAGGCACATGCCGTGGCCGGCACAACGGTCCTCGTCAACCTGGACCCGCATCAGGTGTCGAACTCCAGGTGCAGCTCGGTCAGCCCGCGCAGGATGAAGGTGGGGATGTAGTTGTAGCGCCGGTCGCCGTCCGAACCGTGTTCGGCCTCGGAGATCCGGATGTCGGTGGTCCGGTCGAGCAACCGCTCGATACCGACACGGGTCTCCGCGCGCGCCAGCGGGGCACCGGGGCAGCTGTGGATACCGCGGCCGAAAGCCAGGTGCTGGCGGGCATTCTTGCGCGCCGGGTCGAAGGTGTCGGGATCCTCGAAGCGCCGCGGATCGCGGTTGGCCGCACCGTTGAGCACCATCAGCGTGGTGCCGGCATTCAAGTCGGTGTCACCGATCGTCACCGGGCAGCGCGACAGCCGGAAGTCACCCTTGACCGGGCTCTCGATCCGCAGCGCCTCCTCGATGAAGTTCGGGATCAGACTGCGGTCGGCCCGAAGCCGCTGCTGGATCTCCGGTTGTTCACCCAAGACCTTCAGCGCGGTGCTGAGCAGGCGCACCGTGGTCTCCTGCCCGGCCGAGAAGACATTGGTCGCCACCCGAGCGACATCGCCGACGTCGGGGATGCTGCCGTCCGGGAACGTGGCCTCGGCGAGGCCGGTGAGGACGTCGTCGCGGGGGTTGGCCCGGCGATCCGACACGTAGTCGGAGAACTGTCCGTAGAGGAACTCCAGCGGGCTGTGAGACAGCGATTCCTTGCTGGTGCTGCCGATTCCGCCGCCGGAGTTCTGCTTGATGCCGTTGACGAAGCCTTCGCGATCCTCCGGCGGGATACCGAGCAGGTCGGCGATCACCAGGAGCGTGAACGGGCCGGCGAAGCCCTTGATGAACTCGCCCCCACCCGGCGCCAGGTAGCTGTCGAGCACTTCATCGGCCAACTGCCACATGGCGTCCTCGTTCTCCTTGAGGCGCTTGGGCGTGATCAACCGCATCAACAGCGAGCGGTGATCGGTGTGGGTGGGCGGATCGAGCGTCGGCAGCTGATCGCTGAACGGCAGATCGTTGCGGTGCTTGTCGATGAGCGCGGTCACCTCTTCGGCGCTGCGCCCCTCCAGCGGGACCGGGAACCCCGGGAACGGCCCGGTGACCGAAAGGCAGGACGAGAAGGTCTCCTCGTCGTTGTAGACCTGTACGGCTTCGTCCCAGCCGGTCACCATCGTCACGTTGTAGTGGTCTTCACGGGTTACCGGGCACTTGTTCCGCAGCGCCTCGAAGAACGGGTACGGGTTGTCGACCAATCGTTCATCGCGAAAAAAATCGATACCGGTTGGGTCGATCGCCATCAGCTGCTCCCGTTCCAGCCACACGTATGAGAATGTGGCTCTCATCTATGAATAGATAGATTTCCACAGCACCGGTGAAGCGTCAACGACGCACCCCGACCTATCAGCGACAAGCAGCAAGAATAGTATTCTCTACTAGCCACCGCGCATCCTCAGTCTGCCGTCGGCGGCGATCAACTGGCCCGGTGATGAAGCCCGCTCCGTCGCTGGCCAGGAACACCAGAACCGGCCCGAGGTCGCGGGCCGGATCCCCCAGCGCGCCACCCAGCGGGATCGTCATCTTCATCTGCTGATCTACGACTTTCGCCATCTCGGCCCGAGGAATTCCGATACCCGAGGAGCCGCCGGTGACCAGAATCCGACGGCCGTCCAGGGGTTGGTTCATAGGGAGATAGTTAGACAAACGTCAACTATTTTCAAGAGCTGAATCCGTTGCTAAAGTGCCGTATATGCCCAAGGCAACCACAACCGATGTTGCTGACAGCAGTCAACGTCGCGCGTCTTTCCAACGGGCCCGCTCGCACCGGACCAAGCGCGATCTGGTGCAGGCCGCGATGGCACTCTGGCGCACCAACGGCTACGCGAAGACCACGGTCGCCGACATCTGCCGGGCCGCAGGGGTGTCCCGGGCCCTGTTCTACTTCTATTTCCCGGCCAAAGAGGATGTGCTGTTCGAGGTGGGCCTGACCTCCACCCGGCTGGCGCAGAAGCGGGTGAAATCGCTGCTTGTCGGCGACTACGACATGACAGCTGTCATCACCGAGGCACTGCGCAGCCTCGAGCGGTCGATGGCGCGTAATCCACCCGAGCTGATCGTCGAGACGATCCTGGAGGGGTACCGGCACGAGCACCGGATCCTGGCCGGCGACGTCGATCCGGATACCCAGGACGCCGACATGTTCGGCGAGTTGTTCAGCCGGGCCCAGGCCGACGGCAAGCTCGGCGCCCACGTCGACGTGTCCCACCTGTCCCGGCTGGCCCAGATCCTGGTCAGCGAGGGCGTCCGGCACTGGGCCGGCGGGGGTTTCGGCCACCGCTCGTTCACCGACGTCGTCGCGCGTGACATCAACGCGATGATCACCGGCTTCAACACCACCAACAACTAGATCGGAGGACCCCGATGGCGTGGGATTTCGAGACCGACCCGCAGTATCAGGAACTACTGGACTGGGCCGACGAATTCGTCACCGAGCAGGTCGAGCCGCTCGATCTGGCCTGGCCGCACCTGCAGTTCACGCAGCTGGAGGGCAAGCGTCGCGAGGCGATCGATCCTCTCAAGGCCCAGGTGCGCGAAAAGGGGCTTTGGGCAACGCATCTCGGTCCGGACCTCGGCGGGCAGGGCTACGGACAGCTCAAGCTGGCACTGCTGAACGAGATCCTCGGCCGTTCGCAGTGGGCTCCGATCGTGTTCGGTTGTCAGGCCCCCGATACCGGAAACGCCGAGATCATCGCGCACTACGGGACCGAGGAGCAGAAGAAGCAGTACCTGCATCCGCTGCTCGAGGGTGAGTTGTTCTCCTGCTATTCGATGACCGAACCGCACGCCGGTGCCGACCCGACACTGTTCACCACCAGCGCGGTACGCGACGGGGACGACTGGGTGATCAACGGGTGGAAGTTCTTCTCCTCCAACGCCGCAACGGCCTCGTTCCTGATCGTCATGGTGGTCACCAATCCTGAGGTCAGCGCCTACCAGGGCATGTCGATGTTCCTCGTGCCCACCGACACCCCCGGCGTCGAGATCGTCCGCAACGTCGGGCTGTACGGCGAACCCGACAACGCCGGCAGCCATGCGTTGATCCACTATGACAATGTCCGGGTACCTGCCGAGGCACTCCTGGGCGGCGAAGGGCAAGCGTTCGTGATCGCCCAGACCCGGTTGGGCGGAGGCCGGATTCACCACGCGATGCGCACGATCGGCCTGGCTCAGAAGGCGCTCGACATGATGTGCGAACGCGCCCTCAGCCGTGAGACGCAGGGCAGCCGTCTGTCCGACAAGCAGTTCGTCCAGGGCTACATCGCCGACTCCTATGCCCAGTTGCTGCAGTTCCGGCTGATGGTGCTCTACACCGCGTGGGAGATCGACAAGTACAACGACTACAAGAAGGTCCGCAAGGACATCGCCGCGGTCAAGGTGGCGATGCCCACCGTTCTGCACGACATCGCCTGGCGGGCAATGCAGATCCACGGCGCGCTCGGCGTCACCAACGAAATGCCGTTCCTGGGCATGGTCACCGGCGCCGCGGTGATGGGGTTGGCCGACGGCCCGACCGAGGTGCACAAGACCACGGTTGCCCGGCAGGTTTTGCGCGACTATCAGCCGACCACCGATACCTGGCCTACCGAGTGGATACCCCGCAAGCGCGAAGCCGCGAAGGCGAAGTACGCCGAATTCCTGGAGGCTGAGGTGGGCAATCTGTGAGCGAGATTGACACCGCGCGCCTTGCCGACTGGATGGACAACGCCGGGCTGGCGGGCAAGGGCGAGCCGCTGGAGGCCCGCTTCCTGTCCGGCGGAACCCAGAATGTCATCTACGAGATCCGCCGCGGCGAGCACACCTGCGTCCTGCGCATGCCGCCGGCCGGGGCCCCGCCGGACCGGGACAAGGGCATCCTTCGGGAGTGGCGCATCATCGAGGCGCTCGACGGCACAGACGTCCCACACACGACCGCGGTCGGGGTGTGTGCCGATCCAGAGGTACTGGGCCGGCCGTTCTATCTGATGGGATTCGTCGACGGGTGGTCCCCGATGGACACCCACGGGAGCTGGCCCGAACCGTTCAACTCGGATCCGAGTACCCGGCCCGGACTGAGTTATCAGCTGGCCGAAGGCATCGCGCTGCTGTCCAAGGTCGACTGGCAGGCCAGAGATCTGGGTGATCTCGGTCGGCCCGACGGCTTCCATGAACGCCAGGTCTCCCGCTGGATCGGGTTCCTCGACCGGATCAAGAACCGCGAGTTGCCCGGGCTTGAGGTGGCCACGGACTGGCTACGGGCCCACAAGCCCCTCGATTTCGTCCCGGGCCTGATGCACGGGGACTATCAATTCGCCAACGTGATGTACCGCCACGGCGCCCCGGCCACCATGGCCGCCATCGTGGACTGGGAGATGGGCACCGTGGGTGATCCGAAGCTGGACCTGGCTTGGATGGTGCAGTCGTGGCCTTCCGATCCCGACAATCCCGAGCCGTCCGAGATGGGCTACGTGGACATGCGCGGGATGCCCTCTCGTGACGACGTCGTCGCGCACTACGCGAAGGTGTCCGGACGTCAGGTCGACGACCTCGACTACTACCTGGTGCTGGCCAAGTGGAAGCTGGCGATCGTGTTGGAGCAGGGTTTTCAGCGGGCCGGCAACGACGAGAAGCTGCTGGCCTTCGGGCCGGTGGTAACCGACTTGATGGCATCGGCCGCCGAACTCGCCGAGTCCAGCGACTACCGGTGAAGGCCGCGGTCTGCCCCGAGTACGGGCCACCGGATGTGGTCCGCATCGAGGAACTCCCCTCTCCCCCGATCGCGTCCGGCCAGGTACGCGTCCAGGTCGGTGCAGCCGCGGTGAACTTTCCCGACGTGCTGCTTGTCGCCGATCAGTACCAGATCACGGTGCCCGTACCGTTCATCCCGGGTAGCGAGTTCGCCGGGGTGGTGACCGAAGTAGCCGGTGACACTGACGGTTTCACCGTCGGCGACCACGTGACCGGCACCGGGTTGTTCGGTGCGTTCGCCGAACAGGTGTGTGTCCCGACTGCCGGACTGGCCCGGATCCCCGACGGCGTGGACGACCGCACCGCGGCAGCCTTCGGAGTCGCCCACCGCACCGCCTATCACACGCTCCGATCCGTGGCCCGGACCCGACCGGGCGACGACGTGATCGTGCTGGGAGCCGGCGGTGGTGTGGGCCTGGCTGCCGTGCAGCTCGCGACGGCGCTCGGCGCTCGGGTCACCGCGGTGGCATCATCGGACGAAAAACTCTCCATTGCAGAACAATACGGCGCGGTCTCGCTCGTCAACCACACCCGGGGCGACCTGCGCACCGCACTACGAGAGGCACTCCCCGACGGCGCCCACGCGGTGCTCGACCCGGTCGGCGGCGACCTGTCCGAGCCGGCGCTGCGGGCGTTGCACCGCGGCGGCCGGTTCGTGACGATCGGCTACGCCTCGGGTGTCATCCCCCGGATTCCACTCAATCTGGTTCTGGTCAAGGGGATTCAGGTCCTCGGCTTCCAGTTCCAGGACATCGCCCCGGACGAGTTCACCCGCAACGAAGCGGAGCTAGGGGAACTGTTGGCCACCGGGACCGTACGCCCGCACATCGGTGCGGTGTATCCGCTGGCCGAGACCGCCGCGGCGCTTCGTGAAGTAGCCTCCGGGAAAGCGGTCGGCAAGGTCGTGATCGAGCTCAGGAGTCCTTCGGCGGATAGAAGTACTCCCGCCAGGCCGTGATCTTCTCGCCCTGTACCTCATAGGCGCCCATCACCGGCCAGCTCATCTGCTTGCCGTCCACGATCCAGTGATCGCGCCGTTCCATCAACACGACGTCCCCGGCTACGGCGAGGTGCAGGATCTCGAGGTCTACACACTTCC
Organism: Mycobacterium sp. NPDC004974; assembly: GCF_053600815.1. Lineage (NCBI taxonomy): Bacteria > Bacillati > Actinomycetota > Actinomycetes > Mycobacteriales > Mycobacteriaceae > Mycobacterium > Mycobacterium sp. NPDC004974. Next base: position 122,290 of record NZ_JBSGAQ010000014.1, on the reverse strand, counting down.
CGCCGGCGAAGAACCCCTTCATCATTTCGTGGATCGCATCGCGCCCCGCGAGCTTGGGCCAGTCGGGCCCGATGTCGAATGTGGCGCCGTCGGCGAAGTGACTCATGACTTCGTCGACGTCGTTGCGCCCCCATGCGGCGATCTCGGCGCGCACGATCTCCTCAGCGGTCATCAGTCCCCCGTCGGCCGTTGTGACAGATATTTACACTAGCCCGGCGGAGTGTAATTCCGATAGACATCGTTTCGTAGCCATATCGGCACTTCAATCCGCAACAGCCAGTAGCGAATTCGATCCATGGCCACCCGCGAACGGCCGAATCCTTGACCGGGCTACCCTCAGCCTGCTAAGCAGGTGCACAGCCCATTCAATCTGGTCAGGAGATCAGCCGTGCCCACGTCGACCGAAGCCGATCTGTACTACGACCCGTACAACATCGAACTCAACATGAACCCCTACCCGGTGTTCGCCCGGATCAGGGAGGAAGCCCCGCTCTACTACAACGAGCAGCACGACTTCTATGCATTGAGCCGCTTCGATGATGTCAACAAGGGCGTCATCGACCACGAGACGTTCATCTCCGGTCGCGGTGCGCTGCTCGAGATCATCAAGTCCGGCATGGAGATCCCGCCAGGAACATTGATCTTCGAGGATCCACCGATCCACAACATCCACCGCAACCTGCTGTCGCGGGTGTTCACCCCGCGCAAGGTGCTGGCACTGGAACCGCAGATCCGCGAATTCACCGCACGCTGCCTCGATCCGCTGGTCGGGACGGACAAGTTCGACTTCGTCAACGATCTCGGCGAGCAGATGCCGATGCGGGTCATCGGCATGCTGCTGGGCATCCCCGAAGACCGGCAGCGGGCCATCACCGACCACGGTGAAGCAAGCCTGCAGGGCACGACGGTTGACGCGCTGGCCACCGGCGAAGTGTTCGCGGAGTTCATCGACTGGCGGACCGAACACCCGTCCGACGACATCATGACCGACCTGCTCAACGCCGAGTTCACCGATGAGACCGGCACCGTGCGCACGCTACGCCGCGACGAGTTGCTGCTCTACCTGACCGTGATCGCCACCGCCGGCTCCGAGACCACCACCCGGCTGATCGGCTGGGCCGGCAAGACACTGGCCGAGTATCCCGATCAGCGTCGCGATCTGGTGAACAACCCGGACCTGATTCCGCAGGCGATCGAGGAGATCCTGCGATGGGAGCCGCCGGCCCTACAGATCGCGCGCTACGTCTCCCGCGACGTCGAGTACTACGGCCAGACCGTGCCGGAGGGTTCGGCGATACTGATGCTCGTCGGCGCGGCCAATCGCGATCATCGCCGGTTCGCGCCCGACGGTGACGTGTTCGACATCCACCGGGAACATCACTCGCACATGACGTTCGGTGCGGGTACGCATTTCTGCATGGGTAACGCGCTTGCCCGGCTGGAAGGCCGCATCGCCTTGGAGGAGATCCTCAAGCGCTTCCCGGAATGGGAAGTCGACTGGGCCAACGCCAAACCGTCGGAGACTGCGGCGGTGCGGGGCTGGGCCGCGATGCCCACGTTCGTCTAGTGCTCGTTTGACATCGAGTCTGCGCACAGATCGCGAATTTGGCGGTTTTCGCGATCTGTGCGCAGTGTCGACGATCTGTGCGCAGGGTCGAACTCCGCTGCGCAGAAAGTGATCTGCGGTCGGCAGAAAAGCTCCGTCAGCTGGCCGGAATCAGGTCAGCGGGCACCGAGCGGCTGATCATCGTGCCGCACCGGAATGCCTCGGTGGTCCCGACGACCTTGGCCTCCGGATCGTTGACAGCCGCGAGTGCCTGGGCCTTGAAAGCACGTGCGGCAGCGGATAGTTCGTGACGTACGGGATCGACGCTCAGGTCCGCCGGACACTCGTCGCCCCACAATGTCACTTCGGTGTGACCCTGCTCCAGCGCGCCCAGGACACCGCGCCGCACGCGCTCATCGGTATTGAACAGATCGGCGGCCACCGCGACGGTCTGCGGATGCGGGCGGTCTTCCCAGGACTCCAGCACAGACTCCAGGGGCATCGTCTCCACCCCGAGAATCGCCAGCGGACGGACATCCTCGTCGGCACCGATCAGCACGGTGACATCCCACCCTGCCATCACCCGGTCGACCAGCCAGCCACCGGCGAACCGGACCGCGTCGACCACGCAGGGGGCAACCACATCAAGCCGATACCGCATGTCGTCCTCCAATCTCACTGGACGGCCGCCCCGTTGCGGCCGGCCGGCTGCTCGATATCCCGCCCCAGCATCTCCGCGTAGCTCTTGAACACGTCCGTCAACGGGAGCGAGGGATCGAGTAGCCATGAGGTCTCCATTCCATTGATGAATGCCAGGATTTCCACGGCCTTGGTGGCCGCGTCGAAGTCGGAGCGATAGCGGCCGCTGAGCTGGCCGCGGATGATGATGTCGGCGACGATGTCGCGGGCCGCCTGCTGTCGTTCCAGCAAACGATCGTGCAGTGGGGCGTCGGGTTGGATGTTCTCCACCAGCAGGACCGTGAACGTGCCGACCAACTCGGGCGCCCGGACGAAACGCTCGGCCACCCGCTTGATCTCCTGAGCGAGATCACCGGAGCGGTCGGCGTGGATGTCGTCGTCGTGGTCGCGCGCATCGAGTACCGCGTTGAGCAGTTGCTCCTTGGACTCGAAATGGTGCAACAGGCCGGCCGGGGTGACGCCGACCTCCCTGGCGATCTGGGCCAGCGAGGTGTTGCGCCAACCGTTGCGCGCCAGCAGCTTCTCGGCTGCGGAAAGTATCCGCTGCCTGCGGTCTTCCCCCTTGGCCAGGAGCGTCTCGTAGGGCCTCGCGCCCTCGGACTGCCCCTGTAAACCCGAAACCGAAGCCACCGGACTCCTTCGTCGAACCAACCTAGTGAACACACAGTAAGTTGGTTTGGCCGCTGTGACAAGCATCTCAGGGAAAGAACTTCCCTGCGGCCGTCACAACCGACGGATAGGCGCGTTCAGAGCCCCAGCGACTTCGCGATGATCACCTTCATGACCTCGCTGGTCCCGGCGTAGATGCGGGCCACCCGGGCATCCGTGTACAGCCGCGCGATGGGGTACTCCATCATGTAGCCGTACCCGCCGAAGAGCTGCAGGCAACGATCGATCACCCGCGCCTGCATCTCGGTGCAGAACAGTTTCACCCGGGCCGCATCGGCACCGGACAGCTCGCCGTCGACGTGCAGGGCCACCGCCCGGTCGAGCATCGTCTGGGCCGCTTCGACCTCTGTCGAGCACGCCGCCAGTTCGAACTTGGTGTTTTGGAAGGACGCGACCGGCTGGCCGAACGCTTTGCGGTCTTTGGTGTAGCCGATCGCCGCGGCGATGGCCGAGCGGGCCTGGGCCACTGAACCCACGGCCACGGTCAGGCGCTCCTGGGCCAGGTTGTGGCCGAGGTAGCTGAACGCCTCGCCCTCCTCCCCCAACACGTTGGCCACCGGCACCCGCACATCCGTGAACGACAGCTCCGCGGTGTCCTGCACCTTGCAGCCCATCTTCTCCAGCTCGCGGCCCCGCTCGAAGCCCGCCATGCCGTCCTCGACGACCAGCAGCGTCAACCCCTTGCGCCGGTTCTCCGGGTCGGTGGACGTCCGGGCCACCACGACCACCAGATCGGCCTGGATACCGCCGGTGATGAACGTCTTTGCGCCGTTGAGCACGTACTCGTCACCGTCGCGAACCGCGGTGGTGCGCATGCCGGCCAGATCCGACCCGGTCCCCGGCTCGGTCATCGCTACCGCGGTCAGCAGCGTGCCCGCCGCCAGCCCGGGGAACCAGCGCTGCCGCTGTTCTTCATTCGCGTAGTGCAGGAAGTACGGCAGGATCACCTCGAGCTGCGTGCGCACGGTCGACAACGTCACCATGGCGCCGGCGGCCTCCTCCTGGAGCACCACGTTGTACCGGTAGTCGTCGATGCCCGCGCCGCCGTACTCCTCGGGGATCGCCATGCCGAGCATGCCGAGTTCACCCATGTGCTTGAAGACGTCGCGGGGCATCCGGCCGCCCTTCTCCCACTCGGGATAGGCAGGGACGACTTCCTTTTCGATGAAATCGCGTGCGAGCTCGCGGAATGCCTCGTGGTCCTCGGTGAACAGATTACGTTGCACTACTTCTCCCTCGCGTCAGTCGATGAGCTCGACCAGCGTGGCGTTGGCGGTGCCGCCGCCCTCACACATGGTCTGCAAGCCGTAATGAATTCCGTTGTCGCGCATGTGATTGATCATCCGGGTCATCAGCACCGCACCCGACGCTCCGAGCGGGTGCCCCAGCGCGATGGCGCCGCCGAGCGGGTTCAGTTTGGCCTCGTCGGCGCCCGTCTCGGCGAGCCAGGCCAGGGGCACCGGGGCAAAGGCCTCGTTCACCTCGAACACACCGACTTCGTCGAGGCGTACGCCGGCCTTGTGGAGCACCTTCTCGGTGGCCGGGATCGGCCCGGTCAGCATCAACACCGGATCAGCGCCTGTCACCGCACCCGCGCGGTACCGCGCGATCGGCGAAAGACCCATCGTCACAGCACGTTCCTCGGTCATCACCAGCAGCGCCGCGGCACCGTCGGAGATCTGCGAGGAGTTGCCCGCGTGGATCACCCCGTCCTCGGCGAATGCGGGCTTGAGCCCGGCCAGTTTCTCCACCGTGGTGCCCCGACGCACGCCTTCGTCGGCGACCACAGGGTCCAGCTGATCGGCCGGATCGGGAAACACGGTGATCATCTGGTCCTCGAAGGCACCGCGGTCCTGGGCCGCCGCGGCCCGCTCGTGCGAGGCAACGGAGTATTCGTCCAGCTGGGTCCGGCTGAAGCCCCACTTCTGCGCGATCATCTCGGCCGAGATGCCCTGGTTGAACCCGAAATCCCGGTACCGCTCGAACACTTTCGGCCCGTACGGAGTGCCGGTGGCCCGGGCCGCCCCCAGCGGGACGCGGCTCATCACCTCCACCCCGCCGGCGACCACCACGTCCTGCTGGCCCGACATCACGGCCTGGACCGCGAAATCCAGTGCCTGCTGGCTCGATCCGCACGCCCGGTTCACCGTGGTGCCCGGGATGTGCTCGGGCCACCCGGCGGCCAGCACCGAGTAACGGCCGATATTGCTGGATTGATCGCCGACCTGCGAGACGCAGCCCCAGACCACGTCGTCGATGATGTCGGGGCTGATGCCCGCCCGCTCCACCAACGCATTGAGCACCAGCGCCGACAGGTCGGCGGCGTGGAATCCGGACAGTCCGCCGTTGCGCTTGCCGACCGGGGTGCGGACGGCCTCGACGATGACGGTTTCACGCATGGGGTTCTCCTCTACAACTAAGACTGGTAGGCCGGGCCGATTGCGCCCTGCTCCCGCAGGGAGGCGATCTGCTCGGCACTCAGGCCGATCCCGCCCAGGATGGCATCGGTGTGCTCGCCGAGCCCCGGCACCGCACCCATACCCAACTCCATGCCGCTGATCACCGGCGGCGGGAGCAGGGCCGAAATCTCCCCGTTGGGGGTGCCGACCTGACGCCACCGGTCGCGCGCTTTCAGGTGCGGATGCGTGATGACCTCACTGGGCAGGTTGTATCGCGAATTGCCGATCCCGGCGTCATCGGCGGTCTGCTGAATGTCATCGAGATCATGCTGGGCACACCAGGATTCAATGGCCTTGTTCAGCTCATCCCGATGCGCACAGCGGTCGGAGTTGGTAGCGAAGCGCGGGTCGTCGGCCAGATCGGGCCGCTCGATGATCTCTCGGGCCAGCCGCTGCCATTCCCGGTCGTTGGTGGTTCCCAGCACCACCGTCTGCCCGTCGCGGGTATCGAACGCGCCGTAGGGCGCCACCGCCGGCGAACTCATCCCCAGCGGAATCTGGTCGATCCCGGAATGCTGGGTGTAGGCCAGTTGGTATCCCATGATGTCGGTCATGGTGTCGAACAGGCTGACCGCCACGGCGGGTGCGGCACCGGTGTCGCCCGTGCGCGCCCGGCCGAGCAACAGCGCCATGATGGACAGCGCCGAATACAGCCCCGTGGTGATATCCGCCACCGCCGCACCGGGTTTGGCCGGCATCCCGGCATAGCCGGTCGACGCGCACGAACCGGACTCGGCCTGCACCAGCAGGTCGTAGGCGCGCTTGTGCGACAAGGGCCCACCGGGTCCGTAGCCGTCGATCTCCACCGGGATCACCTGAGGATGACGCACCTTGAGGTCCTCGGGCCCGAGCCCCAGGCGCGCGGTGGCGCCGGGGGCGAGGTTGGACACGAAGGCGTCGGCACCGTCGAGCAGCCGGTGCAGCACCTCCAAGCCCTCCGGCGACTTCAGATTGAGGGCGATCGATTCCTTACCCCGGTTGGCCCACACGAAATGGGCCGCCTGGCCTAGCACGACATCGTCGTAGTCGCGGGCGAAGTCGCCGCCCTTGGGGTTCTCGATCTTGATCACCCTGGCGCCGAGGTCGGCCAGCACCCGGGTGCACATCGGCGCGGAGACCGCCTGCTCCATCGCGATGACGGTGATACCGGCCAACGGTAGGGAGGAGCAGTCCGTCATCGGTGGTTCGCTCGTAAACTCGCTCACAACGTCACATAACCATGCCGCCATCGACCGGGAGCACCTGCCCGGTGATGTACGACGCGGCATCGGAGGCCAGGAAGACGAACGCGCCCGCGACCTCGTCGGCCTCGGCCCACCGCTTGAGCGGGATGCGGTTCATCATGTTGGCCGCGAACTTCTCGTTGGTCCGGATGGTCTCCGTCATCGGCGTGGCCGCCAGCGGCGCCAGCGCGTTGACCATGATGTTCTTGGTCGCCAGCTCACGTGCCAACGACTTGGTGAACCCGATCAGGCCGGCCTTGGCCGCCGAGTAGTTGACCTGCCCCAGGGTGCCGGTGATCCCGGCCGACGAGGTGACGTTGATGACGCGACCGGTTCCGTCGGTCGGCATGTGCGGCAGTGCGGCCTGCGTGACATGGAAGGTGCCCATCACGTGGATGTCGAAGGTGACCCGGAATGTCTCGTCAGTCAGCTTCGGAAACATCGCCGGGGAGGTGACGCCGGCGTTGTTGACGACGATGTGCAGATTGCCCTCGCCGAGGGCTGCGGCCTGCGCGGCGGCGGCCACCGCGGCATCACGGTCACTGACGTCCAGCGCCGCGCTGTCGGCTTTGCCTCCCGCGGTGTTGATCCGGTCCGCGACCGCGGCCGCGGCATCCCCGCTGATGTCGGTGACGAGCACCGCGGCGCCGGCTCCGGCCAGCGCCTCGGAAACCGCGGCGCCGATCCCGGCGCCGGCCCCGGTCACCAGCGCCGAACGTCCGGCCAGGTCGAAATAGGTTCTCATCGAACGGGTCTCCTCAGTAGCTCTTGGGCAGGCCGAGAACGTTGGCGGCGAGGAAGTTCAGGATCATCTCCTGACTCACCGGTGCGATCTTCATCAGCCGGGACTCGCGGAAGAACCGGGAGATGTTGTATTCCTCGGAGTAACCCATCCCGCCGTGGGTCTGCAGCGCACGGTCGGCCGCGGAAAACCCAGCATCCGCACACAGATATTTGGCCATGTTGGCCTCACGTCCACATGGCTTGCCGTTGTCGTAGAGCCAGGTGGCCTTGCGCAGGATCAACTCGGCGGCGTCGAGCCGGGCCAGCGAATCGGCCAGCGGGAACTGGATGCCCTGGTTCATGCCGATCGGCCGGTCGAACACCACCCGCTCGTTGGCGTACTTGACCGCACGGTCCAGCGCTACCCGGCCGATGCCGAGGGCCTCGGCCGCGATCAGCATCCGCTCCGGGTTGAGCCCGTGCAGGATGTACTTGAACCCCTTGCCTTCCTCGCCGATGCGGTGCTCGGCAGGCACCCGCAGATCGTCGATGAACAGCTCGTTGGAGCTCACCGCATTCCGGCCCATCTTGTTGATCGGACGGATCTCGACATGATCGCGGTCGAGGTCGGTCAGGAACAAGGTCAGACCCTCGGTCGGCTTCCCCCCGCGCTTCTGGACGTCCTCACGGGACTCGGTTCGGGTGAGCAGCAGGATCTTCTCGGACTCAAGCGCTTTGGAGATCCACACCTTGCGGCCGTTGACCACATAACTGTCGCCATCGCGCTTGGCGAACGTGGTGATGCGCGAGGTATCCAGGCCGGCACCGGGTTCGGTGACGCCGAAGCACACATGCAGATCGCCGTTGACGATGCGCGGCAGGGTGGCCGCCTTCATCTCCTCGGAGCCGAATACGACCACCGGCTGCATCCCGAAGATCGACATGTGAATCGCGCTGGCGGCGTTCATGGCTCCGCCCGACCGGGCCACCTCCTCAGCCAGGATGGTGGCCTCGGTGATGCCGAGGCCGTGCCCGCCGTACTCCTCGGGGATGGTCATCCCGAGCCATCCCCCGCCGGCGATGGCGTCGTAGAACTCCTGCGGGAACTCGTGGGCCTGGTCCTTGGTCATCCAATAGTGATCGTCGAACTTGCCCGCCAGCTCCGCAACGGATTTGCGGATCAGCTGCTGGTCCTCGGTCAGCTCGAAGTTCATACCGCCCGACACTGTGTGCTCTCCTATTTTCTCGGCCGAGAAGTCTCGGCGTTCAGTCTCGTGCGCCGGCAACGGCTTTGGCGTTCGCCTGGAAGTCGGCGAAGGTGGTGCCGGTCTTCTCCTTGTGACTCAACGCGCGGATGGACACATCGTGGCCTTCGGCCTGCTTGCGCAGTGCACCGACAGTCGCCTGCTCCTTGGGAACGTGGGCGAAGGGGTCGAAGTGGTAGAGCCGCATGGCGTTCTCATGGGTGATCTTGTTGATCTCGTCGTCGGGAACCTCGTAGGTGTCGAACACCGCGCTCAATTCCTCGGGGGCCCCGGGCCACATCGAGTCGCTGTGCGGGTAGTCCATCTCCCAGCAGATGTTGTCCACGCCGATCTCGTGGCGGTTCTTCACCCCGACAGGGTCGGAGATGAAGCAGGTCATGAAGTGCTCCCGGAACACCTCCGACGGCAACTTGCCGCCGAAGTCCTGATGCGTCCACGTCGAGTGCATGTCATAGGTGCGGTCCACCCGGTCCAGGAAGTACGGAATCCACCCGGTGCCGCCTTCGGACAACGCGATCTTCAGACCCGGATAGGCCTTGATCGGCGCTGACCACAACAGATCGGCTGCGGCCTGCACGATGTTCATCGGTTGCAACGTGATCATCACGTCCATCGGGGCGTCCGGCGCCGTGATCGCCAACTTGCCCGACGATCCGATGTGCACGTTCATCACGGTGTCGGTGTCAACCAGGGCCTCCCACAACGGCTTCCAGTACTCCAGGTCGTGGAAGGACGGGTAGCCCAGTGTGGACGGGTTCTCGGTGAAGGTCAGCGAGTGCACGCCCTTCTTCGATACCCGGCGCACCTCGTCGGCGCACAGCTGCGGATCCCAGATCGCCGGAATGGCCATCGGGATGAACCGTCCGGGGTTGGATCCGCACCACTCGTCGATGTGCCAGTCGTTGTAGGCCCGGACCAGCGCCAGCGAGAAGTCGTCATCGTCGGTGGCGAACAATCGCGCGGCGAAACCGGGGAACGAGGGGAAGTTCATGGTGGCCAGCACGCCGCCGGCGTTCATGTCCTTGACCCGCTCATTGGGGTCGTAGCAGCCCTTGCGGATCTCATCGAGCCCCTGGGGCTCCAGTCCGTACTCCTCCTTCGGCCGGCCCGCCACCGCGTTCAGCGCCACGTTCGGGATCACCGTGTCGCGGAACTGCCAGGTGTCGCTGCCGTCGGGGTTGTGCACCAGCCGTGGCGCCTCGTCGCGGTACTTCTCCGGAAGGTGGTTCTTGAACATGTTCGGCGGTTCGATGATGTGGTCGTCGACGCTGATCAGGATCATGTCGTCTTTGTTCACTGCCTCGCTCCGTCCCATTGGCCGTCACATTGGTTCTCTATGAGAGAAAACTAGCTTCTCATCTAGAGAGAATCAATGTCTGAGCCTGCTGACGAGGAGATTTAGCCAGGTCACCTCGCAACCCGACGGGTTCTTGTTGACCATCGCCACAAAAGATGGAAACCTCTTAGTCGGAAATGAGAACCTGATTCTCATCACCGAGAGTCAGCGATGGGTCATCGAGAGGAGAACCGCCCCGTGCGCTTGGCCCCCTTACCCGCCGAGGAGTGGGACGACGACGTGCGACGAGCACTGTCGGTAATGCTTCCCGAGGAGCGGCTCAATCCCGAGGGAGCGGGAACCGCGCTGTCGACGCTGGCCCGCCACCCCGCGCTGACCAAGGCGTTCCTGCGGTTCAGCAATCATCTGCTGTTCCGCTCGACGCTGGACCCGCAGATGCGAGAGCTTGCCATCCTGCGGATCGCCCATCGCAAGAAATGCGAGTACGAGTGGGCCCACCACGCATTCATCGGCAAGTCCGAGGGACTCACCGATGAGCAGATCGCGAGCAGCACCAGCGGCGAAGGCTCCACCCCCCTCGACCAGCTGGTGCTCGATTCGGTCGACGAACTCGACGGGCAATCGGAGATCTCGGACGGCACCTGGGCCGCCCTGAGCGAGCACCTCACGGAGCGCCAGCGCATGGACCTGGTCTTCACAATCGGCGGCTATGGCCTGATGGCCATGGCTTACAACACCTTTGGAATTGCGCCGGAATCCGGCCACTAACTCCAGAACGAGAAAGTAGGTAGACAATGGCGCACTTCCCCAAGCCAGCTGTCGGCAGCTGGACCGAGAATTGGCCTGAACTGGGCACCGGCCCGGTCAACTACGAGGATTCGATCGATCCCGAGCACTGGAAACTGGAGCAGCAGGCCATCTTCCGCAAGACCTGGCTGCAGATGGGCCGTGTGGAGCTGATTCCCAAGAAGGGCCGGTACATCACCCGCGAGCTGCCGTCGGTCGGCCCCGGCACCTCGATCATCATCGTCAACGACGGCGAGCAGATCCGCGCCTTCTACAACCTGTGCCGCCACCGCGGCAACAAGCTGGTCTGGAACGACTACCCGGGCGAAGAGGTCTCCGGCAGCTGCCGTCAGTTCGTCTGCAAGTACCACGCCTGGCGTTACGACCTCAAGGGCGACCTGACGTTCATCCAGCAGGAGCAGGAGTTCTTCGACGTCGACAAGGCCGACTACCCGCTCAAGCCCGTGCGCTGCGAGGTGTGGGAAGGCTTCATCTTCGTCAACTTCGACGACGACGCGGTGTCGCTTGAGGAGTACCTGGGCGAGTTCGCCGAGGGCCTCAAGGGTTATCCGTTCCACGAGATGACCGAGCACTACAGCTACCGTTCCGAGGTCAAGGCCAACTGGAAGCTGTTCATCGACGCGTTCGTCGAGTTCTACCACGCGCCGATCCTGCACATGAAGCAGGCGGAGAAGGAGGAAGCCGAGAAGCTCGCCAAGTTCGGCTTCGAGGCGTTGCACTACGACATCAAGGGCGATCATTCGATGATCTCGTCCTGGGGTGGCATGAGCCCACCGAAGGACCTGAAGATGGTCAAGCCCATCGAGCGCATCCTGCACAGTGGCCTGTTCGGGCCGTGGGATCGCCCCGACATCAAGGGCATCCTGCCCGACGAGCTGCCGCCGGCGATCAACCCCGGCCGGCATTCGACGTGGGGCCAGGACTCGTTCGAGTTCTTCCCGAACTTCACCCTGCTCTTCTGGGCGCCGGGCTGGTATCTGACCTACAACTACTGGCCAACCGGTGTGGACAGCCACATCTTCGAGGCCGACCTGTACTTCGTGCCGCCGAAGAACCTGCGCGAACGACTGTCCCAGGAACTGGCCGCGGTGACGTTCAAGGAGTACGCGTTCCAGGACGCCAACACGCTGGAAGCCACCCAGACGCAGATCGGCACCCGCGCCGTACTCGACTTCCCGCTGTGCGACCAGGAAATCCTGCTGCGCCACCTGCACCACACCGCTCACAATTACGTCGACCGGTACAACGAGGCCAAGGCCAACGGGAATGGTTCAACGAACGGCAATCACGCCGCCCCGAGTGAGAAGGCCGCAGAAAAGGATGCCGCAAATGTCTAAGTTGCCTGAAGAATTCGCCGACCTGGAGCGGTTCAGCGACTGGTGCCTGCCCACCGAGGAGGAGCGCTATCAGAAGCGTCTCAACTCCTCGATGGACGAGATGCAGGAACTCTACGACGCCGGTATGGCGCGCCTCGAGGACATCATGGTCTACGTCGATGCCCGCTTCCCGCTGGCGAGCATGCCGGACGACGCCAAGGCGCTGGTGCATCTCGGTCAATCCGTCGTCATGGTGAGCTTCCCGATCGAGGTGTGGAAGCAACCGCGGGTGCTCGACAGCGGTGCGGCCTACATCAATCTCATCAAGGAGCCGGTGGTTTAGTCGTGTTGACCCTCAAAGCTGCGGGTCTTGTCGACGTCGATGCCGGGACGATCATTCGTCCCGGCATTGTCCGTGTCGACGGGGACCGAATCGTCGCCGTCGGAGACGGCAAAACAGACCCAGTTATAGGTCCTGATGACGAGATCATCGATCTCGGCGACTCCATCCTGCTGCCCGGCCTGATGGACATGGAAGTCAACCTGTTGATGGGCGGCCGCGGTGAGAACCCGGGCCTGTCCCAGGTACAGGACGATCCGCCGACCCGCGTGCTGCGGGCCGTGGGAAATGCCCGCCGCACCCTGCGCGCCGGGTTCACCACCGTGCGCAATCTCGGACTGTTCGTCAAGACCGGCGGATACCTGCTCGACGTCGCGCTGGGCAAGGCCATCGACGCGGGGTGGATCGACGGGCCGCGGATCATCCCCGCCGGCCACGCCATCACCCCCACCGGCGGACACCTCGATCCGACGATGTTCGCGGCGTTCATGCCGGGCGTGCTGGAGCTGACCATCGAGGAGGGCATCGCCAACGGGGTCGATGAGATCCGCAAGGCGGTGCGCTACCAGATCAAGCACGGAGCTCAGCTGATCAAGGTGTGCTGCTCGGGCGGCGTCATGTCTCTCACCGGCGAAGCTGGGGCACAACACTATTCGGACGAGGAACTCCGCGCCATCGTCGACGAGGCGCACCGGCGCGGGCTGCGCGTCGCGGCCCACACCCACGGCGCCGAGGCCGTCAAACATGCCGTGGACTGCGGCATCGACTGCATCGAGCACGGATTCCTGATGGACGACGAGGCCATCCAGAAGCTGGTCGACAACGATCGGTTCCTGGTCACCACCCGCCGGCTGGCCCAGGCTATGGACGTCTCGAAGGCGCCGAAGGTGTTGCAGGACAAGGCTGCCGAGATGTTCCCGAAGGCCGAGACATCGATCAAGGCGGCGTATGAGGCCGGAGTGAAGATCGCCGTCGGCACCGACGCACCGGCGATCCCGCACGGCAAGAACGCCGACGAGCTCGTCACGCTGGTGGAATGGGGTATGCCCCCGGCAGCGGTGCTGCGCTCGGCCACCACGATCGCCGCGGATCTGATCAATGTCACCGACCGGGGCCGGCTGGCCGAGGGCCTTCTCGCCGACATCATCGCGGTGCCGGGTAACCCACTCGAGGACATCAGCGTTACACAACGTGTGAATTTTGTAATGAAAGGCGGTAAGGTCTTCCGCAATGAGCACATCAACTGACTCCCCGACGCGGACCGAGGATCTGATCGAGATCCAGCAGGTGCTCGCCAAATACGCGGTGACCATCACCCAGGGCGACATCGACGGTCTGATCAGCGTTTTCACCCCCGACGGCACGTACAGCGCATTCGGCGAGACCTACACGCTCAATCGCTTCCCGGTACTGGTGGACGCCGCCCCCAAGGGCCTGTTCATGACCGGCACCGCCCTGATCGACCTGGTCGAAGGGGCCGATACGGCGTCAGGCACCCAGCCGCTGTGTTTCATCGAGCACTCCAAGCACGACATGCGCATCGGCTACTACCGCGACACCTACGAGCGGACCGCCGAGGGCTGGCGGCTGAAGACCCGCGCGATGACCTTCATCCGGCGCAGTGGCGATCACGACCACGGTCGGCCGCACGCGATCGGCAGGCCGGAAGCCGGATGAGCGACTTGTTCGAACCCGCGACATTCCGTACGGCGCTGCAGAGTTGGCTCGCCGACAACGATCTGACACCGCCTGATGACCATTCGTTGGAAGGTCACATGCGCCAGTTCGCCCGGGTGCAGAAGGCGCTGTACGACGGTGGCTGGAGCCGTTACGGCTGGCCCGAGCACGCCGGTGGGCTGGGCGGCCCGGAGATGCTGCGCGCCATCGTCGGCGAGGAAGTGGTGGGCCGCAGGCTGGCCGAACCCGGTCCTTATTCGATGCTCGAAGTGCTGGCGCCGACGATGATCGACTACGCGCCCAAGGAACTGGCCGCCGAGATGGTGCCGAAACTGCTGTCCGGCGAAGAACAGTGGTGCCAGGGGTTCTCCGAACCCGGGTCAGGAAGTGACCTGGCATCCCTGACCACCCGTGCGGTCCAGCGCGGCGACAAGTGGGTCATCAACGGTCAGAAGGTCTGGACCAGCTTCGCGCAGTACTCGCACCGGTGCATCCTGCTGACCCGGACCGGCGACGCGGACACTCCCAATCACCAGGCCATCACGGCGTTCTTCGTCGACACCGACGCACCGGGCATCACGGTGCGCCCGTTACGCACCATGCACGATGTCGACGAGTTCTGTGAGGTGTACTTCGACAATGTCGAGGTCGACGCCAACCGGATGCTCGGTAAGCCCGGCGACGGCTGGCAACTGGCGATGGACCTGCTGCCCTATGAGCGCTCGACCTGCTTCTGGCAGCGCATCGCCTACCTGTACTCACGGTTCGACGCGCTCGTCGAAGCGGTGAAACGGCAAGGGCAGGTGGTGGATCCGGACCTCGGAGAGGTCTACCTGGCCCTGCACACGCTGCGCTGCCGGTCAGCGGCCACGCAGCACCGGCTGGCCGAGGGCCACAAACTCGGACCGGACACCTCGATCGACAAGGTTCTGCTGGCGAGCGCCGAACAGCTGCTCTACGACACCGCCCGCAATCTGATGCCCGGCGTCATCGAGCTCGAAGACTCCGAATGGCGCACCGAGTACCTGTACTCGCGCGCCGCGACCATCTACGGCGGCACCGCTGAAGTGCAGCGCAACATCATCGCGCGGCGACTGCTAGACCTCGGGAAGGAGTGAGGCATGGATTCCACGACTGAACCGGGCATGGATGCCCAATCACTCGGCTTGCTCGAAGACACCCTGCGCAGGACCATGCTGTCGGCCTCGGGCCCGGAGCTGGACGCCGCGCTCGCCGAACTGGGCTGGGCGGAGATGCTGTCCGACATGCCCGAAGTCGCCATGCCGCTGGTTTTCCGGCTGTTGGGCGAAACCGGTTCGCATGCTTCGGTTCTCAACGATGTGCTGCTGGAGACCATCGGCGGTCTGCCCGGCGGTACTCCGCCGATGCCCTACGCCGGCGGCACCTGGGTGGTGTGGGAACGCCAGAACAACGAAGGCAACATCACCCTCGGCGGGCTGCCGCTGCGTCAGGTGCCTGATGGGCAGCTGCTGCGGGTGTCCGAAGCCCGACGGGCACTGGGCTGGTGGCTGATCGGTTCGGCCCGGGCGATGCTGACCCTGGCACGCCAGCATGCACTGGACCGGGTCCAGTTCGGAAAGCCGATCTCGTCGTTCCAGGCGGTGCGGCACCGGTTGGCCGAGACACTGGTGGCCATCGAAGGCGCCGAGGCGACGCTGAGCCTGCCCGGCGCGGACAACGTCGACCTGAACTCACTGCTGGCCAAGGCCGCCGCGGGCAAGGCCGCGCTGACCGCGGCCAAGCATTGCCAGCAGGTGCTCGGCGGCATCGGCTTCACCGAAGAGCACGAGTTGCACCAGCACATCAAGCGGGTCCTGGTGCTCGACGGATTGCTGGGCAGTTCAAGGGAACTCACCCGCAAGGCCGGCGCCGGGCTACGGGCCCGCGGGACCGTGCCACGCCTGGCCCAGCTGTAGCGTTTCTCTGCCGAGCAGACATAAAACTGCCCCTTTTCGATCGAAAAGGGGCAGTTTTTTGTCTGCTCGCGCTAGGGGGTGAGGGGTTCGGCGAAGACCGTGGCCGTCGAACGGCCACGCAGCACCGTCGAACCACGCACCACCCAGTGCTCACCTTCGTCGGCATCGGCATGGGCCAGCGCGCTTCCTGAGCACAACACCGTCGACTCGCGATCCTTGGCATGGTCGGCCAGCCGCGCCGCCTCGTTGACCGCGTCTCCGATCACCGTGTACTCGTAGCGGTTCTCGGCACCGATGTTGCCTGCGAACACCGATCCGCACGAAATGCCGACGCCGAACTCCACATCCGGCAGCTTGTGCAGCCGTGGCACCAACGCCCGCGCGGTGGCGAGCGCCGACGAGGCCGGATTGTCCAGCCGTAGCGGCGCGCCGAAGACAGCCAGTACGGCGTCACCCTCGAACTTGTTGATCAGGCCGTGATGCCGCTCGACCGTATCCACCACGATCTTGAAGAACCCGTTGAGCAACTGCGCCACCTCCTGCGGCGGGCGGGAGGCACCCAACGCGGTCGAGCCGACCAGGTCGACATAGAGAACCGCGGCATCACGGACGTCGCCGGTGACCGCCCCGCCCTGCTGCAGCGCATGTCGGGCCACGTCGACCCCGACGTAGCGCCCGAACAGGTCGCGCAACCGGTTCCGCTCGGCCAGGCCGGCCAGCATCCGGTTGAATCCGAATTGGAGCCGGCCGATCTCGGACGACTCGTAGACCCTCACCGAGACACCGGACCAACCGCGTTCGACCGCTTTCATGGCGAGCACGACCTCCCCGACGGGGTCCGATACCGAACGCGCCACCAGGACCATCGACCGAAGTCCGAAGACCAGCGAGATGATGGCCACCACCAACACCGCCGCCTCGACGGGCGCCGTCTTCTGGACGAACCAGCCGTTGGAGCGTGCCAACACGATCAATGCGATGCCTGCCAGGGGCAGGCCGCTGAACAGCGTCCAGATGGTGATCAGCCTGGCCAGCACGCCGGGCATGCGAACTATCGTGGCCGAGGACGCGGTCAGCGACGCCGCGACGATCGGCCGCAACATCCGTTGGGTGACCAGGAATCCCATGCAGGCGGCCGCGACGCCGCCGAAGAGGATCGCACCGCCCATGACATACGCGACACCTCCCCCGGCATCGAGATTCAGGAGCGTGTACACGAGCGCGCTCACCGCCCACGTGGTGAACTGGATGATGGTCTGACGCGGCGCGATACGCATTGCGGCGCGTTGCTGTTGCGGCGTCGGATTCTCGCCCGCGGCAAACCATTTGAACGTCGGGTGGACGTTGACCCAACCGACCACGGTATCGACGATCGCCGCCGCGACCATCAGTGCGATCAGAGCAACGAGATTCGCCTGGGTCAACAGCTCCCGCGCATCACCGACGGTGTTGCGGCTGAGCGCCAGCACCACGAACGTCACTGCCGCCGCCGCGGTGGTCTGTGCGTAGATCTGCCTGGCCGCGTAACTCACGCTGAGCCGGATGGCCCCCATATTCAGAGGCCCAGGCCTACTTGATGTTCTGCTTCATCCCGTCGATATCCATCAGCACCGGCCATCCGCTGACGCTAAGCGCATTGCCGTGTCCGGTCTGGTGAATGTCGAACACCGATTGGATCGCGGCGTAGAAACCCTGTACGTCGAGGGTCTGATTGACGGCCCGCTTCGCTTGGCGCAGGGCGAATGCCGGCATCTGGGCGATCTGCGCGGCCAGCTCGGCAGTCTGGGCGTCCAATTCGGCGCGCGGCACCACCCGGTTGACCATGCCCGTGCGCTCGGCCTCCTCTGCGGTCAATGCCCGGCCGGTGAACAGGATCTCCTTGGCCTTGCGGGCACCGAGTTCCCAGGTGTGTCCGTGGTACTCGACACCGCCGATGCCCATCAGTGCCACCGGATCGGAGAACAGCGCATCGTCGGCGGCCAGGATCAGGTCACACGGCCAGCAGAGCAGAAGACCGCCGGAGATGCAGCGCCCCTGCACCGCCGCGATCGACGGCTTGGGCACGTTGCGCCACCGCAGCGTGTACTCCAGATAGCGCCGCGACTCGTGCTCGATGAGAAATTCCAGCGTGATCTTGTCGGGCGCCGACCCACCGCCACGTAGGTCATGCCCCGCGGAGAAGTGCTTGCCGTTGGCCCGCAGGACGATCACCTTCACATCTCGGTCATCGGCAGCCCTGGTCCACGCGGCGTCGAGCTCGTCGAGCAGTTCGGGGTTCTGGGCATTGGCCGCTTCGGGCCGGTTGAGCGTGATCGTGGCGATCGAATCGGCGACGTCGTAGTCGATGTACACGTGTTTCCTTCTGTTCACAGCTGCCACGCGACAGCCGCCCTCGCGACCGCGGCAGCTACCCGCAAACAGCGCCCCGGCGGCGGCAAAATTGATGCGAAACCCTTCTTCTCAAAGGACTTCTATAATTCCCGTCATGAGAATACTATTCTCGCAGTACGAAAGTTACAATCTCCGACACGTTGGCCGCGAGGGGGTCTGGCACCACAATGGCAAGGCGTTCTCCGGTACAGTCAGTTCATGTTCTCCCCACTCGACAAGCGTCCGAGCAGCCAGTGACCACCGCTGGCGAAGAACCCGCATGGAAGCAACGAGCTGTCGAGCGGTCAATCAAAACCGCCAAATTGCGCGCCGCCCAGCGCGTGCAACGGTTCCTGGACGCGGCCCAGGCGATCATCATCGAAAAAGGCAGCACCGACTTCACGGTGCAAGAGGTCGTCGACCGCTCCCGCCAGTCGCTACGCAGCTTCTACCTGCAATTCGACGGTAAGCACGAGCTCCTGCTGGCGCTGTTCGAGGACGCTTTGAGCCGCTCGGCAGACCAGATCCGGGCCGCCACCTCGACACAGGGCGAGCCGATCGAGCGACTCAAGGTCGCCATTCAGCTGCTGTTCGAATCGTCCCGGCCCGATCCGGCCGCCAAGCGCCCGCTGTTCACCGACTTCGCGCCCCGCTTGCTGGTTTCACATCCGTCCGAGGTCAAGGTCGCGCACGCACCGCTGCTGGCCCTGCTCACCGAGCTCATGGAGGAGGCCTCCGAGGCCGGCCAGCTGCGCTCCGGGATCAACCCACGACGGATGGCTGCGATGACGATGCAGACGGTGATGTTCGTCGCCCAATCCAGCGGCGGCACCGATGACGCCTCGATCCATCCGATCACCGCCGACGAGGTCTGGGACTTCGTCGCCAACGGATTCGCCGCCAGCTAGCTGAGAATTTCGTTCTCCTAGGGACAGAACTGTCCTTACACTCAGGCGTGCGCCCGATCTCCGGACTCACCGCCGTCGCGTCGTCCAACGGGCGACCGGCACCATCGGAACCCACGCACCGCGCTCGATTATCGAGCATCCACACGTGGAACTGAGCGGTGTTCACGTCTTCGAGGCCGACAAGGTCGGCACCGACGCCGGCGATCTGCGCGGTCTACACCGCACCCCTGGACATCGACCGGCGGATGCCGATTCCGCTCGATCGGATGACTGCGCCATCCCCGGGCCGTACCGCGAACCCCGCGGTCAACGCCGCGCCCTTCGTCTGCGCCGCCGCACCCAGGACCGTCGCCGCGATGGGGACTTGAGAACTTCGTTCTTCTAAGCGGAGAGTACATATTGCCCGAAACGTATCTGTCGTTGACACAGCAGGCGGCCCGGTGACAGAGTTGCTGAGCAGGTGCACAGAATTTCACCGAGTATGCGGCAGACACGAAAACAGAACTGGGGTAATCAATGACTGGACGGGTGGAAGGCAAGGTCGCGTTCGTCACCGGCGCGGCCCGCGGCCAGGGACGTAGCCACGCGGTGCGGCTGGCGCAAGAGGGCGCCGACATCATCGCGATCGACATCTGTGGACCGATCCGGCCCGGCGTGGAGACCGCCATCCCGGCCTCCACCCCCGATGACCTGGCCGAGACCGCCAGCCTCATCAAGGGACTCAACCGCCGCCTCGTCACCGCCGAGGTCGACGTGCGCGACGCCGATGCGATCAAGGCCGCGGTGGACAGCGGTGTCGAGCAGCTCGGCCGCCTCGACATCATCGTGGCCAACGCCGGTATCGGCAACGGCGGCGATGTCCTGCACGAGACGAGCCAGCTCGACTGGGACGAGATGATCGACATCAACCTGTCGGGTGTCTGGAAGTCGGTCAAGGCCGGTGTGCCGCACCTGATCGAAGGCGGCCGCGGTGGCTCGATCATCCTCACCAGCTCGGTCGGCGGGCTCAAGGCGTACCCGCACTGCGGCAACTACGTCGCTGCCAAGCACGGTGTCGTCGGTCTCATGCGCGGCTTCGCCGTCGAGCTGGGCCAGCACAACATCCGCTGCAACAGCGTGCATCCCACGCATGTGGCGACCCCGATGCTGCACAACGACGGCACATTCAAGATGTTCCGGCCCGACCTGGAGAACCCGGGCCCCGACGACATGGCGCCGATCTGCCAGCTGTTCCACACCCTGCCCATCCCGTGGGTCGAGGCGGTGGACATCAGTAACGCCGTGCTGTTCCTGGCCTCCGACGAGGCCCGCTACGTCACCGGCGTGACGCTGCCGGTCGACGCTGGAAGCTGCCTCAAGTAGGTCGGGACCCCTAGCCCGGACCGAGTGTTGCGGCACCGGTCTGCGGGTGGCGGTACCAGCCACCCGCAGCCCGTGTGCCACCGTCGACGTGAATCGTCTGCCCGGTGATATAGCCCGACATGCCGGACGCCAGAAAGACTGCTGCCCCGGCGATTTCGTCGACATACCCGGCCCGGCCCAGGGGAATGGCGTCAGTGATCCCCGACGGCGGACCGCCCGGTGACAGCGCCAGCAGTCCCTCGGTGATGGTCAGGTCGGGCGCGATCGCGTTGATCCGGATGTCGTGCGGCGCAAGTTCGAACGACGCGGTCTGGGTGTAGTTGATGACGCCGGCCTTCGCGGCCGCGTACGCGGCATAGCCGGGTGCCGCACGCACTCCCTCGATCGACGTGAGATTGATGATGCTGCCCGGCAATTCATCGGCGACCAATCGGCGCGCCACCCGCTGGGTACACAACAGCACGTGGCGCAGATTGCTCCTGTACAGCGCGTCCCAGCCGTTCTCGCTGGTTTCCAGCAGCGGCGAGGCGAATACGCCGCCGGCATTGTTGACCAGGATTCGCACCGGCCCCAACTCAGAAGCGGTCTGCGACAACGCGGCATCCACCTGCTCGGCGTCGCGCACATCGGTGACGATCCCGAGGGTTCCGCACAGCTGTCCTATTGCGCGGCTTGCGACCGAGGCACCGAAGGCCGCGAGGCCGGCAGCGATACCCCGGCCGATACCGGTGCCGCCGCCGGTGACAACCGCCACCTGACCGGTGAGCAGGATGTCAGAAGGATTGATAGCCATGGTTATTCAGGCTAGCGGCTACACCTCTCTCAGCGCGCCGCCTTGCGGCGTCCGCCGACCCCGGGTTCGGTGCCGATCACGCCATCGGAGGCCAGTGTGGCGATCTCGTCATCGGACAGCCCCAGTTCGGCCAGCAGTTCGTGATTGTGCTCGCCGAGCAGCGGTGCGGCCTGCCGATGCAGCGCCCGTGGCCCATTTGCCAGTGAGACGGGCAGGGTGCTGTGCGGTGCGGCGTTGTTCACCGGATGCCCGACGTGTTCGAAGAACCGCCGGAACCGCACTTGGTCGAGGTCCAGCTGCCGGTGCGGCTGCATCACCTTGGCCACCGGAATGCCCACCGGCCACAGGGTTTCGACGATCTCGTCGCCGCTGCGCGGTAGACACCAGGCGGCCAGCTTCTCGTCGATCAGATCGTGGTGCGCCCGCCGCCCGTCGGCCGAGTCCAATGCCGGATCCATGGCCCAACCCGGCTGCCCGATCGCCGTGCGCAGTGCGACCCACTGGGCATCGGTGCTGACTGCGATCGCCACCCAACTGTCTTCGCGACCGAACTCGTCGATCTCGGCGCTCCGGTAGATGTTCTGCGGCGCCGCGGCCGGCCCACGGTTGCCGTCGCGCTGCAGCAGCGCACCGTAGGCCGAGTACTCGATGACCTGTTCGGCGGCGACGTTGAGTGCCGCATCGACCATCGCGGCCTCGACGAGCGCTCCCCGTCCGGTATTGCGCCGGTGCTCGAGTGCGAGCATCAACCCCGACAATGCGTGCACCCCGGCATTGGGGTCCCCGATCGAATACGGTTCGAACGGAGTGCGATCCGGGTAGCCCGTGAGCCAGCTCAACCCAGAAGCGTCCTCGATGATGTACGCGAACGCCGGGTTGTCCCGCCACGGCCCGTCCAGCCCGAAGCCGGGCATGCGCACCATGATGATGTCCTCGCGCAACTCCCGCAGCGAGTCGAAGTCGAGCCCGATCTGCTCGATCACCCTCGGGGTGAAGTTCTCCACCACCACGTCGCAGGTGGCGATCAGCCGGCGCAACAGATCCCGGCCCTGCTCGGTCTGGAAATCCAGCGTCAGGCTCTTCTTGTTCGTGTTGAGCGCACTGAAGATCGGCGAGCGTTCCCACCACTGCTCGACGGTGGCCGGGATACCCGCGATCAACCGGGTGCCGTCCGGGCGCGGGGTCGACTCCAGATGGATGACCTCGGCACCGAGCATGCCCAGCGGATGGGTGCACGACGGCCCGGCCCAGAACGTGGTCATATCGAGCACACGCAACCCGCTGAACGGCAGCCGATCCCCGCCGGGTACACCGACCGGCACATCGCGCGGGGTCAGCTCCGTAGCCCGGATCTCTTCGGTGTGCTCCCCCAGACGGGGAGCCGGCGCCGCCTCACGCAACGCAGCACCTGACAGCCGGTACGGTGCGGCGGGCTGGGTGAACCCGCGCTGCGGATTCCGGATGAACGCCTGCCGCTGCACGAAATGGTCCATGGCGGTGACGTTCTCACCGTTGCCGACCGGTGAGTTGGGGATCCGGAACGCCGCGGCAAGTTCACGGAGGTCGTCCGCTCGCTGCTCACGCACCCACGCGTACAGCTCCTCGCCATGCAGGTTGGCCTGCTCGGTGATCGTGAGCTCCGAGGTCTCGTCGATCCATTCGTCGTGACCCGACATCGCACACAGGTCCCACCACTGCTGGGCGGTGCCGCACCCGAGTGCGACCAGACCGTCGGCCGCCTCGGCGATCCCCGGAACCGTGGGCTTTCGCTCGCTGCGCCACGGGCGGCCCAGCATTTCGAAGTAGGTGACCGGGTAATACGTCAGCCCCAGGATCTGGGCCTCCAGCGCCGACAGATCCACCAGCTCGCCGTGGCCGTCACGAATCGCCCGCGCTCGGAATGCCAGCGTCATCGCCGCCGCGTACGCACCGGCCAGCCACTCGCCCACCTGCCCGCCGATCGATACCGGCGCCCGGTCCTGCACGCCCCGCCCGATCCCGATCGCGCCACCTGACCAAGCCTGCAGAGTGAACTCGGTGGCGGCCCGGCCACTCCACGGCCCGTCCAACCCGAACGGTGTGATCGTCGTGACGATCAGATGGGGATGCCGCCGAAAGAGATCCTCGGGTGCCATCGACTGGGCGACGGACGATTCCGGAGACCAGATCACGGCGTCGGCGGCTGCCACCAGCCGGTCCAGCAGTTGCGGGTCGTCGGGAGGGACGACCACACTGCGTTTCCCGCCGGCCAGGAAGGCGAACAGGGCGCCGTCCTCATCCGGGCCGATGTGTGCACCCGAGGCCGACCAGCGGCGCAACGGGTCACCTTCGGGGGCCTCGACTTTGATCACATCTGCGCCGCCGTCGGCGAGGATCTTCGTGGCGTACGCGCCGGCGATCCCGCTGGACAGGTCGATGACGATGTACCCGTCAAGTGGTGCTGTCATGTCCGCTCTCCCGCCGAAACCGCATTCCAGCAGGCGGCCACTCGCACTTTCACTGCTGGAATACCGTTTCGGCGCACTGAGTCATTCGGGTTTCGCCCTGTTCTTCTTGGACAGCCGGAAATCGGGCGGGAACTTGCTGTCGTTGTCATTGACCGCGGCCGACAGCCCCGAATCGATCGACTCGAACATGTCCAGGTCGTCATCGCTGTCGTTGGCCACCCCGTTGCCCATCGACTCGAAGAACGCGCTCAGCAGACTGCCCATGTATTCGCCCTGCTGCTGTTTGAAGATCTCGAAGAACATCTTCTGCTGAAAGACGGTGTCCACCGGCCTGTTCCGGGTACAGGCCAGCGCGTACTTCTGCACTTCGGCTTCCAGCTGATCGCGGGCTACCACCTTGTTCAGGAAGTTGCAGTCGTACATCTCCGCGGCGGTGAACGGCCTTCCGGTGAAGACCATCTCCTGGAACTTCCGCAGGCCCATCATCTGGACCCACGTCCACATACGTGGCCCCCAACCGTGATACCGGAACGACGGATGCCCGAACAGGGCGTCATCGGACGAGATCACCAAGTCGGCGTCCGCGCACTGGTAGAAGTGCCAGCCGTAGCAGTAGCCCTTGGCCTCGACGATGCTGATCTTCTTGAAGTCCTGCAACGCGCGGTTGCCGGCCTGGGAGTTCGCGTACCACGAACTGATCGTGGCGCCGTTGCGGAAGGTGCCCTTTGGCGGGTACGTCACCTCCCCGACTCCGTCGTCCTCCAGGCGCAGCTCGGCCAGGCGGACCGACGGATTATCGTTACCCTCCATGAACTCCGGAAGGTCTGCCCCGCTGCCCAGGTTGTCCCCGACGCCGCGAATGATCACCACCTTGACGTCGTTGTCGGCATTGGCCGCTCGCAGCACGTCGGCATAACGCAGCCGGGCCATCGAGGTCGGCGCGTTGAGGAACTCCGGCCGGTTGAACGTGATGGTGGCGATCTTGGTCTTGGGGTCCTTCTCATAGAGGATGATCTCCTCCGGGGTGGGTCGCTCAGGCATGTGCCGCCTCACTGTCTGATGGGGCCTGGGTTAGTACCTCGGGACCGTCGGCGCCGATGACGACGGCATCCCGGGTGAACACCGCGCCGATGCCCCGCTCCCAGACGTAGCCCGTAACGGCGAGGACCATGCCTTCCTCGAGGATGTCGGCCTCGGCGGTCGCCCGCAGGTTCGGGGACACCACCGGCGGGTCGAATCCCAACCCGAGCCCGTGCGCCACCGGCATCGCCGGTAGCGGTTCGCCGGCCTGCTCGTACGCATCCAGCAACGCGCTGGTCGGCTTACCGGCACGGCAGGCATCGATCAGCCTGTCCCACAGGTCATCCCGACGTCGGTACAGCGATCGAACCGCATCCGTCGGTTCACCCACCGATACCGTGCGCGCGACCTCCGCGACGTAACCGTCGGCGAGCACACCCGCTGACAGGGCCACCAGGTCGCCCTCGCTCACGCGGCCATCGCGTTCGGCACGGCGCCACGGATGGTCTTTCGAGGTGACCCACGCAGCGTCCTGCGTCGCCGGGGTGCTCACCCCGCCGGCCGCCTCGGCCTCCAATATCGCACCGGCAAGGCGCTTCTCGGTGGTTCCCGGAACCAGTTCGGCAACGCCTTTGGCCAGTCCTTCCTCGGCGACGGCCAGTGCCCGCCGCAGCGCCAGGATCTCCTCGGGGGTCTTCACTCGGCGCGCAGCCCTCATCGCCTGCTCGCCGTCGACCAGCTCCGCGTTCGGGAAGGCCATCGGCAACAGCTTGGCGAACGTCGGTGTCAGGGCATCGGTTCCGATGCGCCACGCCGAATCGGAACCCTTGATGCCGCGCAGCACATCGACCAGAGTCATCGGGTTCCACGCGAATCCGTAAAGATTCTCGTGTGGGATCTCCTCGGGGATGCCCTCGTCCCACGTGCTGTTCAGGTGGATCTCACCCGTGGCGCGGACGAACGTGCAGATCGGCCCGAAGGGCCTGGTACCCACCACCCACAGTTGCGGGGCGCCGGAGATGTACCGCACGTTGGCCTGCCTGCCGAGTACCAGCGCGTCGAGGTCATGGGCCTCCATCTGGGCAATGGCGCGCTCCCGTCGGCTGACGCGCAGTGCCCGGCCGTCGGCCTCGATTTCAGTTCCCACGGGACACCTCATAGGGGTCGTACGGATATGCGGTCAGCGGCGTCCAGCCGCCCTCGGTTACCACCACGATCTCCTCGCCGCGATAACCGCCGGTGCCGTCCTCCCAGACCACCGGCTCGAATACGAGCAGCATGCCTTCGGGGAAGACGAAGTTGTCGTCCCACTCCTGGCCGAGATCCGTTCCAATCATCGGCATTTCAGCTGCGCTGGTACCGATGCCGTGGCCCAGGTAAAAGTGCGGCAGCCACGGCTTCTGTCCGCCGCCGGCTTCCGTCGCCGCCCGGCCGAGGTCGCCACAGGTGGCACCGGCCTTGGTGACCGCGAGCACCGCATCTACGATGCGACTCCACTTGTCGAACTGCTTCTGCTGAGCGGCCGTCGGGTCCTGCCCGACGATCCATGTCCGCCCGTGGTCGGAGCAGTAGCCGTGGTAGGCGATGGACACGTCGGTCCACAGCACATCGCCCCGCTGCAACTCTCGCTCGGTGGTCAACAGCGGCAGCGCAAGATCACCGGTGGTGGTCCAGGTACCTTCCGCCTTAGACGCGGGCATGGCCTGCCAGATCGAGTCGAACATGTTGGTCGTGGCGCCCAGTTCGAAAGTGCGGCGCACGAATTCGGCAGACAGATCGATCTGGCGCACGCCGGGCGCCAGCGACTTGTGGATCTCGGCAACGGCCTGTTCGGTGATCTGACAGGCCCGGCGGACACAGGCGATCTGGTCGATCGTCTTGACGAGTTTCGCCGCACCGACCACCGGGGCGGCATCCACCGGTGCGCTGGGGAACAGTGCACTGCCGGCCAGCCGCATCGCCCCGGTCAGCTCATCGGTGGCGATCGTCGCGCCGGCGGGCACCAGCCCGGCCAGGACCTTCGCGAATTGAGCGACACCCTCGTCGAATTCGAGATAGACCGGTCCGTGCAGGTGATCATCGGGCAACCCGGTTTCCATCGCCGCGCCCTCGCGGAACGGCAGGAACAGGTGCGGGTGTTCGTCGTCGGCCAGCACGACCGCGATCGGCCGCTCGACATGCGACAGTCCCGCGTCGGCCAGCGGCCAGGCAATGCCGGTGGCGTACATGACATTGCCGTTGCCGAGCAGCACGAGCGCGTCCACACCCTGGTCCGCCATCGCGGCGTGCAGGCGCGCACCGACCTCTCGACGCATCCGGGCGAGGTCAGGCTCGTCGGGTATGTCGAGCGGGGTGAACCCGGTACGGGCGATCTGGGTGACGCCCGTTTGAGTGAGAGCGCTCATAGAAGCCCCAGGAACTTCTGAATGTTGGTGGACACGATCTTGACCGCGTTCTCCGGTCCGACCGCCTCCACAACGGTCGCCAGTGACTTCTCCGAGTAGCCGAAGGTGCTCTCGTTGTGCGGATAGTCGCTGGACCACATCACGTTGTCGACACCGATCTCGTCGATCAGCCGCAGCCCCAAGGGGTCCACCATGAACGACGCGGTCATGTGCTTGCCCCAGTAGTGCCGGACGTCGTGCTGCAACTCGTGGTTGAACATGTGCCGGTAAGAGGCCAGCATGTGCTCAGCGTCCTGCAAAGCCGTTGGTACCCAGGCAATCCCGCCCTCGAACCAGCCGATCTTGAGATTCGGATGCCGATCGAGGATTCCGGAGAAGACGTACTTGGCGAACTGCTCACGGAACGAGTCGACGTTGACCATCATGCCGACCACGACGCTGTTGTTCTCGCACGGCGTCTTGGGCGGCGTCTCGCCGATGTGGTGGCTGACCGGGATACCCGAGGCCTCGATCTCGTCCCAGACCGCGTCCATCGAGGTGCTGCCGTAGTCGTAGATGTTGCCCTCGTCGTCCTTGCCCGGATTCAGTGGCAGCAGGAACGTCTTGAGCCCGAGCGACTTCAGCTCCTCGAGGGTGCTCCGGGTGCCCTTGGGGTCCCACCAGTTGATCAGGCCGACACCGTAGAAGTGTCCGTTCGACTGCTCCTGCAACGCGGCGATGTGCTCGTTGTAGATCCGGAACACCCGCTCGCGCAGCGACTTGTCCGGGTAGTGGAACAGAGCCAGCACCGCATTGGGGAAGGCCAGCTCCTTGTCGATGCCGTCCTCTTTGAGCTCGCGGATGCGCGCCGGGATGTTGTTCGACGCGGCTCCGGCCAGGTCGTCGTACTGCATCAGGACGCGGCCGAAATCGCCCCCGGTCCAGGCCTTGCCCTTCATCCCGACCATGTAGGCGCCATCCTCGTACCAGATCCGCGGCGCGGCGCCCTTGAGCTCCTCGGGGAAGCGCTCGAAGAAAATATCGTCGGCCACCGAGATGTGGTTGTCGGCCGAGAAGATCTCCGTGCCGCTAGGAAGCCCCGTGAGGCCGCCTTCTGTCGCATGGCCCCGGCGATTCTTCGGTGCACCAAAGCCTTCCGGCGGATAGAGGGTCGTTGAAGCAGTCATCTGTGGTACTCCATTCGGGCTGTAGGGGCTGAAGGCCGGCGTACCGGCAATTACCACGTCACGGGAAGCTCGTAGACGCCATAGGCGAGACGGTCGTGCTTGAACGGCACCTCGTCGAGCGGAACGGCCAGGCGCAGGGTCGGGATCCGGCGCAGCAGGGTGTGGAAGACGATCTGCAGTTCGGCGCGGGCGAGCTGCTGACCGACGCACTGGTGGCGGCCGTAGCCGAAGCCCAGCTGCTGGCCGGCGTCGCGGCTGAGGTCGAGCTTCTCGGGCTCCGGGTAGGCCTTCGCGTCCCAGTTGGCCGGGGACAGATCGATGATGACGCCGTCACCGGCGCGGATGGTCTCGCCGCCGATCTCGATGTCCTCCAGCGCCACCCGGCGCTGGCCGGTCTGGATGATGGACAGATAACGCATCAGTTCCTCGACCGCATTGGCGATGACCTTGGGGTCCTCGGCATTACGCAGGAAGTCGGCCTGCTCGGGGTTCTCCAGGAGCGCCAGGATGCCGATGCCGATCATGTTGGCGGTGGTCTCGTGCCCGGCGATCAGCAGACCGGTGCCCAGCTGCGCGGCCTCCTTGACGCTGATCTCCCCCGCAGTCACCCGCTCGGCCAGATCGGACACCGCGTCCTCGGACGGGTTCGCCTGCTTCTCCTCGACCAGATTGATCAGGTACTGGTGCAGGCTCATCGCGCCCTTCTGCATGGCGTCCGCTGCGGCGTAGCGGGCCAGGCCGGCGTTGGCGTGCTCCTGGAAGAACTCGTGGTCTTCGTAAGGAACACCGAGCATCTCGCTGATCACCACGGTGGGTACCGGCAAGGCCAATTCGGCCACGGCATCGGCTGGTTTCGGGCCGGCCAGGATCTTGTCGATGCACTCGTCGGTGACCTTCTGAATCGCCGGCCGCAGACCCTCGACGCGCTTGAAGGTGAACGGCTTGGACAGCATCCGACGGAACCGGGTGTGCTCCTCGGCATCCGAGGTGAACACCGACCGCGGCCGCTTGTCCACGGTGGAGAGCATGTGCTCGTTCCAGTGCGGGAAACCATCGATCCGGTCGTCCACACTGATCCGGGAGTCTGCGAAGAGGGTCCGGGCCTCTTCGTGACCGGAGATCAGCCACGGGGTGCTGCCGTTCCAGATCTTCACGCGGAACAGGCCTTTGGGGTTGCCCAGCATGGGCGGCGGCGGCGCGAAGGGGCATCGCACGTCGCGCTCCATCGGGTATTCGGGGATGTCTACTTCGGTAACGGTTTCGGACACGTCATTCCTCAGGTCAGTCTTGGATCTCGATGGCTAGGGCTGGGCAGGCCGCTGCGGCGCGGCGGGCGTTGTCGGTCTGGTCCGGACCGGGTGCGGGTTCGAGCAGGACGACGACACCGTCTTCGTCACGCTGGTCGAACACCTCACTGGCGTTGAGTACGCACTGCCCCGACGAAACGCACTTGTCCTGGTCGACAGTGACTTTCATATGAGGTCGCTTTCTTGAGTAACCGGCGCCATCCACAGGCCGACGATGGCGTCGATCAATCCCGAAGCCGCGCCCTGCCAGGACGCCCGCGGCACGTTGCCGCCCTGGGCCATCGCGCGCTCCCGATCGGCGCAGCTGTGCATCAACAGATTGCGCGCCATGATGTTGCGTTCGGCGCGCACCTCGGCGGGCAGTTCAGGTAGGCAGTTGTTCATCCCCTCGATGACCTGCACCAGCGACTGCGAACTCAACGCGTCGCGGACCACGATGTTGTGGTAGGCCGGATCGGTCATCACCTGGGCGGCGAACCTGGCGTACCAGGTCGGGTTACCCAGCGCCGCAAGGTGATCGGTGAGCGGCTGCACCAAGCAGGAGACCCAGTCCCGGAGCTCGGCCGAATCGCCGGTGTCGGCAACCATCTGCTCGCGCAGGTACTCGATCGGCCCGCGGTGCTTGTGCTCGATCGCGCGGACCAGATCCGTCTTGGTGCCGAAGTGGTAACCGACCGCCGCGTTGTTGCCCTGCCCGGCCGCTTCGCTCACCTGGCGGTTGGACACCGCGAACACGCCGTGCTCGGCATACAGCCGTTCGGCCGCCTTGAGGATCGCCTCCTGGGTACTGCTCGCCCGATCGGCGCGGGCGGTCCGGTTGGCTGCTGTCACCGTTACAGTCAACGCCCCTCCTGTAATTAAGTCAAGCAGTTGATTTAAATTGATCGCAGGCAAGTCGAAGCCACCGGATTGCGCCTGGCACTCGGTCCAGACCGGCGTTGAGATTGCGGCCATGGTCGCGGTTCGCCGCAGATCAGGACCCTGAACGCAATCTCAATCGGTCAGGCGGGCCTACTTGGACTTCCGGACGATGACCTTGCCCGCGACGGTGCCGCCGTCGATCGGCAGCACGGTTCCCGTCACGTACCGCGACCGGTCTGTCGCGAAGTAGACCGCCGCCTCGGCAACGTCCTCGACCGTGCCCTCCCGTTTGAGCGGGCGGTCGTTGCGCATCTGGGCCCGGATCCCCGCCTCGAACTCTTCGATGCGCTCACGCTCGTCGGGCGCGGCCGACTTGGCCACGATCGCCGTACGGATGTTGCCCGGAGCGATGGCATTGACCCGTATCTCGTAGTGGGCCAATTCGATCGCCGCGGACTTGGTGAACTGGATGACCGCGGCCTTCGACGCGCGGTACGTCATCACCCCGCCGCCGGCCTGAATGCCGCCGATCGAGGTGAGGTTCAGGATCGAACCGCCCCCGTGCTCGGACATGTACCGCGCGGCATCACGGGTACCGGCCATCACCGCCCGGACGTTGATTCGCATCACAGAATCGAAGTCGGCGAGATCGTCGTCGAGAAACCGGCGGTGCATCCGGCCCGAGACCCCGGCGTTGTTGACCATGACGTCCAGACCGCCGAAGGTCTCCACCGCGGTCGACACGAGCCGACCCACCTGATCGACGTCGCCGACGTCGGTGAACAGGAACCGGGTGTTCTCGCCCAGCTCGGCGGCCAATGCCTTGCCGCGGTCCTCGTCGACGTCGCCGATCATCACCTGGGCGCCCTCGGCGGCGAACCGGCGCACCAATCCTTCGCCGAGACCCGACGCACCGCCGGTGACGATCGCGACTTTTCCGGCCAACTCATTGCCTGTCATGACACCTCTTTCAGGAATTCCAGCAGCACCGTGATGAGCGCGGCGGGCTGTTCGATCTGCGGGCAGTGCCCGGCACCGGGAATCACCGCACTGCGGGCACCGGCGATCTGGCCGGCGATTTCGGCGGCCCAGCCGGGCGGCAGCAGCTTGTCACGATCCCCCTCGATGATCATGGTCGGCACACCGATGCGGTCATATGCCCGTTGCGCCGACGGCATCGCCGGTGCCTCCAGGCCGGGCCGCCGAAATCGGGCCGCGGCCAAGGTTTCCCAGGCCCCCGGCGCGATGCTCGACTCGTACCGCCGCTGCACGTAGGCCTCATCGGCCGGATAGGCCGGATCGGCGAACAGTGCGGTGACGATGCGTCGCATCCCGTCCAGCGTGGCGTCATAGTCGTACAACGCCGCCGAATGTTCGTTGCGCTGGATCTCCCCTCCCCCGCAGATCGCGGTGAGCGACCGCGCAGGGAGCCGCGGCGCATCCGAGGTGGCATCGACCAGCAGGTTGATCGCGCCCATCGAATTGCCGACGAAATGGGCTTCATGGACGCCGAGTTCGGCGCAGAACCGGGCGATGTGCCGGATCCGCATGCCCCGGCCGTCGTTGAAATCGATAACTTTGGCACTCCCACCGAACCCCAACATGTCGGGGGCGAGCACCCGGTAGTTCTCGGCGAGCGCGTCGATGGCGCGCTCCCAACCCAATTCGGCACCGGCGCCGAACTCGCCGCCGTGCAACAGGACGACCGGGTCACCCTGACCGGCGTCGAGGTACCCGGTGGTCAGGCCATCGACGTCGATGGTCTTGCGTGCGAACTCCACGGCCACACGATACTGATGTTTTCTCAATTGGAGAACATCATTCTCAGAAGTATCGGATGACCACAGTGCTTAATCTCGCGTACGACGCTCGGCCGACTTCGCTGTGAGCCGATGAGCTGGGAGATCAATGACGCCGTCGGTGACGAACGGAAGCTGTGCACAACCAGGCTTCATGCGTAGCCTGATTGACGATGCTGGAGAAGTCCGAGATCCGGTTCCTTCCCCTCGGCGCCCGTCGAGTGGCCTACGAAATTCGTGGGGACGGTCCACCGCTCGTTGCTCCGGCATGGTGGGTGAGCCACCTCGAACTCGACTGGCAGAGCGCGAGCTTCCGGCGATTCTGGGAAGGGGTCTCGGACGGATACACACTGATCCGCTATGACCGCCTCGGCGTCGGCATGTCGGATCGTGCTCTGCGAGATTCGGATCTGAACCTCGATGAGGAGGTTGCGACACTGCGCGCGCTTCTCGACGAGCTCGGGCTCGAGCGCGTGTCGCTCATCGGCGGCTCGTCGGGAAGTTGCACCGCCATCGCATTTGCCGCGGCGTATCCGCAGCGCGTCGAGCACTTGGTGCTGTACGGGTCGTACCCCACCGGTGCGGCACTGACGGCACCGGGTGTGGGTGACGCGATTCTGACTGCGGTACGCGCACATTGGGGATTGGGCTCTCGTCTGCTCAGTGACATCTTCCTCGGCACCGCGGACGCTGCTGAGCACGAGCGCTTTGCCCGGTTTCAACGGGAAGCGGCGACCGCCGAGACCGCCGCCGCCTTGCTGGATCTCGCCTATCGCCTCGATGTGCGCGAACACCTACCCCTCGTTCGCCAGCCTGCGCTGGTCGTGCATCGTCGTAACGACCGCGCAGTGCCGTCCCGGCTCGGCCGTGAGGTCGCGGCCTCGATATCGGGCGCGACGTTCATCCCGTTGCAGGGAAGCGCACACTTCCCTTGGCACGGTGACACCGATTCCGTGGTCCGCGCATGCCGCCAAGCCCTGTCACCGGCGCAGCCGTCGCGGCCCCCTGCCGGCGGGCCGGAATCGGTCCTACTGTCCCGTCGTGAGCGTGAAATCCTCGCCTGCGTTGCGCGCGGTCTCGGTGATCGCGAGATCGCCGAGCAGCTGGTGCTGAGCCCACATACCGTTCACCGACACGTGGCGAATATCCGCCGCAAGCTGGGTCGCACCTCGCGAACGGCGGCTGTCGCGGAGGCCGCGCGTCTCGGACTCCTGTGAGATGGCCGGAATGGGCCATCCGCCGAAGATGGCCGCGTTGAGCGATGCGCGTACGACACGGGTGTTCGTACGTTCGTGGCATGACCGACATTGTGAGTACTGAACTTCAGCCGAGACCGTCATCGCCGACGTGGCTTCGGATCATGGCGCGGGTGTACGACCCGTTTCTCTGGATGGGTGAGATCGCAGGAATGCGCCACCGGCGGCATACTCTGCTGGCCGGCGCCCGCGGTCACGTCGTCGAGATCGGCGCCGGTACAGGCCTGAACATCGCGCACTACCCGAATGGGATCGCGGAGCTTGTGCTCACCGAACCCGAGCCGGGCATGCGCCGGAAGCTCGCGCACCGTTTGCCGCGGTACGAGGGCGTCGCGCGGGTCGTCGACGCGCGTGCGGAGCGACTGCCGCTGGCCGATGCCTCCGTGGACACGGTTGTTTCGACCCTCGCCCTGTGCACCGTCGACGATCCCGGAGGTGCGCTGCGCGAGATCGCCCGTGTGCTCCGCCCTGACGGGCAGTTGCTGTTCATCGAACATGTCCGTGCGAGCTCACGGCTTCTCGCGGCGTGCCAGGATGCCCTGTTCCGACCGTGGCGCAGCTTTGGTGGCGGCTGCCACTGCAATCGTCAGACAGTGGAACTGATGCGGGCGTGCGGGTTCGCCGTCGCAGCCGATGACGGCATATGGCGGGGCATGCCGGCGATCGTCCGTCCGCTCGTCGTCGGCCGGGCCACATTGTGATCCGAAGCTATCGCGCCGCTCCGTTGGACCGGCCGAAGGTGAGCAGCTGGGTGGCCAGCATCTCGAGCTGACCGCGCACGGTTCCGTCGGCCAGTTCGCCAGTCTCAGACCAGATCTTGTCCGCGGAGTTGATCGCCACCCCCAGCGGGGTGGGCCAGGCCCGCAACGCATGACCGATGGAGCGCAACTGCCCCAGCGTTCCCACCGCGGCCTGCCACCCGTAGGCGCAACTGATGCAGCCCCACGGGGTGTTGTCCAGGTAGACCCGCGGGTCCTCCCGCAGGTCCTCGATGTAGTCGAGCGCGTTCTTGACCAGACCGGAGATCGCACCGTGATAGCCCGGCGAGCCCACCACCACAGCGTCAGCGTCACGCAGCGCGGAGACGAACTCCAGAGCCGCGGGCGTGCGCTCCAACGAATGCGGCGCATACATCGGCAACTCCAGATCCGGCCCGGCGAACATCCGGGTCCGGCCTCCCTGCCGTTCCACCGACTCCAGGCAGTACCGCACGGCCCGCTCGGTCGAGGAGTCCGCGCGTAGGGTGCCGCCGAGCCCGACCACGAACGGCACCTTTTCAGCTGACGTCATGTTTCCTCACTTGATCGCAATGGGATTCACCGGCGAACCGACGGCACCGGTGACCCGCAGCGGCGGGGCGATGAGCTGGAACTCGTAGACACCGTCGGCCGCGCAGTCGGCCGCCAGCGCACCCAGGTCCCAGTACTCGCCGAGCATCAGGCCCATGTCCCGCAGGCACAGCATGTGCATCGGCAGGAAAGTGCCCTCGACACCGTTGGCCGGGTCGGGGTCCTCGACCATCAGATTGTCTGCTGCCACAGCCGCCACCTGGTGGTCGTGCAGCCACGAGGCGCAACGCCAATCCAGTCCCGACCCGGGTTCGGCCCCATCGCCGGTGGCCAAAAACCTTGTCCACCAGCCAGTGTGCACCACCACGATGTCACCGGGTGTGACGGCTACTCCCTGCGCCCTGGCCACGTCATCGAGCTCGGCCGGCGTGATCGGATTGCCCGGTTCCAGGAACTGCTCGGCGCCGCGGTGCCGGACCACATCCAGCAGCACCCCGCGAGAGGTGATGCCCTTGCCGTCGACCTTGTCGATACCGCAGCGGAACGCGCCGAAGCTGGTGACCGAATCGGCCGGGAATCCGTTGTAGAGCTTGTCCTCGTAGTAGACGTGCGACAGGGCATCCCATTGCGTGGCGGCCTGCAGCGGCATGACGATCATGTCGTCGTTGAAGCGGAACGGATTGTCCACGAAGAACCCGCTGACCTCGTGGGCCACCGAATTGCGCAGCCACTGTGGGCCGTACTGCGCCAGCGTGTTGGCGTCGCCGCCGTCCACCGTCATCACATGGGTCGGGTTCTGCCGGAACTGGAACGCTCCCTGCGGGCCGGCCGACGAGAAGTCGCCGCCGAGTGCGAACACCTTGCCGTGGGTGACCAGCGACGCACCCTCGGCAACCTTGGCGGGGGTGATCAGGTTCAGTGTGCCCAGCTCATCGTCGGAACCCCAGCGACCCCAGTTGCGCACATCGTCGGCGACCTTGCGAAAGTCGCTCATCGTCCCGGCCAATCTCAGCTCCTCTGGTCAGCGTCTTCTACAGCATCGACCAGGGCGGCCTCCCGCTGGGCGAGAATGCCGCCATCGGCCCAGATCACCTGACCAGTCACGTAACTGGCGGCCGGGCTGCCCAGGAACGCCAGCAGCGCGGCCTGTTCGGCGGCCCCGGATTTGCGGCCGAGCGGGGTGGTGAACGTATCGAGGAACGCCGAGTTCAACTGGTCGAGGATCGGCGTCTGAGTCACCCCCGGTGCGGTGCAGTTGATCCGGATCCCGCGGGCACCGAGTTCCGAAACCCGGCACATCCCATAGAGAATCATCGCCTCCTTGGACAAGCGGTAGCCACCGTCGGCCAGAGCCTCGGGATGGTCGGCGCACCACCGCAACCCCTCGTCGACCGATCGTGTCCGGATCAACCCCGCTGTGGTGGCCCGGTTCTCGCGGTACCCCGATGCCGCCAGCGAGGACACCGAGGTGATCGATCCGCCGGCCGGAATGCGGCCCTCCACCGCTTCGGTGAACTGTCGCGTTCCCAGGAAGTTGATGCGCACCACGAGCAGTGGATTGCCGATCCCCGAGGACACGCCGGCCACATTGAACAGGGCGTCCACCTGCCCGTCGACCGCACCGGCGGCACGGTCGACGGACTGCGGGGCGGCCAGATCGAGTTCGATGAACTCATCGGGCAGGTGATCGGGTGGCCGGATGTCCAGGCCCGTCACCCGGGCGCCGAGCTCACCCAAGGCACGGGTGAGCGCGGCGCCGATGCCCGAGCCGCAGCCGGTGACCACGACGTGTTTGCGGTCGTAGCGCACCAACTCGCTTAGTAGGGTCACGGTCATCCGGAGGTTTCCCGAGCTGCCTTCTCGGCCTGAGCGGCCTTGACCCGGCCTTCGTTGATCTCGGCCATCGCCTCGGGGATCTCACCGGCGGTGAACTTGTCACGGCCGGTGGGCAGCCCACCGAAGGCGTAGGTCTCGTCGAACAACGGGGCGTCCGACGGACGGCAACGCGACTCGACCTTCTCGATCACCGGCTCGAGGCGCTTGGCCTTGTCCGCCACCGCCTTTGCATCCCGCTCGATGAACTCGGGCAGGATCTCCTTGCCCATGATCTCGATGGACTCCATGGTGCCCTCGTGGCTGCGCGGGTTGAGCAGCAGGATGATCTCGTCGACCCCGCTCGCCTCATAGGCGCGCAGGAATTCGCGCACGGTGTCGGGCGACCCGATGGCGCCGCGGCCGGGACCGTACGCCAGCGTCGGATCTTCCTTGACCGCCTCCTGATACCGCTCCCACACCTTGGTACGGCCGGGGGTGTGCATACCGGTCAGGTAGTAGTGCATGATCCCGAACGAGAAGAAGCCACCGCCGATGCCGAGGCGCTTGAGTGCCTCGTCGTCGGAGCGGGCCACCATCATCGAGAGGTCACCGCCGATGGCCAGGATGTTGGGGTTGATCGCCGGGGTGATGGGGGCACCCTGCTCTTCGAATTCCTTGTAGTACCCGTCGACCCGCTCCTTGAGCGCCTCGGGACCGGTGTAGGCGAAGCTCAGCGCACCGATGGCCTTCTGGGCGGCCATCTGCACCGACGACGGGCGGGTACAGGCCACCCAGACCGGCGGGTGCGGCTTCTGCAGCGGCTTGGGGATCACGTTGCGGGCCGGCATCTCGACGTGCTCGCCCTTGAATCCGGTGAACGGCGCCTCGGTCATACAGCGGATCGAAACCTCAAGGGCTTCTTCCCACATCGTGCGCTTGTCGGCCGGGTCGATGTCGAAACCGCCCAGCTCGGCCACCGAGGAGCCCTCACCGGTGCCGAACTCCACCCGCCCGTTGGACAGGTGGTCCAGGGTGGCGACGCGCTCGGCGATGCGGGCCGGATGGTTGATCGGCGGGGGCAGGTGCATGACACCGAAACCCAGCCGGATGTCCTTGGTGCGCTGGCTGGCCGCGGCCAGGAACATCTCCGGTGCGGTGGAGTGGCAGTACTCCTCCAGGAAGTGGTGCTCGGTGAGCCAGACGGTGGAGAAGCCGGCCTTGTCGGCGGCCTCCACCTCGGTCAGACCGTGCTGGAACAGCTGATGTTCGTCATCCTCCGACCACGGCCGGGGCAGTGGGAACTCGTAGAACAGCGAAATCTTCATCGGTTTCCTCCTGAGGGGTTGCTGACGGTGTCCTGGATTTGTTGGTTGGCTGCTTGTGAAACTGGTTGTGCGACAGACTGTTGGGCGTTCCGGTCAGCGATATGTCTGGCTGCCACGTAGCCGAACGTCATTGCAGGCCCGATGGTCGCGCCCGCACCGGCATAGCTGCGGCCCATGACGGCCGCCGAGACATTGCCCACGGCGTAGAGCCCGTCCACCGTGGACTCGTCGGCACGCAGCACACGGGCGTACTCGTCGGTGCGCAGTCCGCCCGAGGTGCCCAGGTCGCCGAGAATGATCTGGAACGCGTAGTACGGCGGCTTGCCGAGCGGGCCCAGATTCGGGTTCGGCAGGGTCGGGTCGCCGTAGTAGTTGTCGTACGCGCTGTCACCGCGGTTGAAGTCGTCGTCGTGCCCGCCGTGTGCCAGCTGGTTGAACCGCTCGGCTGTGGCCCGCAGGTTCTGCGCGGGCACACCGATCTTGCCGGCCAGCTCCTCCCAGCTGTGTGCCTCGACCACGACGCCCGAATCCAGCCAGGCCCGTGGCACCTTGCGTCCGGTGGGCACCGGTGCGAACGGGATCTTCGGGATGGGCAGGTGCCCGGCCACCACGTACCGGTGGAACGAGTCGATGTCGGTGACCAGCCAGCACGGGATGTGGCCGATGCCGGACTGCTGCCCCTCGATCATGGCGTGGGCGAAGTCCATGTAGGGAGCGGCCTCGTTGATGAACCGCTTACCCTCGCCGTTGACGACGAACTGCGACGGCATCATCCGCTCGTTCAGCATGAATTGCAGCCGGCCGTCGGGCCAGCAGATCGCCGGGAACCACCACGCCTCGTCCAGCAGTTCCGTGGTGCCGCCGGCCTTCTCCCCGGCCCGGATGCCGTCGCCGGTGGCAGCCGGATTGCCGAAGCTCCAGTCCTTTTCGAGCACCGGCAGGTGCTCCTTGCGCCACGCCATGTCATGGTCGAACCCACCCGAGGCCAGGATGACGCCCCCTGTGGCCCGGATCCGCAGCGGCTTGCCGTCACGCTCGACGACGGCGCCGAGTACCGCGCCGTCCGCACCGGTGATCAACGAGGTCATCGGCGCATCCAGCCACAGCGGGATGTCGTGCTGCTTGAGCGCCAACCGCATCCGGGCGGCCAGCGACTGGCCGATGGCGGCCATCCGGTCACCGAACACCCGGGCCCGCACCATCCGCCAGATCAGTTTGAGCAGCACGGCCTTGCCGCGCCAGTTCTGCCGAACCTGGTAGAAGAGCCGAAGATCCTTGGGGGCGAACCAGATTCCCTTGGGCGCCAGGGCCAGCGGGGCGAGCAGTTCCTGCTCGTGCTCGCCGAGCTTGCGCAGGTCGATGGCCGGGACGTTGATGGTGCTTCCCTGTGCCGAGCCGCCGGGCAGTTCCGGGTAGTAGTCGGCGTAGCCGGGCTTCCAGACGAACTCGAACCAATCACTGTTGTGCTCCAGGAAGTCCATCATCTCCGGTGCGGCCTCGACGTACTTGCGCAGCCGGGCGTCGATGACCGTGCCTTCGGTGATCTGCTTGAGGTAGTCGAAAACCCCGTCCGGTGAGGGCACATATCCGGCCCGGCGCTGCGACGGCGCCCCGGGTACCCAGATCCCGCCGCCCGAGAGCGCGGTGGAACCGCCGAAGTGGGAGGACTTTTCGATCACGAGGGTATCGAGACCGGCTGCGTCGGCGGCCAACGCAGCGGTCATGCCGCCGCCGCCGGATCCGACGATGAGAACGTCGACCGCTTTGTCAAACGTCTGCTCGGCGGTCTGTGCACTGGTGTCTGAGGTCATGCTGCGATTCCTACCGCCGTCCTGATTGCGAATCCTGCGATCAATTCCGGTGCCGCCCGGTAGAAGTGGTTCCCGGTCCGGTATGGCCCGTTGGCTTCGAGCGCCGCGAATGCGGCCACCCAGGTGCGGATCTCGTGTGCCGAATTGCCCCCTTCGGTGGCGATGAAGGTGTTGGACCAGCTGTCCAGTTCCGTCAGCCTGCCCTCGTCGAAGATCTCCAGCAGGCTGTGGTCCCATTCGGGATTCAGCGGCCGAAGCGCACTCTCACCGTGGGCGAAGTCGTGAGCAGCCTGGCTCACCGCGGTCTGCCGGGCCGTGCGCTGTTCGGCGGTCATCGGGACCCCGTGCACGATCCGGTCCAACGCAGCCGGCGGGGCGGTGGCCAGCGTCGGCACCGGAGGATCATGGGACAACCCACCGGAACCCAACACCAGCACCCGCTTGTCGAGGGTTGCCAGGTAGGCGCCCACGGCAGCCCCCAGAGCACGAGACCGCGACAGCGGACCCAACGGGGTGGCAACGGAATTGATGAAGATCGGCACGATCGGCCGCGCGGTCGCCACACCGAACAACTCCTGCAGCGGCTGCACGGTGCCATGGTCGACGTCCATGCTCGTCGAGATGGCGACGTCCACCCCGGACTCCCACACCGCCTCCGCGCACTGCCGGGCGATGTCACCGGCAACGTTCAGCGCACCCTGGTACGTCCCGTAATCCCCCACTCCCGCCGCGGCGGTACCGATGCAGAACGGAGGCATCAGCCGGTAGAAGAACCCGTTGTAGTGGTCGGGCGAGAAGGTGACGACCAGTTCGGGGTCGTAGTCGGCAACAAACTCGCGAGCGCTGCCGACCGCCGCCCCGATCTCGTCGAGGAGGTCAGCCGACGGTCCCGGAAGATTCAGCAGTGGGCTGTGGGACATACAGCACAGGGCTACTGGCACCGTTCGCACCTCCCTCCAGCACATGCAGTACGTCGAACAGGGCGTTGCTCAGTTCCGGGGCGCGCTGGGCGATGTCGGCACCGGCGATGCAGCGGTCCGGGCGCAGCACCAGCACCGATTCCGCGTGTACGTCGAACCAGGCTTTGAGCGCACCCGAGCGGTCACCGACGATCACCACAGAGCCGTCGTCGCTGTCCGCATCGTGGCCGGTCCAGAACAGCTGGGTCTGCGGGCGGGCCGCGATGAACCTCGCGCCCAGCGCTTTCCAGCGCTGGTAGGCCTGCTCGCCGAGCAACGCGCGCGGATTGTTGTTCCAGCACAGCACCGCGAAGTTCAGCCCGATCACATCGTCGAGCAACACGTCCGACTGCTCGCGGGTGTCCACCCGCGGCTGGATGAACAGCGTGCCGGCAGGCGCTTCGGGCGTCGGCGGCTTCGGGTGGTAGACCGCGCCCTGGTCGTACCGCGGCATCGGCTTGAACCGCATCTCCAGCACGTAGCGCTTGAGCGCCGGAACCACCGATGCACCGCGAATCAGCCTGTCCCGCACCACCGCGACCTTGCGGTTGGTGGGCGAGATAACCCGTCCCACCAACGTCGACAGGTCGATCATGGCCCGGGCGTGCTTGCGGCGCTCGGTGTCGTAGCTGTCCAGGAGTCCGTCGCCGGCCTGACCGTTGACCACCGCGGCCAGCTTCCAGCCGAGGTTGGCCGCGTCCCGGATGCCACTGTTGTACCCCTGGCCCTGCCACACCGGCATCAGATGCGCGGCATCGCCGGCCAGCAGAAACCGGCCCTTCCGGAAGTTCCCGGCGATCCGGGAATGGTGGGTGTAGACCCGGCGACGGATCACGTCGACCTTGTCGGGATACGGCACGAACGGAGCGAGCAGCCGTGCAACGAATTCGGGATCCTCGGCCTGCTCGTCGGTTTCGTCGGCATGGATCATGAACTCGAACCGGCGGATGCCGTGCGCGATCGAGATCGAGGCGTACGGCCGATCCGGGTCGGCACCGACCTCGCTGTTCGGATGTCCCAGCGGATCGTTGGCGAGATCGACCACCACCCAGCGGGTCGGTGAAGTGGTGCCGTCGAACGACACCCCCATCAGGCGGCGGGTGGCGCTGCGGCCGCCATCGCACCCCACCACATAGCGCGCCCGCACCGCGGGCACGTCCGGGCCGAACTCGACCGTGACTCCGTCAGCTGTCTCGATCGCCGATTCCATCCGGCGCCCCCAGGCCACCTGCACGTGCTCGAACCGGTCCAGCCCGACCAGCAACTGCGCGTCGACCAAAGGCTGTACGAAGCCGTTGCGCTTGGGCCAGCCGAATCGTGCGTCCGGAGGAGCCATTTCGGCCAGCAGCCGGCGGTGACCGTCGTAGAACCGCAGGATCTGGTTGGGCACCGTATGCGGCAGGATCGCCTCGACCAGGCCGATGGACTGGAAGGTACGCAGCGATTCATCGTCGAGTCCGACTCCCCGGGGGTAGTCGATGAGGGTGTCGCGTTCCTCCACCACGAGCGTTCGGACACCCTGGATGCCAAGAACATTTGCCAAGGTCAGGCCTACCGGCCCGGCCCCGACGATGATGACGTCGACCTCTTGGTCGGTCACGCCGGCTTTCCCAGCAGGAAGTCCAGATGCAACCGGTTGAACGTGTCAGGGTCTTCGTATTGCGGCCAGTGCCCGCAGTCCGGCATCACCTCGAACCGGGCACCGGGGATCATCGACGCGATACGCCGGCCCTCACTGACGTCGGCGGTCGGGTCATCGCTGGTCCACAACACCAGAGTCGGCGCAGTGATCGATCCGTATTCCTTCTCCCCCAGCAGGTTCCGCGCGCGGATCTCCGGATCCTGCAGTGCCATGATGTCGCTCATCGCGGCGACGAAACCGGGCTGCCGGTACACCGCCTGACGACTCGCCACGATGTCGTCGTAATCCTTCGACTTATCGGCCATCAGCCACTTGATCCGGGCCTGCACGGTCTCCCAGCTCGGGTTCTCCGCGGCCGCCATGGACAGCGTGATGATCCGCTTCATCACCTCGGGGTCGGCCTGTGAACCACCGGCGGTGTTGAGCACCAACCGATCGACGCGGTCCGGGTGATCGGCGGCGGCCCGCGCGGCCACCCAGCCGCCCAGCGATTCACCCGAGATGTGAGCGCGCTGCGCACCGATCGTGTCGAGGAAGGCGATCAGATGGTCGACATAGTGCGCGACCTCCAGCGGATGGCCGGGCTTGTCGGTGTAGCCGTGCCCGAGCATGTCGATCGACCAGGTCGAGAAGTGCTCGGCATGGGATTCCAGATTGCGCACATAGGCCTCGGCATGCCCGCCCGACCCGTGCAGCAGAACCAGCACGGGCAGCTTCGGGTCACCGGCATGCAGGTAGCGGGTGCGGATGCCGCCCACATCGAGGTAACCCTGCGAGAACGCGACGCCCTGCAGGTCAGACCAGACGCTCTCATGCTCGCTGGCCGAAACGGAACCGGATGCCGGCCCGGCGGCAGTGCTTGTCATGTTCCCCTCTCCGACGGTAAAGAGAATGATATTCTCCAAATTTGTAAGCACTTTGCTCACATAGCGCACATCAGCGTGCATTATTATCAGAGCATCACTCTCGCGGTTCTATCTGTCAAGGAGGGGCGCGATGCCGGCCAAGGCAACCCAGCCGCAGGCACAAACGAAGACCGACAGCACCCCCAACGGGGTGCCGGGTTCACAGACGCTGGCGCGCGGATTGAGCGCGCTCGCGGCCATCGCCGCAGCCCCGACCGGGCTCACCGTGCAACAGGTCGCCGACCAGGTCGGCGCCCATCGCACGATCGCCTACCGGCTGCTGGCCACCCTCAGCCAGTTCCGGTACGTGACAAAGGGTGAGGACGGCCGCTACCGGCCGGGCGCCGGCCTAGCCGCACTCGGTGCGTCCTTCGACAACAACATGCGCCAGCTCAGCGTCCCGACCCTGCGCGCCCTTGCCGACGAGCTCGGCAGCACGGTGTCGTTGCTGGTGGCCGAGGGCGATCAGCAGGTGGCGGTCGCGGTGATCGTCCCGACGCAGGTGTTCTACCAACTGTCCTTCCACGAGGGCAGCCGCCATCCGCTGGAGCGCGGCGCCGCCGGAGTGGCACTGCTGGCGAGCATGCCGCCGCGTCCCGGCGAACGCGAACTGGTGCGCGAGACCCGCGAACAGGGTTGGGTGATCACCCACGGCGAGATCGAACCGGACACCTATGGCCTTGCGGTGCCCGTGCGCCGGCGTCTGCCGTCGCCGCCCACCTGCATCAATCTCATCTCGCACCGCGAAGACGTCGTGCTGGGCGGCAAGGACGCGGTGGTCCGGGCAGCAAACGAACTATCGGCGATTCTGTACTGAAAGGCGATGCGCACATGACTGATTGGGACAACGAGGTCGACGTCGTCGTACTGGGCAGTGGTGGCGCAGGGCTCACCGCCGCACTGACCGCGTCGGTCAGCGGCGCGTCGGTCGCGATCTACGAGAAGGCGCCCACGGTCGGCGGCACGACCGCGGTCTCCGGCGGCATCGTCTGGATCCCGGCCCATGACCGCAGCGCTGACGGGCCGCTGCCGGTCGCCGACGCGATCGACTACCTGCAGGCCCAATCGCTCGGCTACATGGATGCCGATCTGGTCGACACCCTCGTGCGGACCGGCCCGGCGATGCTCGACTTCGTCGAGGAGCACAGCGAGCTGCGTTTCGCCGTCGCCGAGGGCTTTCCCGATTACAAGCCCGAGCTGCCCGGCGGCCGCCCGGGCGGCGGCCGCTCGCTGAGCGCCGGCCCGGTGGATCAGGGCAAGCTCGGCGTCTGGCGGCACCGGATCACCTCATTCCCGGCGGATTTCAGCAACGTCGGCATCGACGCGGAAACTCGCGCCCGCATTCACGCCGTCCACGACTATCCCGA
This sequence comes from Mycobacterium sp. NPDC004974, assembly GCF_053600815.1. NCBI lineage: Bacteria > Bacillati > Actinomycetota > Actinomycetes > Mycobacteriales > Mycobacteriaceae > Mycobacterium > Mycobacterium sp. NPDC004974. The sequence goes on along the minus strand of NZ_JBSGAQ010000014.1, from coordinate 77,525 downwards.
CGCCGACCTCTGTGTCGCCGGCACCGCACTGATCGCCGGTCTGCTGCGCGGCCTGCTCGATCGCGACATCCAGCCGGTCACCGAGGCCCGCGCGATCGAACTGGTCGGTGACGCCGACGGCATCGCCGGGGCGCGGATCAGCGTCGACGGTGCCGACGTCCGTGTCCGCGCCCGCAGCGGCGTGGTGCTGGCCACCGGCGGATTCGAGTGGGACGCAAAGCTGGTCGAGGCCTACCTGCGCGGGCCGATGCGCGGCGCGGTGTCCCCACCGAACAACACCGGCGACGGGCTGCGGATGGCGATGGCGCTCGGTGCCGACCTGGCCAACATGGGTGAGGCGTGGTGGGTGCCGATCGTGCAGATTCCCGGCGACACCATCGACGGTCATCCGCGTAGCCGCAGTGTGCGGCTGGAACGCACCCGGCCACGCAGCGTCATCGTCAACCGGGCGGGCAAGCGCTTCCTCAACGAGGCGGGCGAGTACAACTCGATGGCGGGCGCCTTCCAGTACCTCGACCCCAAGGTCGGCTATGCCAACGACCCGGCCTGGATCGTGTTCGACTCCGTGCACCTGCAGCGTTATGGCTTCCTCGGCGTCGAACCAGGTGATGTGGTGCCGGACTGGTTCTGCGAATCGGCCACCCTCGCCGAACTCGGCGCCAAGACCGGTATCGACGCCGAGGGACTGGCCGAGACCTTGAACCGCTGGAATGACAACGTCTCCCGCGAGGTCGACCCCGACTTCGGCCGCGGATCCAGCGCCTATGACGGGTACTGGGGCGACAACTCGGCCGCCACCCCGGCCGGCCAGACGCTCGGGCCACTCGACACCGCGCCGTTCTACGCGGTTCCCGTCAAGATCGGCGCGATGGGCACCAAGGGCGGACCGCGCACCGACCGCGACGGCCGTGTCCTGCACGTCAACGGCGCCCCGATCCCCGGCCTGTTCGCCGCGGGCAACGCCATGGGCGGGGTGACGGGCAAGGCCTACGGCGGGGCAGGCGGCACGCTCGGTCCCGCAATGGTGTTCGGTTACCGCAGTGGCTATGCCGCCGCTACCGGCAAGTCGGTGAGCTGATCAGTTACGGTCGAGTGGTGCTCGGGAACCCGCGCAGCGCAGCCCAGACCCGCATCCTCGATGCGGCGCTTGAGCTGATCGCAGAGCACGGGGTCAGCGGGACGTCGTTGCAGATGATCGCCGACGCGCTCGGTGTCACGAAAGCCGCTGTCTACCACCAGTTCAAGACCAAGGAAGCCATTGTCATCGCGCTCACCGAGCGTGAACTCGGCCAGCTCGAGGATGCGCTCGAGGCGGCCGAGGCCGAGGGCTCGCCCACCCGGGCTCGGGAAGTCCTGCTCACCCGGGTGATCGACATGGCCGTATCGCGTCGACGTGCCGCCAGCACACTGCAGTTCGATCCGGTCGTGGTGCGCCTGCTCGCCGAACACGAACCGTTCCAGCTGTTCATCGACCGGCTCTATGCGGCCATGCTCGGCGATCAGTCCGGCGATGGCGCGCGGGTCCATGCGGCAGTGTTGTCCGGCGTGATCAGCGTCGCGGTGATGCACCCACTGGTGACCGATCTCGACGATGACACGCTGCGCACCGAGCTGCTGCGGACGATGCGACGCGTACTGGCCCTACCCGGCTGAATCCGCGATCAATTGTGCCGCAGCGCTGTACGGGTCAGTGGTGCCGTCGGCCACCGCGGCGGCCAGCCCGTCCAGCTCACCGTGATTGCGCAACAAGGTCTGGGCCAGCGATAGGATCTGGGCCCTGGCCCGCGCGGCGCGGCGCGCCGCGGTGTCGGATCGATGGTGAGCATCGATGGCCTCGACCAGCTCGGCCAGCCCCTCCCCTTGGGCCGCAACGAGTTTGAGAACCGGGACAGTCGCCTCGGCCCGAAGGTCACGCGCGGTCTGATCGGCACCCTCGCGGTCGGCCTTGTTCACCACCACCAGATCCGCGACCTCCAGCAGCCCGGCCTTGGCGGCCTGCACGGCGTCACCCGCGCCGGGATTGAGGATCACCACGGTCGGATCCGCGATGGCGGCGATCTCGATCTCGGACTGCCCCACGCCCACCGTCTCCAGCACGATCAAGTCGTAGGACAGCGCGGCAAGCAGCCGAATGGCCGCGGGTACCGCGGCGGCCAGCCCGCCCAGATGCCCACGGGTCGCCACCGAGCGGATCAGCACATCGGGATCATTGATGTGGGCGGCCATCCGGATCCGGTCCCCGAGCAGTGCACCGCCGCTGTACGGCGACGACGGATCCACCGCAAGCACCGCGACCCGCAGACCGCGGTCCCGGTACGCGCCGACGAGCGCGCCGACCGTCGTCGACTTTCCGGCCCCAGGTGGCCCGGTAACCCCGATGACGCGCGGAGATGCCGCGCTGAGCACCGCGAGAACCTCGTCGCGACGGTCGCTTTCGACCAGGCTCAGCAATCGCCCGACGGCACGTTGGGATCCGCCGCGGGCCGCGGTGATGAGTTCTTCGATATCTGGCATCAGTGATGACACTACGACGCAGGCACCTCGATGACCGTCGCCGAACCCATACCGCCACCCGCACACATGGCGGCCACGCCGATACCGCCACCGCGCCGGCGCAACTCATGGACCATCGTGGCCAGCATGCGCGCCCCGGTGGCGGCCACCGGATGGCCCAGTGAGCACCCGCTGCCGCTCACGTTGACGATCTCCGGGTCGATGTCGAGCAGCTTGATGGTGGCGACGCACATCGACGCAAAGGCCTCGTTGATCTCGAACAGGTCCACGTCCGACAGCGAAAGACCGGCCCGGCGAAGGGCTTTGGTGATGGCCTCGACGGGAGCCAGCCCGGTGGAGGCCGGGTCGACGCCCACCGAGGCCCAGGACTTGATGGTGGCCAGGGCCGGCAGCCCGAGTTTGTCGCTGGCGATGGTCAGCAGCGCGGCCGCATCGTTGGCACCGCACGCATTGCCGGCGGTGATGGAGAACCCGTCGATCTCGGGATGCAGCGGCTTGAGCGCGGCCAGTTTCTCCAGTGTGGTGTCGCGACGCGGATGCTCATCGGTGTCGAACAACCCATGCGGAGTTTCGATGGGAACGATCTCCTCTTTGAACCGCCCCTCGTCGATCGCCGCGACGGCCTTGAGGTGCGATCCCAATGCCCACTGGTCCATCTCCTCGCGGCTCACCCCGGCCTTCACCGCGGCGTTCCACCCCACTGTGATCGACATGTCCATATTGGGTGCGTCCGGCCGGTCGGGATGGGTGGGCGGGAACCAGTTGACCCACTCGGCGTCCTTGGCGCTGCTTGTCGCGCGGACGAACCGCGGTGAGGTTGAGGCGGAGTTCACCCCGCCGGCCAGGATCAGCCGGTCCATCCCGGCGCGGATGCTGGCGGCCGCACTCTGCACGGCGGCCTGACCGGCCGCGCAGTGCCGATTGATCGACGCTCCGGGGACCGTTGTCAGGCCGGCGGTGATGGCGGCGTGGCGGGCGATGACGCCGCCACCGTAGAGTCCTTCGCCCAGGATCACGTCGTCGATTGATGCGGCCAGGTCGGCAGGAATGTTCTCCAATGCGGCGCGCACCACATGGTCGGCCAGCGCGTAGGCGTCCGTATCGCGCAACGTGCCCTTCTTCGCCGTGCCGATAGGAGTTCGCAGCGCGGACACGATGACAGCTTCAGGCATTGATCTGCTCCCTGGTTCACCCGGTAAGAGAATGCTATTCTCGCAGCCAGAGAGTCTCAGTTGCAAGAAGGGGAACCGTATGCAAATCGCCGGTAGTTCCGCGATCGTCGTCGGCGGTGCGGGTGGCCTGGGTGAGGCGACCGTCCGCCGCCTGCAGGCAGCGGGAGCCAAGGTGGTCGTCGCGGACCTGGCCGACGAGAAGGGCGCCAGCCTGGAGAAAGAGCTGGGTGTGCGCTATGTGAGCACCGACGCCACCTCCGAGGAGTCGGTGCTCGCCGCCATCGCCGAGGCCGAAGCCCTTGCCCCGCTCCGCATCTCGGTGGACACCCATGGCGGGCCCGCCGCCGGCGGCCGATTGGTCGGCAAGGACGGGTCCCCGCTGGACCTCGACGGGTTCAAGAAGACCATCGAGTTCTATCTGACCGCGGTGTTCAACGTGATGCGCCTGTCGGCCGCGGCGATCGCCAAGACCGAACCGCTGGAGGAAGGCGGCCGCGGCGTCATCGTCAACACGGCCTCGATCGCCGGGTTCGAGGGCCAGATCGGCCAGCTGCCGTACTCGGCTGCCAAGGGCGGCGTGCTGGGGATGACGCTCGTCGCCGCACGCGACCTGTCGCCCCTGGGCATCCGGGTCTGCACCATCGCCCCCGGCACCATCAACACCCCTGCCTACGGCAAGGCCGCCGATCAGCTCGAGCAGTACTGGGGTCCGCAGGTGCCGTTCCCGAAGCGCATGGGCCGCTCGGTCGAGTACGCCCAGCTGGCTCAGAGCATCATCGAAAACGACTACCTCAACGGCGAAATCATCCGCCTCGATGGGGCATTGCGCTTCCCTCCCAAGTAATAGTCTGACGCGATGGACCTGACCGGAAAGGTCGCCTTTGTCGCCGGCGCCAGCCGCGGCATCGGCGCGACGATCGCTGCCGCACTGGCCGCCGAGGGTGCCGCGGTGGCCGTGGCCGCCCGCTCCGAACAACCGGGCAAGCTGCCCGGCACGATCGGCTCGGTGGCCGCGGACATCAACGATGCTGGCGGGCGCGCAATGCCGGTCGCCTGTGACGTCACCGACGAGGATTCAGTCAACAAGGCTGTCGCCGAGGCGGTTTCGGAGTTCGGCGGCATCGACATCCTGGTTGCCAACGCCGGTGTGCTGTGGCTCGGCCCGGTCGAGTCCACACCGCTCAAACGTTGGCAGCTGTGCCTGGACGTCAACCTCACCGGGGTTTTCCTGGTGACCAAGGCCGTCATCCCGCATGTTCGCGAGCGCGGCGGCGGGTCACTCATCGCGATCACCACCACCGGGGTCGACATGGTCGAGCACGGTGCCAATGCCTACTGGGTGTCCAAGGCCGCGGCCGAACGGCTCTATCTCGGCCTGGCTGCTGACCTGCGCGGTGACAACATCGCGGTCAACTGCCTCAGCCCGTCACGCGTGGTCCTGACCGAGGGCTGGCAGGCCGGCGGCAGCGGGCTGCAGATCCCTCCGGAGATGGTCGAGCCGCCCGAGGCGATGGGACTCGCGGCGGTACGCCTGGCCGGTCAAGATGCCGGCGGCGTCACCGGAACCGTCCAACGCTCCGAGGCGCTCACCTTCTAGTTGCCAGCTGCCCGTCGCGCGTAACGCCATGGCGGAAAAATCGCAGAATCACCGCCACTGCGTTACGCACGCGTGTGCCGGAACAGCTTGCGCCCCGCCATATCCCGCGAGCGTGCACAGACACGCACGCTCGCGGTACAGCGGTGATCAGTTCTTCGCGATCAAGCCGTCCACGATCCGATTGAAATCAGCCGTTCCGAACGACACGTACTCGGCGAGGTTTGCGTAATCCAGCGACGCCATCACCTGCTGCTCCAACTGGATGTTCATCAACCGCTTGGTGGCCTCGACCGCCTGCTTGGGCAGGTCGATCAGCTTCTTCGCGCACGCGATCGCCTCGGCCAGCGGGTCCTCGACCACATGATTGGCCAGGCCCAGTTCAACTGCCCGCTGAGCCTTGATCCGCACGCCCGTGAGTGCAAACTCCTTGGCCTGCAACAACGAAATCTGCGAACCCCACACCAGCGGACCACCGTCGGCGGCCACCAGCCCGATCTGTACGTGCGGATCGGCGAAGTGTGCGTTCTCGGCCATGTAGACGACGTCCGACAGCGCGGCCAGGCTGCAGCCCAGCCCGACGGCCGGGCCGTTCACCGCGGCGACGACCGGGATGCGGCAGCGCACCATGCCGATGACGAGGTCGCGTCCGTGCTTGATCGTCTTCTGCCGCAAGGCTTCATCACGCCGCAACTCATCGAGGTAATTGAAGTCACCGCCCGCGGAGAACGCCCGGCCCGCACCGGTGATCACCGCGGCGCGGGCGTCCGCGTCCTCGTTGAGCGCTTCCCACAACCGCGCGAGGCCGACGTGCAAGTTGTCGTTGACCGCATTGAGCGCATCGGGGCGGTTCAGCGTGATGATGCGCAGCGCGCCGTCGGCCTGCACATCGATTTCGTCTGGCATTCCGTACATGTATCTAGACTCCCAGCCCGAGGATTCGTGACGCGATGATGTTCTTCTGGATCTGCGATGTGCCACCCATGACGCTCTGGGCGCGGCTGTAGAGATACGCGCTCAGCAGTTCGGGATCGCTGGTGCCGGTGACCGCCAGCGCGGCATGCCCGACGGACTGCTCGACCCAGGTCATGAGCAGCTTGTCCAGCGAGCCCTCCGGGCCGTGCTTGAGCCCGTCGAGTTGTTCGGACAACCGCCGTCGCACATGTAGCCGCAGCATCTCGGCCTGTACCCCGGCCCAGGCGAGGTCTTCGGGCACTTTCCCATCGACCCGAGAGGCCATCTCGCGCACCAGCTTTCCGTAGCGCGCCGAATAACCGAGGGTCGACGGTTCACGCTCATGGCTGACCACCGTCATGGCCAGCCGCCACCCGTCGCCCGGCTCACCCACCATGTTCGAGGCCGGCACCACCGCACCGTCGAACGCCACTTGACCGAACTCCGTGGTGACACCGTTGATCATCTGCAGCGGCCGCTGCTCGATACCGTCCTGGTGCATCGACACGATGAACGCCGAGATCCCCTTGTGCCTGGCCACAGTCTTGTCGGTGCGGGCCAGCACCAGGCACCAGTCGGCGACATCGGAGTAGCTGGTCCAGATCTTGTGCCCGTTGATGATGTAGTTGTCGCCGTCGCGCGTCGCCGTCGTGGTCAGCGAGGCGAGATCCGAACCGGCGCCGGGTTCCGAAAAGCCCTGGCACCAACGCTCGGTGCCGTTGATCATCCCTGGCAGGAACCGCTGCTGCAGTTCCTTGCTGCCGTGATGACCCAGGCCGACCACCAGGTAGCCGAGGCTGGGCCGCGGCGGCGCACCGGCCCGGGCCAGCTCCTCGTCGACGATGACGTCGTAGACCGGCGGCAGGTCCTGGCCGCCGAACTCCTCGGGCCACGAGGTGCCGAAAAACCCTGCGGCATAGAGGGCCTGATGCCACTCCCCCATCCGGGCCCAGTAGTCGTCACCGGATGCCTTGAAGGACGCGGCGTTGTCGGCCAGCCAGGTCCTCAGGCGGTCCCGGAAGGCAGCTTCCTCAGGTGAATCACGAAAGTCCAAGATCAGTGACCTCCAAGTCCTCCAGCTTGACTGGCCACAACTCGGTGGCCACCAGAACCCGGCGCAGGTACACATGCGCCAGGCATTCCCAGGTGTTTCCGATCCCGCCGTGCACCTGGATCGCGGTCTCGCAGACGGTGCGCGCGGCGCGGGCGCAGTAGACCTTGGCGATCTTTCCGGCCCGGACGGCTTCCTCGGCCGGCAGTTCGTCGACGGCCCATGCCGCGTGACGCAGCACGCTGATCGATCCCTCGATCAGCGCGAGTCCTTCGGCCAGCAGGTGTGCGACCGCCTGGTACGACCCGATCGTCGAGCCGTACTGCTCACGGACTTTCGCGTAGTCGACGGCCAGCGCGTGCACGCCGCGCGCGGCACCGACCAGGTCGGCGCTGGTGGCAGCGAGCGCCAGCGCCTGCCAGCGCAAAGCGTCCTCGCTCGACAGCTCGGCGAGCTCGGCGGGCGACTCGACCGCACCTACGGTGCTTCGCGTCAGATCCACACCGGCGGTGGCGGCTTCCTCCGTGCCGACCTTCACCTCACGATCGAGCCGCCGCGCCAGATCGTCGGCGAGCACCGGACCGAGGAACGGCACGTCGACCAGACCGCGTCCGAACTCCTCGGCGATGATCGCCACTTCCACGCCGGAGGCGCCGTCGGAACGCAGTGTGCGCCACTCGGTTGCGGCGACCGTGCTCTCCAACCGGGCGATCCGGCCCTCATCCGACAGCTCTCCGACCGCATCCGGTCCGAGGTCGTCGGCCAGTTTCGCTGCGGCCTCTCGCAGCTGCTGCTGTTCAGACGTCAGACGAACGTCCATGCCGCTCCTTCAGCACTCGTCGCAATACCTTTCCGGAAGGTAACCGGGGTATCTCGGTTACGAACTCCACGCGGCGGGGCCGCTTGTACGAGGCCAGCCGCTCACCGACAAGGTCGATGAGTTCCTCGGCTGACACCGCAGAATGTGTCGTCACCGCGGCCACGATGGCCTCGCCATCGGCCGCGTCGGTCACGCCGAACACCGCGCAGTCGGTGACCGCCGGGTGGCCGTGCAGCACCGCCTCGACCTCGGCCGGTGCCACCTGGAAGCCGCGGACCTTGACCATCTCCTTGGCGCGGTCGGTGATGTGCAGGTATCCGTCGTCATCGAGGTAGCCGATGTCGCCGGTGCGATACCAGCCGTCACAGAATGCCCCGGCGGTGGCGTCCTTCGGCAGATAACCGGCCATCACCGAGTCGGACCGCACCTGGATCTCACCGTCCTCGCCGATGCGGACGTCGACCCCGCGCACCGGGGTGCCCACGGTGTCGATGTGGGTGGCATCCAGCGGATTACACGCGATCACCGGGAGTTCAGTGGTGCCGTAGGCGGTCAGCCACCGGATCCCGGCACGTTCGGTGGCGGCATCGGCGACACTGCGGGTCACCGGGGTGGCACACCACATCACGTAGCGCAGCGACGACAGATCGTAGCGACCCAGATCGGGGTGCGCGGCCAGCGCCAAAGCAATTGGTGCCACCGCCATTTCGATCGTGATGCGGTCGGATTCGATGTGGCGCAGCATCGTGTCGACGTCGAAGCGGCGGTGCAGGCGCATCCAGGCGCCGGTGTCGAGCACCATGGCGATGTTGAGCAACCCCAGGATGTGCGACGGCGGCGTCATGATCTGCATACGGTCGGCGCTGGTGAACCCCAGTGCGTCACGCCAATGGTCGATGGCCGTCGCGAACCCGCGATGGGTGTGGCGCACCGCCTTCGGCAGGCCGGTGGTCCCCGAGCTGAAGACGAACAGCGCGTCGCTGTCCGGGTCGGGCGGGTCGAACCGCCGGAGGCCAGGGGTGACCGGCTCATCGAGATGCAACATCGGCATGTGTGACGCCAGCACCTCGTGATCGCCCACCGCATGGCTGGGCGCTGTCAGCGCGAGGGCGTGGGCAACCTCGCGTTCTTTCCAGGCCGGGCTGATCAGCACGGCCACCGCGCCCAGGCCCCAGATCGCGCGCAGGGCGACGACGAACTCGGGGCGGTTGGAGGACATCATCGCGACGCGGTCACCCGGCCTGACGCCGCGGCGTTCCAGCTCGGTGACCATCCCGCTGGTCAGCGCGTCGAGTTCGGCCAGGGTGTAGTCACGGTCATCGAAGGCGAGCACGACCGGGGTGCGCACCCAAGGAACAGTTGCGATCCCAGTCAAGATTCACCGCCCCTTTCCCATGCTCCGCTGGCCGTCGAGCACACCGAGAAGATACTATCAGTTAGCGAGAATGGTATTCTCTTCATATCAGAACGTACGTGCACAGGGGAGTCACATGACGGCAGATCCGACGGTCGGTAGCGAAGCGGACGGCAAGGTCACGATCGTCTTCGATCGTGAGCAGTTGTCCGTACCCCGCCGGCAGGGCGAAACGCTGCTGGAGAGCGCGCGCCGCGCCGGTATGACGCCTCCGTTCTCCTGCGAGGCCGGCAACTGCGGCACCTGCATGGCCAAGCTCCTCGAGGGGACCGCCACCATGCGCGTCAACGACGCGCTCGACGACGACGAGGTGGCCGAGGGCTGGGTGCTGACCTGCCAGGCCATCCCGGACTGCGATTCAGTGACCGTCTCCTACGACGAGGATTGACCTCAAGCGCCATGAGCGAGCGCCATGTGCGCCGCCGGTTTCTACAGCAGGGTCGCACAAATCAAGCAGTCACGACTCTGGTGCAGAAACCGGTGACCGCTGGCTGTACTCATCGAACGCCGGCGCTGGCCGGTAGTCCGGCGTGTACCCGGCGACCTGCACCGGGCTGCCCACGAGCCGGAAATCCCCAGCGGTGACGACCATCTCGGGTGTCGCATCCAGCGCCTGCGGCAAGGTACGCACGGCAGCCGCCGGAATCCCCAGCGGCTTGAGCCGTGACTCCCAACCCGCCGCGGTATCGGTGGCCAGGACCGCCGTCACCACGTCGAGCACTTCCTCGCGGCGGGCGGCGCGCTCAGCCATGGTCTCGAAACCGTCGATCCCGGCCTCAGCCGCGAACGACTTCCAGAACCCGTCATGGGTGATGAACAACGCCAGATACCCATCGGCGGTCGGGAACAGCTGCGCGGGCACGTAATACGAATGCGCGCCGAACGGATGGCGGCGCGGCTCGGCACCGTCGTTGAGATAGGCCGAGGCGCGGTAGTTGAGCTGCGAGAGCATGACATCGCGCAGCGAGACGTCCACCTGCCCACCATTGCCCGAGACGATCATCGCCAGCAGGCCCAGCGCAGCAGTCAGCCCGGTCGAGTTGTCCGCCGAGGAGTAGCCGGGCAACGTGGGCGGGCCGTCGGGATCACCGGTCATCGCGGCCACCCCGGTGGCGGCCTGGATGACGTAGTCGAACGCCGGGTCGTCTCCCCCGTCCAATCCGAATCCTGTCATCGCGACACAGACGATCTTCTCGTTGAAGCGCCGCAGGTTCTCATAGGTGAGGCCCAACCTGCGGATCACCGAAGGCTTCATGTTCACCAGGAGCGCGTGCGAATCAGCTACCAGCTCAGCAAGTTTCGCTTGTCCAGCCTCGGAAGCGAGGTCGATGCAGATGCTGCGCTTGCCCCGGTTGAGGCTGGCGAAATAGCTGTCACTGACCTGACGGGAGATCTCCCCGCCGGGCGGTTCGACCTTGATCACCTCAGCGCCCAGGTCGGCCAGCATCATGGTGGCGTACGGGCCGGCCAGCATGACACCGACCTCGATGATGCGGATGCCCGCCAGCGGCGCGGTCATCGCAGACGCTTGGCGAGTTCGGCGATCACCTCACGCGTCCGGTACTTCGACGCGATCAGCTCGTCGCGGGTCTCCCCGATCGGCAGCAGGCGAACCGACAGGTCCGTCACCCCGGCGTCGGCGAACTGCTTGAACCGCTTGAGGATTGACTCCTCGTCACCCGCGGCGAGCAGATCGCCGACGTTACGGGCCTCGCCGCGGTCCAGCAGCCGCTGGTAGTTGGGCGAGGTCTCGGCTTCGGCGAGGACGCGGTTGGCGCGGTCCTTGGCTTCCTCGATCTCGGAGTTGGCGCACAGCGTGACCGGGATGCCGGCGACGATGCGCGGCGCGGGCTTACCGGCCTCCGCGGCGGCCTTGTTGATCTTCGGAGCGATGTGCTCGCCGATCGCCTTCTCGTCGGCCATCCACAGCGATGTGCCGTCGGCGTGCTCACCGGCGATCTGCAGCATCACCGGGCCCAGCGCGGACACCAGCACCGGCATCGGGGTGTCTGCGCCCAGCACCGTCGGGTTGTGCACGGTGAAGGAATCGTTCTCCACGTCAACGTCTCCGGGCCCGGAGATGGCAGCGTTGAGCACCTGCAGGTAGTCCCGGGTGTAGGCGGCGGGCTTGTCATAGGGCAGGCCCAGCATGTCGCGGACGATCCAGTGGTGCGACGGCCCGACACCCAGGACCAGCCGGCCACCCGAGATGGCGTGCACCGACAGCGCCTGCCGCGCCAGTGCGATCGGGTGCTGCGCCTGCAGCGGCACCACCGCGGTGCCGAGTTCGATGCGCGTGGTGTTCGACGCCATCAACGCCACCATGGTGAGCAGGTCGAAGTCGTTGGGCACCTGGGGCATCCACGCACTGTCCAGTCCGGCCGACTCGGCCCACTGGATGTCGGAGACCAGCTTGGAGACCTTGCGGGCCATGTCGCCACGCTCGGCCCCGATCATCACGCCCAGCCTCATGATTCCGAAACCTTTTCTGTCAGCGCACGAACGTCGGTCACCAGGGTGTCGAGCGACGTCCCCGTCGGGAACACCGCTGCCGCACCGGCGTCCAGCAGCTTCTGGACATCGGACTGCGGGATGGTGCCGCCGACGACGACGGCGATGTCACCGGCATCGGCCGCCCGCAGCGCCTCGACAGTGCGGGTGGTCAATGCGACGTGCGCACCCGAGAGGATCGAAAGGCCCACCAGGGCAACGTCTTCCTGCAATGCGATCGACACGATGTCCTCGATGCGCTGCCGGATACCGGTGTAGATGACCTCGAATCCGGCGTCCCGCAGCGTCCGCGCGACGATCTTTGCGCCCCGGTCGTGACCGTCGAGCCCTGGTTTCGCAACGAGTACACGAGTCGCCATCTAGAACACCACCGGCTGCTGGAACTCGCCCCACACCGACTTCAAGGTCGACACCATCTCTCCCACTGTGCAATACGCATTGGCGCAATCGATCAACCGGTGCATCAGGTTGTCGTCGCCTTCGGCACCTCTGGCCAGGGCGGCCAGAGTCTCCTTGACCGCAACGTCGTCGCGCTCGGCCTTGACCTTGGACAGTCGCTTGAGCTGCAGATCGCGCCCCTCGGCATCGAGCTCGTAGGTGTCGATGTCGGGCGCAGGCTCGTCGGTGACGAACTTGTTGACCCCGACCACCGGGCGTTCCCCCGACTCGACCTGCTGGTGGATCTTGAAAGCCTCGTCGGCGATCAGGCCCTGCAGGTAGCCGTCCTCGATGCAGCGAACCATGCCGCCGTGCTTCTCCAGGTCGTCCATGATCTCGACGATCTTGGCCTCGGTGGCGTCGGTGAGCGCCTCGACGAAGTACGAACCGCCCAGCGGGTCGGCGACTTTGGTGACACCGGTTTCGTAGGCCAGGATCTGCTGGGTCCGCAGTGCCAGCGTCGCCGATTCCTCACTGGGCAGGGCGAACGGTTCGTCCCACGCCGCGGTGAACATCGACTGCACACCGCCCAGCACCGCCGCCAGCGACTCGTAGGCCACCCGCACCAGGTTGTTCTGAGCCTGCGGCGCGTACAGAGAGGCCCCGCCCGCCACACAACCGAACCGGAACATCGAGGCCTTGTCGGTGGTCGCGCCGTAGCGCTCCCGCACGATCGTGGCCCAACGACGCCGGCCGGCACGATATTTGGCGATCTCCTCGAAGAAGTCACCGTGGGTGTAGAAGAAGAACGAGATTTGCGGGGCGAACTTGTCGATGGTCATGCGGCCGCGCTCGACCACGGTGTCGCAGTAGGTGACGCCATCGGCGAGCGTGAACGACATCTCCTGCACCGCGTTGGCGCCCGCATCGCGGAAGTGCGCACCCGCCACCGAGATCGCGTTGAACCGGGGCACCTCGGCGGCACAGAACTCGATGGTGTCGGCGATCAGCCGCAGCGACGGCTCGGGCGGCCAGATCCAGGTCCCGCGCGACGCGTATTCCTTGAGGATGTCGTTCTGGATGGTTCCGGTCAGCTTCTCGCGCGGGACGCCCTTCTTCTCCGCGGCGGCAACGTAGAAGGCCAGCAGGATGGCCGCGGTGCCGTTGATGGTGAAGCTGGTGCTGATCTTGTCCAGCGGGATGCCGTCGAACAGGATCTCGGCGTCGGCCAGGGTGTCCACCGCAACACCGACACGACCGACCTCCTCGCCGTACTCCTCGTCATCGGAGTCGTAGCCGCACTGGGTGGGCAGGTCCAGCGCCACCGACAGGCCCGTCCCACCCTGATCGAGGAGATAGCGGTACCGGCGGTTGGATTCCTCGGCGGTGCCGAAACCCGAGTACTGCCGGAAGGTCCAGGTCTTCCCGCGGTAGCCGGACGCGAAGTTGCCGCGCGTGAAGGGATAGGTCCCTGGGGCAGGCGGCTCGACCGCGCGGTCGCTCGGTCCGTAGACGGGCGCCAGCGGGATGCCAGATGGTGTCTCTACTGGAGGGACGACTTGCTCGCTCATCAGTGGATAACGTACTTGCTAAAAATGAGAATGCCAATACCGCAGGGTGGAAATGTGGCGCCTGTACTGGCCGGGAGTGCTCCGACCTGCACACAGAGCGGCTCCGGCGACACGGCCGAACAAGTCTGATCGACGCCGATTCTTCGGGCGCCTCAGCCGACGATTACGCCACTTGCTAAAAATGAGAATGCCAATACCATTTGGGTACGGTTGATAACGGCGCACAGCAGACGCTGCGCTCGACGAGGAGGACCATGTCCAGCCAGCAGGAGTCATTCACCGATCGCACGCTGGTCGTATCCGGCGGCAGCCGCGGGATCGGACTGGCGATTGCGCTCGGCGCCGCCCGCCGCGGGGCGAACGTGGTGCTGCTGGCCAAGACCGCCGAACCGCATCCCAGGCTTCCCGGCACCGTGCACACCGCCGTCGCCGAGGTGGAGGCCGCCGGCGGCAAGGGCGTCGCGGTCGTCGGTGACGTACGCAAGGAAGAGGACGTGGCCCGCGCGGTCGAGGCCGCGGTCGAACACTTCGGCGGCGTCGACATCGTGATCAACAACGCCAGCGCCATCTCCACCGACCCCACCGAGGCGCTATCGGCCAAGAAGTTCGACCTGATGATGGACATCAACGTCCGCGGCACGTTCCTGCTCACCAAAGCCGCGCTGCCGCACCTGCGCAAGTCTGCCAACCCTCAGGTGCTGACGCTGGCCCCGCCGATGAACATGAACCCCTACTGGCTGGGCGTGCACCCCTCCTACACCCTGTCCAAGTACGGAATGACGTTGCTGTCGCTGGGCTGGGCCGCTGAATACGCGGATGCCGGAATCGGTTTCAGCTGCCTGTGGCCCGAGACCTACATCGCCACCGCCGCGGTGACGAACCTCGCCGACGGCGACAAGATGGCCTCTCAGTCCCGCAACCCCGAGATCATGGCGGACGCGGCCGTGGAGATCCTGTCCCGACCGGCCGGCGAGGTGAACGGTCAGACCTTCATCGACTCGGAGGTGCTCACCGCTTCCGGCGTCACCGACCTGTCACGCTACGGCGGCGGGGATAATCCGATCATCGACATCTTCATCGACGCACCGGGACAAGGCCTATGAGCATCTCGCTACTGCTGGAGATGGCGGTCTCGGGCGGACCCGACCGCACCGCAGTGGTGTCCGACGATCTCCGCCTGACCACCGAGGAACTCAGCACCCTGGCCGACGGGGGCGCCGGCGTGATCGCCGCCTCCGGGGCCGCCCACGTGGCATATGTCGGTACCGGCGGCGGGATGCTGCCATTGCTGTTGTTCGCCTCCGCCCGTGCCGCCGTGCCGTTCACCCCGCTGAACTACCGGCTCAGCAAGGACGGACTGCACGAACTGATCGAGCGGCTGCCCGAGGCGCTGGTGGTCACCGACGCCGAATACGCCGATGTCGTCGCCGGAGCGGGCAGGCAGATCATCACCTCCGAGGAGTTCCTGGCGGCGGCGCGCACCGCCGAACCCGCGGCCGAGTTCGCCGACCCCGACGCGGTCGCGGTCGTGCTGTTCACCTCAGGCACGACCTCACGCCCCAAGGCCGTCGAGCTCACCCACAACAACCTCACCAGCTACATCACCGGGACAGTCGAATTCGCCTCGGCGGCAGAGGAAGACGCCGCCCTGATCTGCGTCCCGCCGTATCACATCGCCGGGGTCAGCGCGGCGATGTCGAATCTGTACGCCGGTCGGAAGATGGTGTACCTGCGACACTTCGACGCCGACACATGGGTCGATCTGGTCCGCACCGAAGGCGTCACGTCGGCCACCGTGGTGCCGACCATGCTGGACCGCATCGTCACCGCCCTCGAAGCCGCCGGCCTCCAACTGCCCACCCTGCGCAACCTCGCCTACGGTGGCTCGAAGGTCGCGCTGCCGCTGGTGCGCAAGGCACTTCAGCTACTGCCCAACGTCGGGTTCGTCAACGCGTACGGATTGACCGAAACCAGTTCCACCATCGCGGTTCTGGGCCCCGACGATCACCGCGAGGCACTGGCCGCAGAGGACGCGACCGCCGCCCGTCGGCTCGGTTCGGTCGGCCAGGTGGTCCCCGGCATCGAGGTCCAGATCCGCGCCGAGGACGGCACCGTGCTGGGCGCCGGTGAGACCGGAGAACTGTTCGTACGGGGTGAACAGGTGTCCGGCCGCTACACCGACATCGGGTCGGTGCTCGACGCCGAAGGCTGGTTCCCCACAAAGGATGTCGCCATGCTCGACGAGGGCGGCTACCTGTTCATCGGCGGACGGTCCGACGACACCATCATCCGCGGCGGGGAGAACATCGCCCCGGCCGAGATCGAGGACGTGCTCGTCGAGCATCCCGAAGTCCGCGACGTGGCCGTCGTCGGCCCCGAGGACCCGCAATGGGGACAGATCATCGTGGCCGTCGTGGTGCCCGTCGAGGGCACCTCGCCCGACCCGGATGCGTTGCGCGATCATGTGCGCAAGCAGTTGCGCGGTTCACGCACCCCTGACCGGGTGGTATTCCGCGACGAACTGCCCACCAACCCGACCGGCAAGGTCCTGCGCCGCCAGCTGGTCGACGAACTCGCACCCGTCTCAGAGCACACCCCGTAAGGAGTCAGCATGATCAAGAACGGCACCCGCCTGCAGAGCCAGGTGTGCGACACCCAGGTCATCGTGGTGCGCAGCGCCGACAGCCTCGACGACCTCCGGGCCGGCGGCGTCGCGATGGTCGCACTTGACGCCGAAAAGGACTCGGCCGCAACGATCGACGCGGCGTTCTCCGACGGCAACCTGATGGGCAAGCGCTACGTCGACGAAGGCGGGGCCGAGGTGCTGGTCACCAAGGCCGGTACCGGCACGCTCTCGGTCGGGACCACCGCCCTCAGCCTCAAAGAGGCCAAGCCCCTTCCGGCCAGCGACTAGTGGGGCGTCAGTCGGCGCCGGCTTCGCTCGGGCGCCGGCCTCGGGTGATCCGCGCCCAGACGTAGCCGCCGAGGCCGACCAGCGGCAACGGAGCTACCAGTGCCCAGTTGACCCAGTCGGTGCGGCCCGTGAGCAGATCGAGATTGGTCAGCATGAGGTAGAGGCCGACGATCAACCCGGCCGCACCGAGCGCGGGCGCCACCCAGACCCGGAATGCCGTGTTGCCGCGGCGATCCCGTGCGAAGAACCGGATGACCGCTGCCATGCAGAGGACCTGCAACACCACGATTCCGACGATGCCCACGGTGTTCGTCCACAGCAGGAGGTGCAGATACGGATCGCCGTGCAGCCCCACAGTGACGGCGATCAGCAGGACCGATCCGAGTGTTGTCACCACGCTGGCCCGGCTGGGAGATCCGAACCGCGGGTGCGCCTGTCCCAGCCGCGCGGGCAGGATCCGGTCCCGGCCGAGGGCGAACATGTACCGCGAGGTCGCGTTGTGGAACGCGATCGTGGCCGCGAGGATGCTCGTCACGATCAGTAGGTCCATGGTGGTCTTCGCCCAGCCACCGAGGTAGGTGTCGGCGAGGCCGAAGTACAGGCTCTGGAAGTCGTCTGCCTGGGTCATGGCAAGCAGCTTGTCCACGCCGAATGCGTCGACCGCGATCCAGGTGGTGAATCCGTAGAACAGGGCGAGGAACGCCACCGCGGCGTACGTTGCCCGGGGCACGGACCGCTCCGGGTTCCGGGCCTCCTCGGCATAGATCGCCGTGCTCTCGAAGCCGATGAAGGCGCCCAGCGCGAGAACGAACATTCCTCCCGCACCGGAGTTGAAGACGTTGGCCGGCTCGAAGGGTTGCGACGACAGATTGGCTGAGCCGTTCTTGATGAGAATGGTGATGGACAGCACCGCGAGGATCAGAACCTCGAGGGTCATCAGCACTCCCAGAACCCGTGCGCCGATGTCGATCTGCCGGTAACCGAGTACTGCCACGAAAGCAGCACCTGCGAGGGAGTAGACGAACCAGTGCAGGTCGATACCCACGAGATCATGGACAGCCGTCTTCGCATACGAGCCGAAGAAGCCATAGAAGCCGAAGCAGACGAGCCCGTACGACAACAGCGCGAGGAGCGCCGACCCGACTCCGGCGGGTCGCCCGAGTCCGCGTCCGATGAAGGCGTAGAACGCGCCCGCGTTGCGCACGTGCTGCGCGAAGGCCGTCAGGCCGGCCGCGCACAGGATGTACACCAAACCACAGAAGACGTAGGCGCCCGGAGTACCCAACCCGCCCAGCCTGAACGCGAGCGGTGCGGACCCCGCAACCACCGCCAGCGGTGCCGCCGCGGCGATGACGAAGAAGACGATGTCGAAGGTCCCGAGCCGTCCGGACGCCAAGCCTCCGCCGGATACCCGCCGATCGGCGGCGGGTTGGACGGACGTCACCGTGCCAACTGGATGGGCAGGTCCGGCCACCATCCGGGATCAGTCCACAGCGCCAGTTCGTGCTCGAGCGCGGCGCCGACCCGGAACACCGTTGCGTCGTCGTAGGTGCGACCCACGATCTGAACCCCGGTGGGCACGCCGTTGGGCGCCCTGCCGGACGGGACTGCCAGTACCGGAACCCGTCCGATCACGTTGAACGGCAACGTCATCATGGTCTTGAAGACCTGCTGGGTGTCCAGACATGCGGCTTCGGCGTCGAGTCCGGTGACGGCCATGGTCGGACACACCAGCGCGTCGAAGCCCTCCATCAGCTCCCCGAACGGGCGGTAGAAGTCGGCCTCCGCGGACAGGCCCGCGACGTAATCGGATGACCCGGCAGCCGACGCTGCAAATGCCCGCGTGTAGGGCATCAGGGCCTGGAGCATCTCCGGGTCGCCCTCGGCGACCTGCTCGATGAACGGCCCCATCACGGCGCCGAAATGGGCCCACGCAGTGTCGAGTACCTGCTGGGTCTGCCACGGCAGGGTGACTTCCTGTACGTCGGCGCCTGCGGCCCGGAGCGCGGCGGCGACAGTCCGTGTGTTCTCCGCGATCACCGGGTCGACCGCGTAGTCGCCCAACGTGAGGCAGAGTGCGATCCGGGTGCCGCGCAGCGAGGTCACATCGGCGGAGACCGGTGCCGACTGCCGCAGGGACGCCTGATCCCCAGACCAAGGGCCCGCGATCACATTCTGGAGCAGCGCGACGTCGGCGACGCTGCGGCCCATGGGCCCATCGGCGCAGTACGTGTCGGAGTTGAACGGAGGGAGACCGGGGACCCGTCCGAACGGCGGCTTGTATCCGACGACTCCGCAGAACGACGACGGGATCCGGATCGAGCCGCCGATGTCGGAGCCGGTGGCCAGCACCGTCGACCCCGCGGCCAGCACGGCACCGGCTCCGCCGGACGAACCGCCCGGAGTGAGCGTGAGGTTCCACGGGTTGCGGGTCACGCCCCACAGGTCGGAGTGGGTGACCGGCGCGCAGCAGAACTCCGGTGTGGTGGTCCTGCCATGGATGACGGCCCCCGCCGCGCGGATTCGATCCACGATGGGATGGGTGATGTCGGCGATCCGGCCCTTCTCCAGCATGGACCCGTCCTCACAGAGGCGCCCCGCGACCGGCTGCTCGTCTTTGAGCATCAGCGGGATTCCCTCCAGCGGCGCGACCTCCTCACCGCGTACGAAACGTTGCTCCGACCGTCGGGCGTCTTCGCGGGCTTCGTCGAGCCATTGCTCGGTCACGGCGTTGACCGCGGGTTCGGTGGCGGCCGTCCTGGCAACGACCGCCTCGAGCAGTTCGCCGGGGGAAAGATCCCGGCTGCGAAACAGCGCCGTCGCCTCGACGGCGGACAAGTGATGCAGTTCCAACGGAAGCTCCTTAGTGACGTACATCGCACCGTACGACGTACGCCGATATTGTGAGATCCATGGGAAGAAGTCAAGCGGTACAGACAAAGTCGCGTCCCAAGTTGAATCGCGACAACGTCACCGCCGCCGCGATCGCGCTGATCGAACGCGACGGGCTGGAGATGTTGACCATGCGCGCCCTCGCCGACGAGCTCCGCTGCGGAACGATGAGCCTCTACACCCATGTCCGGAACCGTGACGACCTTCTCGAAAGCGTCGTGGAGCAGCTCATCTGCCTGCTCGACACCGACGCCCGGGCGGGAGAATCCTGGCAGCAGGCGATCCGGCGCGTGCTGGGCTCATATCGAGACGTGGCGGCGCGGTACCCGCGGACGTTCGAACTGTTGGCCCTCGCGCCCTACGACGAGCTGCCGGTGGCGCCCCACCTGGCCCAAGTGCTCAACGTCCTGCAGGGCGCGGGGCTCAACCCGGACCAGGCGCGCCACGTCCTCGCCGTCACCGATGCGTACGCGTCCGGCTTCCTCGTCGTCTGGGCCCGCAGTCACGCCACTCGCCGGCCGGGCAACCTGCCCGCGCCGTGGCCGAGCCTGAGCGACCTCAGACACCTCGACGAATTCGACCGAGGGCTCACCACGATCATCGCCGGGCTGACCGAAACGCTGGGGCCCATCGCCGGCTGACCGGGTCACGCGTGACGGCTGGTCACTCCCCCGTCCACCACGAGCTGCGTGCCGGTGATGAACGACGCCTTCGGCGACATCAGGAACGCGACGGCGGCCGCGACCTCGTCGGGCTGACCGAGCCGGCCCATCGGCGCAGCCTGTTCGAAGCTCGCGCGGATCTCCTCGACGTCCAATGCGATCTGCAGCATCGGGGTGTGAATGAAGCCGGGGCACACCGCGTTGACGCGAATTCCCAACGGGCCCAGCTGGGCAGCCATCGACCTCGTCATGCCGAGCAGTCCGGCCTTCGAGGCACAGTAGGCCGGGATGAACGGGTTGGCCGCCAGACCCTCGATGCTCGAGATACCGACGACCGCGGGCGATCCACCGTCGGCGGCGGACTTCTCGAGGTGGGGCAACAGCAGCTGCATCAGCAACGCCTGTGCACGCAGGTTCACGTCCAGCACCGCGTCCCAGGACTCCTCGGTGTAGGCGCCCACCGGTTCGGGAAGCACCCGGCCCGCGGCATGCACCAGGCCGTCGATGCCGTCGAGCGCCTGAGCCGCCTCCTCAACCGCCGCCGACAGCGCACCGGTGTCACACACGTCGATCACCGCCGAGGGCATACCCAAGCCGTCGGCCACATCACGGACCTCGGGGGCTATGTCCCACAACGCAACCCGTCGACCGTCGGCGATCAGCGCCTCCGCGCTGGCCCGGCCGATCCCCGACGCTGCACCTGTCACCACCACACCTGTCATGCCGGACACCGTAGTGGCTCGGCGGGTGTCCAGATTGAGGATTCCCGTCAGGCGGTCGGTTTGACGGAGTTCACCGACCGTCGAGATCGGCCAGCGCCTGCGCCGTCTGCAGATCCTCGTACGCGGCCGAATACCGCTGGGCCAGCGCGAGGGCGATATCCGGGCGCTGCCACAACTCGCCCGCGCTGGCAGTCGCCAGCCAGGTCATCAGCCCGTGCGCGACCGAAGCCCGGTAGCGCAGCCAGATCTCATCGGGCGACGGCAGTTCGTCGGCGGGCAGTCCGAGCTCGTCGCGGTACTCCTCGAGCAACTGACGCTCGGACAGCCGGCGGTCCTCCGTGGTCAACGCGCCCTGCAGGAAATAGCCGAGATCCAAGGAGAAGTTGCCGTGACGGGCCACCTGCCAATCGAGGAACCCGACATCTCCGTCGGGCACCAGATAGGTGTTCCCGATGTGCGGATCGCCGTGCAGCAGTGTCTGAGCGGTGCCGGGCACGGTCAGTGTCCGGATGAAGGGCTTCCAGATCCCTTCCACCAGGTGGTCGATCGTCAGTGCGCGCACCGAAGGCGGGGCATCGTCACCCAACCGGTCGAGCGCAGCAGGTAAAGGCGCCCACTGCATGCCGTCCCACGGAACGAACGGCTCCAGCCACTCCAGACCGGGACGGCGCACGCGCTCACCCCAGAACGCACCGTGCAGCCGGGCCAGGCCGCGCACGCCGTGCGCCGCCTGCTCCACGGTCAGCGGCCGGGTCGCATCACGCGGATCAGCGGAACGGCCGGTGAGGTCCTCCATGACGAGGACGAAGTCTTCGTCGCCCTCATCGATCGGCGCGGCGTAGACCGTCGGATGTTCCAGCGGCAGCTCGATTTTCGAGTTGAACAGCCTGGGCTCATGCAGCAGGCCGCTGGTGTACTTGATCATCTCCTTGTGGCCGGGGTCGACAGCCTTGGCGAACACCGTGGCAGGTCCCGAACCCGCCGAGTACGTGACCGACAGGCGCGCGCGACGGTTGGTGCCGTCGTCGCGCATGTCGACGGTCACGCGGTCCACCACCGCGCCCGGGTGGTGGCGGACCAGCGCCGCCGTCATCCACTCCGGTGTGACCTCGGCCCAGTCCTTGGGGACGGTCAGCTCGGCGGTCACCGGACGAACGCCGGCATCGAATCCCAGCCGCGGACAGTCGAAGTCGGCGACAGCTCGGCATTGTCGAGATCGACATCCCACTCCGGGAATCGCTTGAGCATCTCGTCCAAAGCGATCCGGCCCTCCAGTCGCGCGAGCGCCGAGCCCAGGCAGTAATGGGTGCCGACGCTGAACGCCAGATGCTGGCGCTGCTCGCGGTGAATGTCGAAAACCTCACCGTCGGGCGGGAACTGACGACTGTCGCGGACCGCCGCACCGATCAGCATCATCATCACGCTGCCCTCGGGAACCGTCTGGCCGTAGAACTCGACGTCACGGGTGACGTAACGGGCCACGTGCGGGGCCGGCGGCTCGAACCGCAGCAGTTCTTCGATGGCCTGCGGGATGAGCGCGGGATTCTCGACCAACTGGCGGCGCTGATCCGGATGCTCGGCGAGCACCTTTGCCGCCCAACCGATCAGCCGCGTGGTGGTCTCGTTACCCGCACCCGCCACCACATTGATGTAGATCAGCAGTTCCTCGCGGGTGAGCTTGCGGGTAACGCCGTGCTCATCGGTGAACTCGACGTTGAGCAGGTCGGTCATGATGTCGTCGGACGGATTGTCCTTGCGCCAGTCGATGTACGTCTCGAAGATCGAGCCGTCGACCAGACCCTCGCGGGCCGCTTTCATCGGCTTGCCGGCCTCGGTGCGCAACTGATCGTTGCCGTGGTCGCGGATCATCTCCTGGTCGTCCTCGGGGATGCCCAGCAGCGCACTGATCACCCGCATCGGCATGATCGCGCCGAAATCCTTGATGAAGTCGATCTTTCCGGCACCCACCAGCGGGTCGAGTGACTGCGCGCAGAACTCCCGGATCTTGGGCTCCAGCGCATTGATCTTGCGCGGGGTGAACATCCGGGCCAACAGCTTGCGGTGCACGGTGTGGATCGGTGGATCCTCGAAAATCAGGGCGCCCGAGGGGATGTCGATGTTCGCCTTGATCAGCTCGATGATCGCGCCGCGGGCCGAGCTGAAGGTCTCATGGTCGACGAGTCCCTTGTTGACATCGGCGAAACGGCTCAACGCATAGAAGTCGTGTTGCTCGTTGTAGTACAGCGGCGATTCCTCGCGCAGCCGGGCGAACGTCGGATACGGGTTGGCGTTGATCTCGACGTCGTACGGGTCGAAGTACACGTCACTGGTGGTGCTCACACTCACGGCGGTCCGCCTCTCTGAGGGCTGCGGAGAGTTACTTACCCGCGTAAGTTACACGGCGGGACGGGCACCGGACAAGGCCACCACGAGTTACGGTTTGCAGTTCACATGTAATGCTCAGGTGCTGTCGCGCACGATGAGCCCGGCGGGGTCGCTGCCGTCGATGTCGGCGACCGTCGGATATCCGAGTTCGGCCATCATGGCCGGGACCGCGGCATCGACAATGGTCTTGGCGTCGAAGGCGACAGAGGTCAGCGGTGGGGAGCTGACCGCACCCAGCGATATCGCGTCGACCCCCATGACCGCGAGATCGTCAGGGCAGCGCAAGCCGGCCCGGCGTATTCCGTGCAGCACCACGAACGCCGTCTCATCGCTCTGCGCGCATACGGCCGTCACGCCCCCGGACACCCATTTCGACACGACGGCTGCCGCATCCGATCCGTCGGTGGCCACGCTGTCGACGTCGATCTCGGGCAGGCCGTGCTCGCCGGCGGCCACCCGCAGACCCGACAGCCAGTAGTCACCGAGCGGCCGCAGCACCTCAGAGCCGGAATACGCGAAGCCCAGACGCGTGTGGCCGCGCGACATCAGATGCTCGACCCGCATCGCCCCGACGGTCAGGTGCAACGATCCGAGCGCGCGCAGCTTCTCGCTGCCCAGGTAGATCTGCGGAATCCGCGCCGCCTCGACAGCCGCGGCAGCAGCACCGGTGAGCGGGAAGACGCCGGCAACGGCCACCGGGTTGAGGTTCGCCACCGCGTCGACGATGTTCTGGCCGTCGTCGGTCTCGAGCTGCATCGACAGCACGATGCCGTGCCGGCCGAGCGCGGTGGTGAGGCGACTGCCGACCTCCAGAGGTAGTTCGCCCAGATCGGTCCGCGGCACGATGTAGAGCACCACGCCGCTGCCACCGACCGCGAGGTTGCGGGCCGCCAGGTTGGGCCGGTAACCGAGATCGGCCGCGGCCTTGCGCACCGCGGCCTGGGTCTGCTCCGAGATGCGTTGCCCTTGAACGTTGTTGAGCACATAGCTGACGGTTGCCGTGGAGACATTGGCCAGTTTGGCAACGTCGGCTTTGGTCGGGCGTCCTCTTGTCGCGCTCACGGTGTCATCGTGACACGTTGCTGACCGGCTGGGTCATCCACACCCGACAGCGGCCGCCCCGCACTCTCGCGCAAGGTCAGGACGGTGGCAAACGAGACGATGCCCGCGGCAATGAGGAACAGCGCGGGCGCCAGGTTGTTGCCGGTCGTCGCGGTGAGCCAGGTGACCACATACGGGGTGGTCCCGCCGAACAATGCCACCGCGATGTTGTAGCCGATCGAGAAACCGCTGTAGCGCACGCGGGTGGCGAACAGTTCGACGCCGGCCGTCACGGCAGTCGCCACATACACCGATTCGATGGCGGCCAGCACGCAGTGCCCGGCGATCGCCGCCGCCGCCGATCCCGAATTCATCAGCAGGAACAGCGGATACGCCAGCAGTACGAAGCCCACCGAGCCCGCGATCAGCAGGGGCCTGCGTCCGATCCGGTCCGACAGCGCCGCCAACGGCAGGATCAGGATCAGCGCCACCAGGCTGGCCAGGGTGATCGAGACGAATGCCTGGGTCTTGCTGAAGTGCAGCGTCTTGATGAAGTACGTCGGCAGGAAGGTGAAGACGACGTAGTAGCCGACGTTGAACACGATGAACAGGCCGATGACTTGCAGGATCGCCCGCCGGGCTGTGCCGACGGCTTCGCGCAGTGGCGAGGTGGCCACCCGGTCGGTCGCGTCGAGTTTGGCGAATTCAGGCGTGTCGTCGAGCCGCAGCCTGATGTAGAGGCCGACCAGGCCGAGCGGTGCGGCCACCAGGAACGGGATACGCCAGCCATAGCTCTCCATGGCGTCGGGCGGTAGATATGCCTGCAACACCGTGACGGTGATCGAGCCGAGCAGGAAGCCGAGCACGCCAGACCACGCGATGAACGTCACGGTGAGCCCACGCCATCGGGTGCCCGCATATTCGGCGAGATACACTGCGCCGCCGCCGTATTCGCCGCCGGCCGAGAATCCCTGCAGGCACCGCAGCAGGAGCAGCAGCAAGGGTGCGGCCACGCCGATGGTCGCGTAGGTGGGCAGCAGGCCGATGCCCAGCGTGGCGGCCGACATCAACAGGATCACCACGGCGAGCACCCGCTGGCGCCCCAGCCGGTCCCCCAGCGGACCGAAGACGAAGCCGCCGAGCGGGCGCATGAAGAACGCGGCGGCGAAGATCGCGAATGTGTTGAGCAGTGCGGCTGTTTCGTTGCCGGACGGGAAGAAGTTGGCGGCGATGTAGGTCGCCAGGAATCCGTAGATGGCGAAGTCGAACCATTCCACCGCGTTACCGATGGACGCGCCGGTGATCGCTTTCCGCACGATGGGGTCGATGCGGGCGTTTCTCTTCGGTGCCATCAACAGAAAACTCGCCTCTCCAATCGCGAGAGGCGAGTTTATCTGTTGGGTTATGCGCGTAAGCCCCTTTTGTGGAGGCTTACGACATCAGACTGCGGCGAGCGCGTCCGCGGTGAGCAGCGCCTGGGCCACCCCGGAGACGATCGACGCCAACCGAATGGCTTCGAAGATCGTCGTGCGGGACACCTCGGCGTCGCGCAGCACGGTCTCGTGCGCCGACAGGCAGTGCGAGCAGCCATTGATTGCAGACACCGCCAGCGACCACAGCTCGAAATCCGCCTTGGGCACACCAGGGTTGGCGATGATGTTCATCCGCAGACCTGCCCGCAGATCGTCGTAGCGACCGTCGAGCTGACCCTTGGTGCGGTAGAAGACGTTGTTCATCCCCATGATCGCCGCAGCGCCGAGGGCGCCGTTGTAGGCCTCCGCACTCAGCACGTCGAGGGCGTCCTCGGAGATCTCCTTCAGCAGGCGCTCCGACTTGGTCGCCGCAGCGGTGGCCACCAGGGCACCCCACAGCTGCTGCTCGGTGAGCTCGGTCGACTTCACGATGCTGCCGAAGTTGAGCTTGAGGTCCTTCGCGTACTCCGGAAGCGCTTCCTTGATGTTGTCGATGCTCACGGTTACACCGCCTCGGCCAACAGCTCGCCGGCGTTCAGCGTCGGGTCGCCCTTCTTCCAGTTGCAGGCGCACAGCTCGTCGGACTGCAGCGCGTCGAGAACGCGCAGCACCTCGTCGACGTTGCGTCCCACCGAACCAGCGGTCACGGAGACGAACTGGATCTCGTTGTTGGGATCGACGATGAAGGTGGCGCGGTCAGCCACACCGTCGGCGTTGAGCACGCCCGCGGCCTGCGAGAGCTCACGCTTGAGGTCCGAGACCATCGGGAACGGCAGCGTCTTCAGATCCTCGTGCTGCGCACGCCACTGGAAGTGCACGAACTCGTTGTCCACCGACACCCCGATAACCTTGGCGTCGCGATCCTCGAAGTCCTCGTTGAGCTTGCCGAACGCGGCGATCTCGGTCGGGCACACGAAGGTGAAGTCCTTGGGCCAGAAGAAGACGATCCGCCACTTACCCTCATCGTCCTTGTTGGTGACGCGGGTGAAATAGTCATCGGGCTGCTTGGCGTCGACCTTGGACAGATCTCCGCCAACCACGGCCGTCAGGTCGTATTCCGGGAACTGAGAACCAATCGTCAAAAGCGCCATCGCAACCTATCCAATCTCGCATGATTTTCTGGAATGATTCCAGATTTACACCTAGATTCTGGCCGCGGCTGATAGTTATAGCAACTCGATCAGACGTGAGAATGCGCACAGACGACATCAGTGTGAGTTGGGCATCACTGGGCCCATCGCGGCGGCGATCGACACCAGCAGATCGGCCCGCGACGCGGTGGCGGCCACCAACCTGGCATTGGGTTCGTCGACCTCGGCGACCCAGCGCTGCGCCACCTCGGCCGGCTTGCCGAAATTGATATGACGGGCCACCAGGCGCGCGACGCGCACTTCGTCTTGTATTGCGCAGTACCAGATTTCATCGATCTCAGCGGCTACCGTCGACCACCCCGGGTCGTCGAGCAACAGATAATTGCCCTCGGTGAGCACCACGGCCGCGTCCGGCAACACCGGGATCGCACCGGCCACCGGTTGCTCGATGTCGCGCTCGAAGCCCGGGGCGTAGACCACCTCGGTGCGTGCGCGGATACGGCGCAGCAGCGCCGCATAGCCGGCAACGTCGAAGGTGTCGGGCGCGCCCTTGCGGTCCAGCCGGCCCAGTCGGCGCAGTTCCACATCGGCGAGGTGGAACCCGTCCATCGGAACGTGGGCCACCGCGTCGACGCCGAGGCGGACCCGCGCCGCGGCGACCAGCGCCTCGGTCAGCGTGGATTTACCCGCCCCCGGCGCCCCGGCGATCCCGATGACGGACGTCCCCGGCTCTGCCGCGCGGGCCAGCACCCGGGCCAGCAGATCGTCGAACGTGCACATAACGGGTGCCATTGTCGCGCAGGTCACCGACGGCCCGTGCCGAACATCGGCACGAGCAGGTAGAACTGGCTGAGGCGGATCGCACGGAAGGCGGCTCAATTGGCGAGGCTTCGCTGGTGGCTCGGTCTGGCCTGTTGTGCGGTATTGCTGGCCGGCTGCGGGAACGCCCCGATGGTCGGGGGCCGGGCGACCTCGATGATGTTTCTGCCCGACCGGGTCGGCGGCCTGCCGGTGACCGACGGCCACAGTGGCATCCGGTCCGACGCACCCGGGCCGACCCGCCGTGCCGAGAACACCGACGGCGGCCAGATCGACGACCTGGCCCTGCTTGCCGTCGACGACATCGAGAATTTCTGGTCGCAGAACTACACCGGTGGATCACTGCCGGGAACCTTCACCCCCGTGTCCCGGCTCGTCTCGTTCAACTCCGACCTCTCCCCCGGGCTCGAGATCTGCGGGGAAAACACCGTCGGGCTCACCAACGCCTTCTACTGCCTCAAGAGCGACGTGATGGCCTGGGACCGCGGCGTGGCGATTCCCGTTGCGGCACAGTATTTCGGCCAGATGGGTGTCGTCGGGGTGATGGCCCACGAGTACGGCCATGCCGTCCAGCAGCAGGCCCGGCTGATCAACGAGAGCACGCCCGTGCTGGTGGCCGAGCAGCAAGCCGACTGCCTCGCCGGGGTCTACCTGCGCTGGGTGGCCGCGGGTAAATCACCGCGCTTCGAGTTGAGCACCGGTGACGGCCTCAACCACGTCCTGGGCGGTCTCATCTACATCCGCGATCCTCTGATGACACGGGTCGACGCGACACTCACCGGCAACGAACACGGGTCGGCGCTGGACCGCGTCAGCGCGTTCCAGATCGGCTTCAGCGGCAACATCGACCAATGCGCGGCCATCGACTCCGACGAGATCAAGAACCGTCGCGGTGATCTGCCCAAGTTCCTCGACTTCTTCGGCGGGCCGCAGAGTGCGAACAGCACGATCACCGCCGATCTGCTGGACAAGACCATGCAGTCACTGCAGCAGGTCTATGCACCGGCCAACCCACCGACGTTGAGTACCGAGCCCACCGCATGTCCCGACGCGGGGCCGTCGCCGCCGGCGTCCTACTGTCCGGCGACCAACACCATCGTGGTGGATCTCGACGGGATGAAAGCGTTGGGGGAAGCCAGGAATGAGAACGACGAGCGTGAGCTCCTACAAGGCGACAATTCGGCAATCTCCGTCCTGACATCGCGGTATGCGCTCGCCGTGCAGCACGCGAAGGGCCTGGTACTCGACACTCCGGTGGCAGCCATGCGCACCGGCTGCCTGACCGGTGTGGGGCAGGCCAGGATGGCCGAGCCCGGTCTACCGATCACGCTGTCAGCCGGTGACACCGACGAGGCGATCAGCGGCCTGCTCACCAACGGGCTGGCCGCCAGCGACGTCAACGGCAGGGTGCTGCCCGCCGGGTTCACCCGCATCCTGGCCTACCGGTCCGGCCTGCAAGGCGACGACGCGCAGTGCTACCAACGGTTCGCGTGAGCTGATGAGTCGAGTCGAGGAGAGTCGATGAGCGGTCCCGACCAACCATGGTGGGCGCGGCCAGGCGGCGCACCCCTGCCGGGCGGCACTCCGCCACCTGGGGCTCGCCCGGCCCGGCCGGCGTGGACGCCGCAACCCCCGCGACAGCCGTCGCCGCCCCAGCAGCCGCAGCACCATGCGCGGCCCGCGCCACCGCCACGCGCACCGCAACCGCCGTCGCAGCCCAAGCCGACCGATAGGCGTCTGCTCATCGGTGCGGCCATCGTCGTGGGCGCAGTCGCGGTGGTCGGCACCGGGCTGTGGGCGTGGAGCCGCTCGGATGCCACCGGCACCCGGCTGGACGTCCGTCAGGCCGAGGCCGGGGTGGCGCAGATCTTGTCCGATCCGGTCAACGGCTACGGGGCCAACCGGGTCGTTGCGGTGGCATGCAACGGCGGCAAGAATCCGGTCGTGCGGACAGGCGCGACGTTCACCTGCGCGGTTGAGGTCAACGACACGCTGCGCCGGGTGATCGTGGAATTCACGGACAATAACGGGACTTATGCCGTTGACGGGCCCCGATAGAGAGACGCACGACACATTTTCGGCACTCGGTGATAACCCACACCCGACCACGCTGCCAGGCTTTATTAGAGCCGCTATTAGTCTTACGGGTTATGGGTCGGGTTCCCGCTGCAACCAGTGCTGTTGATTCGTCGGTGTCGAACGTCGAAAACTACGTTCGCGACGACGGCACGATCGTCGTACCCGACGGGGTCACCTTGACGTCGTTCCTGGATCGCAACCGGTTCATCTATGGAGATGAGCCTGCGTACCGCTTCCTCGATTACTCGACCGACCCCGAGGGTCGTGCCGTCGAGCTCAGCTGGAATGCCATGTGGTCACAGGTGTGCGCCGTCGGCGCCCGACTGCAGCAGGTCACCAAGCCCCGCGACCGGGTGGCGATCCTGGCCCCGCAAGGTGTCGAGTACGTCGCGGCGTTCTTCGCGGCGGTGCACGCCGGCAACATCGCGGTGCCGCTGTTCGCGCCGGCGCTGGCCGGTCACGCCGAGCGACTGGCCGCAGTCCTGGCCGACGCCAAACCGACGGCAGTGCTCACCACGACGTCTGCGGCCGAATCGGTCCGCACGTTCATCAAGACGCTGCCGGCCGCCGAGCGGCCCCGCGTGATCGCCGTCGACGCCGTCCCGGACACGCTGGCCGAGATGTACGTCGACCCCGAGGTCGACATCGACGACATCGCCTACCTGCAATACACGTCGGGGTCGACCCGCACGCCTGCCGGTGTGGAGATCACCCATCGCAACGTGTGCACCAACGTCATCCAGATGATCCTGGCCGGCGATCTCGACACCGGTATCCGCAGTGTCAGCTGGCTGCCGCTGTACCACGACATGGGCCTGATCATGATCATGTTCCCGGCGCTGTGCGGTGGACACATCAGCCTGATGGACCCGATGGCATTCGTCCGCCGCCCGTACCGCTGGATCAAGCGGCTGGCCGAAGAGGCTGCACACGGTCGCACCTTCGCCGCAGCCCCGAACTTCGCCTTCGAGCTGGCTTCCGAGCGCGGCCTGCCGCCCGAGGGCGAGACGCTGGACCTGACCAATGTGGTCACGCTCCTCAACGGCTCCGAGCCCGTGACCATGGCCGCCGTCGAGAAGTTCACCTCGGCGTTCGCCCCGTACGGGCTGCCCGCGACTGCGATCAAACCGTCCTACGGCATGGCCGAGGCGACGCTGTCGGTGGCCAGCATCGCCCCGAGCGCCGCGGCCACCGCGGTCTACCTCGACCGCGAACAACTCAGTGCCGGACGCGCGGTGACCGTCGACCCGACCGACGAGGGCGCCGTCACACACGTTTCCTGCGGCCAGCCGATTCCGAACCAGTGGGCGGTCATCGCCAGCCCCGACGGTGACGAACTGGCCGACGGCACCGTCGGAGAAATCTGGCTGCACGGCAACAACGTCGGCCAGGGGTACTTCGGCCGCGTCGATGAGAGCGAGCGGGTGTTCGCCAACAAGCTGCAGACCCGATTGACGACCGGTAGCCACGCCGAGGAGGTGCCCGACAACGGCCACTGGCTGGCCACCGGCGACCTCGGGGTCTACCTCGACGGCGAGCTGTACCTCACCGGCCGGATCAAGGACATGATCCTGATCGACGGACGCAACCACTACCCGCACGACATCGAGACCACGGTGAGCGCGTCGTCGCCCGCCGTGCGCTCGGGCTACGTCGCGGCGTTCTCGGTGGTCGGCGACCGCGGTGAAGAACTCGTGATCGTCGCCGAGCGGGCCGCCGGAGCCGGACGTGCCGAGCCCGGCCCGATCGTCGACGCCGTGCGCGCCGCGGTGTCACGCCACCACCAGATCCGGGTGGCCGACGTCCGCATGGTCGCCGCCGGCGTGATCCCCCGCACGACGAGCGGCAAGCTGGCTCGGAATGCTTGTCGGGCTGAGTATCTGAGCGGGAAGTTCAACAAGTAGGGCTGGTTCGTTCTGGCTTGGCGCCGAGTGCGACGCTAGGGTCGCGCTCCAGCGTGTGGAGCGACCCCAGCGTTGATTTCGATGCTGTGCCCCTCCGAACCCGCAGAGGCGTCGTAGATGACCGGACGTAGGTGGTTGATTCTCGGCGGGATCGGCCTTGTTGCGACGGTCGCGCTTGCTGCGGGCGTATTCGTACTGTCCAGTCGTCCGGCCTCAGATTGCGCCGTCATCCGGTCGATGCTCGACTACAGCAGACAGTTCGCCCGAGCTGTCATCTCCAAGAAGGACGCTGGAGACGAAGTCACCGCCGCTGATTACACCCAGTGGTCGGCACGGCTACATGGGTTCGCTGATCAGATCCACGGTGACCCGGGCCTGGCTGAACGAGCCGACACGATGGCCGAGCGGGCAGCCAAGATGGCGAACCTCGCTCCAGGGGCTACTGGGCCACGACCATCGATTCGCGAGTCCTTGTATATCTCAGCGGAATTCAACGAGAGTCTCACCGTGCTTGAGGGCGCGTGCCCAAGCTAGCGTGACTTCTCATCTGCCTTGCCGCCTCGTCCGTCCGTGCGTCCATTCACGGATATCGCCCCATTTGTCGGCGGGGTCCTATATACAGTTCGGTTCGGTTCTTAACGGCAGCAAGGGGCAGTGCAGTGATCACGGGTGAGCTGAAGAGCAAGGTCGACCGGGTGTGGGACGCGTTCTGGTCCGGCGGTATCTCCAATCCTCTGGAGGTGATCGAGCAGGTCACCTACCTGCTGTTCATTCGCCGCCTGGACGACCTGGAGATCCTCGCCGAGAAAAAAGCCCGCGTGACCGGTAAGTCCGAGGGGCTGCGGTTCGGGCCGGATCAGCAGCAGCTGCGGTGGTCGCAGTTCAAGAACGCCGAGCCGGCGGTGATGTTCTCCACCGTCGGCGACAAGGTGTTCCCGTTCCTGCGTGACCTCGGCGGCGACGGGTCGACATACTCCGAGCACATGCGTGATGCCCGGTTCACCATCCCCACGCCGGCCCTGCTGTCCAAGGTTGTCGACATGCTCGACGACATCCCGATGACCGACCGCGACACCAACGGCGACCTGTACGAGTACCTGCTGTCCAAGATCGCCAGCGCGGGGGTGAACGGGCAGTTCCGTACCCCGCGCCACATCATCGAGTTGATGGTCAAGATCACCGCTCCCCAGCCCACCGATGAGATCTGTGACCCTGCCTGCGGCACGGCCGGGTTCCTGGTGGCGGCGTCGGAGTATGTGCGCGACGAGCATTCATCGGTACTCACTGACGCTGCCCAGCGTAAGCACTTCCACAACAGCATGTTTCACGGCTATGACTTCGACTCGACCATGCTGCGCATCGGCAGCATGAACATGCTGATGCACGGTGTCGAATCTCCCGATATCCGCTACCGAGATTCACTGTCGGAAGGTGCCAGTGAGGACACCGAGAAGTACACCCTGATCCTGGCCAATCCCCCGTTCGCCGGATCGCTGGACTACGAGGCCACGTCCAAGGATCTGCAGCGCGTCGCCAAGACCAAAAAGACCGAACTTCTCTTTGTGGCACTATTTTTGAAGCTTCTGAAGCCCGGCGGGCGAGCCGCGGTGATCGTGCCCGACGGCGTGCTCTTCGGATCCTCCAAGGCGCACAAGGAACTTCGGCGGATCCTGGTCGAGGATCAGAAGCTCGATGGCATCGTGAAGCTGCCGTCCGGTGTGTTCAAGCCGTATGCCGGTGTGTCGACTGCGATCTTGCTGTTCACCAAAACGAACTCCGGCGGCACCGACAACGTGTGGTTCTACGACGTCACCGCCGACGGGTTCTCACTCGATGACAAGCGGAATCCGGTCGAGGCCAATGATCTGCCGGATGCGTTGTCGCGGTGGAGTTCACGAGGCTCCTCGGAGCTGGAACGAGCACGCACTGAGCAGTCGTTCTGCGTGTCGGTCGCAGATATCGTCGCCCAGGGGTATGACCTGTCGCTGAACCGGTACAAGGAGATCGTGCACGACGAGGTCGAGCACAGGCCACCGTTGGAGATCATCGCCGAGATAGAGAAGCTCGAAGGCGAGATTACTGTCGGGCTCGCCGAGTTGAAGGCGATGCTGTCGTGAAGACGGTCGCGTTCCTCGAAGCGGTTGAGGATATTACCGGCGGAAACTCCAAAGTACCTCGTTCCGAATACCGCCAGTCGGGTCAGCTACCGGTGGTCGACCAAGGCAAGGGCTTGGTCTCCGGATACACAGACAACACCAGCCATGCGTTCAGGCATGCCGGACCGAAAATCATCTTTGGTGACCACACCCGTGCGATGAAATACGTCGATTTTCCGTTCGCAATGGGCGCTGACGGCGTAAAGGTACTTCGCACGCGAGGCGACTTCCATCCGAAGTTCGTCTACCACTATCTCCGCACGGTCGCTCTGCCAGATGCCGGCTATTCTCGCCACTTCAAATTTCTCAAAGAGATCCAGGTACCTAGGCCGCCACTCGAGGAGCAGCGCCGCATCGCCGCGATCCTCGACCATGCCGACTCACTCCGTGTCAAAAGACGCCACGTGGTGTCTCAGCTCAATGACCTCGCACAGTCGATCTTCTTCGACATGTTCGGGGATCCCGATTTCTACCTAGGAACTGACGAGAGTGTGCGGTTCTGCGAAGTGGCTGACCTCAAAGGTGGACGCAATCTCGTCGCCGACGACGAAAACTCCGCATCCAAGTACCGTGTCCTGAAGATCAGCGCAGTCACCTCGGGTCAATTCAAAGCAGTAGAGTCCAAACCTCTCCCACCCGACTACCAGCCACCTTCCGAACACATGGTGCGATCAGGCGACCTTCTGATCAGCCGCGCGAACACAGCTGAACTGGTAGGCGCCGTTGCCTATGTGGATGTAGCACCGTCCGACATCGCCTTGCCAGACAAGATCTGGCGATTCGTCTGGAAGAACCCTGACAGCAATCCGCTCTATTACTGGTCGCTGTTCCGCACACCATCGGTGCGCCGCCGCGTCAGCCAGCTTTCCAGTGGAACGGGCGGCTCGATGAAGAACATCTCGAAAACCAAGCTCGAACAGCTTGAACTGCCAAATGTCCCGGTCAAGCGACAGTTCGAGTTTGCGCGCCGGGTAGCGGCCGTGCCACGAGTCACAACCGACGATCTCGACGAGCTCTTCGCCTCCCTCCAAGCCCGCGCATTCCGAGGGGAACTCTGATGCAGTTCGCCGTGATCGCCTTTGAGACAACGCCAATGGCGGCCGGATTGAGCAAAATTTGTTCAGACCTTGGGCATCCAACCCGACCACGACCGGGACAACACAAAACCACGCCCTTGGGGATCCGTACAGGCGGTAGTGCCCTAGTCGTCCACACCGCACGTTGCCTTCACGGAGCAGGAGATCCCCGGCCATGTCCACCTGTGCGACATCCGGTTCGACCTGTCCGACCGCGCGGGTGAAGACGAATACCCCCTCGCCTGAAGGCCTCAGCCCGCGGCCCACTCCTTGGCCGCATCGAGTTCGTCGAGGCCGAACATCTTCAACTCGCCGGGGACCATCCACGCGAAGGCATGCATGGCGTGGGCGACCCAATCCTTGTCGGACACCACGGCAATCCGTTTGAACGCGGAGTGGTGCTGTATCAGGGCACCGAAGCCGAGCTTCAGATCCTGAACCAGCCCGCCGGACCCGAATCCCTCATAGTCCGGTGAAATCACCTCGACGATCCGGATCTCACCGGTCTTCAGTAATTCGTCCATCGTCGGCCGGAATTCGCGCAGATCATCACCGCGCACTCGACCCGACACTCGGATACCGAACACGCCCTCGGGCATGTCGGGAAGGACGTCAATCATCGGTACTCCTCCCGTCTCGCGCCTCGAGTCTGCACCTAACCGACGGCTCTTTGAATCAGGAACGCGAAGACTCCCAAAGACGGGATATTTCCGACGGCACGTTCTCGGATTTGACGCCGGCCCTGGTCCATCCGCCGTGGCTGCCCGGAGCGATCCGGTAGACCCCTGCATCACCCGAATACACCCAGAGCTGTTCGGGCTCGGTGGACAGCCAAGTGATCATCACGCCCTTGTCGGCGCTGTACGAGGAATGGTCATGGAAGACCTCTTTGCCGGCCTTGTCCCGAACCACCACCACCCAGGGCTTCTCCCCTTTGTCTTCTGGCCCCTGCTCGGCGAAGGCGGTGTACGTGCCAGACGGAGAGGCCTGGGCATGGTCGGGGGTGACAATCGAAGCGGCAGCGCCATCGCCTTTGCCGCAGCCCGCGACAATCGCCATCACTGCCAACATCGTCGCGATCAACCGCTTGCTCACGTGTATCGGTACCCTTCCGCGCCGACCAATGCGCCGTCCGCCTTGGCGGCCTTGGTGAGATGGAACGATACGGTCTGGCCGCCAGGACCGATCAGCCAGCCGCGCTGCCTACAGAAACGGTCGATTGCCGTAGCGGTCGAGCGAGACGAATTCTCCGACCGGCCGACGTGTCGTCGGCCCGTACTTGCCCTTCGGCCAGCCCAGCGGGATGACCGCACACGGAGTGACGTTCCACGGCAAGCCCAGGGTGCGCCGCGCCAACAGCTTGCTCCACAACGGCATGGTGATCAGTGCTGCACCCAAGCCAGATGCACGTGCCGCCAGCAAGAGGTTTTGCACCGCGGGAAAAATAGAACCGTAGGCACTGCTCACCGCCACCGACGGCCAGAGCGGAATGACACCCTTGAGGCAGGCGACGACTACGACGGGGATCTCGTCGAAATGATCCGCCTGCCATTGCACGGCCTTCTCGATCCTCAGCATCTGGTCATCCATGCGGCGGACAACGACGCGCCGGTAAATCGGGCCGCCGAACTTCAAGGCCCGTCGATTCAAGCCGCCGAGTTTCGCGACGACCTCGCGGTCCTTGACGACGATGAACTCCCAATTCTGTGCGTTTGAACCCGTCGGCGCCTTCATCGCGAGTTCCAGAATGTGAAGCACGAGTGCATCATCAACGGGCTCATCCTTGAGCCGACGGATCGCCCGTTGAGTACGCATCGCCTCTTCGAGCGGCATGGCCAAGGGCTCGTGCTGCGTCATGGCCACAATTTCAGCACGACCGGTCTCTCCAGCGGGCATTCTCGGGCGAATGCTCGGTCCTTTGGGTGGCCCACCGAAGGCATGCGATGTCAGAGGCACCTGTTAGACAGTCCGGTTCGGTTCAACCCACCCGCACGAGGAGATGCCATGTCCGTCGAAGTCGGCAGACCAAAGTTGATAAGTTCCATTCACCAGCCGATCAATTGATCAATTTGCTTTACGCCGAGTATTGGGCCAGCGCATAGGGGGCGCGTCGTGACCAACTTTGCTTTCGTCGGTGCCGCCGACTGGCCAGAGATCAATGCCGACTGCGCGCGCGCCGAAAGCTACCTCAACTCTGACCCGCGCTCAGCCTGCTTCTACAGCCGACGTGCCGTCGAGCAACTCGTCGGCCTGCTGTACGACGTCCTGGCGCTGCCGCTCCCCTACAAGAACGACCTGTCGGCACGCATCAACGAGCCGCCATTCCGCTCCAAGGTTCCGCCGGCGATCGTGCAGAAACTGAATCTGATCCGTAAAGCCGGCAATGCGGCCGTGCACGAACAGAAACCGATCGCGCCGAACATCGCGCTGGCTGTCCTGCGCGAACTGCACCACATCATGGTGTGGGCCGTCTATCACCACTCGGCCTATCCGAAGGCCGCTCCGCTGAAGCTGCCCTTCGACCCGAAGCTGGCCGCCAAGGCCGCTCCCCTGAGCCGCCAGGAAGTGGCCCAGCTCGCCGAGAAGTTCAAGAAGCAGGACGAAGCCCACGCCAAGGCATTGGCCGAGAAGGACGAGCTTGCCGCCGCGCACGAGGCTGAGATCGCCGGGCTGCGTGAGGAAATCAAGAAGGCACAGGCCGCCAACCAACAGCCTGACAACCGTGACTACACCGAGGCCGAGACCCGCGACACCTTCATCGACCTGATGCTGGGCGAGGCCGGCTGGCCCTTGGCAGACGCCAAAGACCGGGAGTACAAGGTCACCGGCATGCCGCCCGACAACGGCACCGGATACGTCGACTATGTGCTGTGGGGCGCCGATGGACTACCCCTTGCAGTGGTGGAGGCCAAACGCACCACGAAGAGCCCGCACCTCGGCCAACAGCAGGCCAAGTTGTACGCCGACTGTTTGGAGTCCATGACCGGTCGGCGCCCGGTCATTTTCTATACCAACGGCTTTGAGCATTGGATCTGGGACGACGCGGCCGGCTATCCACCGCGGGACATCCAGGGGTTCTACACTCGGGACGAGCTGGAACTGATGGTGCAGCGCCGCTCGACGCGCCAGCCGCTCACCGACGCCCCGATCGATTCGGCGATCGTCGAACGCCACTACCAACACCGCGCCATCCGGGCCATCGACGAAACCTTCACGGACAAACGCCGCGAAGCCTTGTTGGTGATGGCCACCGGGTCAGGTAAGACCCGCACCGTCATCGCCCTGGTCAAGCAGCTCATGGAGGCCAACTGGGCCAAGCGGGTGCTGTTCCTGGCCGACCGCACCGCGCTGGTCACCCAAGCCGCGAACGCCTTCAAGGCGCATCTTCCCGACGCCACCACGGTGAACCTGTTGACCGAGAAGGTCACGGACGGGCGCGTGTACGTCAGCACCTACCCGACGATGATGAACCTCATCAACGACACCGGCTCTGGGACAAGGAAATTCGGACCCGGCCACTTCGACCTGGTGGTCATCGACGAAGCCCACCGCTCGGTTTACCAGAAATACCGGGCCATCTTCGACTGGTTCGACTCGCTGCTGGTCGGCCTGACTGCGACCCCGAAGGACGAGGTCGACCACAACACCTACCGCCTCTTCCACCTCGAGGACGGAGTGCCCACCGACGCCTACGGACTCGACGACGCGGTCAAAGAGGGCTTCCTGGTGCCGGCCGTGGGAATCTCCGGCGGCACAAAGTTTCTCGACCGTGGAATCCGCTACACCGACCTGTCCGAGGACGAAAAGGACGAATGGGAATCGCTGGACTGGGGCGATGACACCCCCGACGAGGTCACCTCAGAAGAGGTGAACAAGGTTCTGTTCAACGAGAGCACCGTCGACATGGTGCTCGCCGATCTCATGGCCAAGGGACATCGCGTCGCAGCCGGCGACCGCCTGGGCAAGACCATCATCTTCGCCAAGAACCGCGACCACGCCGAGTTCATCGCCCGCCGCTTCGACATCCAATACCCGCACCTGGCCGGACATTTCGCACGGGTCATCACCCACGGCATCTCGCACGCACAATCGCTGATCGACGACTTCTCCGTCGTCGACAAGGCCCCGCATATCGCGATCTCGGTCGACATGCTCGACACCGGCATCGACGTACCCGAGGTCGTCAATCTCGTGTTCTTCAAGCTGGTCCGCTCGAAAACCAAGTTCTGGCAGATGATCGGACGCGGCACCCGCCTGTGCCCCGACCTGTTCGGCCCGGGGCAGCACAAGCAGAACTTCTACGTCTTCGACTACTGCGGCAACCTCGAATACTTCAGCCAGGACCTGCCCGGCTCACCCGGGTCGTCGCAGAAATCGTTGAACCAGAGGTTGTTCGAAACGCGACTCGGATTGATCACGGCGCTCGATCACCTGCAGCCGCCGACCGATCCCGATCCGCTCGAAGGGCAGGGCACCGAAACCGACCGGGGTCTACGCGTCGACGTGGCGTGGTCGCTGCATCGCGTCGTTGCCGGTATGACGCTGGACAACTTCCTGGTGCGGCCGCACCGTCGACTGGTCGAGCAATACGCGCAGTGGGAGCCCTGGGCGGGCGCGCTGAGCAGCGAGACAGCCGCCGACGTCGCCGAATCCCTGGCCGGATTGCCGTCGACCCACAAGGACGACGACGAAGACGCCAAGCGGTTCGACATGTTGGTCCTGCGACGCCAACTCGCCCAACTCGAAGGCGATGCCCTGGCCGCCGAGCGGTTGCGCGAAAGGATCCAGGACATCGCTTCAGGCCTGTTGAACCAGACGGCCATTCCCTCGATCGCGGCACAGCAGGAGCTGCTCGACGACGTCGCCGGCGACCAGTGGTGGGTCGACGTCACGCTGCCGATGCTTGAGCACGCACGACGCAAATTGCGTGGGCTGCTCCGCTTCCTGGAGAAAGCCAAAAAGGTGGTCGTCTACACCGACTTCGCCGACGAACTCGGCGAGTCCGCCCTCGTCGACCTGCCGGGCATCACCCCCGGCACCAACTGGGAACGATTCGAACTCAAGGCCAAGGCCTACCTCAAACAGCACCAAGACCACGTCGCGCTGCAACGCCTACGCCGCAACAAGCCCCTCACCACCGCCGACCTCGCGGCACTGGAACAGATGCTCGTCGACAGCGGCACCGGCGGGGCCGATGACATCGCACTGGCCAAAGAACAGTCACACGGGCTGGGATTGTTCATCCGCAGATTGGTGGGCCTGGATCACGAGGCCAGCGTCGACGCCTTCTCCGCTTTTCTCGACGGTGCCAAGTTCGGAGCCGACCAGATCCGGTTCATCAACCTGATCATCACCGAGCTCACCGCCAACGGCGTCGTCGAACCCGCCCGCCTGTATGAATCCCCGTATATCGACCACGCCCCGACCGGCCCCGACGATGTGTTCCCCGAGACCGATGTCGACAACATCGTGCAGATTCTCAACACCGTGAAGGGCAACGCGGTACCGGCCGACGGAGTCGCTTAGTCAATCCGGCGACCATGCCGCACACTCTCTGACGTGACAACCCAGGATCGCCTCGCCAGTTGGGAACACCGCGCGGAGTGGCCGCTTGCCGCGGTCGCCGGGGTCTTCCTTGCCGCCTATTCGGTCGAGGTACTCGTCCAACCTCGCGGCCTGGTCGCGCACGCCGTCACTCTGGCCACCTGGCTGTCCTGGGCGGCGTTCAGCGCTGACTACGTGGCACGGCTGTACCTGGCCCCTGACCGCAGGCGGTGGTTCGTGCGCCATCTCGCCGACCTGGCGATCGTGCTGCTGCCGCTCTTGCGGCCGCTGCGGCTGCTGCGGCTCGTCGTGCTGATCGGTGTGATCCAGAAAGCCGTCGGCCACGCGATCCGCGGCAAGGTCATCCTCTACACGATCTCGGGTGCGGTCCTGCTGGTGTACGTCGCCGCGCTGGCCGTGCTGCAGGCCGAGCGCGGTCAACCCGACGCCCACATCACCGATTTCGGCGATGCGATCTGGTGGGCGATCACCACCATCACCACCGTCGGCTACGGCGACATGTATCCGGTGACGACGACCGGGCGAGTCATCGCCGCGCTGTTGATGATCGGCGGGATCAGCCTCGTCGGTTCGATCACCGCGACGATTGCGTCGTGGATCGTGCAGACCGTGGCGGATGATGACGCTGCCACAGCAGCCGCGACGGCAGCCCATATCAATGATCTGCGGGCCGAGATCGCTTCGCTGCGGGAAGACATCGCCCAGTCGAACCGGACCGCGGAGACCACGCCGTGACTGTCGCAGAGGGAGTGCGGCGTCGCCTCAGTACGACAGCAGGTTGTCTCTGAACAGCTTGTGCTCGTAGTGCGTCCTGGTCAGGCCACGGCGCTGAAGCTCGGGCACCAAACCGTCGACCACCTCGATGACGTACTTGCGGGTCAAACGCATTCCCGGGGCGGTGATCAGGAAGCCATCCCCGCCAACCTCATCCATCAACGCCTCGAGGCGATCGGCCACCGTGGCCGGGGTGCCGACCAGTGCATCCTCCGTCGACAGGTAGGCCGCCGTCAGCTCCCGCAGGGTCTTCCCGCTGCCGCGTTGCAGGAAGGCTTCCAGTGATCCGCGTTCGCCGTTGGTCTGCAGATCGTCGGGTAGCGGCTTGTCGAGATCGAACTTGGTGAAGTCGATCTCGACGATTGCCGCCAGATGCGCCAACGTCTTCTCCAGGTAGTACTCGTTGTTCACCAATCGGTCGAGTTTCGCGCGTGCCTCCGCATCGGTGTCACCCAGATGCGGGGTGATCAGGAACAGCACCTTGATGTCGTCGGGTTTGCGGCCGTATTCGACTGCTCTCCGGCGGATGTCGTCGCGGTAGGCGATCATGCCTTGCGGATCGGCGGCAGTACCTACCACCGTGTCGGCATACTTCGCGGCAAAGTCCTTGCCCTGAGGTGAGCCACCCGCCTGAGCCAGGACCGGGTGGTATTGCGGCGACGGCACCGTGTTCAGCGGCCCGCGGCTCTTGTAGTACTGGCCTTCAAAGTCGATGGTGTGGACTTTGGTGTGATCGACGAAGGTGCCGGTCTCCCGGTCCCGGACCACCGCGTCGGGCTCCCACGAATCCCACAGCGCCCGAACCAGATCGACGTATTCGTGCGCGCGTGCATAGCGTTCGTCGTGGCGAGGCAGATGGTCGAGTCCGAAGTTCTGCGCCGCCCGGTCTTCGGCTGAGGTCACCATGTTCCAGCCCACCCGCCCGCCGGTCAGGTGGTCCAGCGTGTTGCACAGCCGAGCCAGCAGGAACGGCGGATAGAAGGTCGAGGACAGCGTCAGCACCAGCCCCAGATGTTCGGTGACGCTGCCGAGTAGCGGGATCAGCGGTGCGGGATCGAGTTTGGGCGAGTGCAGCGCGTGCTTGAGTTCGCGTTCGAAGGTGCCGCCGTAGGCATCCGACACCATCAACTTGTCTTCGAGCAGCAGGTAGTCGAACTTGGCGCGCTCCAGGTGCTGAACCAGCTCGACGTAGAAGCTGCCCGACCAATCCTGGCCCCCGGTGGATCCCCACTGCTCATTCCATCCATCGACACAGAAGTTGGCGAACCAGCCGAGGTGAAATCTGTTGTCACGCGACATTGTTGAGTCCTTCGTCGAAAGGGTTGATCAGGCCTGGCCGTCGAGCAGTCCGTGCTCCAGCGGCGGGCGGTGGGGTGCGGGCACTTGCGCATCGAGGCTGCCTTCGCTGCGCTGGATGGCAGCCAGCTCACGGGTGAGGTCTAGATTGCGGCTGAAGGTGTAGTACGCCACCGCGGACACCGTGAGACCGGCCAGCCAGGAGATGTCGATACCGCCGAGCAATGCCCCAAATGTGCCGGTGAAGAAGGGAAGTACGGCGAACGGGATCATGGCGGCGAATCCCAGGAAGTACGCGGCGATGCCACGCCAGGACCATCCGCCGTAAACGCCGTCCGGGGTGAACAGGTCGGTGATGGCGTATTCGCCGCGACGGACGAAGAAGTAGTCGGTCAGGTTGACCGCCGTCCACGGCACCAGAAGGAACAGCATCAAAGACAGGGCGTTGCTGGCGGCATTGATGACATGATCACCGAACGGCAACGCCACCACCAGGTAGAAGACGATGGTGGCCGCGGTGACGGCGATTCGAAGCGTACGACTCGGCCGGAATCGCCGGACCAGATCAGCGCCGGTGAGAAATTGCAGGGTCACGCTGTAGGCGGCGGTGGCGATGCACACAATGAGAGTGGCCGCCGAGGCCAGCGCCAATACCGCACCGAATCCGTGAAACACGTTGTCGCCCGCATCATGCAACGCCACCAGCGCGTCGTCCGCGTCGTAGTGCGCCGACAACCAGGCACCCAGCGAGATCAGCCACAATGCGGAAATGCCCGCTCCGACATACACACTGGAGATCAACGCCCGTGAGGATGTCTTCTCGGGAAGATATCGGGTGTAATCCGAGACGATCGGTGCCAGCGCAATGTTGTAGGCAGCCGAGACCGCGAACACCGTGAAGAACGCCGAAGCGACGAACCCGTGCTCGCTTGCCGACGGCGTCGTCCCACCGGCGTGGCCGAACACCACCGCCAAGGTGAACACCAAAACCAACGGGACCGTCACAAAGAACACCAGCCGCGACAACCGGTGCAGATGGTCGTGGCCCGCGACGGCGAACAGACCGCCGGCGATATTCACCACCAATCCGACGACCACCGGAGACCATCCGAAAATCTGCGCCAGCCCCTGCGCGGTGAGGATGGTGTAGACCACCCCGAAAGCCAGGTAGCAGGTCAACGACATCCCCACCACCACGATCACGCCGTAGAACCCGAACTGGGCCCTCGACTGGATGATCTGTGGAAGGCCCAGGCGCGGGCCTTGGGTCGCATGGAAGGCCATGAAGAACGTGCCGATCACCAGGCCGAGGGCGGAGGCCAGGATGGCCCAGCCCACCGACAGGCCCAGTGCAGGTCCGGTGAACCCCAGCGCGATGGTGAAGAAGCTCCAGTTCGCGATGAAGAACAGTGGGCTCACACGCCATGGCGTGCCGTGCCGCTCGGCTGGGGTGATCCAATCGATCGAGCGGTTCTCGATGGCACCGTAACGGCGCTCAGCCACGTCGGTGGTGGTGGTCTGGCCGACTCCGGCCCGGGTCTCAACTGACACGAGCGGAGATACTTGTCCACGAGCCGAGTTCCAGACAGGCATCGGGTCGTTGAGATTTTATTGGTCCGGGCTCGACACTGGTACCGCTGGTGCGGCCACCGACCATGAAACCTGTACCGCAAATGAAGAGTGCGGGCGGTGGGATTCGAACCCACACGCTCTCTCGAGCACCGGCACCTAAAGCCGGCATGTCTGCCGTTCCATCACGCCCGCAAGGGTCCTGATCCTACCGGTCTGTCGATTGCCGAGTCTGTCAGTGGCCATCAATATCGTCGAGGCATCACCCGTCGAGAGGGGTACGTAATTCGGTCGGCAGACGAGTTCTACAAGGTTCAGCAGCTCATC
This sequence comes from Mycobacterium sp. NPDC004974, assembly GCF_053600815.1. Taxonomy (NCBI): domain Bacteria; kingdom Bacillati; phylum Actinomycetota; class Actinomycetes; order Mycobacteriales; family Mycobacteriaceae; genus Mycobacterium; species Mycobacterium sp. NPDC004974. The sequence continues at coordinate 32,802 of NZ_JBSGAQ010000014.1, read as the reverse complement.
ACGGCTGGCATGAACGACTGCGCTATCGCCCGGCACACGGGCATACCCCGTCCAACCGTGCGGGACTGGCGCAGCCAACCACCCAAACGATTGCAAGAGCCGGCATCGTCACAATGCGGCGTAGATCATGACTTCGGTGCGCTGCCCATCTCCAGCTATTGCTATCTCCTCGGCCTCTATCTGGGAGACGGCGACATCTCGCGTAACAAGCGCGTCTGGCGGCTACGGATCACGCTAGACAAGAAGTACCCAGCAATAATCGACCGATGCCGCCAGGCCGTTGAGATTGTCATGCCCGGTCAACACGCAGGTCTCGTAACTAAGAAGGGTTGCGTCCAAGTTTCGCTGTATTCCAAGCACTGGCCATGCCTATTCCCCCAGCACGGGCCCGGCAGGAAGCACAACCGCCGCATCGCTCTCGAACCCTGGCAGCAGGATCTCGTGGACCGATCCACCGAGGAGTTCGTGCGCGGTCTGATCCACAGCGACGGTTGCCGGGTGGTCGCGAACGACCGCGGCGTCAAGAGCATCCGGTACCACTTCACGAATCACTCGGAGGACATCCTCAACCTGTTCACCGCCGCGCTGGACCGGCTCAGCATCCCATGGACGCGTTCCACCAAGTACGTCGTCTCGATCTACCGCAAGGCCGCCACGGCTCGTCTCGACGAATTCATCGGCCCCAAGGTCTAGTCGGACGGAAGCACCTGACCCGACATGTCGATCAACCGGTCGTGCTCGTCGAAACGGAACTCGGTATGCCCGTCGGGCAGCGTGAGCCGCAGGCTGCCCGATACATCCTCGATCGGCACTTCGCGCAACGCCGCCCACGTGTACAAGCTGCGGGGCGCGACCGGCAGGGCCTGCAGCGCCTCGCCGACACAGCGCAGCAGTCGGGGCGCGCTCGGCGCGGGCAACTGCAGCCGATCGTCGGTCAGCACAATCACGCCGACGATCCCACCGTCGAGCATGAAGGTGAAGCAGGGCACCAACCCGAGATTCAGCGACGCGATGGCACCCATCCACCACGCGAACTCTTGCGGTGTCGCGTCGCCGAGCGGCACCTCCGCTTCGCTCAGCTCGGAGATACCGTGCACCTCGCCACACTGGCGGAGCACGGCGCTTCCGTATTCGTCCGGGCGCGGGAAATCGGGGTTCGCCCATCCCCACTGCCACATCCCCCGTTCCGCCGAGGCAGCGCCGAGCAGCTCGCTCCGTGCGACGAAAGGCGCCACGCCACTCGTCGAGGCCAGCGAAAACTGATGGGTTTCGGCATCAAAGCTCCAGCCGCCGTCATAGGGTGTGCCCTCGCCGATGAGGTCCGAGAGATAGGCCTGAGCCTCGGCCTGAACAATCGCGGCGTCGAGCAGCAAGTCTGGGAGCACGCGAAAAGCCTAAGTGCCGATCACCGCCCATCCGGGCACGTATTTTCGGCCCCCAAGACCCGCGCCGTACCATGGACGAATGTCCACTACACGGCGTAGGAGACCAGCGCTCATCGCGCTGGTCTGTCTCGGCGCCGCCGGCTGCCTGGCGCTGGCCTGGTGGCAGTGGACCCGTTACGAATCCGCCTCGGGCACCTTCCAGAATCTGGGCTATGCCCTGCAGTGGCCGATGTTCGCCGGGTTCTGCTTCTACGCCTACTACAAGTTCGTCCGCTACGAGGACGCTCCGCCAGAGCGGCCCAGCGGCGACGTCACCGAGATTCCCGCAGGCTTGCTGCCGGAACGCCCCAAAGCCACGGCGGCGGACGCAGGCGACCAAGAACTCTCCGAGTACAACGCCTACCTTGCCGAGCTGGCCAAGTCCGACGCCCAGCCCGAGAAGAAAGACAGGACCGATAGATGACCGCACCAGAACCGGGCGCCGAGGTCACGCCGGTTGTTTCGACGCCCAAGGAGACCCTCCGCAAGGCCCTACTGGGCTACCGCGTGTTGGCTTGGACGACGGGCATCTGGCTCATCGCGCTGTGCTACGAGATGGTGCTCAAGTACATCGTCCAGGTGGACAATCCGCCGAGCTGGATCGGTATCGTGCACGGCTGGGTGTACTTCATCTACCTGCTGTTCACGGCCAACCTCGCAGTCAAGGTCCGCTGGCCCATCGGCAAGACGATCGGTGTGCTGCTCGCGGGCACGATCCCGTTGCTGGGCATCATCGTCGAGCACTTCAACACGTTGGATCTCAAGAAGCGCTTCGAGCTCTAGCCGCCGTCGAGCCATGGCTCGCGTTCGTAACGCTGTGGCGGCCCCAGCGCGAAATCGCCGCCACCACGTTACGAACGCGGCAACCGCCGAACGCGCTAGGACCCAGCCAACTCCCGCAGCGCGGGCACCAACAACGCCAGCGCCCGGCCGCGGTGCGATACCGCGTCCTTCGCGGCGGGTGACAGCTCGGCGGCCGTCAAAGTAGATCCGTCGGGTAGAAACACCGGGTCGTACCCGAACCCGCCTTCACCTCGGGGTTCGTGGGTGACCGTGCCGGGCCACTCGCCGCGCACCACGGTTCGACCCGACGCGGAGACCAACGCGCACGCCGACACGAACGCCGCGCCGCGCCGCGCATACGGCACATCGCCCAGCTGCGCCAACAGCAACGCGGTGTTGGCGGCATCGTCGCCGTGCACCCCCGACCACCGAGCCGACAACACGCCCGGCATGCCGTTCAGTGCGTCCACTGAAATGCCGGAATCGTCTGCCACACAAGCCAATCCGGTGGCACGGTACCCGTCCAACGCCTTGGCCAATGCGTTGTCCTCGAACGTCGCACCGGTTTCGGGCGCCTCGTCGTACGGAGCGACATCGGCCAGGGACACCAAGTCCAGTCCGGTAATCCCGGCGGCATCGAGCACCCGCCGCAGCTCGGCCAGCTTCTTGGCGTTACGGCTGGCTACCAGTAGCGAGGGCACTAGCTTCCGAACGCCTTCTTCGGTGCCGGGCCCTCCGGAAGCACGCCCGGATACGGCAATTCCAGTGCCTCGCGCTGGATCACGAACAACTGCTCGCAGGCGCCGAGCGCGGCGTCGAGCATCTTGTCCAGCGTGGACCGTGGGAAGGTCGCGCCCTCGCCGGTGCCCTGGATCTCCACCAGGGTGCCGGTGTCGGTGGCGACGACGTTCATGTCCACCTCGGCGCGGGAATCCTCGACGTAGGGCAGGTCGACGCGGACGCGTCCGTCGACCACGCCCACCGATACGGCCGCGATCGCACACGACAGCGGGCGCGGATCGGAAAGCCGCCCGGCCGCGGCCAGATACGTCACCGCGTCGGACAGTGCCACGTAGGCGCCGGTGATCGCCGCGGTGCGGGTACCGCCGTCGGCCTGCAGCACGTCGCAGTCGATCGCGATGGTGTTCTCCCCCAGCGCACCGAGGTCGATGCACGCACGCAGCGAGCGTCCGACCAGACGACTGATCTCCTGGGTGCGGCCGCCGACGCGGCCCTTGACCGATTCGCGGTCCGAGCGATCGTGAGTGGCGGCCGGCAGCATCGCGTATTCGGCGGTCAGCCAGCCCTGCCCGGAACCCTTACGCCAGCGCGGCACGCCTTCGGTGACCGAGGCGGTGCACATGACGCGGGTCTGACCGAACTCCACCAGCACCGAGCCGGCGGGATGCGATGTGAAACCGCGGGTGATGGTTACCGGGCGCAGCTCGTCGTCGAGACGACCGTCTTCTCGCTTGGACACCCGCCAACCCTAGCGGGTCAGCCCCGGGTGACGTCGAAGGTCTCGCCGCTCAGCACGGCGTGTACCGGGCCGTCGAACTCGGCCTTGGCTTCGCTGATCACGTCCTCGCGTGAGGTCCACGGTGGAATGTGGGTCAGCAGCAGCTCGCCGACGCCGGCTTCGGCCGCCGCGCGGCCCGCCTCGGTGCCGGACAGGTGCAGATGCGGTGGTCGGGACGGATCGTGCGTCCACGACGCCTCGCACAGGAAGACGTCGGCCCCGCGGGCCAGGTCGACGAGTGCGTCGCAGTACCCGGTGTCACCGCTGTAGACGAGCGTCGCCCCGGACGGATCGGTGAAACGCATGCCGTAGGACTCGGTGGGATGACACACCAGCCGTGGCGTGACGCTGAGCGTGCCCAACTGCACCGGGGAGCCGTCCTCCCAGTTGCGCACCTCGAAGATGTCGGTGAAGTCGTCGATCTCGCCGCCTTCGGGCGACGACGCCGCGCCCAGCCGGGCCCACGTGTTGGCGGGTCCGTACATCAGGCCGCGTTCGGTGGCCGGGATCGGGTGGTACCGCCGCCAGACGAACAACCCGGGCAGATCCAGGCAGTGATCGGCATGCAGATGCGACAGCAACACGTTGACCGAATTCGGATCGGCGTAGCGCTGCAACGCACCCAGGACGCCACCGCCGAAGTCGACGACCATCGGAATCGTGTCTGGTGCGGTGACGAGATAACCGGAGGCTGCCGAATCCGGGCCGACAACGCTGCCGGAGCATCCCAGGATGGTCAATCGCACAGTGTCTAGCTTGCCATGCCCGATGTGCGCGTTGCCAAGACATCGCCGGTTTGGGCGACGGAGATCATTTTCCGACGCCCGCGTGACGTCGGACCTGTCGAGCCCCGTCCAACCCCGGTCCCAGGAAGCGCGTGGCTAGCGTGGTGAACGCCTCCGGATCTCCGGTCGCCTCGAACATCCGTCGGGCCGGACCGGACTCGTGCGGCCTCAGCAAATCGAGCTCGGTCAGCACCCTGAGCAGGTCCTTGGCCGTCTCCTCAGCCGATGACACCAGGGTGACGTTGTCGCCCATGGCCAACTGGATGAGCCCGGACAGCATCGGATAGTGCGTGCAGCCCAACACCAGGGTGTCCACCTCGGCGCGCTGCAGTGGCTCCAGATAGCCCTCGGCCAAACCGAGCACCTGACGGCCGCTGGTGACCCCGCGCTCGACGAAGTCGACGAACCGCGGACAGGCCACCCCGAACACCTCGGTGTCACGCGCGGCCGCGAACGCGTCCTGATAGGCGCCCGAGGCGATGGTGGCGGCAGTGCCGATCACTCCGATGCGTCCGTTGCGGGTGGCGGCCACCGCGCGGCGCACCGCGGGCAGGATCACCTCGACCACCGGCACCGGCGAGTAGCGCTCGCGCGCGTCGCGCAGGCAGGCCGACGACGCGGTGTTGCACGCGATCACCAGAGCCTTGACGCCGCGCGCCACCAGATCGTCACCGATGGCCAGCGAGTGCGCCCGGATCTCGGGGATGGTCAGCGGCCCGTAGGGACCGTTGCCCGTGTCCCCGACGTAGATGATGTCCTCATCGGGCAGCTGGTCGATGATCGCGCGGGCAACAGTCAGTCCACCGACGCCGGAGTCGAAGATGCCGACGGGTGCCAGGCGGTCGGTCATATGTTCATGCGCTCAGACGCGGCTGGGCGGGACTCTTCTTCGCTTCCCGCGCCTTGCGTTCCGGTCCGGACAAAAGGTACGCCGCCAGCACACCGGCAAGGGCCCCACTGAGGTGGCCCTGCCAGGACACCCCCGCATTGCCGGGCAGTACCCCGAACAGGACGCCGCCGTACACGAACAGCACGACGACGCCGATGACGATCTCCCACACATTGCGGGTGAAGAATCCGAATACGATCAGGAACGCCAGCCAGCCGAAGATCAGGCCGGATGCGCCGATGTGAGTGCTCGTGCACTGCACGGTCACGTAGGGGCAGTGCAGGCCGATATTGCCGATCAGCCACGTGCCGAAGCCGCCGAGTATCCAGATGATGGCGGTCGCGGCGATGAAGCGCCCCATCCCGGCCAGCGTCATGAGAAAGCCGAGCACCAGCGCGGGCACGGTGTTGGCGATCAGGTGCGGCCAGCCGCCGTGCAGCAGGGGCGCCCACAGGATGCCCCACAGTCCGTCGGTCTGCAGGGGCCGGATGCCGTCCTGGTCGAGCCGGTGGCCCATGGCGGTGTCGACGATCTCGATCACGTACAGCAGCGCGACGAAGGTGACGATCGTGAGGCCGCCGACCAACCACGCTGGTCGTTTCTTGGGTGCGCTGGACGACGGTAGAACTGGTTTCGTCATCCCTGCCCACTCACGCCCATAGCTGCCCTTCCAACGCATCCTCTGCATCATCAAGGCTACCGGCGTAGGCACCGGTGGACAGATACTTCCAACCGGCGTCGGCGACCACGAACGCGATGTCGGCGCGCTCGCCGGCCTTGATCGCCTTGGCCCCCATGCCGAGTGCAGCGTGCAGGACGGCGCCGGTGGAGATGCCGGCGAAGATGCCTTCGCGGGTCACCAGATCGCGGGTGCGTTTGACCGCGTCGTAGGAGCCCACCGAGAACCGGGTGGTCAGCACGTCGGGGTCATACAACTCAGGGATGAACCCCTCGTCGATGTTCCGCAGCGCGTACACACCCTCGCCGTAGCGCGGTTCGGCGGCCACGATCTGCACGCCCGGAACCTGCTCGCGCAGGAAGCGCCCGGTGCCCATCAGGGTGCCGGTGGTGCCGAGCCCGGCGACGAAGTGGGTGATCTCGGGCAGGTCGGCGAGCAGCTCCGGCCCGGTGCCGTAGTAGTGCGCGTCGCTGTTGGCCGGGTTGCCGTACTGGTACAGCATCACCCACGAAGGGTTCTCCGCCGCAAGCTCTTTCGCGGTCGCCACGGCGGTGTTGGAACCGCCCTCGGCCGCACTGAAGATGATCCGCGCACCGTACAGTTCGAGGATCTGACGCCGCTCGATCGAGGTGTTCTCGGGCATCACGCAGATCATGTTGTAGCCCTTGAGCATCGCGGCCATGGCCAGCGAGATCCCGGTGTTGCCGCTGGTGGGCTCCAAGATCGTGGCGCCCGGCCTCAGCAGCCCGTCACGCTCGGCCTGCTCGATCATGCGCAGCGCGGGCCGGTCCTTGATCGAACCGGTCGGGTTGCGGTCCTCGAGCTTCGCCCACAACCGCACGTGTGGCCCGTCTGGACCGTCCTCCCACCGCGGCGACAGGTGCTGCAGGCCGACCAACGGGGTGTTGCCGAGGGCCTGCAGCAGCGAGTCGTATCTGGTCATGACCCGCCCGCTACCCTCCTGCCACGGCAGGCAGGATCGTCACCGAGTCGCCGTCGGCGATGGTGGTGTCCAGTCCGCCGGAGAACCGCACGTCTTCGTCGTTGACGTAGATGTTCACGAAGCGGTGCAGCTTGCCGTTATCCACCAGCCGGTCGGAGATGCCGGCGTAGTTGGCCTCGAGGTCGGCGATCACTGCCTGCAAGGTATCGCCGGAGGCGCTGACGCGCTTCTGTCCGTCGGTGTGCGGACGCAGGATGGTCGGGATCGAAACTGTTACTGCCATGGGGGCTCCTTAGGTGTACTGCTCGACTGCTCAGTATTCGTCGACGATTGAGACGGGTTCCGCGGTGACGGCCCCGTCGACGATGCGGTAACTGCGCAGCTCGTGCTCGTGCGGGTCTCGCGTGGAGACCAGCACGTAGTGCGCATCGGGCTCTTGTGCCAACGAGATGTCGGTGCGGCTCGGGTAGGCCTCGGTGGCGGTGTGCGAGTGGTAGATGACGACGGGCACCTCGTCCGCCTCGTCCATCGAGCGCCACACCTTGAATTGCTCCATCGAGTCGAAGCGGTAGAAGGTCGGGGAACGCTCGGCATTGACCATCGCGATGAACCGCTCGGGCCGATCAGCGCCCTCCGGCCCGGCGATCACCCCACACGCCTCGTCAGGATGGTCGGCGCGGGCATGCGCCACCATGGCCTCGACGAGATCCCGGCGGATCACCAGCACGTCACAACTCCTTCATTCGAACGCTCCCGGCAACATGTCACGGTAGGTCGGTATTCCGGCCACCGGCTCGGCGGCCAGCAGCCCGACCAGCACGGCGCGGGCCAGCACCTCCGCCGCGGCCGCTCCGACCCGGGTGACCAGCGCTGTCTCCGGCGACATCGCCACCGGTGTCTTTTCGTCCGGTTCGACGGTCACCGCGCCCGTCGCCAGCGCAAACACCGTATCGCCATCCAGCGGGGTGTGACACGGCGAGATGGTCCGGGCCAGTCCGTCGTGCGCGGCGACGGCCACCCGGCGGCACCCGGCCGGGCTGAGTTCGGCATCGGTGGCGACCACCGCGATGGTGGTGTTCAGCGGGCCGATCTCCCGATGCCGATCACCGTAGGCGGCGAGCTGATCGGCGGGCGGGGCGATCAGCCCGAACTCCTCGATCAGCGCTGCCATCCAGGGCAGACCGGTGGCCGGATCCACCACGTCACCGGCGGCGTTGAGCACGACCAGGGCACCCACGGTCACCCCGCAGTCCAAGGTCACCGAGGCGGTGCCGACACCGCCCTTGAGGACTCCGGCCCGCGCACCGACCCCGCCTCCGACGGTCCCGAGCGCGAACTCTGTGGAGGCCGACGCGGCGGCCGCGTAGCCGAACTCCGCCGTCGGCCGGTTGGTCCAGCCGCCCACCGGCAGGTCGAAGATCACAGCGGCCGGCACGATCGGGACCACGCCGCCGTCCATCGCCACCCCGCGCCCCTGCTCCTCCAGCCAGGTCATCACACCGTCGGCGGCGGCCAGCCCATAGGCACTGCCGCCGGTCAGCACCACGGCGTCGACGTGGCGCACGGTGTTGATCGGGTCGAGCAGGTCCGTCTCGCGGGTGCCAGGGGCACCGCCGCGTCCGTCCACGGCGCCGACGGTCCCGGGCGGGGCCAGCACCACGGTCGATCCCGACGCCCACCCCGAGCCCAGTGTCACGTCGGGGTCGATGCGGTGGTGGTGGCCGACCAGGATGCCGCCGACGTCGGTGATCGAACCCATCAGGCCTATCTCCCCATCAGGCTGAGGACGAGGTATTCCTGCAGCACGGTCAGCCACTGGTAGACGTCGACGTGCCCGGCCATCGGGTGCTCGGCGGACAACTGCTCGGCCCCTTGCGGTCCGATGTCGAGCATGGTGCCCAACGCCAGCCGGAGGTCGTTGACGGCAGCGGCCCACGCCTCGGCGTCGTCCTCGGTCAGCTCGAACTTGCCGCCGCCGTCCGGAATGGTGTCCAACAAACGTTGGACCGCTTGACGTTTGGCGTCGATGATCGCCGGTTCATGCAGCCCGCGCAACGCGCTGTTGAGGCTCTCGGCAGTGCCGGAACCGGCCGGATGCTCGGTCTGCGGCCGGTAGAAATCCGGGAGCAGACGCTTCATGGTGGCGTCCTCGGGCGGCTGCGGATTGCCGGTCTTCATGCCGGTGATCATCTCGAGTTCGTCTGTGGGCCCCGATGATCCACGCTCGTCGAGCATCCCGAGCATCGAAGTTCCCAGGCTCGACAGCAACGCGGCCTCGTGGGCCTCCAACGCTGAGCGCAACCGCAGACCGTTCGCGGTCTCGACCCGTTTCCATTTGCGCACAGTCGATCAGCGGTCCTGTTGCATGGTGGCCCACAGCCCAGCGGCGTGCAGTTTGGACACATCGGTTTCCATCGACTCGCGACTGCCTGCCGACACTACGGCCTTGCCCTCGTTGTGAACCTGCAGCATGAGTTTGGTGGCGTGCGGCTCGCTGTATCCGAACAGTTTCTGGAACACGTGGGTGACATAGGTCATCAGGTTGACCGGATCGTCCCAGACGATGGTCACCCACGGGCTTTCGGTGGCCTCGACTGCCTCGACATCGCGCTCTTCGCGGGTCCCCGGTCGGGCCTTCGCCGGTGTAACCATGGGCCCACAATACCGGCGGCAACCCTGATACCAGAAACGGCTACGGTTGCTGGTGTGACCGTCGCGTTGCTCACCGACAAGTACGAGCTGACGATGCTCGCCGCCGCGCTGCGCGATGGCACGGCGCACCGCCGCACCACCTTCGAAGTCTTTGCCCGCCGGCTGCCCGAAGGGCGCCGCTACGGCGTGGTCGCGGGCACCGGGCGGTTTGTGGAAGCGTTGGCAGAGTTCACGTTCGCGGCCAACGAACTCACCGTGCTCTCGGAGTTCCTGGATTCGGAGACACTGGATTTCCTGTCGAACTACCGGTTCGGCGGTGACGTCGACGGCTACGCCGAGGGCGAGCTCTACTTCCCGGGTTCCCCGGTGCTCTCGGTGCACGGGAGCTTCGCCGAGTGCGTGGTGCTGGAGACGCTCGTGCTGTCAATCCTCAACCACGACACGGCGATCGCCTCGGCGGCGGCCCGGATGGCCAGCGCCGCCCACGGCCGGCCGATGATCGAGATGGGCTCACGGCGTACCCATGAGCTGGCCGCCGTGGCATCGGCCCGCGCCGCCTACCTCGCCGGCTTCACCGGATCGTCGAATCTGGCCGCCCAGCAGCGTTACGGGGTGCCCGCACTGGGCACCGCCGCGCACGCCTACACACTGCTGCACACCTCCGAGTCCGGACCGGACGAGCAGGCGGCGTTCCGCGGCCAGGTGGCAGCCCTCGGCGTCGACACCACCCTGCTGGTGGACACCTATGACATCACCGCGGGCGTGGCCAACGCGATCGCGGCGGCCGGCCCGCAACTGGGCGCGGTGCGCATCGACTCGGGCGATCTGGGGGTGCTGGCCCGCCAGGTACGCCAGCAGCTGGATGACCTCGGCGCCACGAGCACTCAGATCGTCGTCTCCGGAGACCTCGACGAGTTCGCCATCGCCGCCCTGCGCGCCGAGCCCGTCGACAGCTACGGGGTCGGCACCTCCGTTGTCACGGGCTCAGGCGCGCCGACCGCGGGCATGGTCTACAAACTGGTCGAGGTCGATGGGAGGCCGGTGGCCAAGCGCAGCAGCCGCAAGGAGTCGCACGGTGGCCGCAAGCAGGCCGTTCGGCTCGCCAAGGCCTCGGGCACGATCATCGAAGAGGTGGTCCACCCGTACGGCGAGGAGCCGCTGGAGACATCGGGGCTCACCGCTCGCCGGCTCACCGTGCCGCTGGTGACCGGCGGCGCCCCCGTCGAGGGACACCACCCCGCCACCGACCTGGCCGCTGCGCGCGAGCGGGTCGCCGCAGGGCTGCACAGCCTGCCGTGGGACGGCCTGAAGCTGTCGCGCGGCGAGCCGGCCATCCCCACCCGGGTGATCCCGCCCGCCCCGGTTCGTCAGCACCGGCCGTTCCAGACATGACGACCAAATCGAAGCCATCCCGTGAGGTGGCCAATGTGGTGACCAACCTCCTCAAGATCGCCGTCAAAGGGCTCGGCGGTGCCGGCCGCCCAGGTCAGGTGGAGATGGCCGAGGCGGTTGCCAACGCCTTCGAGTCCGGCGAGCACCTGGCCGTGCAGGCCGGTACCGGCACCGGCAAATCGCTGGCGTACCTGGTGCCGTCGATCGCCCGCGCCCTGCAGACCGAGCAGCCGGTGGTGGTCTCGACGGCCACCATCGCGCTGCAACGTCAGCTCGTGGACCGCGACCTGCCCCGGCTGGTGAACTCACTGGCCGACGCGCTACCTCGCGAGCCCACATTCGCATTGCTCAAGGGCCGGGGAAACTACCTGTGCCTCAATAAGATTCACAACGGAGCAACCGAGGAGCCGGCCGACCGTCCCCAGGATGAATTGTTCTCGCCGATGGCGGTCAGCGCCATGGGCCGCGATGTGCAGCGGCTGACGGAATGGTCCTCGGACACCGAGACCGGTGACCGCGACGAGCTGACTCCCGGTGTGCCGGACCGGTCCTGGTCCCAGGTCAGCGTGTCGGCACGCGAGTGCATCGGGGTGTCACGCTGCCAGTTCGGTACCGACTGCTTCGCCGAGCGGGCCCGCGAGAAGGCCGGCGCCGCCGACGTCGTCGTCACCAATCACGCACTGCTGGCCATCGACGCGCTCTCCGATTTCTCGGTGCTGCCCGAATACGAGCTGCTGGTGGTCGACGAGGCCCACGAACTGGCCGACCGGGTGACCGGGGTGGCCACCGCCGAGCTCTCGGCGACGTCCATGGCGGTGGCACACCGCAGGATGGCGCGATTGGTGGATGACGAACTGGCGCAACGCTTCGAGGCCGCTGTCGCGACGTTGTCCTCGCTGCTGCACGAACTCGATGCCGGCCGCATCGACGTGCTCGACGAGGAGCTGGGTATCTACCTGACCGCACTGCGCGACGCGGCCAATGCGGCACGCACAGCGATCGACACCACCCCCAGCGACCCGCAGGCGGCCACGGCCCGCACCGAAGCCGTCACCGCACTGAACGATGTCAGCGACACCGCCACCCGCATCCTCACCTCGTTCGTCCCGCCCATCCCGGACCGCCTCGACGTGGTCTGGGTGGAGCAGTACGAACCGCCCAATGCCGGAAACTCCAACCCGGGAAATGCACCGGCTCCTCGACCCGGTGGGCGGTCCTTGCTACGGGTGGCCCCGATGTCGGTGTCGGGCCTGTTGCGCACCAGGCTGTTCGCCAACACCACGGCCGTGCTGACCTCGGCGACCCTCACCCTCGGCGGCAACTTCGACGCGATGGCGCGCAACTGGGGGCTGGGCGGCTTCGCCGACGCCGGCGAGCCGGCAAAACCGGGCAACGCCGGCGAGCCCGCCAAATCGGGCAGGGCCGGCGCGCCCGCCAAACCCGGTTGGCGCGGCCTCGATGTGGGGTCGCCGTTCGACCATGCCAAATCCGCAATTCTCTACGTGGCCAAGCATTTACCACCGCCTGGACGGGACGGCACCGACACCCGCACCCTGGACGAGATCGAGGGCCTGATCACCGCGGCCGGTGGCCGCACCCTGGGCCTGTTCTCGTCGATGCGCGCGGCCAAGGCCGCCGCCGAGGTCATGCGCGGGCGACTGTCAACCCCGGTGCTCTGCCAGGGCGAGGACACCACTTCGGCTCTGGTACAACAGTTTTCCGATGATCCGGAGACCTCGCTGTTCGGCACCCTGTCGCTGTGGCAGGGCGTGGACGTCCCGGGGCCGTCGCTGTCGTTGGTCCTGATCGACCGGATCCCCTTCCCACGCCCGGACGATCCGTTGTTGACCGCGCGGCAACGGGCGATCAGCGCACACGGCGGCAACGGCTTCATGGCGATCGCCGCCAACCACGCGGCGCTGTTGCTGGCCCAGGGCACCGGACGGCTGCTGCGCCACACCGACGACCGCGGGGTGATCGCGGTGCTCGACTCCCGGCTGGCGACGGCCCGCTATGGCGGGTACCTACGTTCGTCGTTGCCACCGTTCTGGTCCACCACCGACCCTGACCGGGTGCGTCAGTCGCTGAAGCGGCTTCGGGGAGCGGGCTGATATCGCACCCAGTGCACGCCGAGTTAACTAATGTGTGCGGATAACCGCGCGGACAGTTGGCCGCCAGAGTGCACCGGAAGGCAGCAAAATGAGCCGACGCACCCTGTTCGGCATCGCGTGCGCGCTGAGCATGGTGTTGCCACTGGCCGCGTGCTCGTCCCTGGTCGGTGGCACAGCGGTTTCGGTGTTCGCCGATCCGTTCTCGGTCGCCGGCATGCCTGCCACCGACGGCTCCAGTGGGCTGCGCCCAGATGCCGAGAAACCCTCACGCAAGGTCAACAACACCGACGGGGGCAAGGCTGACAACCTCGCAGCCAGTGCCGTCAGTGACCTCGAGGAGTTCTGGTCGAACGCCTACTCGGAGGTGTTCGACGGTGAGTTCCAACCGGTGCGCGCGCTGATCTCCTGGGACGCCGAGAGTTTCGACGGGAAGTTCTGCGGCATGGATACCTACGGACTGGTCAATGCCGCGTTCTGCAAACCGGATCGGACCATCGGCTGGGATCGGGGCGTGCTGATGCCCGGCCTACGCAAGCAGAACGGCGACATGGGCGCCGTCATGGTGCTCGCACACGAGTACGGCCATGCGATCCAGCAGCAGGCCGGGCTGATCAACCGCAAGACGCCCACCCTGGTCGCCGAACAGCAGGCCGACTGCCTGGCGGGCACCTACATGCGATGGGTGGCCCAAGGCGATTCCCCGCGGTTCACACTCAGTACGGCCGACGGGCTCAACAAGCTGCTCGCCGCGGTGGTCGCGTTCCGGGATCCACTGCTCACCGAGGCTGAGGCCCAGATCGGGGTCGACGAGCATGGGTCAGCGTTCGAACGGATCTCCGCCTTCCAATTCGGGTTCACCGACGGGCCTTCGGCCTGCGCCGCGATCGACGTCAAGGAGATCGACCAGCGGCGCGGCGACCTTCCGGTCCTGTTACCTGAGGACCAGAGCGGCGACCTGGACATCACCGAACACTGGGTCCGCTCGATGGTCGATGCGCTCAACATCATCTTCAAACCCGCCGACCCACCGCGGCTCAACTTCCGGCCCGACGCCGCAGTGGACTGTTCGAGCGCGCGGCCCAGCCCGCCGGCCTCCTACTGTCCGGACACCAACACCATCGTGATCGATCTGGCCGAGCTACAGGCGCTTGCCGCACCGTCCGACGACCTCGATGTCAGCGGCCTGGCCGGCGGTGACAACACCGCCTACTCGGTGCTGATCTCGCGATACATGCTCGCCTTGCAGCATGCCCGGGGCCTGGTGCTCGACAACGCCGAGGCAGCGCTGCGCACCGCCTGCCTGACCGGGGTGGCCACGGCCAAGATGATCAAGCCCGTGAACCTGCCCAACGGTGACACGATCCTGCTGACCGCCGGCGACGTCGACGAGGCGGTATCGGGCATGCTCACCAACGGGTTGGCGGCCAGTGACGTCAACGGCGAGTCGGTGCCTTCGGGTTTCGCCCGCATCGACGCGTTCCGGGTCGGCATCCTCGGTGACGAGGAACGCTGCCTCAAGCGGTTCGCCTGAGTTCAGACCACCTTCGTGGTGCCGTACCAGGCGAGTACCGCCTCGGACTCGTCGGTCGACCGGGTCAGCACGGCATAGGACCGGATGAACGACTGCCCCACGCAGCCGTCGATCTTCACCCGGAAGTTGCTGATCATCACCCACGGCTCGGTGCCCTTGAACTCCTTCTCGGCCACCGGGATGAGGTTGATGATGCCGGGTTTGAGGCCGACCGTGATACCGCCGCCGATGTTCGCGCCGACCCCCGGCAGGATGCCCTCCGGCCACGGTGAGACCACGTCGGTGCCGAGAACCCCGATGGACGAGTTGAGTCCGGCGGTGCCGGTCAAGGAGACGCCGTTGGAGGTACTCATGTCGATGCCGCAACCGATCTGGTAGCCGGCCTCGAGGGTGCCGCGCGGATCGCCGCCGCCGGGTCCGGACATCGCGCCGCGGTACGTACCGCCGACCACGTATTCGCGCGAGGACACCGCGGTGGTCAGCGGTGCCACCGCGGCCTGCGTCTCGTCAGCGGCCGACACGGTCAGGTTCCAGCCGTCCGGAGTCTTGAGGGTGGCGGGCGCAGTCGACTCGACCAGGCCGGCCGCGGCCGGTTCGCCCGGTGCGGGCACTACATCGGCGACGACCTCGACCTCGGGTGCGACCACGGGATCGGCCCAGGCCGGTGCCACGGACGCCGCGCAGGCCAGGGACACCGCAGTGAGCAGCACGAAGGAGCGAATCAACACAGGCGGCCTCCGGTTACGGTTCCCAGCGGGAACGTATCGCCCATGTACTTACCCGACCGTCAGCGCGCCTGCGCACTCAGGTGGGCATTTTCAGGACGAATCCACACTCCAGCGCTACCCAGCAGGCACCGTCGGGACCGATCGCCAACCCGTGCGGTTCGCTGCCGGACGGCAGATCGATGGTCACCACGTCCCCGTCTCCGCTGATCCGGGCGATCTGGTCGGCGCCCCACAAGCTGACCCACACTCCGTCGGTCGGGTCGGCGACCACCGCATGCGGCTTGCCCGGCAGATCCAATTCCTGGATCGCATCGCCGACCGGGATTCGGCCGATCTTGTCCGCGCGGATCTCGGTGAACCACACCGCGTCGTCATGGGTGGCCGCGATACCGACGGGACCGGCTGCGGCAGTGGGTAATTCGCGTACCTTGAGCGCGCCGTCGACGGTCAGCCGGCCCACCGCGCCGGTCTCGTTGAGCGTGAACCACAACGCGTCGTCAGGCCCCTTGGTGATCATCGACGGCATCCCGCCGACAGTGACCGCGGTGGAGATCTCGCCGTCGGTGCCGATCCTGCCGATCTCGCCGGACGACATCGTGGTGAACCACAACGCATCGTCGGGTCCCGCGGTGATCCCGAAAGGGGCACTGCCCCCGGGCAATTCGAAAGAACTCAACTCCCCCGCCGTGGTTATCCGACCGATCCGATCGTCGCCGGACCGGGTGAACCACAGTGCCCCGTCCGGTCCGGCCGCGATGATCGACGGACGGGAGCATTCTCCGACCGAGTACGTGCTGACCTCGCCGGTGGGCGAAACCCGGGCGACGGCGCCACTGTGCACCAAGGTCACCCACATCGCTCCGTCACTGCCTGCAGCCAGCGCGTACGGTCCGCCGTCGAGCTGAACTTTGAGCGCCTTACTCAAGCCAGCGCCACCAGTCCGAGCTCGTTGTCAGCGGTCAGCAGCCGATGGTGCGGCAGCACCCGCACGGTGTAGCCCACCGGCCCGGCCACCGGCAGCGGTGTGCTGGTCGAGAACACCTCGGTACCGCCGTCTGCCGAACCGGTGTGCGCCATCGGCACAGTCACCGGATTCAGGATCACGTCGCCGGCATCCACCCGGCCCAGCACGGCCTGCACCGTGACTTCATCGGGCCGCAGGCCGGCCAATTGCACCGTGGCGGTCAGCGTCAGCTGCGACCCCAACAGCGGCGTGTCGGGCAGGCCGTAGCTGTCCACGTCGGTGATCTGAATCTTCGGCCAGGCCTCCTGCGCCCGCCGCCGGTATTCGGCCAATTCCCGGGCCGCACCGAACGGCTCCCCCGAGGTGGCCTCGACGGTCTCGCGCAACGACTGCGCGGCCGGCAGGTAGTACTTCTCTGTGTAGTCCCGCACCATGCGCGAGGCCAGTACCTTCGGCCCGAGCACCTGCAGCGTGTGGCGCACCATCTCGACCCAGCGGGTCGGCACCCCGTGCTCGTCGCGCTCGTAGAACTTCGGCGTGACGGCGTGTTCGAGGAGGTCGTAGAGAGCGGCGGCCTCCAGGTCGTCGCGACGGGCCTCGTCGTCGACTCCGTCGGCGGTCGGGATCTCCCATCCGTTGTCGCCGTCGTACCACTCGTCCCACCAGCCGTCACGGATCGACAGATTCAACCCGCCATTGAGCGCACTCTTCATGCCCGACGTCCCGCAGGCCTCCAACGGACGCAGCGGATTGTTCAGCCAGACATCGCAACCCCAGTACAGCAACCGGGCCATCGACATGTCGTAGTCCGGCAGGAACGCGATCCGGTGCCGCACCTCCGGCCGGTCGGCGAACCGCACGATCTGCTGGATCAGCGCCTTGCCGCCGTCGTCGGCCGGGTGCGACTTACCCGCCACGATCAACTGCACCGGCCGCTTGTCGTCGAGCAGCAGTTTCTCCAGCCGCTCCGGGTCCCGCAGCATCAGCGTCAGCCGCTTGTAGGTGGGCACCCGTCGGGCGAACCCGACGGTCAGCACCTCCGGATCGAAAGCCGTTGCGATCCAGCCCAGTTCGGCTTCGGACGCACCGCGCTCCAGCCAGGAGCGGCGCAGGCGGGCACGCACGTCACCGATCAGCGTCTCGCGCAGCTGGGAGCGGATCCACCACATGTGCCCCGGCTCGACCTCCTGTAGCCGCTCCCACACCGCCGGTTCTGCGGCCTCCGAGCCGATCAGCTCCCGGCCCAGGGCCAACCACTGTGGGGCCGCCCAGGTCGGGGCATGCACACCGTTGGTGATCGATCCGATCGGCACCTCGGCCCGGTCGAATCCCGGCCACAGGTCGTTGAACATCCCCCGACTGACCCGGCCGTGCAGCAGCGAAACCCCGTTGGCCCGCTGTGCCAGCCGGAGGCCCATGTGCGCCATGTTGAACTTCGACGGATCGTCCTCGGCACCGAACGCGACCACCCGCTCCAACGGCACACCGGGCAGCAGGCGACTGTCGGGCGGTCCGCTCCAGTGATGCTCTCCGCGCGAGCGCTCATCGGCTGGGCTCCCGAAGTAGCGCCTGATCATCTCGACCGGGAACCGGTCGATGCCGGCCGGGACCGGCGTGTGGGTGGTGAATACCGTCGATGACCGCACCACGGTCAGTGCGGTGTCGAATTCCAGCCCCGCTGCGACCAGTTCGCGGATACGTTCCACGCCGAGGAAGCCGGCATGGCCCTCGTTCATGTGGAACACCTCGGGGGCGGGCAGGTTCTCGATCTCGGTGAACGCCCGGATCGCGCGCACCCCGCCGATACCGGCCAGGATCTCCTGCTTGATGCGGTGTTCCTGGTCGCCGCCGTACAACCGGTCAGTGACACTGCGCAGTTCGTGCTCGTTCTCCGGGACGTCGGAATCGAGCAGCAGCAGCGGAATCCGGCCCACCTGCGCGATCCACACCCGGGCCCGCAGCTCACGGGCATCGGGCAGCGCCAGCGTGACCAGCACCGGCGCCCCGGCCGCGTCGGTGAGCAGCCGCAGCGGCAGCCCCTGCGGGTCCAGCGACGGGTAGGTCTCATGCTGCCAACCGTCAGCGGTCAGGGATTGCCGGAAGTAACCCGAGCGGTAGTACAGGCCTACCGCGACCAACGGCAGACCCAGATCCGATGCGGATTTCAGATGGTCACCGGCCAGGATGCCCAGACCGCCGGAATAGTTGGGCAGCACCTCGGCGACACCGAACTCCATCGAGAAATACGCGATGCCCTTCGGCATCTCGACCCCGTCGATGATCTGCTGCTGGTACCACAGCGGGCGGCTCAGATAGTTGTCCAGGTCGGCGGCCAGCTCATCGAGTCGGCCCAGGAACGATTCGTCAGCGGCCAGTTCGTCGAGCCGTTTCGGGCTGACGGCCCCCAGCAGCGCCACCGGGTCGCCGCTGGTCTGCTCCCACAGGTCGGCGTCGATGACAGCAAACAGATCCTGGGTCGGCTTGTGCCACGACCAGCGCAGGTTGATCGACAGCCGTTCCAGCGCCGCCAACCGCTCGGGAAGGTGCGCGCGGACGGTGAACCTTCGGAGGGCTTTCACGCGATCCAACCTTACTGACAATTCCGGTTCGCGCAGCGGTGAGCGGCATCCGTACAGAGGCCGTTCACGTCACGCTTAACGCCCGCGAGATTGGGCAGCCCATTACGGTGGGTATCAGACGCGACAAGGCGAGTGCACGAGAGACAGCCGCTTGACCGAGACGATGTGAGGAGTGGATGGGTGGCCGGTCGGATCGGAATCGACGATGTCGCGCCTGTGGTCTTCGGCGGGCAGTTCCCGGCGAAAGCCGTCGTCGGCGAGGTGGTGCCGGTGCGGGCCACCGTTTGGCGCGAAGGCCATGACGCGGTCGCGGCCACCCTCGTGGTGCGTTATCTCGGCACCGATTACCCGCGGCTGGCCACCGGACCCGGCACCGCGGCGGTACCCGCGTCGATCGATGCGGTGAGGCGTCCCGCACAGCGCATCAAGCCGCAGGCCCTGCCCATGTCCACCGGGCACACCCCCGATGTCTTCCACGGCCAGTTCACCCCCGACAGCGTCGGACTGTGGACTTACCGGGTCGACGGCTGGGGCGATCCGCTGACCACCTGGCGGCACGCGGTCGAGGCCAAATTGGGCGCCGGGCAGAGTGAGGCCGAGTTGTCCAACGACCTGCTGATCGGAGCGCGCCTGCTCGAGCGTGCCGCCGCCGGGGTGCCCCGCAAACTGCGCGATCCGATGATCGAGGCGGCCGCGGCGCTTCGTACTCCCGGCGACCCGTTCCTGCGTGCCGGGGCGGCGCTGTCCGACGAGGTCACCGAACTGCTCGACCAGTACCCCCTGCGCGAGTTGGTCACCCGCGGTGAACAATACGGCGTCTGGGTGGACCGGCCGCTGGCCCGGTTCTCTTCGTGGTACGAGGTGTTCCCGCGGTCCACGGGCGGTTGGGACAAAGCCGGGCATCCGGTGCACGGAACATTCGCCACCGCCGCCGGGCAGCTCCCCCGGATCGCCCGCATGGGTTTCAACATCGTCTACCTGCCGCCCGTCCACCCCATCGGCAAAGTGCATCGCAAAGGCCGCAACAACGCGGTGACCGCCGCGCCGGATGACGTCGGGTCGCCGTGGGCGATCGGCAGCGACGAGGGCGGCCATGACGCCGTGCACCCTGCACTGGGGACGATCGACGACTTCGATGCCTTCGTAGCCGCCGCCCGCAAGCAGGGTGTCGAGGTGGCGCTGGACCTGGCGCTGCAGTGCGCGCCCGATCATCCTTGGGCCGCTGCACATCCGGAGTGGTTCACGGTGTTACCCGACGGCACCATCGCCTACGCGGAGAACCCGCCCAAGAAATACCAGGACATCTATCCGCTCAACTTCGACAATGATCCCGCCGGCCTGTACCACGAGGTGCTACGAGTGGTGCGCTTCTGGATCTCACACGGCGTCAAGATCTTTCGTGTCGACAACCCGCACACCAAGCCGCCGAACTTCTGGGTCTGGCTGATCGCCGAGGTCAAGAACGAGGATCCGGACGTGCTGTTCCTGTCCGAGGCGTTCACCCGACCGGCGCGGCTCTACGGCCTGGCCAAACGCGGGTTCACCCAGTCCTACACATACTTCACCTGGCGGACCAACAAGTGGGAGCTCACCGAATTCGGCAACGAGATCACCGCGAACGCCGACAACGCACGGCCCAGCCTGTGGGTCAACACCCCCGACATCCTTCACGAGTCACTGCAGCACGGCGGTCCGGGCATGTTCGCGATCCGCGCGGTACTGGCCGCCACGATGAGCCCGTCGTGGGGCATGTACTCCGGTTTCGAACTGTTCGAGCACCGGGCCGTCCGGGAGGGCAGCGAGGAGTACCTCGACTCCGAGAAATACGAACTGCGCCCCCGCGACTTCGCGGCCGCGCTGGCCGAGGGCCGCTCGCTTGAGCCATTCGTGACCCGCCTCAACGAGATCCGGCGCCTGCACCCCGCGCTGCGCCAGCTGCGGACTCTGACCTTCCACCACGTGGACAACGACGCACTGCTCGCCTACAGCAAGTTCGACCCGATCACCGGAGACACCGTGCTCGTGGTGGTCACCCTCAACCCGTTCAGCCCGGAGGAGGCCACGTTGTGGTTGAACATGGGTGCACTGGGTATGGAAGCACATGACCGGTTCTGGGTACGTGACGAGATCACCGGCGAGGAATACCAATGGGGGCAGTCGAATTACGTGCGCATCGATCCCGCCAAGGCGGTGGCGCACGTTTTGAACATGCCGCTCGTACCCTATGAGCAACGACTGGGCTTGCTACGCAGGGAATGAGAACGAGATGACAAGAAGCAACCACCTCACCGACCTACATCTGCGGCCCGACCCTACCGACATCCAGCGGCTGCTGATCGGTCAACACCACGACCCGCATTCGGTGCTCGGCGCCCATGAATTCAACGGCCGGACCGTGATCCGCGCCTTCCGCCCACACGCCTCCAAGGTCGTGGCGGTGATCGGCGGTGATCGATTCCCACTGCAGCACATCGACTCCGGGCTTTTCGCGGTGTCCGTTCCGTTCACCAACCTGGCCGACTACCGCCTGGAGATCGGCTATCCGGGTGCCGACGACACGATCTTCACCCACACCACCGCCGACGCCTACCGGTTCCTGCCCACCCTCGGTGAACTGGACCTGCATCTGTTCGCCGAGGGCCGCCACGAACGCCTCTGGGAGATCCTGGGCACGCACCCGCGCAGCTTCACCACCCCCGACGGGGTGGTGGACGGTGTCTCGTTCGCAGTATGGGCACCGAATGCCAAGGGCGTCAGCGTGATCGGTGACTTCAACCACTGGGATGGCAACGAGGCGCAGATGCGCGTGCTGGGGTCCTCCGGGGTATGGGAACTGTTCTGGCCCGGGTTCCCCGTCGGCGGCCTGTACAAATTCCGCGTACACGGCGCCGGCGGAGTGACCACCGACCGCGCCGACCCGATGGCATTCGCCACCGAGGTACCACCGCAAACCGCATCCCGGGTCACCACCAGCTCCTACACCTGGAACGACGGAATGTGGATGGCCCGTCGCGCCGCGCAGAACCCGGTTTTCGAACCGATGAGCACCTACGAGGTGCACCTGATGTCCTGGCGCCCGGGGCTCAGTTACCGGCAACTGGCCACCGAGCTGACCGATTACGTTGTGGAGCAGGGCTTCACCCACGTCGAACTGCTCCCGGTGGCCGAGCATCCGTTCGGCGGCTCGTGGGGCTACCAGGTCACGTCCTACTACGCCCCGACCTCACGCCTGGGAACTCCTGACGACTTCCGGTATCTCGTGGATTCGCTGCATCGGGCCGGGATCGGAGTGATCGTCGACTGGGTCCCTGCCCACTTCCCCAAGGACGCGTGGGCGCTGGGCCGATTCGACGGCACGCCGCTCTACGAGCATTCCGACCCGCATCGCGGCGAGCAGCTCGACTGGGGCACCTACGTTTTCGACTTCGGCCGGCCCGAGGTGCGCAACTTCCTGGTCGCCAACGCCTTGTACTGGCTGAAGGAATATCACGTCGACGGACTCCGGGTAGACGCCGTCGCCTCGATGCTCTACCTCGACTACTCCCGCCCCGAGGGCTGCTGGACGCCCAATATCCACGGTGGTCGGGAGAATCTGGAGGCGGTGCAGTTCCTGCAGGAGATGAACGCCACCGTGCACAAGGTGACCCCGGGAATCGTCACCATCGCCGAGGAGTCGACCTCCTGGCCCGGTGTCACCCGCCCGACCAACCTTGGCGGCCTTGGTTTCTCGATGAAATGGAACATGGGCTGGATGAACGACACGCTCGACTACGTCAGCCATGACCCGGTGCACCGCAGCTACCACCATCACGAGATGACGTTCTCGATGCTGTACGCGTTCAGCGAGAACTACGTGCTGCCGATCAGCCACGACGAGGTCGTGCACGGCAAGGGCACGCTGTGGGGCCGGATGCCCGGTGACGACCACGCCAAGGCGGCGGGGCTGCGCAGCCTGCTGGCCTATCAGTGGGCCCACCCCGGTAAGCAACTGCTGTTCATGGGCCAGGAATTCGGGCAGCGGGCCGAATGGTCGGAGGAACGCGGACTGGATTGGTTCCAACTCGACGAGCAGGGCTTCTCCGGCGGCGTGCAGCGATTGGTGCGCGATCTCAACGGCATCTATCGGCGCCACCCGGCGCTGTGGAGCCGCGACACCAGCCCCGAGGGCTACTCCTGGATCGACGCGAACGACTCGGCCAACAACGTGCTGAGCTTCCTACGGTTCGGCGCCGACGGTTCCGTGCTGGCCTGCGTGGTCAACTTCGCCGGGAGTGAGCACAGCGAGTACCGGCTGGGCCTGCCGCACGCCGGTGCCTGGCAGGAGGTACTCAACACCGACGCGACCATCTACAACGGGTCGGGCATCGGGAACTTCGGCGTGGTGCAGGCCACCGACGAGCCGTGGCACGGCCGCCCGGCCTCGGCGGTGATGGTGCTGCCGCCGCTGGCGATGCTGTGGTTCGAGCCCGCCTGACTTGTCCCGCCAGCAGACACAAAACTGCCCAATTTCAGGCAAGTAGCGGCAGCTTTGTGTCTGTTCGGCGAACGAAAATCAGTACAGCGCGTTGGCCAGATTGCGACGACCCGCGACCACGTCGGGATCGGCCGGGTCGAACAGGTCGAACAGCTCGACGAGCCGGGTCCGCACCGTGGTCCGGTCGTCGCCCGCAGTGCGCTTGATAAGCGCGATGAGCCGATCGAACGCCGCTGACACGTTCTGGGCCAGGATCTCGGCGTCGGCGGCGGCGAGTGCCGCCTCGATGTCGTCGGGAGCAGCGTCGGCCGCGGCCACCGCGTCGGGGCGCTGGGCGCTTGCCCGCTCCAGGAATGCGATCTGCCGCACCGCGCCCTTGGCCTCGGCGTGGTTGGGCTGGGCATCGAGGATTGCCTGATAAGCAGCCGACGCGGCGGCGAAGTCGCCTTCGTCGAGAGCAGCTCTGGCCGCGGCCAGTTCGGGATCGACCTGCTCAGGCTCATCATCGCCCGAACCGGATCCGGTCAGCTTGCCCGCGGTCGCCTCGAGCAGCGAATCGACCCAGCGACGGAGTTCGTCGGCCGGTTGCGAGCCCTGGAAGCTGGCGATCGGCTGTCCTCCGGCGAGCGCGACGACGGTCGGCACGCCCTGGATTCCGAACATCTGCGCCACTCGCGGAGTGGTGTCGACGTTGACCAGCGCGAGTGACCATTTGCCGTTGTCTGCCGCAGCCAGACCCGCCAGGGTGTCCCCCAGCGCGGCGCTGGAATCGCTGCGCGGCGACCACAGCAGCACCACTACCGGCACCTGGCCCGAGCGGACCAGCACCTCGGCTTCGAAGTTGGCTTCGTTGACCTCGGTGATATTCGGGCCGCCGGCCGGGCTGGGACTGCCGCCGCCCGAACCGGCCGCGGCGGGCCGCTGCTTGAGTGCCGAGAGGTCAACCGCGCCGGCCAGCGCCGGCCCCACAGAAGGTCGTGGACGAGTCACGTCACCAAGTCTGTCACGTTGTTTCCGGCAGGGCGCCGCCCGGTTGCGACACCACGGCCGGGGCATCACCCGACTCCGCGCCCGAAACCAACCGGCCAGCGCGATCAGCCCACATGACAAAGATCACACTGCCCAATGGCACGATGCTGCCCAGCAACGCCAGAATCCACGTCCGGGCACTCCAGCCGACGGCCATTGCGACCATCAGCGCGGTGAACAGGTACGCCAGGAACAGCACTCCGTGCACCGGCCCGAAGACCTGCACCCCGATCTCGGTGCCCGACGAATGGACCCGCTTGAAGTACATGCCGATCAGCAGACCGGCCCAGCTGATCGCCTCAGCGATCGCCACCAGACGGAACCGGCCGGCTTCGGTACGGACATCGAATGTGCTTGCCATGGCCACCATTGTGCCCAACCGTGGCGCCAGCTACTACACAGCGTCGTTGTAATTCGCCGATTAGCTGTCAGCGACGAAGGATCAGCGCATCGCCCTGGCCACCGGCACCACAGAGCGCGGCCACCGCGTAGCCGGACCCCTTGCGGGCCAGTTCCAGTGCCGCATGCAGCGTGATGCGGGCACCCGACATGCCGATCGGGTGACCGATCGCGATAGCGCCGCCGTTGACGTTCACCTTTGCCGGATCAACGCCCAGCTCCTTGGTCGAGGCCAGCGACACCGCGGCGAACGCCTCGTTGATCTCGAGGACGTCCAACTGATCGACGCTGATGCCCTCACGCTCGACGGCCTTCTTGATCGCGTTGGCCGGCTGGCTCTGCAACGTGGAGTCCGGACCGGCCACCACACCGTGTGCACCGATCTCGCACAGCCAGTCCAGGCCCAGCTCCTGAGCCTTGGCCTTGCTCATCACCACGACCGCGGCCGCACCGTCGGAGATCTGCGACGACGAGCCGGCGGTGATGGTGCCGTCCTTGCGGAAAGCCGGGCGCAGGCCACCGAGCGATTCGGCCGTGGTGTTGGCCCGGATTCCCTCGTCCTCGGCGAACTCGATCGGGTCGCCTTTGCGCTGCGGGATCGACACCGGCACCACCTCGTCGGCGTACACCCCGTCCTTCCATGCCGCGGCGGCCTTCTGGTGCGACTGGGCCGCAAACTCGTCCTGCTCAGCGCGGGTGAACTTGTCGACGTCGTTGCGCTGCTCGGTGAGCGCCCCCATCGGCTGGTCGGTGAACACGTCGTGCAGACCGTCATAAGCCAGGTGGTCGACCAGCGTCGCATCGCCGTACTTGTAGCCCTCACGGCTCTTGGGCAGCAGGTGCGGGGCCTGGCTCATCGATTCCTGGCCACCGGCGACCACGACCTCGAACTCACCGGCGCGGATCAGCTGGTCGGCCAGGGCGATGGCATCGATGCCCGAAAGGCACATCTTGTTGATGGTCAGCGCGGGCACGTCCCAGCCGATACCGGCGGCCACCGCGGACTGGCGGGCGGGCATCTGCCCGGCGCCCGCGGTCAGCACCTGGCCCATGATCACGTAGTCGACCAGCGAAGCATCAACCTTGGCCTTCTCCAGGGCACCGCGGATTGCGATTGCCCCCAGGTCACTGCCGGAAAAGTCCTTCAGCGAGCCCATCAACTTGCCGACCGGAGTACGCGCTCCAGCAACGATCACCGACGTGCGAGATTCCGCAGTCATTTCCTACCTCCAAAGCCAGGGTCCAAGAGCTGTGTGGGCGATCACACATACGCAAACGTTCAGGTAGAGGTTACCGTTACGTTATGACCGCCGATCAGGTTGATGCCCGTCCCGCCCTCGCTTCCGCGCTGGTGACGGCGATCGATCACGTCGGTATCGCCGTTCCCGATCTGGATGCCGCGGCCAAGTGGTACCACGACAACCTCGGCATGATCGTCCTGCACGAGGAGATCAACGAGGAGCAGGGCGTGCGCGAGGCCATGCTCTCGGTGCGCGGCGCCGCCAAGGGCAGCGCCCAGATCCAGCTGCTGGCCCCGTTGAACGAGAAGTCGACGATCGCCAAGTTCATCGATCGAAGCGGCCCCGGCCTGCAGCAGCTGGCCTACCGGACCAGCGACATCGACGCACTGAGTGAGCGCCTGCGCAGCCAGGGCGTTCGACTGCTCTACGAGGCCCCCCGAAAGGGCACGGCCAACTCGCGCATCAACTTCATCCACCCGAAGGACGCCGGCGGCGTGCTGATCGAGTTGGTGGAACCGGCCGCGGATTCAGAGCACTAAGACCACTTTCTCGTCGGGCCGCGATTGACCCGATTCGCCCAGCAGGCGGTGTGCCAATGCCTGCGGTCATCGATATCGCCGACGTCGATCGGCACCACCACCACGTGCGCGGTCGCCACGCGGATCTCGTGGTCACATCCCGGGCATCGATAAACCTTCACCGCACGCGAGGCGGCCACGACCCGCACCTCGTAGTCGTAACCATCGGGCCCGGTCTCGACCCGACGCGTCGGCGGCAATGGCGCCAACCGACGGTGTTCGCGGGGCCGACGGCGCATCAGAACAGCCGGTATTCGTCGCTGTCCATGCCCCGCATCTGGTCATAATCCAAAGTCACACAACGGATTCCACGGTCCGTGGCCAGAGTTCGGGCCTGCGGTTTGATCTGCTGGGCGGCGAACACGCCGGCCACCGGGGCCAGCACGGTATCGCGGTTGAGCAGTTCGAGGTAGCGCGTCAGCTGTTCCACACCGTCGATCTCCCCACGGCGCTTGATCTCCACGGCCACCGAGCGGCCCAGCTCGTCACGACACATCAGATCGACCGGGCCGATGGCAGTCGGGTACTCGCGGCGCACCAGTGTGTAGCCCGCCCCCAGCAGCTCGACATGTTCGGCCAGCAGCACCTGCAGGTGCGCCTCCACGCCGTCCTTCACCAGACCCGGGTCGACACCGAGTTCGTGGCTGGAATCGTGCTCGACGTCCTCGACCGTGATGCGCAACTGCTCACCGGCCTTGTTCTCGACCACCCACACCGGCACGCCGTCGTTGTCATCCTCGGTGAGCCAGCACGGCGGACTCATCCAGTTCAGCGGCTTGTAGGCGCGATCGTCGGCATGGACACTGATCGAACCGTCGGACTTGAACAACAACAGCCGGCGGGCCGATGGGAGGTGGGCGGTCAGCCGCCCGACATAGTCGACGGTGCACTGGGCAATCACGAGGCGCACCCGATCCACCTTAAGGGCATCTGGAACGAACTAGGCTGTCGCCACAATGAACTCCGACAAATCGCTGGCACGACGGCTGGGCCGGGTGCTTGAAGGCGTCACCCGCCAGAACAGCAGGCTCCCGATCACTCCGGAATACGGATCGTGGGTGCTGGGCCGGGTATCGGAAAGTCAGCGCCGCCGCAGGGTGCGCATCCAGGCGATCCTCACGACGTTCGTGATTGCCGGGAATCTGCTCGGCATCGGCATCTCGATGATCATCGTCACGCTGCTGTTCCCGGCACCCGACGTGTTCGCTCCGCCGGTCCGCTGGATCACCTTCATCGTGGCCCCCGTCTACATGGCCATGGCGCTGATCGTCGGGGTGTTCTGGGCGACGACGCGGGTGATCGACAACGTGCGCTGGGCCATCGAAGAACGACCCCCCACCATTGCCGATCAGCGCAACACCTTCTTCGCCCCGTTCCGGCTCACCCGCGTGCTGCTTGTCCTGTGGGGTCTCGGCGCCGCCCTACTGACAACGCTGTACGGGCTCGTCGACACCAATTACATTCCGAAGTTCCTGCTGGGCATCACGTTTCCGGGAATCGTGGTGTCGGTCAGCTGCCATCTGTTCACCGAGTTCGCACTGCGGCCGGTTGCCGCGCAGGCACTGGAGGCAGGCCCGCCGCCGGTACGGCTGGCGCCGGGCATCATGGGCCGCACCATGGTGGTGTGGGCACTGGGCTCGGGCGTTCCCATCTTGGGCATCATGCTGGCCGCGATGTTCGCCCTGACACTCAACAACCTGACTCCGACGCAATTCGCCTACGCCGTCATCGGCCTCGGCTCGTTTGCGCTGGTGTTCGGTTTCCTGCTGATGTGGATCCTGTCGTATCTGACCGCAACTCCGATCCGCGTCGTGCGTGCGGCCCTCAACCGTGTCGAACGGGGCGATCTGGACACCAACCTGGTGGTGTTCGACGGCACCGAACTGGGCCAGCTGCAACGGGGATTCAACTCGATGGTGCACGGCCTGCGCGAACGCGAACGCGTCCGCGATCTGTTCGGCCGACATGTCGGCCGCGAGGTCGCGGCCCTGGCCGAGCAAGAGAAGCCCGTCCTCGGCGGCGAGGAACGCCACGCCGCAGTGATTTTCGTCGACGTGATCGGCTCGACGCAGCTGGTCACCACGCGTCCCGCGGTCGAGGTGGTCGATCTGCTCAACCGGTTCTTCGCCGTCATCGTCGACGAGGTCGACAACCACCGCGGCCTGGTCAACAAGTTCGAAGGCGACGCAATACTGGCGGTGTTCGGGGCGCCGGTCTCGCTGCCCAACCCCGAGGACGAGGCACTCGGGGCCGCACGGGCGATCGCGCGGCGGCTGCGCATCGAGGTGCCCGAGCTCGAGGCAGGCATCGGAGTGGCGGCCGGCCAGGTGGTGGCGGGCAACGTCGGCGCCAAGCAACGCTTCGAGTACACCGTGATCGGGGAGCCGGTCAACGAGGCCGCACGGCTGTGCGATTTCTCGAAGCAAGTGCCCGGGCACCTGGTGGCGTCATCGGACACCATCGCCAACGCGTCCGAAACCGAAAGGGCCCGTTGGTCGCTGGGCGAATCGGTAACCCTACGCGGTCTGGGCGAGCCGACCCGCGTGGCCGTACCGGCCTAGCCGGCGCCCCACTGCCGCGCTGCGTCGACTGCCTCGTCGACGGTGCGGAACACGATGGCGTCGTAATCGTCGCGCCGGTCGGCCGGCACCACGCGGCCGTCGGGGTCGACGAGATAGGCGTCCTTACCTGCCGCAGCCAGGCTTGCCCGCATTCCGGTCAGCATGCCGCGCGCGGCATCGTTGATGTCATCGACGCGGGTGACGTCGAGCACGGCGACCTCCCATTCACCACGATCGTGCTCGGCGGTCCGCAGTACCTGCTCGGCCCCGGCGAACAACAGATCGCCCTGCACCTCGTAGACCCGAATGCCCGGGCCGGCGTCGAACACCGCCCGCAGGGTCGACGACGACTCACGGCCCACCGTGAGGAAGTGCAGTCCCAGCTGCGCGGAAAGGTTGTGGCACACCTGTACCCCGCGCACGCTGTTGCCACGGGAATCCAGGCGCGGTGAGTAGACACCGATGCCGATTTGGCCAGGTAGCACCGCCACGATCCCGCCGCCGACACCACTCTTGGCGGGCATGCCGACGGCGCTGACCCAATCGCCTGTCGCGTCGTACATCCCGCAGGTCACCATCACGCTGAGGGTGCGCCGAACCACGTTCGCATCGATCACCCGTCGACCTGTCAACGGGTTGAATCCGCCCCGGGCCAAGGTGGCGGCCATCCGGGCCAGGTCGGTGCTCGTCACCTTGACCGAACACTGCCGGAAGTACACGTCGAGGACCTCGTCCGGATCACCTTCCAGCGCACCGAAACTGGTCAACATGTAAGCGATCGCCCGATTGCGGTTACCGGTCGCCTTCTCCGAGGCGTACACATCCATGTCGATCTCGAGCCTTCGGCCCGCACACGCCGAGTAGAACTCATGGATGCGGTCGAACCGCTCGTCGGCGTCGGCCCCGGGGATCAGCGAAACCGCCGCAATGGCACCGGCATTGATCATCGGATTCTTCGGTGTCTTGGTCACATCGTCGACGCTGATCTCGTTGAACGCCTCACCTGAGGGTTCGACGCCGATCCTGGCATCAACGGCATCCTGGCCGATCTGGTCCAGCGCCAGCGCGTACGTGAACGGCTTGGAGATGGACTGGATGGTGAATTCCACTGCGGTGTCGCCAGATTCGTAGACATAGCCGTCCGAGGAGGACAGACTCAGCCCGAACCCCTCGGG
This sequence comes from Mycobacterium sp. NPDC004974, assembly GCF_053600815.1. Classification (NCBI taxonomy): domain Bacteria; kingdom Bacillati; phylum Actinomycetota; class Actinomycetes; order Mycobacteriales; family Mycobacteriaceae; genus Mycobacterium; species Mycobacterium sp. NPDC004974. The sequence continues at coordinate 2,366 of NZ_JBSGAQ010000014.1, read as the reverse complement.
TTCGACATTGGCGAGTTCCGGGATATAGCTCGCCAGGGCGCCTTCGCGCAGTTCGATCTGCTCGGCACGGATCCGGTCCAGGTAGTGCTGCACCAGCTCGGCCACGGATCGCAGTCTAACCGCGGGCACCCGCCCACGACCATGTCGCTTTTCCGCTAGTGAAGTGCCGGCTGTCGTGCCATCGTGGAATTCATGCACGAGGATTTCGATCGCTGTTACCGGGCAGTCCAGTCGAAGGACGCGCGGTTCGACGGCTGGTTCGTCACCGCCGTGCTCACCACAGGCATCTACTGCCGTCCCAGCTGCCCGGTGCGGCCGCCTTTTGCCCGCAATATGCGGTTCTATCCAACAGCGGCTGCCGCCCAGGCAGCCGGCTTTCGAGCCTGCAAACGGTGCCGTCCCGACGCCTCACCGGGCTCTCCCGAATGGAACGTGCGGGGCGACATCGTGGCGCGCTGCATGCGGCTGATCGCCGATGGCACCGTGGACCGCGAAGGGGTGACGGGGCTGGCCGCCCGCGTCGGCTACACGAGCCGGCAGCTGCAACGCATCATGCAGGCCGAGCTGGGGGCAAATCCCCTGGCATTGGCCCGGGCGCAACGCACCCAGACAGCCCGGGTACTGATCGAGACAACCGAGCTGCCGTTCGCCGACGTTGCGTTTGCCGCAGGTTTCGCCAGCATCCGTCAGTTCAACGACACCGTGCGCGCAGTCTGCGATCTGACGCCGACTGAGCTGCGGCTGCGGGCCCGCAACCGATTCGCAGCCGACGCCTCGGCTGCCCCCGGCGTGGTGTCACTACGGCTGCCGGTACGCACCCCTTTCGCGTACGAAGGGATGTTCGGACATCTGGCGGCCAGTGTGGTGCCAGGCTTGGAAGACGTGCGCGACGGGCAGTACCGGCGCACCCTCCGGCTGCCACACGGCCATGGGGTGGTCAGCCTGACACCACAGCCTGACCATGTCCGGTGCCAGTTGGTACTCGAGGACTTCCGCGACCTGGCGGCCGCCATCGCACGGTGTCGACGCCTGCTGGACCTCGACGCCGATCCCGAGGCCGTGGTGGAAGCACTCCAGGCGGACCCCCGGCTCGCGGCTGTCGTGGCCAAGGCACCCGGGCAACGCATTCCGCGCACCGTCGACGAATCCGAACTCGCACTCCGGGTGGTGATCGGCCAGCAGGTGTCCATCAAGGCGGCGAGTACACATGTCGGGCGCCTCGTAGCCGGCTACGGAACCACCGTTACGGACGAGGCCGGAGGGCTGACACACGTATTTCCGAGCATCACCGATCTCGCCGGCCTGAATCCCGACGATCTGGCGATGCCGGCGTCCAGGAAACGGACCGTCACAACACTGGTCGCTGCCATCGCTGATGGCGACCTCGTCCTCGATCCGGGATGCGACTGGGAGCGGGCCCGTGAACAGCTGCTTGCCCTGCCCGGGGTGGGGCCATGGACCACCGAGGTGATCGCCATGCGCGGCCTCGGTGATCCAGATGCCTTCCCCGCCACCGATCTCGGTGTACGCGCGGCCGCCGGCCACCTCGGCCTGCCCGCGGACGGACTCGTGGAACACAGCACCAGATGGCGGCCATGGCGCGCTTATGCAACACAACACCTGTGGACCACACTGGACCACGCGGTGAACGAATGGCCCCCGAACGATCGACAGGAGAAGTCATGACGACACTGCACTACCGCACCATGGACAGCCCGGTCGGCCTCCTCACGCTGGCCGGCCGGGATGGAAAGCTGATGCACCTACGAATGGTGGATCAGACGTACGAACCGAGCCGCGAGGGCTGGGACGCCGATGACACGGCGTTCTCAGACGCCGTCGATCAACTGTCCGCCTATTTCGCCGGCGACCGTACCGAGTTCGACCTCGAGCTGGACATGGTGGGGACGCAGTTTCAACGCCGGGTGTGGGAGGCCCTGCAGACCATTCCCTACGGCGAGACCTGCTCATACGGCGAGATCGCGCGGCAGATCGGTTCACCATCGGCATCGCGAGCCGTCGGTCTGGCCAACGGGCACAATCCGATCGGCATCATCGTGCCGTGTCATCGGGTGATCGGTGCGAATGGCAGTCTCACCGGCTACGGCGGCGGCCTGGACCGCAAGCGGGCATTGTTGGAATTGGAGAAAAGCCGCACGACGCCGGCTCTGTTCAATTGAGTAAGGGACGTTTCAATTCCATTTCACGAATTGAAACGTCCCTGCATACAAAAATGCCCGAGCCCTCCAATCGAAATTGGAGGGCTCGGGACTTAATTTGTGTTCGGCGGTGTCCTACTTTTCCACCCGAAAGGGTAGTATCATCGGCGCTGGCAGGCTTAGCTTCCGGGTTCGGGATGGGACCGG
>NZ_JBSGAQ010000013.1:0-199266 GCF_053600815.1 Mycobacterium sp. NPDC004974 | reverse complement strand
GCCGGCAACGGACCCTCACGGAACGCTTGGCGTCATGGCGCGTCGGGGACCGCGGCCGAGGCTCGAGAATTTCCGCCACCACGTTACGTACGCGGAACTGTGGGACGGCTCGCCGAGCCTGGGCTAGCTGTAGATCGGCTGCCCGTCGGCGCCCAGCCGGTATTCCTCGGTGCCCGCGTCGACGCGCGCGGCATCCGCGCCCAATGCGACAGCGACCTTGTTGCACGCGTTGCGCATCACGTCGAGGGTCAACTCGATCGCCTCGTCCGGCGAAAAGTGTTGACGTAGTTCGTCACCGGACACCTGGGACGGGGTCCAGATGAGTGCGTCGACATAGCGCAGCGCGGCTTTGTGTCGATCGGACAGGTCCGAGTTCTCGAAGTCGTCGATACCGTCGTAGTCGGACTCGGTGGCCCCGGCCTCCAGCGCCGCGGACTCCCGTAGCGACTTGCACAGCCGGCAGTTGTGCTGGCGGGCCCCGCGCAGCCGCACGATCTCGGAGGTCACCGGGTCCAGTTCGCGCATCCGGCCGACAGCGGGAACGAAGGTGTCCAGCACATAGTCCGCCGGATTGGTGTCGTGGTCCCAGTCGACGGGGCCGGCAGGCCAGTCCACGCCCAGGGCGGTCAGCCCGGCGCGCATCCGCGGCACGAAGTCCGCCACATAGATCAGCGTCGTCACCGTGAACACGTCACGCCCGAGAAGATCGGAGAACGCAGCCCGATGCGCGTTGTTGATGCCGGTGACGTCGGTACTGAACTGCTCGGCGAATTCGGTCACCATCGGGTCGACGGCGCCGCCGCGGGTCTCGGCCGGCAGCGGCGGCAACCCCAGCGTCGAGGCACAAACCTCACGCACCGCGGCATTGATAGCGCCCAGCCTCGGCGGCGATACCGCGACCAGACCCGTCAACTCAGTGAGCACATCGGCAGACACACCGGCAGTATCCATCAACACCGGCGCAGTTGTGCGATTACCCGGGCTCCGGTTCCAACACCTCCAGACCGGAGGCGTAACTCTCCTTGACCACGTCCAGATGGACCCAGCTGTCGACGACACCGACGCCGGGCAATGCACGCACGGCATCGAGGATCTCGACCAACTGCGCGGCCGAGAACGCCCGCACCGTGACCAACAGGTCAAACCGGCCCAGCGTGCGGGCCACGAAGATCACCGATCGCATCCCCAGCAGCGCCGACACCACTTCGCCCCCCGCTCCGGTCAGCCGGATACCGAGCCCGAGCGCGCTCTGGCGGTCCTGCCCGGAATGCCGGACCACCGCACCGATGCGCACCACCTGCGATTCGACCAACCGGACCACCCGCCGTCGCGCTCCCGCGGGTGAAAGTCCCACCGTCTCGGCCAGATCCACGTAGGAGGCCCGTCCGTCATCCTGAAGCGCACGCAGCAGGGCCAGATCCAGATCATCCACCTCGACGCTGACATCACCGACCGGACCGACGACGTCACGCAGCACCTCGACGTAGGTGAGCGTGTCGACACCCACGACGCCTGCCATCGCGCGCAACTCGGCGATCACGCCGTCGATGTCCCGGATCGATCCGACCCGCACCTCGGCGATCAACCCGTACGCACCGCTCGTCAGCGACAGGAACGCGACGTCGACGCGCTGCGCCAGCACCCTCGCGATCCGCGCCACCGGTCCGTCGACCATCACGCTGACGTGGGCCAGGGCTCCCCGACCGAGCACCGCCGGATGCACGACACCGCGTATCACCACCTGCCCGCCGTCGATGAGGCGCTGCGTCCGGGCCGCCGCCGCCGATCGTGACAAGCCCACGCGCTGGGCGATATCGCGGTGAGTCAGCCGCCCGTCACCCTCGAGGAGGCTGATGATCGCCTCGTCCACCTCGTCCAACTGGGCACCGCCTGAAATCGGTCGGAAAAATTTTCCTCGCAATTCTACCGGCAGAAAGATCGCCTGATCCATCAGATGCCGAGTCTTGTGCTCTAAACAACACGCGCTCCCGGCATATCAATACTTTTGACCCGGACGTCACGATCGAATCGATTGCATGTCCTGAACTGCGGGTTTACCGTAACGCACATCACATTGACCTCGGGCAAGGATCGTCACGGCCGCAAGTGACGACAGACCTGACCGCACCCCAACACAGAGGAAGTGACAGCATGACCGCCCCGATCGGCCCCGTCGACGCATCGAAGGTCCCGCGCTTCGCCGGCCCGGCCACCTTCGCCCGCCTGCCCCGTCTCGACCAGGTGACCAAAGCGGACGTGGTCGTGGCCGGGGTGCCCTTCGATTCCGGCGTCTCCTTCCGGCCCGGCGCCCGGTTCGGCCCGACTCACGTGCGCGAGTCCTCGCGCCTACTGCGCCCGTACAACCCCGCCATGGACGTGTCCCCGTTCGAGCTCATCCAGGTCGCCGATGCCGGCGATATCGCCGTGAATCCCTTCAACATCCACGAGGCGATCGAGACCATCGAGGGTGCCGCCCGCGACCTCACCTCCGACGGGACCAAGCTGGTGACCATCGGCGGTGACCACACCATCGCGCTGCCGTTGCTGCGCGCCGCCGCGGCCAAGCACGGCCCCGTCGCGCTGGTGCACTTCGATGCCCACCTGGACACCTGGGACACCTACTTCGGCGCCGAGTACACCCACGGCACGCCGTTCCGCCGCGCCGTGGAAGAGGGCATCCTCGACACCGAGGCGCTCTCACACGTCGGCACCCGCGGACCGCTGTACGGCAAGAAGGATCTCGAGGACGACCGTCGTTTCGGGTTCGGCATCGTCACCTCGTCCGACGTGTACTACCAAGGCGTGCGCGAGGTTGTCGACAAACTCCGCCAGCGCCTCGGTAACCGGCCCGTCTACGTGTCGATCGACATCGACGTGCTCGACCCGGCCCACGCTCCCGGCACCGGCACCCCCGAGGCCGGCGGTATGACCAGCCGCGAACTGCTGGAGATCCTGCGCGGGTTCCGCGGGCTGAACCTGGTGGGCGCCGACGTGGTCGAGGTCGCCCCGGCCTACGACCACGCCGAGATCACCGGTGTCGCAGCGTCACACGTCGCCTATGACCTGGTGTCCCTGCTGGCCTTGGGGCCCGATGCGTAACGGCGGCGACCTCGTCGTCGAAACCCTTACCGCGCTAGGTGTCTCGCACGTGTTCGGCATCCCCGGCCAGAACGCACTGGGCTTGTTCGACGCGATCCGGCGCAGTGACCTGACGTTCGTCAGTTCACGGGTGGAGAACAACTCGGCATTCGGCGCCGACGGCTACAGCAGGGTCACCGGCGAGGTCGGCGTGCTGTTCCTGTCCACCGGGCCCGGCGCATTGACCGCGCTCGGCGCGCTGCAGGAGGCCTACGCCACCGGGGTTCCGGTGCTGGTGATCGCCAGCCAGGTCCCGCGATCCGGCATGGGCCTGCGCCGCGGCATGCTGCACCAACTCGACGATCAGAAGGCCAGCGCGGTCAACGTCACCAAAAGCGTTGCCACCGTGCGCCACGCCGCCGAAATCCCCAGCCTCATCGCCGACGCCTACGCGTTGGCACGCTCAGCTCCGGCCGGGCCGACCTGGGTGGAGATCCCGCAGGACGTGCTGCTGGAGCCGACGACGGTGCCGCCGGTGGCGGCGCTCGATGTGACCCCGACGCACCGTGTCCCGCGCCGCGAACTGATCCAGGAGGCCGCGGCGCTGCTGAACTCCGCGCAGCGGCCGGTCATCTTGGCCGGCGGTGGCGTGCGTCGCTCCCCCGGCGGACCGGACACGTTGGTGGCATTGGCCGAAAAGCTGGGCGCCCCCGTGGTTTCCACGGTCGGCGGCAAAGGCGCCATCGACTTCGACCGCCCGCTGTCGGCCGCCTCGTGGATCGAGGACCGCTACACCACCGAGATGCTGGAGAACGCCGACGTGCTGCTGGCCGTCGGCACCGCGATGGGTGAGGTCACCAGTAACTACTTCACATTCGCCCCGAAGGGCCGGCTCATCCACATCGACGCCGAGGCGCGCGTGCTGGAGGCCAACCACCCCGCGCTCGCCATCCACGCCGACGCCGCGCAGGCCATGCGCGCGCTGACCGAGCTGGTCGAATCGCGCGACAACGCCGCGGGTGCTGCCCAGGCCGCCAACTTGCGGAAAGCTGTGCAGGACAGGCTCGCCGGACAGGATGTGGCCACCGAACTGCAGCTGATGGCCGACCTGCGGGCCGCAGTGCCAGCGGGCACCGACACCTTCTGGGACATGACGATCGCAGGCTACTGGGCCTGGTCGGTGTGGGACCCGCAAGGCGGTGGGTTCCATTCCGCCCAGGGCGCAGGGGGTTTGGGTTTCGCGTTCCCGGCCGCGCTGGCCGCGGCGATCGCCACCGGCGAGCGCACGTTCGCGGTGTCCGGTGACGGCGGCGGTATGTACTCCATTGCCGAACTGGCCACCGCCCGCCAGCATGACGCCAACGTCACCTGGCTAATCGTCGACGACGGCGGATACGGCATCCTCCGGGAGTACATGACTGCCGAGTTCGGCACCGCGACCGCCACCGAACTGGCCCGACCCGACTTCGCCCGCCTCGCGGCGAGTTTCGGGATCCCCGCGCACACCGCCACGCCCGACAACGTCGGCGAGATCGTGGCCGCCACATTCGACACCGACGGCCCGGCCGTGGTTGTCCTGCCCGCAGTGCTGAAGATGTTCGCTCCCACTCACCTCTGACCGAAGGAATCATCGTGGGCAAACCAGTCGATATCGCGATCGTCGTGATCTACCTCCTCGCGATGCTCGCCTTCGGGTTCTGGGGTAAGACCCGGACCAAGGACTCCGCTGACTTCCTGGTCGCGGGCCGGCGCCTCGGGCCCACGTTGTACACCGGCACCATGGCGGCCGTCGTGCTCGGCGGCGCCTCGACCGTCGGCGGCGTGGGTCTGGGCTACAAGTGGGGAATTTCGGGCATGTGGCTGGTGGTGGCGATCGCCATCGGCCTGCTGGCGCTGAGCCTGTTCTTCGCCGGACCGATTCAGCGCCTTCGGGTCTACACCGTCGCGCAGATGCTGAGCCTGCGCTACGGCGTCGACGCGACCTCGGCCTCCGGGGTGGTCATGGCCGCCTACACCCTGATGCTGTCGGTCACCTCGACCATCGCCTACGCGACGGTGTTCAACGTGCTGTTCGGCACGGGCAGAACGCTTTCGGTGATCATCGGCGGCGTTGTGGTGATGCTCTACTCCTCGATCGGTGGCATGTGGTCGATCACCCTGACCGACATGGTCCAGTTCGTCCTCAAGACCATCGGCGTGTTCTTCCTGCTGCTGCCGTTCACCTGGCACCGGGCCGGCGGCTTCGACGGCATCCGCGACCGTGCCGGTGACGCCGTATTCAGCCTCACCTCGATCGGGACCGACACCATCATCACGTTCTTCGTGGTCTACAGCTTCGGAATGCTGATCGGACAGGACATCTGGCAGCGGGTGTTCACCGCGCGTTCGCCGCAGGTCGCCCGGTGGGGCGGGACGACGGCCGCGATCTACTGCGTGTTCTACGGAATCGCCGGGGCGTTGATCGGCTTGGCCGCATCGACCTTCATGCCCGACGTCAAGGCCAAGGACGACGTGTACGCCCAGATCGCGGAAGCGATTCTGCCCGTGGGCATCAGCGGCATCGTGCTCGCCGCTGCCGTCGCGGCGATGATGTCGACCGCATCGGGCGCACTGATCGCGACCGCCACGGTGGCCCGCACCGACATCAAACCGATGCTGCTGCGGCTGGCCGGCATGAGCCCCGACAACCAGGACCACGCCGACAACCCAGAGGTGGACGTGCATTCCGACCGGCGCTACGTCGCGGTCCTCGGCGTCATCGTCATCGTCATCGCCGCGTTGCTCAACGACGTGGTCGGCGCTCTGACCATCGCCTACGACATCCTTGTCGGCGGGCTCCTGGTGCCGATTCTCGGCGGCTTCCTGTGGAAGCGCGCCACCGGTGCCGGCGCGTTGGCGGCAATGGCGGTCGGCACACTCGTCACGCTGGGCACCATGGCCGTCGTCGGCGACGTGCTGGCCAACGAGCCCATCTACTTCGGCCTGGTGTCCAGCCTGATCACGTACATCGTTGTCAGCCTGGCGACTCCACGCACTTCCGCGGAGGTGCTCCAGGTGTGGGACGACCGGCTCAACGGCCGCGAGCACTCCGACGCTCCCATGGCCACGTCATGAGCGCCCACACCACAGCCACCAACGCACTGGCCACCAAGACGTAGACCGGCCAGGGCCCCATCAGATCGAGCAACGACGCGGTCGCGGGTTTGGCGTTGAGGAAGCCATAGTTCGTTCCCGCAATACCGTTGAACGCCATGGTGACCCCGGCCCACACCACCGTCACCACCACCACGAGTCGATAGTCACGCCAATGGGGACGCATGCCGCGGCCCCAGGTCAAATAGATGGCCGCCCAGACCACCATCAGGTGAATCGACCAGAACGCCAGGAACTCGTAGTGCGGGAAATCCGGGCTCTTGAGCACCGGTGAGATCAGCGCCTGCGTGCTCAGCACCAGACCCCAGTAATAGGTGAGCACGAATGCCCAGTGCCGCTGCGACCACAGCGCGTAAGCGCCGACGACGGTCGCCAGATCGGTCAGTCGCAACGGCACGGACCGCTCGATCGACGGCGGGATGAGCGTGTAGGCGAGCATCGCGACGTATATCGCGGCTGTCAGCGCGCCCAGGATCCGGCCGAACACCCGTGACTGCCGTTCGTTCTGGCGCCGTCCGAGCCAGACCATCAGCACCGCCCCAACGACGAACACGGCGATCGCGGCCCAGTGCGACGGGCCGTAAACCGTGAATTGCCGTTGGGACAACAACATCGGCCTCCCTAGCTCATTGCGCCTGGCTCACCGAGGACATGTGGAAATCCGGGATCCGCAGCGTCGGCATAGACGCGCGGGTGGCCCAGTCACCCCACTCACGCGGCAGGGTAAACTCGCTGATGCCGGCCTCCGTGGCGCGCCGCAACAGGTCCAGCGGGCTCTCGTTGAACCGGAAGTTGTTCACCGCGGCGCTCACCTCGCCGTCCTCGACCAGGTACACGCCGTCACGGGTCAGCCCGGTCAGCAGCAGCACGGTCGGGTCCACTTCGCGGATGTACCACAGCGTGGTCAACAGCAGTCCACGTTCGGTGCCGGCGATCATATCGGCCAATTCGGTTGTGCCACCGGTCATCAGCAGATTGTCAGCGGGCACCGCAACAGGTGTGCCGTATTCGGCGGCCACGGCCCTTGGATAGGCCAGTGCGTTGACCACCCCGTCGCGGATCCAATCCACCCGGTCGATGTCCATGCCGTTGTCGAATATCGACACCCGCTCCGAGGAACTCGGTACCGCGACGAACGGTTGGCAGGCCAGCGCCTGCGCGAACGGGTCGGAGTACAGCGTCAATCCCAGATCGGTGAGCTGCTCCCCCACCCGGGTCCCGCCGGGTGCCGACAGCGCCGTACGTCCCTCCTGCGCGCCGCGGCCGTCCATCGCCCAGGTCAGATAGATCATCATGTCGGCCACGGTCGAGGGCGGCATCAGCGTCTCGTAGCGGCCGGCCGGCAGCTCGACCGTACGCTGCGCCCACCCCAGCTTCAGCGACAACTCGTCGAGCAGAGAATCCACCCGCACATCAGCGAAATCCGGGGTGCTCACCCCGGCCCAGGCGCTCGCCCCGTCCCGCTTGGCGTTGATCTCCACCGACCCGGTCGGCTGGGTGTAGCGCCGGCGCAGGCCGGTTGAGGTGGCCAGGAACGTCGTCTCCATGACGTGGCGGGCATATCCGTAGAGCTGGTCGGAACCGGCGAACCCCTTGGCCAGATCATCGGCGATGCCGGTGAACACCTGCGCACCGGTGCCCGCGACCGGTGCATCCCAGTCGGCCGGCACCCCGGTGCCCGGCAACGGCGGTGCGGCATCGCGCGCCGCGGGCGACGCCACCGCGGCCCGTTGGGCGGCAGCCACCAGTTCCGGGATCACCGCCGGGTCCACTTCGGTGGAGCGCACCGACCCGACATGTGCCTTGTCACCGCGGCGCACGATCGAGATCACCGCGATGGTACGGCTGACCGTCTCACCATTGGTGGTCATCGAGTTGCCCGCCCACCGCAGCGATGCGTCGGCCCGGTCGGTGACCAGCACGATGGTTTCCGTGCCAGGATCTGCTGCGCCCAAAGCGATGTCGACGACCTGCTGCGCGCCGATCATCGGCCGCCCTCCGTCCGGGTGTTCAGTACGTTGATGCCGCGGAACAGGGCGCTCGGGCAGCCGTGGCTGACCGGTGCCACCTGCCCGGGCTGGGCCTTGCCGCAGTTGAACGCGCCGCCGAGGCGCCAGGTGGACGGCCCGCCGACCGCCTCCATCGCACCCCAGAAATCGGTGGTGGTGGCCTGGTAAGCCACGTCTCGGAGCTGACCGTCCAGCCTGCCGTCGCGGATCCGATAGAACCGCTGACCGGTGAACTGGAAGTTGTACCGCTGCATGTCAATCGACCATGACTTGTCGCCGACGACGTAGATGCCGTCGGACACCCGCGAGATCAGGTCTTGCGTGCTCAGGTCCTCCGGACCGGGCCGCAGTGACACATTGGCCATCCGCTGGATCGGGACATGGTGTGGCGAGTCGGCATACGAGCAGCCGTTGGAACGAGCCTGCCCGAGACGCGGGGCGAACACCCGGTCCAGCTGGTAGCCGACGAAGACGCCGTCCCGCACCAGGTCCCAGCTCTGCGACCGCACTCCCTCGTCATCGAAACCGACGGTGGCCAAGCCGAATTCCACCGTGCGGTCGGCGGTCACGTTCATCACCGGCGAGCCGTAGCGCATGCTGCCGAGCTTGTCCGGAGTGGCGAACGACGTCCCGGCGTAGGCCGCCTCGTAGCCGATCGCCCGGTCGTATTCGGTGGCGTGCCCGATTGATTCGTGAATCGTCAGCCACAGGTTGGACGGGTCGATCACCAGGTCGGTGGGGCCCGCGACAACCGAAGGCGCCTTGGTCTTCTCGGCGAGCAAGGTAGGCAACTCTGCCAGCTCGGACGTCCAGTCCCACACGTCGTCACCGGCCAGTGCTTCCCAGCCCCGCGCCGTCGGCGGGGCCAACGTGCGCATGGTCTCGAATGACCCGGCGGCCGAGTCGACTGCCACCGCCTCCATCGTCGGCATCACCCGCACCCGCTGTTGGGTGATCGAGGATCCGAACGTATCGGCGTAGAAAGTCTGCTCCTTGACCGCATGCACTCCCGCCGACACATGGTTCACGCCGTCGGCGGCCAGTAACCGGCCGGAATATTCGCCGAGCAGACCGATCTTGTCGGCGGCGGGGACGACGAAGGGGTCGACGCCATAGTTCGACACCCAGGTCACGTCGGTGTAGACCGGTTCGCCGGCCAATTCGATGCGCTCGGCGTTCAACGACGCCAGCGTCGTGGCCACCTGCACTGCGCGACGCGCCGTCTCGGCGGCCACCTCGGGCGCCAGCTCGGCGTGGGAGGCGAATCCCCACGCGCCGTCCACGATCACCCGCACCGCCAGGCCGACTTCGCGGTTGACCACGGACATCTCCAACTCACCGTCGCGCAATTGGATGATCTCGGTGGTGATGCGGTGAATCCGCAGGTCGGCGTAGCTGGCGCCGGCGGCGGCTGCCGCGGACAGTGCCGCGTCAGCCAACTCGAACCGGGGCAGCTCCAGAAAATCGGCGTCCACGCGTCGTTGAGCTGTCACGCCCCCACGGTAGCGGCGCCGCGGGGCGACTTGGTTCAGGTGGGAGCAGCGCGGCTCATCCAGGCCTCGACATCACGGTGGCGCGTGAAGCGGACGACGTGCAGATGGGGCACCTGCGATCCCAGCGCAGGGACGGTGTCGCGGAGGTTGTTTCGGGTGCGAAAGCCCCAGCGCAAGATGTGGTCCGGGTCAGTGAAAATTGTGCGCAGCGGCGGTTCGATATTGCCGTTCCACAACTCGACGCGGCCGACGCGTCTGCGAAGGGTGCGACGCGTCAACTGGCGCAGGGCCACCGCGGTCGGTAGGTCAAGCCACAGCAGCGTGTCCGCGCGCGCCACGATTTGGCTGCGCACGGCGCGGTACTGCCATTCGATCACCCAGGAATCCCCCGCGGTGAACTGCTCGACGTCGCAGATGAACGTGGGTCGGGGTTCCCACCCGGGTCCGTGATAGAGGCTGTCGATCTCGACGTACGGAAGGTCGAATTCGTGCGACAGTCGCGTCGCAAGGGTTGTCTTGCCCGACCCCGTTACCCCGGCGACGGCGATGCGCCGCGGCTCCCAGGTCACTGGATCTTGAGCCGTCAACACCCGACCGATCGTAGCGAGGCCTACCGTGAGGACATGGCAGAGCTCAGCAGGCGGACAGTCCTGGGTGGTGCGGCAGTGGCCGCCGGCGCGGCCGCGGTCGGATTCGGCGGCTATGAACTACTGGGCAGACGCGGCCCAGGCACGGCCGGCCAGCCCAACATCCTCGTCGTCATCGTTGACCAGATGCGGGCGCCGCAGTGGTTCCCCGATACACAGCAGCTCGGCGCACTGCTGCCCAACCTCGACCGGCTGCGGTCCCGCAGCACCACGTTCGGTTCGCACTACAGCGCGTCGAACATGTGCACGCCGTCGCGCGGGGTGCTGACCACCGGGCTGTACTCCCATCAGACCGGGTGCCTGTACACCGGTGAAGGCCCCACCGAGTCGACGCTGGCGGCCCGGTTCCCGACCTGGGGGACGATGCTGCGCGACGCCGGCTACCGCACCTGGTGGTGGGGCAAGTGGCACCTGGGCAGCGTGGCCGACAACACCCCCGACGGCCTGGACGTCCACGGCTTCTCCGGCGGCACCTACCCGTCCCCCAACGGCGCACCGAACCAGGGCCTGCAGCAGGACCCGTCGATCGTCGATCAGTTCACCGGATGGTTCGACGCCCATGCCGGCGAGGGCCCGTGGTGCACCACCGTGTCGCTGGTCAACCCGCACGATATCTGCTGGTGGCCGAAAAACCCTCTGCCGGAAGATGTTCCGCACTGGTTCAACGCCAAGCCGGTGAACTTCGAGACCGCCGAGGACCTGCGGCTCCGCGGCAAGCCTCAGCTGCAGATCGACTACATGAACTTCACGTCACCGCTGATGACCGGCGCGATGGACTACACCGGACCAGAGGCAGCCGCGCAGTGGGCGCGGTGCCTCGACATGTACCTGTGGCTGCATCAGCAGGTGGACGCTCAGATCGGCCGGGTGCTCGACACCCTCGCGGCCCGGCCGGAGATCGACGACAACACCGTTGTCGTGTTCACCTCCGACCACGGCGAGTACGCCGGGTCGCACGGCTTGCGCGGCAAAGGCGCAGCGGTCTACGAGGAGAGCATCCGGGTGCCGCTCTACATCCGTGACCCGTCAGGCCGCCTGACACCTGCACCCGGTGACACCCGCACCCAGCTGACTTCCAGCGCCGACCTGGCCCCACTCCTGCTGAGCATCGCGCACGGCGGCTCGGGCTGGCGCACGGACTCTCGCTACTCCTACCTGGGGAGCCGCGCCGACATCGCCGACATCGCTGCCAACGCCACGGCCCCGGGCCGACCGTGGATCGCGCATGCCACCGACGACATGTCCGTGGAGGAAATGGCCGCGCTGCTGAAATCCCCTATCGCGCAGAAGATATTCGGCGCTGCCGGCCCACCGACGAACATCCCGACATCGGCGCCCAGCCACATCGTGGCCGTGCGTACCCCGGAAGCCAAGCTCGGCATGTACACGTACTGGAAGCCCGGCAGCATGGATATCGACACCTCGCGGCCCATCCATCACGAGTTGTACGACTATGCAACCGATTCCGGCGTCCAGGAGCTCGACAACCAGGCCGGCCGCAGCGCCAAGCAGGCCGACCTGCAGGCATTGCTCGACCACGAGGTGCTGCCCGAACTGCGAGCCCGGCTGCCGCACTTCCTCGATGAGGCGCAGGAGCAGGGGTTGGCGAACATGAGGGAACTCGCGACGCTTCGCGGAGGCTGAGCCGACCAAATCAGCACGAGGCTGAGCCGACCAAGCCAGCACGGAGGCTGAGCCGACCCGACAGGCACGGACGCTGAAATCACCTCCCGGCGGCGCCCGACGTACTAGCGTCCTTGCGACAAGTCGTTGGTTCGCTAGGAGGTTGGCGTCATGCGCGTGTTGGTCACCGGCGGTACCGGATTTGTGGGCGGGTGGAGCGCGAAAGCGATTGCCGACGCCGGTCATTCCGTCCGCTTTCTGGTGCGCAATCCGGACCGGCTGCAGACCAGCGTCGCCAAGCTCGGGGTCGATGTCTCCGACTACGCCGTCGGAGACATCACCGACCGCGACTCGGTCATGGGCGCACTCGAGGGCTGCGATGCCGTCCTGCACAGTGCGGCGCTCGTCGCCACCGATCCGAGCCAGACCGCCCAGATGATGAGCACCAACATGGATGGTGCTCGGAACGTGCTCGGCGGCGCCGCAGAACTGGGCCTCGATCCGATCATTCACGTTTCGAGCATCACCGCGCTGTTCAATCCCGACGTGGAGACACTGGATGCGGACCTGCCGGTGTTCGGCGGGACCGACGGCTATGGACGGTCCAAGGCCCAGGTCGAGATCTACGCCCGCGGAATGCAGGACGCGGGCGCGCCGGTGAACATCACCTATCCCGGCATGGTCATGGGTCCGCCGGTCGGCAACCAGTTCGGCGAAGCCGGCGAGGGCGTCGCCGCCGCACTTCAACTCGGAGCGATCCCCGGCCGCAGCGCGGCCTGGACCATCGTCGACGGTCGCGACCTGGCCGCCCTGCATGTCGCGCTTCTGGAGCCCGGACGCGGACCCCGCCGGTATATGGCGGGCGGACATCGCATTCCGGTGGACCAGCTGGCCAAACTACTCACCGAGGTCGGCGACAAGACGATGTTCGCCGTCCCGGTTCCCGACACGGTGCTCCGCGTCGCCGGACAGGTGCTCGACCGAATGGGTCCGTTCTTGCCGTTCCAGACACCGTTCACCGAAGCCGGGATGCAGTACTACACGCAGATGCCGGCATCCGACGACTCACCGAGTGAGCGCGATCTCGGCATCACCTACCGGGATCCACGAATCACGCTGGCCGACACCGTCGCCGGATTTCGAGAGCTCGACGGCTGACAAAGCAACGGCCGGAAGCGGTCCGATGGGACCCACTTCCGGCCGTCGGCCTGTTCGGTTGGTGTCAGTTACCGGTGACCTCGCCCGCGGTCTGCACCAGGGGCGCCGAGGGTGCCGCACCGCCGAGCTGGCGAGCCGCGAAATCAGCTGCCTGGATTGCCATCCCGTTGTCCTTGTAGGAGCTGTGGGCGGCGCGGTTCAGACCCCCGGGGAAGCAGATGGGATCGCCTGGTGCACACATCTGGATAGTCTTGGCCACATAGGGCTGGCCGATGGCGATGGGCGGTGCGCTGCGGTCCGCCAAGCCCAGAACCCACTCGTCAGGCGTCCCGAACAAGGCCACAGCCGCGACATGCGAGGCGACCGATGCAGGCATCGGGCCGCTGATCCCGGCGGGCAGCACGAATCCGGCGGGCACGCTGCCGGCGGTGGTGTAACCGGCCACCGCGGCGCCCTGTGAGTAACCACCGAGCACGATCTTGGTCGCCGGGCAGTTCGCCGCGACCGACTGGATCCGGTTGCTGGCATCGGCGACGCCGTCGGCAGCCTGGCCGAAGTTCAGCGATGCGGGATAGTTCACCCCGTAGACGTCGACCGTCTTGCCGGGCAAGTCGGCGCTGAGTGCGTCGACGAACGCCTGCCCGGTTGCTCCCACACCGGGCGCTTCGTTGGTCCCCCGGGCGAACACGACCTCGACGTCGGCACACCCGTCGTCGGCATTGGCCGAGGCGATCGGGCCTGCCAGCGAGCCAAGGACCAGGGCGGCCGCAGCAAGCACGGTGAAGAGCATGGCCTGTGCCACCCTCGTGATCGAAACGCCCGTTTGGGCACGCTGCGGTGTGCTCATGAGTTGGCCCCCAGTCCGTCTGTCGTTGTTACTTGCTACAAGCGCGAAGCCGGGATTCCGATTCCGAAGCGGTCAAGTGATGTACGTCATCTGAGCAAATTTCCCGCACCGGGATGACCCAGCGGCATTCCGGCGTTGTGGTTGGGCGTTCGGTGCCCGGCGTGGCGTCCGGAGGTCATGACCGGCTTTAATGGCCCCATGGCCACCTCGCGTGTCCGCACCACCGCACTGGGGTACGCGCTTGTCGCCCCCAGCCTGTTCGGCGTAGCCACCTTCCTGTTGCTGCCCATGCTGGTGGTGGTCTGGCTGAGCCTGCAGCGGTGGGACCTGCTCGGTCCGATCGAGTATGTGGGACTGGATAATTGGGCATCGGTACTCACCGATTCGTCGTTCGCCACCTCGCTTGCCGTGACGCTGCTGTTCGTGCTCCTCGTGGTGCCGACCCAAACCGTGCTGGGACTGATCGCAGCATCGCTGCTGGCCCGCGGACTCCCCGGCACCGGCTTCTTCCGCACCGTTTACGTATTGCCGTGGATCTGCGCGCCCCTGGCCATCGCCGTGTTGTGGAAGTGGATCCTGGCTCCCACCGATGGGGCGCTGAGCACTGTGCTGGGCCGGCAGGTGGACTGGCTCACGGATCCGGGCCTCGCGCTTCCGGTGGTGTCGGCCGTGGTGGTGTGGACGAATGTCGGCTACGTGACGCTGTTCTTTCTGGCCGGCATCCTCAACATCCCGGCCGATGTCCACAACGCTGCCCGCACCGACGGCGCCACCGACTGGCAGCGGTTCCGCCACATCACCCTGCCGATGCTGCGCCCGACCATGTTCTTCGTCCTGGTCACCGGAATCGTCAGCGCCGCGCAGGTATTCGACACCGTGTATGCGCTCACCGCGGGTGGGCCGCAGGGCCATACGGACCTGATCGCCCACCGCATCTATGCCGAGGCGTTCGGCGCGGCCGCGGTGGGCCGCGCCTCGGTGATGGCCATCGTGCTGTTCGTCATCCTCGTCGGGATCACGCTCCTCCAGCACATCTACTTCCGCCGCAGGATCAGCTATGACCTCACGTAACGCACTGATCTACGTGGGGCTGCTCCTCGGCGCGGTGATCACCCTGTTGCCCTTCGGACTCGGGCTGCTCACCTCGTTCACCTCGGCCGAGCAGTTCGCCACCGATCCCCCGCCGTCGCTGCCCACGCCGCCGACGCTGGAGAACTACACCGGGCTGGCCGACGCCGGGTTCGGTCGCGCCATCGTGGTCACCGCGTTGATGACCGCCGTCATCCTGCTGGGCCAACTCGTGTTCTCGGTACTGGCCGCCTATGCCTTTGCCCAGCTCCAGTTTCCCGGCCGTGACGCACTGTTCTGGGTCTACATCGCAACGTTGATGGTGCCTGCGACGGTGACCGTGGTGCCGCTGTATCTGATGATGGCCGAGGCCGGATTGCGAAACACCTTCTGGGCGCTGGTGCTGCCGTTCATGTTCGGCTCGCCGTACGCGATCTTCCTGCTGCGCGAGTACTTTCGGTCCATTCCGCGCGACCTGATCAACGCAGCCCGCCTCGATGGCGCTCACACCCTGGACGTGATCACCCATGTGGTGGTGCCGGCCAGCCGGCCGATCCTGGTGACCCTGGCCTTGATCACCGTGGTGAGCCAGTGGAACAACTTCCTGTGGCCACTGGTGATCACCAGTGGCAGCAAGTGGCAGGTGCTCACCGTCGCGACGGCCGGGCTGCAGACGCAGTACAACGCGCAGTGGACGCTGGTGATGGCGGCGACCACGGTGGCGATCGTCCCGCTGATCGTGTTGTTCATCGCGTTCTCGCGCAACATCGTCCGCTCGATCGTCGTGACGGGGATCAAATGAGCGTCGAGATCGACACCAGGGCTGTGAACACACCGCCGCAACGACCCTCACATCGATCTCGCGGTAGGCAGCGGCCATGAGGCGCTCGACGATGGCCGCGATCGGCCTCGCGCTGACCATGGTCGTCCTGCTCGTCGCCGCGGTGCTGCTCGGCCACACCACCGAACCCGAAGGCCGCACCGTCGTCACCGTGCGGTTGTGGGATCCGCAGGTCGCGGCGGCCTACCGGGAGTCCTTCGCCGAGTTCGGCAAGGAACACCCGGACATCGAGGTGCGGGTCAACACCGTCGCGTATTCGGCCTACTTCGACAGTCTGCGCACCGATGTGGCCGGCGGCAGCGCCGACGACATCTTCTGGCTGTCCAACGCCTACCTGGCCGGTTATGCCGACAACGGCCGACTGCTCGACATCGGACAGGCATTGGGCGCCAACGCCGCCCGTGCCTGGGAGCCCTCGGTGGTCAACCAGTTCACCCGCAACGACGCCCTGTGGGCGGTTCCGCAACTGACCGATGCCGGTATCGCGGTGTACTTCAACGCGGACCTGCTCGACGCCGCCGGAGTGGATCTCGCCGAACTGACCACGCTGCGATGGTCGAATGGACCCGACGACACACTGCGATCGCTGGCGGCCCGGCTCACCATCGACGAGCAGGGCCGCTCGGCCGGCACGGATGGTTTCGACATCGGCCGCATCCGGCAGTGGGGCTACAACGCCGCCAACGACCTTCAGGGCATCTATCTCAACTACATCGGCTCGGCGGGCGGCATCTTCAACATCGGTGACCGCTTCGCCTTCGACAACCCGCAGGCCGTCGAGGCGTTCACCTATCTGGTTCGGCTGATCAACGACGATCACGTCGCCCCACCGGCCTCGGCCACCAACAACAACGGAGACTTCTCCCGCAACACCTTCCTGCAGGGTCGGATGGCCCTGTTCCAGTCCGGCACCTACAACCTGGCCGCCATTGCGAATCAAGCCCGGTTCCGGTGGGGTGTGGCGATGCTGCCGGCGGGCCCAAAAGGCCGGGTCAGTGTCACCAATGGCATTGCTGCAGCGGCGAACTCGGCCACCCGGCACCCGGATGCGGTGCGCGAGGTGTTGTCCTGGATGGGCAGCAAGCGCGGCAACGAGTACCTGGGTGTCGAGGGCGCCGCCATTCCGGCCGTACTGGCCGCCCAGCCCGTTTACCACGACTACTGGAAAGCACGCGGAGTCGACGTCAGCCCCTTCTTCCGGGTGCTGCGGGGGCCGCGCATCCCAGCGCCCGGCGCAGCCGGCTTCCCGGCCGGATATCAGGCTCTCAAGCCGTATTTCGATGAGATGTTCCTGGGCCGCCGTGACATCGAGAAGTCTCTGGCCGACGCCCAGTGGGCGGCGAACACGGCCGCCGCACGTTAGGGAACTGCCGACGGCTCTGCCAGGCAGGTGTGCGGACCCCTCCAGTGACCGCGGGATCATGCCGACAACCGACTCGGCACAGGCTCCGGTGCTTCACTCTGGTTGGGCCACCATGCGCGCGGCGCCACCGCCAACTGGCCACGCCGCCGACCGCCGCGATAATTCACGTAGTACTGATCGAGTTCCTCTTGGCTGAGGGGTTCGGCGAAGATGTTCCCGCAATGGAGGGGATGGCGATTCCTTCGGCACTCGGCCAGCTTCAGGACCTGCTTGCGGAAACACATTACGGCTGCGATAAGGGAGCCTCCCAGGGCCACACCGGCGACTGCAGCCCAACCACTTCGGTAGGCCAAGGCCACTTCGAACTGCCCCTGCAGGGCGAACGTGCAAAGCAGAAACACGTATCCCATGAATGCGTATGAAATGTGACGAACAATCTTCAACATCCTGACCTCATAAGACTCTCGTAGCGGCCAACAAGGCGCAGACTTTGCGTCCCTTGTTGATTGGGCATTTCATGCTTTTGATGGTTCGCCGCCCAGCCGGCATTCAAAAGAGGTCTTGACCTTGTGTGGTCACAAAGCTCCCTTGTGCCCAGCACTGCCGGATGCTCTGGTGACCGATCGCTCCACGTCCGGGGCATCAGGAATTCAACACGTGCCTCACAGCACTTCGCCTACATTGGGCTGATGCCCCAGCACACCAGTGCATCCCGCCACCGCCGACTGACGGTGGGACTGTTTGCCGCGGCCATGTTGGCTGCCGCGCCGGCCTGCGCGGCCGGGCACTCCCCCAATTCCTCGGCACCGGCGGCCACTCAGAGCGATGCCGGTTTCGCCCCGGCGGCCCCGGCACCCGAGGCCGGTCCGGGGATGAAGAACGCGCCGATACCCACCGAGGTCAAACGCGACATCGTCAAGACCGCATCGATGTCGATCACCACCGGCAATCCGACTGCGGTTGCGGACAAGGCCGTATCGCTTGCCACCGATGCCGGCGGCCGGATCGACAGCCGGTCCGAGGACGCCGGCTCCAGTTCCGGCCACGCCCACATCTCACTGGCGCTGCGGGTCCCGGCCGCCAAACTCGAAGGCACCCTTGACGAGTTCAAGAAACTCGGCACGGTGCAGACCGTCGAGGTCCGCGCCGATGACGTGACCTCGCAGCGCGTCGACCTCGACGCGCGCATCAAGGCGCTGCAGACCTCGGTGGACCGGCTGCTGGGGATCATGCGGGACGCCAAGGATCCCGAGGCCCTCATCCAGGCCGAGAACGCGTTGTCACAGCGCCAGGCGGACCTCGACAGCCTGCGCGCGCAGCGCACCCAGCTCGGTGACCAGATCGACTACAGCACGGTCAATCTCGATATCACCGCGGAGCAGATCGGCGGCCCCGCGCCGCAGTATCAGGGGTTCTGGGGGCAAGTCGAGCGCGGGTGGCACGGCCTGGTCTCGGTGGCGTCGGGGGCGGTGATGGTGTTCGGCCTGCTCCTGCCGTGGCTGGCGGCCGTCGTCATCGCGGCAGTGATCATCGTGGCCGTCATCCGGCTTCTCCGGTCGCGTCCCGACCGGCCGTCAGCGCCGCGGCAGGCTGGTGGGCAGGACAGTCAGCTCCAAAGCCAGGGCACCGCCGCAGACCAGCACGAGGATGGCGAAGGCGATCCAATCCCGCGCCCGGGGCCCTGACGGTGCCGCCGAGATCTGGCCGGCGCCCCCGCGCGCGGTGATGGCATCACCCATCTCGTCGCCACGGCGCAACGCCACGGTGACCGCGGCCGCCAGCAGATCGATCAGATTGGCGATCCGCTGCCTGCGCCGTGCCCGGAACGTCTCGGCCGGTTCGACGGGGCGCAGCCGGTGCGCCGCATACAGCGTGCGGAACTCGTCGATCAGCATCGGGAAAGCCCGCAGTGCCAACGCAATCGTCACCGCCCAGTCGTGCACGGGGATGCGCAGCGCCCGCAGCGGACGGCCCAGCGTGGCCACCGCCGGGGCGACGTCGGCGACGTTGGTCGTCCACGACACCAGCGCGCCGAGCCCCAGCAGCACGATCGCCAGCGCGGTCACCCGCAGGTAGTTGAGCAGCCCGCCCAGACCGAGTTGCACCGACCCGATGTCGACAAACGGGGAGCCGCCGGCCAGCGCAGCCAGTGCCCCGCCCACGACCAGCAGGATCCACAGGAAGAACGGGATCGACGGCAGGACGCCACGCGGAATGTGCGCCAGTCTCGCGGTCACCAGCACCAGCACCGCGACGGCGCCGATCGGCACCCATCCGGGATAGAAGGTCAGCAGCACACCGATACCCGCCACGGAGAGCAGCTTGGTACCGGCCCACAACCGGTGGATGACGGTGTCGCCGGGCACCGGACGCAACAGCACGACAGGCTTGCGTTGTCCTCGTGTCGGAGCGGTCATCGGGCACCTCCGGCAGCTGTCGGGGCGAGGGCGAGTTCACCGTGATGCAGGTGCAGCGTGCGCGGGCACAGGCCCTCCAGTCCGGTGAAATCGTGCGAGATGACGACGACGGTCAGCCCGTTGTTGCGCCGCAGGTCCTCCAGCAACCGCAGCAGCCCCCGTTGGCTGGCGGCATCCAGTCCGGCCAGCGGCTCGTCGAGGATCAGCGCGCGCGGCGAGCGGGCCAACAATCCGGCCAGTACGACGCGACGCATCTGACCGCCCGAGAGCTGGTCGATACGGCGCTGGGCCAGTGCGGCATCCAGTCCGACCATCTCCAGCGCCCCCGCGACGCGGTCGTGCTCGCGCGCCGAGAAGCCTGCAGCGGAGGCGATTTCACGCCCCACAGTGGGGCGCATCAATTGCAGCCGGGCGGCCTGGAACGAGATCGCCACCGAACCCACCTGCTGCGCCACCGGAACCCCGTCGAGCAGGCAGGCGCCGTAGGTGGGAACCGTCAGCCCGGCCATGATCCAGGCCAGGGTCGATTTGCCGGAACCGTTCAGGCCGTGCACCAGGACTCCGTCGCCCTCGTTGACGGTGAACGTGATGTCACGCAAAGCCGTTTTCGCCCAAGGGGTTCCGCTGGCGTACTCGTGTCCGACACCGGTCAGTTCCAGCACCGGCGCGGCGTTGTGCACGACGGGCGTTGCGGCGACGGGCACCGCGGAGGTCTGCACCATGTCGGTATTGTCTGCGGTGCCGCCGTTGCCGTTGAGCATCACGGTGCGGTCGGCGGAATCGGCCTCGTCGTTGTAGTGCGTGATGTGCACCAACGACATCTGGTGATGATCGGTCAGCCCCGACAAGACGTTCATCAAGGTGTCGCGGCCCTGTTGGTCGACCATGCTGGTGACCTCGTCGGCGATCAGCAGCGAGGGTTCGCGGGCCAGCGCCCCGGCGACGGCCAATCGTTGCAGTTCGCCACCGGACAATCCTCCGGTGTCACGTTCGGCCAGGCCGGACAGTCCCACTTCGGCCAGGAGCCGCTCCACATCGACAGTCGCGCCGACGGGCAGTCCCCACACCACGTCGTCAGCCACCCGGCTCCCGAGTACCTGGCTTTCCGGATGTTGCATCAC
The DNA here is from genome assembly GCF_053600815.1 of Mycobacterium sp. NPDC004974. NCBI lineage: Bacteria > Bacillati > Actinomycetota > Actinomycetes > Mycobacteriales > Mycobacteriaceae > Mycobacterium > Mycobacterium sp. NPDC004974. The sequence continues at coordinate 178,448 of NZ_JBSGAQ010000013.1, read as the reverse complement.
CACTGCGGTGCCGCCGATGCGACCCAGCCCCACGGCGCCGGCCCGCTCGATGCTGCCCGCGGTGGGTTGGCGCCCGGCCAGCATGAGCATGAGCGTGGTCTTGCCCGAGCCGTTCGGCCCGGTCACCGCGACATGCTCGCCTGGCTGCAATTCCATCGACACCGGGCCCAGCGCGTCGCGCTCGACGCCGGGGTACCGGAACCGCACGTCGATCAACCGGGCCGGGACAGGAGCGATCGGCGCTGCGTCGTCCTCGTCCTCGGCGTCGAGCTTGTGGACGTCGGGGACCCCGAGCAGCCGGGCCAGGATGCGCGAAAGGGCCCACCAGCCGATCATGCTGATCGAGGTGATGCTGGCGATGCCGAGGAACAGCATGAGCACCGGCCAGTAGTCGATCATCGTGGCAAAGATGTTCCTGAGCGGTGCGGCGGCCACGTCGATCACCGGGATGCGCTCGAGCACCTTGGCGATCCCTTCGATGCCTGCGCTCAGCGAGTCGAAGATCAAGCTGCGCAACCTCGTCAACACGGTGAGCGCCACGATGATCGCCGATCCGAACAGCGCCCCGGCCACGATGGCGGCCACGAACGCCGTTCCGGTGCCGCGGCCACGGCGCTTGACCACGCCGGTCAGTCCGCCGATGTAGGCACAGTCGAAGACTGTCATCGCTCCGCCCATGCCGGCGATCAGGAAGGCGATCGTGCCCGCGGCGACGGTGGCCGCGAGCAGCACCCGCAGCCGGTAGCGGTAGGCCAGCAGGCCCATGGGCACCGTTCCGAGCACCGAAAGCCCGCCGGCGAACGGCACCACCACGGCGATGATCGCGGTGGCCGCACAGAGTGCAGCCATCACCGCGGCCTGCGCAAGCTCGCCGGGAGTGAGGCCGCGCCGAGGCGTCGTCGCCGGGGGTATCGCGGTCATCGTTCGATTCTGCCAGCCGCGATCGCGGGTGTCGGGTGCCCGTCATGTGAGCGCGGGCACGCCCGCCGACTAGACTACATAGTAAATCTATGTAATATGGGGGGATGTCGACCCCGACCGAGGATGCCACGGTATCCGACGACACCGAACTCGGCGCTGACCTGTTGGCAGTCGTCGCCCGGTTGAACAGGCTGGCCACCCAGCGCACCCGGCTACCACTGCCCTGGGCTCAGGCCCGGCTGCTGTCCACCATCGAAGATCAAGGCGAGGCACGAATCTCCGACCTCGCCTATCTCGATCACTGCTCCCAGCCGACCATGACCACCCAGGTTCGCCGTCTGGAAGACGCCGGCCTGGTGTCACGCACCACCGATCCCGGCGATGCCCGCGCGGTTTTGATCCGCATCACCGAGCAGGGCCGGCAGACCCTGGAGCAGGCCAGGGCCGATCGCGCCGCCGTGATCAACCCTCGGCTCGAACGCCTGACCGCCGAGGAGCGCAAGACGTTGGCAGCTTCCGTCGACATCGTTCGACGGTTGCTCACCGACGTCGACGAGCATCCACTGCCGCTCAAAAACTAGATAGGAGTTACCGCCCTGATGTGGCGCCAACCCAAGGCCGTATGGGCCGTCGCTTTTGCCTCCGTCGTCGCCTTCATGGGCATCGGACTGGTCGATCCCATCCTCAAACCGATCGCCGACAACCTCGACGCCTCGCCGTCGCAGGTGTCGTTGCTGTTCACCAGCTACATGGCGGTGATGGGCGTGGCGATGCTGATCACCGGCGTGGTGTCCAGCCGCATCGGCCCCAAGCGCACCCTGCTCCTCGGCCTGGTGATCATCATCGCCGGGGCCGGCCTGGCCGGGATGAGCGACACCGTGATGGAGATCGTGGGCTGGCGCGCACTCTGGGGCCTGGGCAACGCCCTGTTCATCGCCACGGCGCTGGCCACCATCGTCAACTCCGCGAAAGGCTCTGTGGCACAAGCCATCATCCTCTATGAGGCAGCGCTGGGCCTGGGCATCGCGGTCGGCCCACTGGTCGGCGGTGTACTCGGCTCGATCTCCTGGCGCGGCCCGTTCTTCGGCGTCTCGGCGCTGATGGCCTTCGCCCTGGTGATCACCGCCTTCCTGCTCCCGGCCACGCCGCGCGCCGAACGCGCCACCACACTTGCCGATCCGTTCCGGGCGTTGCGCCACCGCGGACTGCTCGGCGTCTCGATCACCGCACTGTTCTACAACTTCGGGTTCTTCACCCTGCTGGCCTTCACCCCGTTCCCGCTGGACATGACCGCCCATCAGATCGGGCTGATCTTCTTCGGCTGGGGTCTGGCGTTGGCGTTCACCTCCGTGGTGGTGGCCCCACGACTGCAGCACCGTTTCGGCACGGTGCGGGTACTCATCCTCAACCTGCTCGCCTTCACCGCCGTGCTGGCCGTGATGGCGGTGTGGACGGATTCCAAGACAGTCCTGGCATCGGGTGTGGTGATCGCCGGCCTGTTCATCGGCATCAACAACACGCTGATCACCGAAACCGTGATGAAGGCGGCCCCGGTGGAGCGTGGTGTCGCCTCGGCCGCCTACAGCTTCCTGCGCTTCGGCGGTGCCGCCGTGGCGCCCTGGCTGGCCGGGGTGCTCGGCGAGCAGGTCAGCGTGCACCTGCCGTATTGGGTGGGCGCGGTCGCCGTGCTGGCCGGTGCCGGGGTGCTGACCCTGACCCGTCCGCACCTCGTCGGGATCGATGTCGAAGAGGACGAACTCGACGAGCTGACCGACGAGGCGACTGCGGTCACGGTCGGCTCCGACAGCTGACGCCGGCGGCGAATCCCACCCCGAGCGTCGGCAACGCTCCCCACAATGGGTGACATGTCGCAACAGTTCGACGGCGAGGCCCGGTTGTCATGGGTTCTGGCCGGCCTGGCCGGACTACTGGGGGCAGCGGCGTTCACCCATTCGGCGGGGTACTTCGTCACCTTCATGACGGGCAATACCGAGCGGGCCTTCCTCGGGCTGTTCCAGGACGAGACGTGGCTGGCGATCGGCGCCGCACTGCTGTTGGCATCCTTTGTCGGCGGTGTGGTGATCGCATCGCTGTGCCGCCGCCATCTCTGGGTCAATCACCCGCATGGCGCCACCGTGCTGACGACGCTGGCGCTGGTGGTGTCCACCGTGGTCGACATCCTCGAACGCGGCTGGACCGCCCGCGATGTTCCGTACGTCCCAATCCTGTTCGTGGCCTTCGGCATCGGCGCATTGAACACGTCGTTCGTCAAGGACGGCGAGGTGTCGATCCCGCTCAGTTATGTGACCGGGACGCTGGTGAAAATGGGACAGGGCATCGAACGCCACATCAGCGGAGGCCGGCTGAGTGATTGGCTGGGATATTTCCTGCTCTGGGCCGGATTCGCCGGCGGCGCCGTCGTCGGTGGCCTCATCAGCGTCGTGGTCAGCGGATCCCAGATGCTGCTCGTGGCCACCCTCGTGTGTGGGATCACCGCGGGGTACACGTACTTCTACTTCGATCGTCACGCGTTGTTGAAATAGCGGCCGCTCGCCGAGATTGACGTGAGGGTCGTGATCCGGCGAGATTCACGGCCCTCACGTCAATCTCGATGCGCCACAGACGATCAGACTCCGCGTGTGTAACGCGATCAGGTGTGCCGATGAGTCCAACGAACAGGGTGTCCGAGCGCCGCGCCGACCAGCGCCAGCTTGTCTTCGTCCATCGCGTACACCGGGTCTCGCGCCGCGACCGACCAGGACGCGAAGCCCTGGGGCGCGTCGTACACCAGATCGTTCAATGAAGTCCGAGTGCCATAACACGGCGTCGTCACATCCAGCGGCCAGAACCCCATGGCATCCGTCCACGCACGGTTCAACTGGGCAACCCACCACTCCATGTTCTTCGGGTTCTCGCCCACCAAAGTCCCGCATGCCGGGCAACCGATGGTTTCAAGGCACTCACCGGCGTCCTCCAACACCACCCGGCCGGGCCGGTTCACCTTGATCTCGATATCGCTTCCCATGAGCACCTCGAACACGGCACGCGCGGCGTCCTCGCGATCCAGGCTGGGAACCCATCGCGGATCGGTCGGAAACACGGCATACCATTCGACGCTCACGAAGCAATCGTCCCGCACACCCGAGGCGGGCCAGACCGCGAATTCTCACATCGCGAACAACAGGAACTGCGTCACCTGCGTGGGCGAGAAGTTGTCGTCGCTGACCGCGATCACCGATTGCCGACCGTCGGCAAGCTTGGGCCCCAACGTGATTCCCTCGATGTTGTCCAGCGGCGTCAGGCCTGGCGTGGTGGTCAGATCCGCCAGCAGCGTCTTGGTCATCTCGGTGGAGCCCTCGACGATGCCGGCCCGGTAGATCCGCACCGCCACGTGCGTCCCGAATCCACGCTCGATCACCAGAAAGCTGCTGTCGTCGAGCGCCACCAGATCCGACAATCCGTTGTCTCCGCCCGGCCCGGCGGTGACCGGGTCCAGCGGATAGGTGTACTGGCCGCTGACCGCCCCGGACTCCGCGTCGAAGCGGACGACCCGCGTCACCGCACCGTGCTGCTCATCCGGTGGCGGACCGTCGTCATAGCCGGGCCCCTCCATGGCCGCCCACAGATACCGTCCGTCCGGTGTCAGGGTCAGCCCTTCCAGCGTGCTGTTACGCCGCGGGCCGTGTTCGCCGGCCGACATCCGCAACCCGTCGGGCAACGCGAATTCGCCCAGAAAGCTACCGTCGAGGGCGGCGGTCCGCACCCACGGGTCCAGCAGGATCGGCGCACCCGGCCCCTCGACCCGCCGCTCCCCCTCGCTGGTCCAGTACAACCGTTGTCGGCGGGCATCGAAGGCGATGGCCTCGGGGTCGGGCGGCACCACGGGCGGCTGCACGTTGCTGTTCAACGGGCCGAACGGCTGTGCGTCGCGGTCCAGCCACGGATGGGTGGCGACGAACTCGACGTCACCGATACCGTTTTCCGACAACGTGATCCGCGCAGTGTAGAAGCGCGCCGGCCCCTTCGCGGAACGGTCGTCGCTGATGATGTAGTACAGGTCGTCGGCCGCGTCATAGCTGATCCCTGACAGTCCACCGATCACCGTGCCGTCCAGCACGGCGCCGGAAGCCACCTGAAGCTGACCGAGGTAGTCGAGGCCGGGCGTGGCCTGGGCCGGCCCGCACGCCGACAACACCAGGGCGCCGGCCAGCAGGATTGGACGCAGCATCAGGTGATGACGGCACCGACCAGGATGCCGACGGCGTAGGTGGCCGCGATCGCAACCGCCCCGAACACCAATTGCCGCAGCCCCGCGATGGCCACCGGTTTACGGGTGAACTTCGCCGCCACGCCACCGGCGATCAACAGACCCACCCCACCGCAGGCCAGACCGGCCCACAACGATTCGAAGCCGAGCAGATACGGGATGAGCGGGACGATCGCACCGATCGCGAACAACACGAAGGACGAGCCGCCTGCCACCCACGGCGACGGCTTCTCCGTCGGGTGCACGCCCAATTCCTGCACGAGGTGAAAGTTCAAGGCCCGATTCTGGTCGCGATGGATTTCCTCACTGGCCTTCGTCGCCGTCTCGGCCGTCATCCCCATCTCCTGGAGCATGGCCACCAGTTCGGCCTGCTCTGCCTCGGGATTCTTGCGGAACGACCGCTGCTCAACCTTGACCTCGGAATCGACCTGCTCGTTGGACGTCGTCACCGAGGTGTATTCACCCAGTGCCATCGAGAAAGCACCCGCCAACAGCCCGGCTACACCGCTGAGCACCACAGTCTGAGCCGACGCGCTGGCCCCGACACCGGCGATCAACGCGGTATTGCTGACCAGACCGTCCATCGCGCCAAAGGTCGCCGCGCGCAGCCACCCACCGGTGACATCGGCATGCCGGTGATAGCTCACATGCGGCAACCCGGTGGGAGACAGTGACTTACCGACCGAATCCGGCATGGCGTCAGTCTTTCGCGCCGAGGTCGAGCTTGTCCAGGAAGGCTTGCCTTCCCAACAGATACCGGGTCAACCGTCCTATTACCGCCGCCGCACGCGTTACCGTCGGATATGACCTCCACTGCCGAGCATCTGCGAAACACGCTGGACGGCCGTTGGCGCGACGTCAAGAACGCCATGCGGACCACGTTGTCGGACGAGATCTTCCGGCCGCACTACACCCCCAACACTGCGATCGCCCGGGCCAAGGTGACCGAGCAGCTCAAGATCATGGCGGCGGCCGGCGCAGCCGAGGACGGCTTCCGTAAAGAACACGGCGGCAACGGCGACGTGGGCGCGGCCATCACGCGCATCGAGATGCTGGCCATGAGCGACCTGTCGCTCATGGTGAAGGCCGGGGTCCAATGGGGCCTGTTCGGCGGCGCCATCGAGAATCTGGGCACCGAGCGCCACCACAAGGCTTACGTGCGCCGGCTCATCGACCTGGACCTGCTGGGCTGTTTCGCGATGACCGAGACCGGTCACGGCAGCGATGTGCAGGCACTGGAGACCACCGCCACCTACGATCCGACGACCGAGGAATTCGTCATTCACTCCCCCACCCCCACCGCGCGCAAGGACTACATCGGCGGGGCCGCCGAAACCGCCCGGGTGTCAACTGTTTTCGCACAATTGATCACCCCGGACGGTGAAGGGCACGGCGTGCACTGCTTCGTGGTGCCCATCCGTGACGACGAGGGCAATGACCTGCCCGGTGTGACGACCTCGGACTGCCACTACAAAGGCGGCCTGCCCGGCGTCGACAACGGACGCATCGTGTTCGACCATGTGCGCGTCCCGCGGGAGAACCTGCTCAACCGCTATGCCGACGTCGCCCCCGACGGCACCTACAGCTCACCGATCGAGAACCCTGGCCGGCGGTTCTTCACCATGCTGGGCACCCTGATCCGGGGCCGGGTCACCGTCGCCGGCAGCGCCTCGGCCGCGGCCCGGGTGGCACTGGACATCGCCACCCGATATGCGTTGGAACGCAGACAGTTCGAAGCCCCGAAGAGCAACCAGGAAGTCCTCATCATGGACTACCTGGTGCATCAGCGCCGGCTGCTTCCGTTGATCGCCAAGTCCTACGCGCTGCAGTTCGCACAGAACGAACTGGTGGCCAAGTGCCATGAGTTGCAGACCTCCGACGATCCCGATGCCGAGGAGCAGCGCGAACTGGAGGCCCGCGCGGCCGGACTGAAAGCCGCCAACACCTGGCATGCCAGCCGCGCCATCCAGGAAGCGCGCGAAGCCTGCGGCGGCGCAGGCTATCTCGCGGAGAACCGGTTGATCGCCCTGCGCGCCGACACCGACGTGTTCACCACTTTCGAGGGCGACAACCATGTGCTCACCCAACTGGTGGCCAAAGAGCTGCTCACCGCCTACGCCGACGACATCAAGGGCATGAGCCCGGTCGAATGGGTCCGGTTCGCGGCCAACTACGCCGGTGAGCGGGTGCTGAAACGCACTGCCGCCGAGACCATCATCCAAACCGTCCTGGACACCCGCCAGGACAACGAGGAGGAGGGCAGCCTGTTCAACCGCGGTACCCAGGTCAAGATGTTCGAGGACCGCGAGGAATACATGCTGGCCTCGGTGGCCCGGCGACTGCAGGGCAAGGCCAAGGAGATGTCGGCCTTCGACGCGTTCAACGCCGTCCAGGACCACGTGCTGCATGCCGCGCAGGCGCACATCGACCGCGTCATCCTGGAAGCGTTCGTCGCCGGCATCGACGCCTGCGAGGACGACACCGCACGCGAACTCCTCGACGATGTCTGCGATCTGTACGCGCTGTCGGCGATCGAGCAGGACAAGGCCTGGTTCATCCAGCACCGTTTCCTGTCCACCGAACGTGCCAAGGCCGTGACGCGCGGGATCAACGAACGGTGTCGCTCACTGCGCCCGCATGTCGAAACCCTCGTCGACGGGTTCGGCATCCCCGAGCAGTTGCGCTACGCGGCGATGCTCGACCCCGCCGAGCTGGTCAACGGCTGAGGCGTCTCAGGGCTTCGGAATCGGGTCGACGGCAACCAGTTTGCCGTCGTCCCCGATCCGGAACCGCACGGTGGCGATTCCGGTGGGCGAGGTGGGTGAGTCGTGGCCCTGCTGCCACTGGTAGTTCACCACCACGGTGTCATCGGCATTGGTGACCACGTTGATGTAGGGCCGCGGCTCCGGGGTGGCCGGGCCGAGCGGCGTCTGCCGGTCGAAGAACAGCAGCTGCCCGGCGCTGTTGGGCTCGGGGTTGGTCTGGCCCACCTGGACCCAGTACAGCCGGCAATTGGTGGTGTGTCCGGAGCCGATCTGCGTCCACTGCCTGCCCGCTTCGGGAGCCGGCAGTTTCGCGATCTGGTCGGTGACCGTGTCGGCGCTGGGGCCGTCGGTCGGTGCGCAGGTATCGGGTTTCGGAGGCGGTGCGGATGACGGTTTCCAGCCGCAACCAACCGCGAGGAGACCGACGAAGGCGACGATGGCGATCAGCCGTGAGTGCACCCCCCAAGGGTAGCCAATCAGACCGGCTCAGCGAGTGGGCTGACGGCGGCGCGTCGATAGGCCACACTGTTTGCGATCTCACTCGTGATCGTCGAAGTACCACCGCTCACAACCACTGACCCCAAGGAGACACTGATGGCATGGTTCCTCGCCATGGAAGGCCCCGCCAACAAGGCCGTGCTGTACCAACTGCAGGAATCAGTCAACGTCCAACAGATAGCCGAGGAGATGTCCAGCGCCGCCACCCTCGATCGCGCGGTGCCCGTCCCTGCCGTGCTGGCGAACAACCGGCAACAGGTGACGGTGTACGTGCGGCCGGCGGCCTGGGGCGTGTGGACGTTCTATCAACTGTCCGAAGAGGAGCGGAAAGCTCTCGCGTCGGCGGCCAATCCACTTGTGGAGGCGCTTACCCAGGCGGCCCGTCAGGCTCAGACCCGGCCCCAGTCGTAAGGCTGGGGTTTGGAGAACTTGCTCCCCCGATTGGACTCGAACCAATAACCGCCCGATTAACAGTCGGGAGCTCTGCCAATTGAGCTACAGGGGACTACCTTCCGCGGAAGCCGCGGCCGAGCGTTGACTCTAGCGCATGGACCGCCGCTGCCGCCAACTCGCTCCCAGACGGGCGCGCCGGGGCGTCGGTGAGGCAGGATGGAGGACACAAAGTTGTCGTCTGGGAGGAACGCTGTGATCCGCTATGCCGCCGTGATCGCCGTCGGCTACGTGCTCGGCGCCAAGGCCGGGCGACGCCGCTATGAGCAGATCGCCAGTACCTATCGCGCGGTGACCGCCAATCCGGCCACCAAAGCGGTTCTGGACGCCGGCCGGCGCAAGGTCGCCAAACGGGTGTCGCCGGATCCGCAGTTCCTCACGCTGACCCCCATAGACGCAGAAACGTCGGTGTTCTCCACGAAGGAGAGCACCGACGGTTCAGCGAAATCTCGCTGGTAGAGCTAGCCGATCCCCTGGTTGATCGACGTGCCCGGCAGCAGCGGGCCGGTCACCACGCCGTTTTGCCCAACGCCGACCCACGGCGTGCCGATGTTGGCAGGCGTTCCGTTCGAGTAGGACAGGCACTTGCCGTCCTCCTTGTTCCCGAACCAGGCCAGGCAGGCCGGCTGGGCCGAGACCTCGGGGCCGGGGGCGGACGTCGCGAGGAACGCCGGGGCAGCCGCGGCCGCCCCTGCGACCAGCGCAAATGCGCCGACTGCGGCGTATCGCCGCGTCTTGGAGCTGAACAGTGTCACCGGGTTTGCCTCTTTCGCGTGTAGGGGCCCGACTGCCGTCACCCTATCGCGATGCGGGCAATCACGCAGTCAGGTCGTCCCCGCTGGCCTGTTCGAGCAGGCTGCGCCGGTAGGACTCCATGGCCACCAGGTCACCGAACAGGGCGTGATATTCGTCTCCCTGTTCCACCGGCGACATGCGTTGCAGCTTGGACTTCACCTCGGCGATCTGCCGGCCCACCCAGACTTCCTGGAGGCGGGCCAGCACGCTGCTGATGTATCGCGGCAGGTGCTCGTCGTCCTCGACGTTGATGGCCTCGACGCCCAGTTCGTTGACCAGGCTGGCCGCCGCCGGCGACGTGGTCTGCTCGCGGACGGCCTCGATCCACTGGGCCCCGGATTTGCCCGACGCCATGCCGCCGGCCGCCTCGATCGCCCCACGCACCGCGGCGTACGCGGGGTGGGTGAAGCTCTCGACGGTCAACGAATCGAACACCGGCCCGGCGATCGCCGGATACTGCAGCGCGGCTTTGAGCGCCTCGCGCTGCGGCCACAGTGTCGGATCGCTCGGGTCGGGGCGGCCGACGGGTGCCGGTACCGGGGTCTGCCCGGGTCTCGCCTGTTGCCGCGCGGGCTGACGCCGCGAATCCTTGCGGCCCCCGCTGGCTTCCTCCCGCACCCGGCCGATCACCTGGGCGACGTTGTCCCAGCCGACCCAGCCGGCCAGCTGACGGGCGTACTCGTCGCGCAGCGTCTGATCCTTGATCCGGGCCGCGATCGGCACGCAGCGCCGCAGCGCGGCCACCCGGCCCTCGGCACTGTCGAGGTCATGCTCGGTCAGTGCGCTGCGAATCACGAACTCGAACAACGGAGTTCGCCGCGCCACCAGATCGCGCACCGCGCCGTCGCCGGAGCGCAGCCGAAGATCGCACGGATCCATCCCGTCGGGAGCCACCGCCACGAACGACTGACCGGACAGGTTCTGCTCGCCCTCGAACGCTTTCACCGCGGCAGCCTGGCCGGCGGCGTCACCGTCGAACACGTAGATCAACTCGCCGCGGAAGAAGTTGTCGTCCATCATCAGCCGGCGCAGCATCGACAGGTGCTGCTCGCCGAACGCGGTGCCGCACGACGCCACCGCGGTCGTCACCCCGGCCATGTGCATGGCCATCACGTCGGTGTAGCCCTCGACCACGACGGCCTGATGCCCCTTGGCGATGTCGCGCTTGGCACGGTCAAGCCCGAACAACACCTGCGACTTCTTGTAGAGCACGGTCTCGGGGGTGTTGACGTACTTCGCCTGGTTCTGGTCGTCGTCGAACAACCGGCGCGCACCGAAGCCGATGGTCTCGCCCGAGGACACGCGGATCGGCCACAACAGACGACGATGGAACCGGTCCATCGGCCCGCGCTTGCCCTCCCGGCTCAGTCCGGCCGCCTCCAGCTCCTTGAACTCGAAACCCTTGCGTAGCAAGTGCTTTGTCAACGTGTCCCACCCCGACGGCGCGAACCCACACCCGAACTGGGCAGCCGCGGCGGCGTCGAAGTTGCGCTCGGTCAGGTACTTGCGCGCCTCGGCGGCTTCGTCTGAGGTCAGCGCCTCGGCATAGAACTCCTGGGCCGCGGCGTTGGCGGCCAGCAACCGGCTTCGGCTGCCCCGGTCGCGCTGGACATTGGTGGTCGACGAGCCGGTATAGGTGACGGTGTAGCCGACCCGGTCGGCCAGTAACTCGACCGCCTCGACGAAGCTCACGTGCTCGATCTTCTGGACGAAGGCGTACACGTCGCCGCCCTCGCCACAGCCGAAGCAGTGGAAGTGACCATGGTTCGGCCGCACGTGGAACGACGGAGACTTCTCGTCGTGGAACGGGCACAGGCCCTTCATCGAGTCGGCGCCGGCCCGCCTCAGCTGGACGTAGTCGCCGACGACATCTTCGATTCGGACTTTTTCACGGATGGCCGCGATATCGCGATCTGAAATCCGGCCGGCCACCGGCCTAGTCTATGCGTGCGTGAAAGTCGCGCTGCACAGGTTTGCCTGAGGGAGGCGTCGGTGAGCTTTGGGGGATATGGCGGACCGTCGTCGGATCCATTCGGCGGGCAGCCGTTCGGTGGACAGCCGTTCGGTGGGCAGCCGTCAGGTGGGTGGGCGGGGCCCCAGTCGGGGCCACCTAACTATCAGGTTCCGCCGCCACCGTCGGAGGAGACCAACCCGCTGGCGACGCTGTCGATCGTCTTCGCGTTCGTCTTCGCTCCCGCCGGGGCCGTGCTCGGCCATATTGCGCTTTCACAGATCAAGCGTCTTCATCAGAAGGGCCGCGACCGCGCAATCATCGGGCTGGTCCTGTCGTACTTCATGATCCTGATGCTTGTGATCGGACTGGTGGTGTGGGCCGCGCTGCCCTCGGACACGCCGACGCCGGCCATCGCCAACCCGCCGACCACCTCATCGTCGAGCAGCTCTCCCACCACGGGAGCCACGACCACCACCACTTCGCCACCCACGACCGCGAAACCCAACGTCGTGGCGATGCCGATCACCGGCGCCAACTTCACCGACGTCCTGCTCAACGGCGGCGCCTTGACCACACTGCTCAATCAGAAGTTCGAGGCAGCCGCCAAGGATCGCCAGGTCGGATCGCTCGACACGATGCCCAATGGTTTGGCCAACGAATCCGCAGCCTCACCTCACGAATGCGTTGGTGCCACCAGGGTGGCCCAACGCAGCGTCTTCCAAGGCACCGGCGTCCAGCATTTTGCCTCGGAGAACTGGTGGACCGCCGCTTCCGGACCGGTGATGAAGGTGGAAGAAGCTGTCGTCGTGTACGCCTCCCCCGCCGAGGCGCAAGCAGCGTTCACCGCATTCACCAACCAGTGGCAAGCATGCGAGGGCCGCACCATGACGGTGCTGGCCGGTCAGGCCTCCGACGGCAGCAACTACATCACGACCGCCAACAACGTGCGGGTCACCGATTCGGTTCTCTCCGCCGCACTGGCGTCCGACCGCTCCAGCGGCGGATGGGCCCGTGCCAGCGCACACGCGCTCGGGGTCAAGGGAAACTGCCTCGTCGACGTCGAGGTGGGTTTCTACGGCGTCGCTCCGGGGCAGGACCCGGCGTCGGGTATGAACAACTCAGGAATCGACGTCGCCAAGGCCATGATGGCCCGCATCGCCTGACCGCCGGCCGCGGCTGCCCCAGTAGGATCACGCGATGAGTTACGGGGGATTCGGCGGTCCACACGATCCGTTCGGACAACAGCCAATGGCTGTGCCACCGGTCATTTCGGCGCCCACGCCACCTCCGCCGCAAGCCGAGACCAACACGCTCGCGACTCTGTCGATCGTGTTCGCCTTCATCTTTGCCCCGGCCGGTGCGGTGCTCGGTCATCTGGCGCTCTCCGAGATCAAGAAGCGTCCGCAGAATGGCCGGAGCCAGGCCATCGTCGGTCTCACGCTGTCGTACGTCATCATCCTCGTCGCCGTCGTGGCACTCGTCGTGTGGCTGACCGTTCCCTCGTCGGGCTCGCCGTCACGGGCCGCGCTGCCTGCCGGACCGACCGACCAGCAGTCCGTCCAGCAGTTCCTGCTGACCAAACCCGAGGTCGACCGGGCGATGCAATCGGACTATCAGCTGATGAGCACCCTGACGGACAGCAATGGTGGTCTGCGCCGGGCCAACGTCACCTCGGACGCACCGGAGTGCGCCGGCGTGCCCTTTGCCGCACAAAAATCGAGCTACGAATCCGCACAGGAGAAGGCTTTCGCCGGCTCGGTGTGGCGGTGGGGGCCCAAGATGGGCCCCGCGATGTTCGTGATTCAGAACGTCATCGCGTTGCCCGATGTCGCGTCGGCTCAAACGTTGTTCGATGAGTTCTCCGAAATCTGGAAGCGCTGCGAGGGCAAGACAGTGAACGAGTCGGTGTCCGACCCGAAGCTGAACTCGACCCGCACCATCAACGAGGTGCGGGCCACCCCGGAGACACTGGTGGCGTTCATCGACAACGAAAACAATCTCGATCACACGGTCGACAGCTACAAGCGCGTGACACGTGCGATCGGTCTGCACCGCAACTATCTCGTCGACCTCGAAATCCGCGGCTGGCGCGACAAGGAAACTGAACAGACGGTTGACGACCGCACGACGGCCGTGTTGGACGCGAGCATCGACAAGATCGGCTGATCCAGCCGTCCGCTCAGCCCAACGGCCGGGGCGAGCGCGCCTCGTGCACGCGTTCCAACCGGCTCTCGGTGTAGGACGCAATCTGATCGACCACCACGCGCAGCCGGGCACCATCGTCGGCCGCGAGGTCGAACTCGGGAGCGAATTGCGGGTCGAGACTCCCCGGGGCCTGTGCCCACAGCGCCAGGGCGACTTCGTGGACGAGGGTACGTTGATCGGCCTGGATCTGCAGATGCCGGTGATCGGACATGATGAACTGCAGCGCAAGCATCTTGAGCAGCACCACCTCGGCACGCACCAGCGGCGGCACCGAAAGCTCGGCGTCGAACCGCCGCAGCGGCCCGGCGCCGGCGACTGCCCGGGTCTGGCTGATCGCCGCGTTGGCAAAGCGCCCGACGAGTTCACTGGTCAGGGTCTTCAACGCGACCGAGGAAGCCAGGGTTCCGTCGTAGCGCCCTACCGCGGCCACCACCGGCACCTGCGACAACCGCTCGGCGGCGGCCAACAGATCATCGTGGGTGACGCTGGGAAAGGACCTGGCGCCCAGATCCGCCAGCGAGGCGGCAGCGTCGTGATCGCCGAGCACCCGCAGGTCGATGCGCCCGGAGATCACCCCGTCCTCGACGTCGTGCACCGAATAGGCGACGTCGTCGGCCCAGTCCATCACCTGGGCCTCCAGGCACGGCCGTTCGGCAGGCGCACCGGCTCGCACCCAGGCCGCAGCCTCGGCGTCGTCGTCGTAGAAGCCGTACTTCTTCCGCGTGCCGAAGCTGGGCCACGGATACTTGGCCACCGCGTCCAGCGCGGCCCTGGTCAGGTTGAGCCCAGCCGAACGCCCATCGGCATCAAGAACTTTGGGCTCCAGCCGGGTGAGGATCCGGAAGTTCTGGGCGTTGCCCTCGAACCCGCCGAACGGTTTGGCGATCTCGTCGAGGGCCCGCTCGCCGTTGTGCCCGTACGGCGGATGCCCGATGTCGTGGGCCAGCCCGGCCAGATCCACCAGGTCGGGATCGCAGCCGAGGCCGATCGCCATGCCGCGCCCGATCTGAGCCACCTCGAGTGAATGGGTGAGCCGAGTGCGTGGGGTGTCACCATGCCGCGGGCCGACCACCTGGGTCTTGTCGGCGAGCCGCCGCAGCGCGGCGCTGTGCAACACGCGAGCCCGATCGCGAGCGAAGTCGGTTCGATGCTCGGTGTCAGTTCCGGGCAGCACAGCACCCTTGGGCGCCTCGACCACCAGACGTTGCCGGTCGAAGTCGTCATACCAGGACTGCGTATCCGCGTTCACCGACGCACAGTCTGCCAGGAAGCAACGCGGCAACCCCGCAGCGCATTAGATTGACGGTCATGCGTATCGCCCGTCTGCTGTCCATGCTGCTCGCGATCCTGATGACCGGACTCCTGGTCGCCCCCGGCGCCGCCGCCGAGCCGCCTCTGCGGCTGGCAACCCAACTCACCGACAACGCCGGGGTGTTGTCGGCCGCCCAGCGCGGCAACGTGCAGCGCGCGATCGACCGGCTCTACGACGACCGCCACATCAAGCTATGGGTGGTCTTCGTCGACGATTTCGCCCGGCAGAACCCGGTCGGCTGGGCGCAGAACACCATGCAGCTGAGCGATTTCGGTGACGACGACGCGCTACTGGCGGTCGCCACGGTGGACCGGGCGTTCGCGTTCCAGGTGCCCGACACCATCACCACTTCGGCACGCGCCGACGACATCCGGCGTAACAGCGTCACCCCGGCCCTGCGCCGAGACGACTGGGCGGGGGCAGCGATCGCCGCGGCCAACGGGCTGAACTCCGAACCCGAATCCCCCGCCACACCCGGCGTGTCGTGGCCCGGCATGCTGATCGCCCTCGGCGTGGTGTTGGTGCTGGCCGGGTTGCTGTGGTGGTGGTCGCGCCGCCGCCGGGCCAAGCGACGCCACGCCGAGTTCGAGGCCGCCAAGCGGGTCGATCCGACCGACGCCAACGCGTTGGCCGCGGTGCCGCTGGAGGCGCTCGACGAGCTGTCCCGCTCGATCGTGGTCGACGTCGACAACGCGGTCCGCACCAGTGAGGCCGAGCTCGAACTGGCCGTCGAGGAATTCGGCGCCAATCGAACCGAACCGTTCAGCGCGGCCCTGGAAAATGCGAAAAAGGCTCTGGCCCAAGCCTTCAACGTGCGCCAGACCCTCGACGACGATGCACCCGAGACACCCCTGCAACAGCGTCAGCTGTTGACGCAGGTGGTGGTGTCGGCAGCCAGGGCGGACCGCGAGCTGGACACCCAGAGCCAGGCCTTCGAGCAGCTGCGGGATCTGGTGATCAACGCCCCGGCCCGACTCGACACCATGACCCAGCAGATGGTCGATCTCACCGCCCGCATCGACCCGGCCCGCCAGACCTTGGACAACCTGCACACCCAGTTCGATGCGACCGCCCTGAGTTCGGTGGCGGCCAACGTGGACACTGCCAAGGAGCGGCTGGCGTTCGCCGATCGCAGCATCACCACAGCCCGCAGCCTGGTGTCTCGGCCTGCCACCGATCAGACCGCACTGGTGGACGCGGTGCGGTCGGCCGAGTCCGCGCTCGATCAGACCCGCACCCTGCTCGACGCCGTGGACAGCGCGTCCTCCGACATCAACCGGGCCCTGGCCGGCCTGCCCGCGGCGATCGCCGACATCACCAATGGCATCAGTCAAGCCACCGCTCTGCTCAACGAAGCGTCGACGCCTCAACAGGACGCCCTCACCAAAGCCCGTGACGCCGCCGCCAAGGCGGCCGACGAAGCCCGCTCGGCGGGCGACGCCGATCCGCTGGGCACATTCACCCGGTTGACCAAGGCCGATGCCGACCTGGATCAGTTACTGGCCAGCGTGCATGCGCAGCAGGAGGCCACCGAGCGGCTCGCCCGGGCTCTCGAGCAGGCGCTGTTCACCGCCCAGTCGCGGATCAAGGCGGTGTCGGACTTCATCGAAACCCGGCGCGGCAGCATTGGTCCGGAGGCCCGCACCCGACTGGCCGAGGCGCAGCGGCAGCTTGAGGCCGCCGAAGCCAAGCGGGCCGAGAATCCGAATGAGGCGGTGGCGCACGCGAACGGGGCGTCCACGCTGGCCGCGCAGGCGCAGGGCCTCGCCAACGATGACGTCCGCGCCGCGCAGCGGTCCTACACCTCCCAGTACGGCGGAGGTGGCGGGTCAGATATGGGTGCGGTGCTCGGCGGCATCCTCATCGGCAATGTCCTGCGCGGCGGCGGTGGCGGTTTCGGCGGCGGCTTCGGTGGAGGGTATGGCGGGGGCCGCAGCATGGGCCGTCCGACGTCCTACGGCGGCTCGTCGCATTCGTCGGGCCGCAGCTACGGCGGCGGTGGCGGCCGCTTCTAGTTCGACCCTGCTCGGCAGGAAAGGCTCAGGCGGTAGCGCTCGCTAATCGACTCGGGTCTCGGTGAGAGTGACCTGCCCGGCCGGGACCGCGACGCCGTCAGCGCGGCGGAATCCGATCCGGGTGAGTTCCCCGGTGCCCGTTTCGACGAACCGGTAACCGCTGCTGTGCGGCCGGGCGAGATGTTCGTGACCCCACTGGCCCATGGCCGCCAGAACGGGTACCAGGTCGTGTCCGGCATCGGTGAGAACATAGCGGCTACGGGTGCGATCGCCCGGCTCCCGGTAGTCGACGACATCGAGGATGCCGGCTGCCACCAATTCGGACAGCCGCGTGCTGAGCACGTCGGAAGCCACACCCAGATGTTCGCGGAACTCGGAGAACCGGGACCGGCCCAACAGCGCCTCGCGAATGATCAGGATGGACCACCGCTGCCCCAGCACCGACATCGTGCGGGCGATCGGGCAGGCGGCGTCGGACCACGGTTCTGCGCGCATCCTCACATCATAGCTGGATTGGGAATTCAAACTTAGGCTGCTGCGTTGGCAGACGTGACACCCGGAAGGCCATCGGAGTCGGCCGAGGTCACCGCTCGAATCAAAGGAGTTCGACATGGCAGTAACGGGAACACCGGTCGCGGGTGCAACAGTCGTCGTGACCGGCGGCCAGCGGGGATTGGGCAAGTCGATCGTGGATGAACTTCTGGCGCGCGGGGCCGCCAAGGTGTACTCCACCAGCCGGCGTCCCGACACCGCAGCCGACCCTCGCGTGGTGGTCATTCAAGCCGACGTCACCAAACCCGACGAAGTCGCCCGGCTGGCCGAGGTCGCCGCCGATGCCACCATCGTCGTCAACAACGCCGGCGTGCTCGGTGGCCGATCATTGGCGGCCGACGACCTCGACGAAATTCGGTCAGTACTGGAGACCAACTTCTTCGGCGCGCTACGGGTGACCAGAGCCTTCGCGCCGCGCTTGGCCGGGCGCAACAGCGCGATCGTCAACATCGCATCGGTGCTGTCGTGGCTCCCCGGCTACGGTGCCTACGGCGTCTCGAAAGCAGCCCTGTGGTCGGCGAACAACTCTCTGCGACTGGAACTTCGAGAGCAGGGCACTGATGTGATCGGCGTATATCTCGGCTACACCGATACCTCGATGACCGCCGATCTCGATGTCCCCAAGAACGATCCAGCCGACGTCGCCCGCCAGATCGTCGACGGGATCGTCTCCGGCACACCGGAAGTACTTGCCGACGAACTGACCCGCCAGGTGCACGCGCCCCTGTTCCAGGCCTCGTGACGCCACGATGACGCGGCACAGCGGCACCGTCGACCACTCCAACCGCCGGCTGCTGGTGGCGCTACCCGACAGCTATGAGCAGGCCCGTGAGCGTTACGAAACCCTGGTGCCCGCCTACGATGGCGCAGCATTCGCGGCCGCTTCGAACTGGGACGAGGTACTCGCCATCGCCAAAGTCCAGGCCCCACATGGGTTTCTGCGCTATTTCGGCTTCGACATCGCCCCGAGCATGGCCGGGTCGGGATCCAACGGGCGGGCCACCCAGTATCTGATGGGCAATCACACGATCGCCGAACGCATGTTCCGCCACGATCCCGGTGTCATGTTGCACGCGCCGTTGCGCACGCTGCTCTACGCCGGCCCGGACGGCACCGTGCTCGCCGTCGACCAACCCAGCCTGCTGTTCACCAGCTACGGCAACCCGGCGATCACCGCGGTCGGCGCCGAACTCGATGCCCTACTGGCGACGCTGATCGGCCTGCTCGACGGTGATGTACCCGCACCACTGCTGGGAGAACCCCAACCGTGACGACCATCGCCGCCGCGGTCGACGTCCGCCCCTGAACGGCGCGCGGGAAAACTACGCGCCCTTGAGTCGCACTGCCAGGTAGTCCGACACCTTGTCCAGGGCGATGCGCTCCTGAGTCATGGCGTCGCGCTCGCGGATGGTGACCGCGTTGTCCTCCAGCGTGTCGAAATCGACTGTCACGCAATACGGCGTGCCGATCTCGTCCTGACGGCGGTAGCGCCGGCCGATGGCACCGGCGTCGTCGAACTCGACGTTCCAGTTCTTGCGCAGCTCGGCGGCCAGGTCGCGGGCCTTGGGTGACAGGTCGGCATTGCGCGACAGCGGCAACACCGCAGCCTTGACCGGGGCCAGGCGCGGGTCGAGCTTGAGCACGGTGCGCTTGTCCACACCGCCCTTGGCATTGGGCGCCTCGTCCTCGGTGTAGGAGTCGACCAGAAACGCCATGAGCGACCGGGTCAGGCCGGCTGCGGGCTCGATCACGTACGGCACGTAGCGGGTGTCGGCACCCTGATCGTAGAAGGACAGATCGACACCGGAATGCTCTGCGTGCGTGGACAAGTCGAAGTTGGTCCGGTTGGCGATGCCTTCCAGCTCACCCCACGGGTTGCCGGCGAAACCGAACTTGTACTCGATATCGACCGTGCCATCGGAGTAGTGCGACAGCTTCTCCTTGGGATGGTCGTACAGACGCAGGTTGTCCCGGTCGATGCCGAGGTCGACGTACCACTGCAGCCGGGTCTCGATCCAGTACTTGTGCCACTCGCCCGCGGTGGAGGGCTCGACGAAGAACTCCATCTCCATCTGCTCGAACTCGCGGGTGCGGAAGATGAAGTTGCCCGGCGTGATCTCGTTGCGGAAGCTCTTGCCGATCTGGCCGATGCCGAACGGCGGCTTCTTACGCGAAGTGGTCACCACGTTGGCGAAGTTGACGAAGATGCCCTGCGCGGTCTCCGGGCGCAGGTAGTGCATGCCTTCCTCCGACTCGATCGGGCCGAGGTAGGTCTTGAGCATCATGTTGAAATCACGCGGCTCGGTCCACTGACCCTTGGTGCCGCAGTCGGGGCAGACGATCTCGTCCATCGACACCGAATCCGGGTCATCCAGACCCTTCTTCAGGGCGTAAGCCTCCTGCATGTGGTCCTGTCGATGCCGCTTGTGGCAGTTCAGGCACTCCACCAGCGGATCATTGAAGACGTCGACGTGACCGGAGGCCACCCACACCTGGCGGGGCAGGATGATCGCACTGTCCAGGCCGACGACGTCGTCGCGGCCGGTGACCATGGACTTCCACCACTGCCGCTTGATGTTCTCCTTGAGCTCGACACCGAGCGGCCCGTAATCCCATGCGGACTTGGTGCCGCCGTAGATCTCACCGGACTGGTAGACCAGGCCACGGCGTTTCGCCAGGTTCGCAACGGTATCGATGATGGATGCCACGGTGCATCAGCGTAGCGACCAGCCCGCCGCCAGCGATAATCCGCCGTGGTCACCGGGCCGGTTGACATGCAATATCGCGCATGTATTGTGACCCGTAATGGAAACGATTTCCAATATCAATGCGAATCAACACGACGACGCGCACGAGCACAGCGCAACGCCGGCGTCGGAATTGCCGTCGCGGGAGGTCCTCGACACCGCAGGCGAACTGCTGCGGGCGCTCGCCGCCCCGCTGCGGATCGCCATCGTCCTGCAGCTGCAACAGTCCCAACGGTGCGTGCACGAACTGGTCGACGCACTCGCCGTGCCGCAACCGCTGGTGAGCCAGCACCTGCGGATACTCAAGCAGGCCGGGGTGGTGGCCAGCGAGCGCGCGGGGCGTGAGGTGCTCTACCACCTCGTCGACCATCATCTGGCCCACATCGTCGCCGATGCTGTCGCGCACGCCAGTGAGGAACCGCGGTGACGGGCGCAGTCCGGTCCACCCGGCAGCGTGCAGCGATCGCCGACCTGCTCAACGAAACCGAAGGGTTCCGCTCAGCGCAGGAGCTGCACGACGAGCTGCGCCGGCGAGGTCAGGGCATCGGGCTGACCACGGTGTACCGCACCCTGCAGGCCATGGCCGCCACCGGCAGCGTCGATACGTTGCGCACCGACACCGGTGAATCGGTCTACCGGCGCTGCTCGGAGGACCATCACCACCATCTGGTGTGCCGGGCCTGCGGCGCGACCGTCGAGATCTCGGGCGGCCACGTCGAGGCATGGGCCGCCGATGTGGCCCGCGAGCACGGTTTTTCCGACGTCAGCCACACCATCGAGATCTTCGGCATGTGCCGCGGCTGCGGCGACGGGGTCAACTGACTTGATTTCCGCGTATGAAGCGTGGTGGCGGTCCCAGTGCCGGTTTTCCGCCATAGCGCTTCACACGTGGGGACGCTAAGCCCGATCGCGTGCCAGGGTCAGCACGGGGTCGCGGGTCAACGGGGCAAGCTCGATGTCACCGGGCGTGCGCAGGTCGATCCACGTCATCTCGGCGATCTCGGCCTGCGGCCGCGGTTCACCGTCGAGGCTGATCAGGTAGAGCCACGCATCGACGGTGTGGCCGGGTTCATTGGCGGCGGGTGCGGTGAAGTGGCCGAGTTCTTCGGCCGCCGAAACATCAAAACCGACCCCGAGCTCCTCACGAACCTCCCGGGACAGCGCCTCGATCGGCTGCTCCCCCGGCTCGATCTTGCCGCCCGGCTGCATGAACGCCGTCGTGCCCCGCTTGCGGACCACGAGTAACCGGTTGTCCTCACCGAGCACCACTGCCGCGACGATGCGAATGACCGTCACGACATCAGGTCCCGACGCACGTCGGCGCCGGTGGCCAGAACCATGAGGATCAGCGTGCGCAGCGCGTCGTCGGTGAGACCGGCCGCCGGGAAGTTGTAGCGCAGCATCACGTCGGCGACCTTCTTGGCCGGCCGCTTACGCGTAGCGCCCTTGGGCGTCGCACCGTTGGTGGGCGTCTCGACCAACTTCTCCACCAACACCACCGTGCCCAGCATGGTCTTGCTGGCATGCTCGGACACCCGTTCGCGAATCTTGTTGTTCAGCGGCAGATCCCAGGCCAACGGCTGGGTCAGCGAGACCATTTCCAGGTCCTCGGCGATGGCCACCACCCGCACCGAGGCGACCGAACCATCGACCGTCACGGTCAGCGCGTCGTCGTCTTCCTCGACGACGGTCATCACCTCGCCGAGCGCCGAGGACAACCGTTGCAGCAGTGACATTCCCCGGTCGCTACGCTCCTGCCCGCCGGACCCCGCCATGTCAGGCCCTACCGAATCGACGGTTACGGTTCACGTACTCCTCGCACGCCGCCCACAGGTCGCGCCGGTCGTAGTCGGGCCACAGCTTGTCCTGGAACACGAACTCGGCATACGCCGACTGCCACAGCAGGAAGTTGCTGGCCCGCTGCTCCCCCGAGGTCCGGATGAACAGATCGACGTCGGGGATGTCCGGGCGGTGCAGGTGTTTGGCGAAGGCAGCCTCACTGATCCGGCCCGGATTGATCTTGCCCTCGGCAGCTTCTTCGGCCAGTGCCTGCGCGGCCTCGACGATCTCGGTGCGCCCGCCGTAGTTGACGCAGTAGTTGACCGTGATGACGTCGTTGCCGACCGTCATCTGTTCGGCGATGTCGAACTCCTTGATGACGCTGCGCCACATCTTGGGCCGCGATCCGACCCAGCGCATGTTCACGCCCATGGCGTTCAGGTTCTCCCGGCGGCGGCGCACCACCTCCCGGTTGAAGCCCATCAGGAACCGGACCTCCTCGGCGCTGCGCTTCCAGTTCTCGGTGGAGAACGCGTAGACGCTCAAGTGCTTGATGCCCAGTTCGATGGCACCGCAGGTGATGTCGATCAGCACCGCCTCGCCCATCTTGTGGCCCTCGGTGCGGCCCAGGCCGCGCTGGGTGGCCCACCGGCCGTTGCCGTCCATCACCACGGCGACGTGGTTGGGTACCTGATCGGCCGGGATCCGGGGCGCGACCGCCTTCGACGTGTGTTGGGGCGGGCGCGCAAAGCGGCCGTTGGTGCCGGCCGGGATCTCCGGGAAGACGACGGGCCAGGACGACGTGTCCGGGAAGACCGGATAGTCCTCAGGCGCCGGGGGCAGCTGTGGGTAGGTGGTCTTGCCCTGCTGCTTGTCCCGCTTCAAAACCATGGGTCATATCCTGCCTGACCAGCGTCGCGCGCTGTTCAGCGACTGTCCGATCGATCCGGTACACCCGCTCGACCAGAGGCAATGTCCGCAGCTGACGCTCGAGGTGCCATTGCAGATGCGCCGCGATCAATCCGCTGGCCTGACTGCGATGGCCCGATGAGGAGGCCTCGGCATACTCCCAGTCGCCCTCGTGCAGCGCCGACATCAGCTCCAGCACGGGCTGCGGCGGAGTGCTGGATCCACTGGGCCGGCAGTGCACGCACACGCTGCCGCCGGCCGCGACGTGAAATGCCCGGTGCGGGCCCGGCGCGGCGCAGCGGGCGCACTCGGTCAGCGCCGGCGCCCAGCCGGCGATCGTCATCGCCCGCAACAGATAGGAATCCAGCACCAGTTCGCGGGCCCGGCGACCGTCGGCGATGGCCCGCAGCGCAGCCACCGTGAGCCGGTGCAGGTCGGGCATCGGTGCCCGTTCCTCCCCGGCCAGCCGCTCGGCGGTCTCCAACATTGCGCACGCACTTGTGTAGCGGCCGTAGTCACTGACGATGTCGGCGGCGAACGCGTCGATGGCCTGAACCTGGGTGACGATGTCGAGGTTGCGTCCCGGATGCAGCTGCACGTCGATGTGGGCAAACGGTTCCAGCCGCGCGCCGAACTTGCTGCGGGTACGCCGAACCCCCTTGGCCACCGCGCGCACCAAACCATGGTCGCGGGTGAGCAGGGTGACAATCCGGTCGGCCTCGCCGAGCTTGTGCTGGCGCAGCACCACCGCCCGGTCCCGGTACAGCCGCATCGTGACAGTGTCGCACCATGGCCGGACAGGTTCCGTTACGCACCGCCGATATCCTCGAAAGTGATGGCCAAATCCGCGACTTCCAACTCGACATCGCCTCCGTTCCCCACCCTGACCAACCAGCTCTACCAACTCGCCAGCGGCGCAGTCACTTCTGACGACCTGGTACGTCAGTCTCTGCATGCCATCACCGCAAGCCAGTCCACTCTCAACGCCTTCCGCGTGGTGCTCACCGAGCAAGCACTGGCCGACGCCGCGAAAGCCGACGCGGCTCGCGCAGCCGGCAAACTACTCCCACTCCTGGGAATCCCGATCGCGGTCAAGGATGACGTCGACATCGCCGGGGTGCCCACCCGGTTCGGAATCGACGGCGACGTTCGTGTCGCCCCAGCCGATGCCGAGGTGGTGCGCCGCCTGAAGGCGGCCGGCGCGGTGATCGTCGGGAAGACCAACAGCTGCGAGCTCGGGCAGTGGCCGTTCACCGGCGGTCCGGGCTTCGGGCACACCCGCAACCCGTGGTCACGCAAGCACAGCCCGGGCGGATCCTCGGGCGGCAGCGCCGCGGCCGTGGCTGCGGGCCTGGTGGCCGCGGCCATCGGATCCGACGGCGCGGGCAGCGTCCGCATTCCCGCGGCGTGGACACACCTGGTCGGGATCAAACCGCAGCGCGGACGCATCTCCACCTGGCCGCTGCCCGAGGCGTTCAACGGCATCACCGTCAACGGGGTGCTGGCCCGCACCGTCACCGATGCGGCCCTCGTGCTCGACGCGGCATCCGGCAACGCCGAGGGCGATCTGCACAAGCCGGCGCCGATTCAGGCCGCCGAGCATGTCAGCCGCGCCCCCGGACCGTTGCGGGTGGCCATGTCGACCAAGTTCCCGTTCTCCGGTTTCCCGGCCACGCTGCACCCCGAGATCCGCGACGCGCTGCAGAACATCGCCGATCAACTCGGGCAGTTGGGCCACACCGTGGTCGCCAAAGACCCCAACTACAGCCTGCGGATGTCGTGGGACTTTCTGGCCCGCTCGACCGCGGGCCTACTGGACTGGGCCGACCGGCTGGGCGACGTGCCCTTCGACGAGCGCACGCTGACCAACATGCGAATCGGCAGGCTGTTGTCACAGCACGTGCTGCGCAAGGCCCGCGCACACGAGGCAGCAGCCCAGCGCCGCATGTCCTGGATTTTCAATCTCGTCGACGTCATCATCGCGCCGACGACGGCCCAACCGCCGCCGCTCACACACGAATTCGACCGCCGAGGGTGGTCTGCCACCGAACGCAGCTCGATCGCCGCCTGCCCGGTGACCTGGCCGTGGAACCTGCTGGGCTGGCCGTCGATCAACGTGCCCGCGGGCTTCACCTCCGACGGGCTGCCGATCGGCATTCAGCTGATGGGGCCGGCCGACAGTGAGCCGCTGCTGATCTCTCTGGCGGCCGAACTCGAGGCGATCACCGGCTGGGCCGCCAAGCAGCCCGAGGTCTGGTGGAATGCCCCGTCCCGGACGGACGCATCCCAGGCCGCGGAGGCGATCAACGCGCTCGACGGGTAGGCCGAGAACCGGGGTTCGACCTGGCAAAAAGCTGTCGAATCACTGTGAAAATTGCCGCAATTGACGCCTCATGCTCGTTGTTAGGCTCAAATCCACGGCACGGGGGCCGCAACGAGATTGTTCAAGCTGTCGGGAGGGTCAACAAGCGTGCGCACTGAAGAATCCATGAGCGATACGCGGGCGTCTGAATGACAGGGTCAGAGGGGGATGAGGGAAGCAGGGCGCCCAGCAAAGGCCCCAGCAAGTTCGGTATAGCATCTGCCGCCTGGAGCACCTACGGTGACCTCAAGAAGCTTATGGAAGGCGACCCGCAGGGCGCCGTCGGATTGATCGGCGACGCTGGCAAATGGGCGCAGGCACTCTCGCCCGCAGCGACCGCCACACCGGTGATCAAATGCGGCATGTACACCCTCACGCTAATCAGCCTCACTATGGGCGAGGGAAGCCCGGACGGTGGCGACGACTTCAGCGATGGCGCCAAGTTGTTCCAGACCCACGGAAAAAGCCTCGAAGGTGTCTACCCCACCGAGACATGGTCCGGTTCGGCTTCTGACGCCTATATGTCCCAGAATTCGCACCAGATCCAGCGTGCGACGACCATGCTGGGAGCCGACAACGACATCGTTCGGATCTTGTCTACCCAGGCACAACAGGTGGACCGTGCCCGCAGGGAAGTCGACTGGGCGTCAAAAGGTTTGGCCGCGATGATTCCAGTCGCGCTGGCGTTGGAAGCCTCCGTGTTAGGAGCTCCGGAGTCGATAGCACTCCAGGTCGCTGCGGTGGCTACAGCTCTCACAGCCGCGGGTCTCACGGCAAACAATCTGCGCAACTATGCCAGCGACAATGCCGCCCAAATACAGGAAGCCACAGCCAAGTACCGCGAAGCGGGCGCGGTGAGCACGTCCGGGGCGGGTTCCCCTGCCTCACCGTCCGGCTCCGGCGACCCTGCGGGACCCACAAATCCAGGAAATACGTCCGGACCAGGCAACGCTGATGGCCAGAGCGAACCCACAAGCACTGGGAGCTCAGGTAACCCGTCCGGCGGCGGGTCGGGCGCCGGCAGCAGCGGCGGGTCGGGCGCCGGCAGCAGCGGCGGGTCCGGCGGCGGCGGATCATCGATGCCGCAGATGCCCAGCACCATTGGCACGCCCAGCGGTGCCACGAATGCCGCTAGCTCTGGCGGCGGAATGGGCAGCCTGCCGTCGCTTCCTCAAATGGGCGGCGGTTCCGGTGGTGGCGGCGGCGGGGGGCTCGGCAGTCTCGTGGGCGCGGCCGGCCAAATCGTCGAGACCATGATGCAGGCAGTGGAACAGCCCGATCAGCAAGACCCGAGCGCGCAGAATGGCGAGGCAGGTGCCGCCTCTGAACAGTCCGGCGCGGCGGCGGGTGGCGAATCGCAGGCCGGTCGCGCGCCGATCAATGCTTCGTTCGGCGCCGGCACTGCGAATCAGACTGCACCGCAACGCCACACGACCGAAGTGTAACCACGAAAGGATCAATTCATGTCCGACGAATTGAACGTTCTCACTTCGGATCTCCGAGATATGTCGACCACACATGATGCGGCTGCAGCCGGATTTTCCTCGGCGGGCGATACCACGTCGTTTGTGGAATGGAAAGTGCTGGCAACGCACGGCCCAATCTGCTGGTCGTCGCAACAAGCACTGTGCGAAGCGAACGAAGCCCGCAAATCCGCCTCCGAGGCGATGATGAAAAAGTCCAACGAACTGGCAGAAAACCTGACCACCGCGGCCTCGCAGTACGACCAGACCGACACGCAAGAATCCGGCAAACTCGGCCGGACGATTCACTGCTGATCACATGACCGACCACACCTGGGACGATCACGATCCCGAAGACGAACAGTTCCCGAGCGACCTGGATGCGCTGGGTTTCGACGACGACCAACAAAGCCATGACCACCACGAAGACGACTGGTCGGGGCCTGACGCATTCACCACCGCCGAACAGCGCCCGAGCGGCCTTGATGCACTGGATTTCGGCGACAACCGGCACCTTCACCAGGAGCACGGCGACGTATGGTCCGGGCCTGACGCGTTTCCCGGCGACGAAACTCTCAGCGCCCCAACGGCTGATGGCTCCGCTCCGACCCTGACCGATTACGACGACTCGGACGATGAGTCGTCGGGGCCCGTAACCTTCGGAGTGACCAACCCGGCTGGGACGATCACCGCGCAGGCCACGATCTCGGGCGCGATCAACCGGATCGAGCTGTCCCCGTCGATAACCTCGATGACCGAATCGGACCTCGCACACGACATCATGGCCACTGCCAGGCTGGCGAACTTACAGGGCCGAGCAATTCAGCGCGCGATGGTGCAGAGCCTGCTCATGCATCAGGGGATAGATCAGGACGTCGCAGCGCAGTACATCGACGACATCAGCGATCTGCCTACTCCGGCACAGGCCGAGGCCGCCCAAGTCGAGGCAATGGCGGAGTATCTGCGAGGCGAACGCTGACCGTCAGCAGTTCGTCGGCCAGGTAGGATTTTGCACGCTATCGAATAGGCAAGGGGATGCCGCATGAGCTATCCGGATCCGTACCACCCCCAGCAGCAACCTCCGCCAGGGTCCTACCCGCCAGCGCAGCCTGGACCGTATGGATACGGTTATCCGCCCAACGTCGCACCCAACGGCGGCTACCCGCCCGCTGCACCTTACGCCGCCCAGCCACAGCCCCCGTATAACCCGCCGCCGCCCGTCCCCCCGCAGCCAGAGGCCAAGCGGGACAACGGCAACTCGCGGGGTTGGCGGATAATGGACGCGCTGCTGATTCTCGCCAGCGGCTCCGGGGAGCGGGGCCGTACCGCACGCGACCGTGTCAAGACCCAGCTGATAATCTTCGGCCTCGCTCTTGTCGGGTTCGCGATTCTGATGCTGGTTCTGGTGTTGATCGGCAAATAGCGGGTCACGGCATCGCGCACGAGACCTCCCGATCTACCCAACCGCTGGACTGCTACTCGAGTTAGAACCCCAGCCGCCCCAGCTGCTTGGGATCACGCTGCCAGTTCTTTGCGATCTTGACCCGCAGGTCGAGATAAACCTTTGTGCCGAGCAGCTTTTCGATCTGCGTGCGGGCGGCCGTGCCGACCTCGCGCAGCCTCGCACCGCCTTTGCCGATCACGATGCCCTTCTGGCTGTCACGCTCGACGTAGAGGATGGCGTGCACGTCGATGAGATCGTCACGACCCTCCCTTTCCTCGACCTCCTCGATGACAACAGCCAGCGAGTGCGGCAACTCGTCGCGCACGCCCTCGAGAGCGGCCTCGCGGATGAGCTCGGCCATCAGGACTTCTTCTGGCTCGTCCGTCAGTTCACCGTCGGGGTAATAGGCAGGCCCCTGCGGCAGTTTGGAGACCAGGACATCGGTGAGCACATCGAGTTGTTCGCCCGCGGTGGCCGAGACGGGCACGATGTCGGCATCGGGCCCCAGGAGCTCACTGACGGCCATCAGCTGTTCCGCGACCCGATCCTTCGGCACCTTGTCGATCTTGGTGACGACGGCGATCAACGTGGTCCTGGGCGCCACCGCGCGGATCTGCTGATAGACCCAGCGGTCACCGGGGCCGATGCGCTCATCGGCGGGGATGCACAGACCGATCACGTCCACCTCGGAATAGGTGTCCTTGACCAGGTCATTGAGCCGCTGCCCGAGCAGGGTGCGCGGCCGGTGCAGCCCGGGGGTATCGACCAGGATGATCTGGAAGTCCTCACGGTGCACGATGCCGCGGATGGTGTGCCGGGTGGTCTGCGGCCGGTTCGAGGTGATGGCGACCTTCTGGCCCACCAGCGCATTGGTCAGCGTCGACTTGCCGGTATTGGGCCGGCCGACGAAACACACGAAGCCGGAACGGAATTCACTCATCGCACTCCCCTTGTCACCGACACTGCGGTGAGATCACGATCTGTACCGGAAACGCGATCTGTACGCAGTCTCGGCGGTGTCATAGCGGTGTCCCGGCCCGGTCGGTGACGATCACCGTGGCGGCGGCGGACAGTTCCCGGACCGCGACGACACCGGCGTCGTCGGCCGCACCGCCGACCAGCACCGCGGCCTCCAGCCCGGTGGCACCGCTGGACACCGCGGCGGCCACCGCCGCCTGCAGTGCGGTGAGCTGCAGCGCCGCCAGGGTCACCGGCGCTCCGGCATAGGTACGGCCGTCCTGATCGCGCACCGCCGCACCCGAGGACGCCTCGGCTCGGCCCATCGCGCCTCGCGCCAACACCACGAGCTTGTTGTCTTCTGCGTCGAGCTCAGTCATCGGTACCTCGGGTCTCCTGTTTCTCAGATTCGGCCGGGCTCACCAGAACTGTGCCGATCCGCACCCGCCCACGATGGTCGGAGCCGCCCTCGGCCTGCAACCTCAGGCCGTCCCATGTCACTTCGGCGCCGGGCAGAGGTACGCGGCCCAATTCGAATGCCACGAGACCACCGACGGTGTCCACGTCGAGATTTTCGTCCGCCTCCATCTCGTAGAGCTCGCAGAGGTCTTCGATCGGCAGCCGCGCCGACACCCGGTACCGGCGATCGCCGAGGTCTTCGACCGGAACCACCTCACCGGCGTCGTACTCGTCGACGATCTCACCGACGATTTCCTCCAGCACGTCCTCGATCGTGACCAGGCCGGCGATCGCGCCGTATTCATCGACGAGCAGCGCCATGTGGTTACGGTCGCGCTGCATCTCGTTGAGCAGTTCGTCGAGCGGCTTGGAGTCAGGCACGAACACCGCCGGACGCATCACCTGCGCCACGTTGGTGTCGCGGCCGCCGTTGGTCGAGTAATAGGTCTGCTGGACAAGATCTTTCAGATAGACCACGCCGACAACGTCGTCGACGTTCTCGCCGATCACCGGGATGCGGGAGTGTCCGCTGCGCACTGCCAACGAGGTGGCTTGGCCGGCCGACTTGTCCGATTCGATCCACACCATCTCGGTGCGCGGCACCATGACCTCACGGGCCGGGGTGTCCCCGAGTTCGAACACCGACTGGATCATCCGGCGTTCCTCGTCAGCCACCACCCCCCGCTGCTGGGCCAGGTCGACGACCTCGCGCAATTCGATCTCGGAGGCGAACGGGCCGTTACGGAAGCCACGGCCGGGGGTCAGTGCGTTACCCATCAGCACCAGCAGCCGGCTGATCGGGGTGAGCAACACCGAGATCGCCTGCAGCGGCAAAGCCGACATCAACGCGATGGAATAGGCGTTCTGCCTGCCGACCGTGCGCGGGCCGACACCGATGACCACGAAGCTCGTCACCACCATGATCGCGGCCGAGGCCACCAGTCCCCAGCCCACGCCGAGCAGCCCGTCCAGGAAGGACACCAGCAGGACGGTGGCACTGATCTCGCAGGTGATCCGCAGCAGCACAACAAGGTTGATGTAGCGGGGCCGTTCGGCAACAACCCGGCTGAGCCGGGCGGCGCCGGGACGTTCGTCGCGGACCAATTCCTCGATCCGCGCTATCGAGACAGTGGACAGGGCCGCGTCGATGGCCGCGAACAAGCCACCGAACCCGACCAGCACCACGGCGCCGAGCAGCGGAAGTAATTCGGTCACGGTTCGTCGAAGTATCGGGACTTGTCCAGCAGGCGCTGATCTTTCTGGCTCTGCCGGTCGGCGTGGTACGCCTCGACCTGATCAGCCACCCATTCCTCGAGGAGCTGACGCTGCAGCGCGAACATCTCTTTTTCCTCGTCCGGTTCGGCGTGGTCGTAGCCGAGCAGATGCAGCACCCCGTGCACGGTCAGCAGGGCCAGCTCCTGACCGAGCGAGTGCCCGGCCTTGGTGGCTTGCTGTTCGGCGAATTCCGGGCACAACACGATGTCGCCGAGCATGGACGGACCCGGCTCGGGAGAATCCGGCCGTCCCCCGGGCTCCAGCTCGTCCATCGGGAAACTCATCACGTCGGTGGGCCCCGGCAGGTCCATCCACCGCATGTGCAGATCGGCCATGGCGGCGCTGTCGACCAGCACCATCGACAGCTCAGCCGCCGGGTTCACGTCCATCTTCGCGATGACGAACCGGGCGACGCTGATCAGTTCCTCTTCGGAGACATCGATCCCCGACTCGTTGGATACCTCGACGCTCATGCGGTTCCCTCGCAGGCTCGGGTCCCGGATGCCGTCTGCTGATTTGCTCCGCAAGCGTCGCTCATCGGCGGGGCCGCCCGTTCGACGAACGGCGTTGGGCACGGTTGAGCAATACCGGCTCCTCATGTCGGGCGTAGGCGTCGACGATCTCGGACACCAGCCGATGCCGTACCACGTCGGCACTGGTGAGCTCGGCGAAGTGGATGTCCTCGATCCCGTCGAGGATGCTGATCGCGGCCCGTAGGCCCGACCGCGCCCCACCCGGCAGGTCTACCTGCGTGATATCGCCGGTGACAACGATTTTCGAGCCGAATCCCAGGCGGGTCAGGAACATCTTCATCTGTTCGGCGGTGGTGTTCTGCGCCTCGTCGAGGATGATGAACGCATCATTGAGGCTTCTCCCGCGCATGAATGCCAGCGGTGCCACCTCGATCACCCCGGCGGCCAACAGGTTCGGGATAGCGGCCGGATCCATCATGTCGTGCAGCGCGTCATAGAGCGGCCGCAGATACGGGTCGATCTTCTCGGTCAATGTGCCGGGCAGAAAGCCGAGGCGTTCACCGGCTTCCACCGCGGGCCGGGTCAGGATGATCCGGTTGACCTGCTTGGACTGCAGCGCGCTCACCGCCTTGGCCATCGCCAGGTACGTCTTGCCGGTACCGGCCGGGCCGATGCCGAACACGATCGTGTGCGCATCGATGGCGTCGACGTAGCGCTTCTGGTTGAGCGTCTTGGGCCGGATGGTCTTGCCACGGCGGCTCAGGATGTCGAGCGTCAGCACCTCGGCCGGCGACGCGTCCTCGGTACCCGTGAGGATGGCGACGCTGTGGCGGACCGCCTCGGGTGTCACCGCCTGCCCGCTGGAGGCGACGGCGATGAGCTCGGCGACGACGCGTTCGGCCAGCGCAACGTCAGCGGGCTCGCCGGTGAAGGTGATCTCGTTGCCGCGGGCGTGAATGTCGGCGGTAAGGAGTCTTTCGAGGGCCCGCAGATTCTCGTCGGCGGAGCCGAGCAGGCCCACGATGATGTCGGGCGGAACAGTGATGCTGCTGCGGACCGAGTCCGGTGAGGTGGCCGACGAGTCAGCGGTCGTGTCGCGGGGCGTCACGTGGTGTTTGTGCCTGCTTTCCGTGTTTCCGAACGGCCGGCTGCCGTCGTACTGCTGCCAGTTTACCGCTGGTCAACGACACACCCCAATGGTTAAGCAGGATGGTGGCGCGCCGCAGGTGAGGTGGGTCGCGCCGCCGGTCAGCCGGTGAATCCCGCCAGTTTCGCCGCGACCGCCGCACCGTCCGGCTCGCCGTACAGTTTGTCGGGAACCCAGTCGAAGAACGCCACCGACGGACAATCGCCGGCGGGCCCGTTCACCGTGCCCACATTTCCGATGTACTTGCCCGTCTGGGCTTCGCGGAGCTCGATGTCGTATTCGACGGCGTAGTGATCGATGGTGACGGGCTTGTCCCACGCAGTGGATTCACATTGTCCTGACTTCACCTCAGTGCCGGACTTGCGGGTCAGGCAGGCAACGACGTTTGTTTCAGACACGGCTTCACTGCGCTGGTCGGCCACCTGATACCACGAGCCGTCCTTCATCCCTTGGAAGAAGGACGCGAACTTGTACGGCTTTGCATAGGACCCGGCGTTGCTCACTGAGCCGTCCTTGCACACGACGTCAAATTCGGTCGACCATTCGGCCGTGATCGCGTTCGCCGCACGCTGTTCGTCACTCACCCCACGTCCTTCACCTCCGCCGACCGATTTTGCGACGACAGCCAGGGCGCCGAGAAGCGCGATGACTGCCACGACGACTCCCCCGATGATGAGCCCCGAGTTCTTCGACGGAGGCCGGGGCGGCTGGCCGTACGGCGACCACTGCGGCGGCGGGCCATACGGCGGCGGCGCGCCCGCCTGGCCCTGCCACGGCTGCCCCTGAGGCGGTGGCCAATGCGGGGGCTGCTGCCCGTACGGGGATTGTCCATAGGGCGGCGGGCCTTGCGGCGGAAAACTCACGAATGGAGCGTAATGCCTGGCCAAGGCCGCCGGCGGCGCTAAATCTCCCAGCGCGCCGTCAGCGCACCGATCGCCCCCAACGCCACGGCGGCTGCGGTCGACGTACGCAGCACGGTCGGGCCCAGGCGGACCGCCTTCGCGCCGGCCCCGGTCAGCGCGACGATCTCCTCATCGGCGATGCCGCCTTCCGGACCGACGATGAGCATCAGCGAATCCGCTTGGGCCAGAGGCAGTTCCGTGAGCGGCTCGGTGGCCGACTCGTGCAATGCCAGCACCACCGCTCCGCCGGCGACGGCGTCGGCGACGCGCTGGGTCAGCGCAGACGTCGAGACCACACCGTCGATCACCGGGATGTAGGGGCGCCGTGACTGCCGCGCCGCCGAGCGGGCCACCGCCTCCCAACGCCTCAGGCCCTTGTCCACCTTCGGGCCTTCCCAGCGGGCCACGCACCGAGTCGCCTGCCAGGCAACAAAGCCATCGGCACCGGCCTCGGTCGCCAGCTCCACGGCCAGCTCTGAGCGGTCGGATTTGGGTAGCGCCTGCACCACGGTGACCGGCGGGCGCGGGCCGGCGATGGCGACCCGCTCGGTCACCCGCGCCGACAACCGGCCCTTGGCGGTCTCTTCGACGACACAGTGGGCCAGCGTCCCGGCGCCGTCGCTCAAGTCGATCTGTTCGCCGACGCGGATGCGACGCACGTTGGCCGCGTGGAAGCCCTCGTCGCCGTCGACGACGGCCAGTTCCCCCGCGCCCGGCAGCACGTCGACGTAGAAAAGCGCTGCGCTCACGGGCGTCAGCGGCCGGAGAACGTCTCGCGCAGCCGGCTGAACAGACCGCCAGAACTCGCCGAGGCCTGCGTCGAGCGCACCTCCGCGGCGTCGCGGCTGCGGTTCTCCTTCAGCTTGCGCAGCAGGTCGGTATCGGTGCTGTCGAGCCGCGACGGCACCACCACGTCGATGTGCGCGTGCAGGTCACCACGCACCCCGGAGCGCAGATGTGGCATGCCGTGGCCGCGCAATGTGGTCACCGAACCGGGCTGGGTGCCCGCGGCGATCGTCAGTTCGGTGGGGCCGTCGAGGATCGCGTCGACGGTGACCGTGGTGCCCAGCGCAGCGTCGACCATCGGCACCGAAATGGTGCAGTGCAGGTCATCACCGTCACGGACGAAGATCTCGTGCTGCTTCTCGTGGACCTCGACGTAAAGGTCGCCGGCGGGACCGCCGCCCGGTCCGACCTCGCCCTGGGCGGCCAGCCGGACGCGCATCCCGTCGCCCACACCGGCCGGGATCTTGACACTGATCTCGCGGCGGGCGCGCACCCGGCCGTCACCGCCGCACCGGTTGCACGGATCCGGGATGACCTCACCGATTCCGCCGCAGACCGGGCACGGACGGGTGGTCATCACCTGGCCCAGCAGCGAGCGCTGCACGGTCTGGATCTCACCGCGGCCGTCACAGGTGTCGCAGGTGACCGGCGTGGAATTGCCGTTGGTGCCCTTGCCGTGGCACAGGTCGCACAGCACCGCGGTATCCACACTCACCTGCTTGGTCACGCCGGTCGCGCACTCAGCCAGGTCCAGCCGCATCCGCAGCAGGGAATCGGCGCCGGGCCGCACCCGGCCGACCGGCCCGCGCGATGCGGTGCCGCCGCCGAAGAAGGCCTCGAAGACATCGCCCAGACCGCCGAACCCACTGAACCCGCCGGGCGCACCGCCCACCGACTCCATCGGGTCGCCACCCATGTCCACGATGCGGCGCTTCTCCGGATCCGACAGCACCTCATAGGCGACCTGGATCTCGGTGAACCGGGCCTGCGCTTCCTCGTCGGGGTTGACGTCGGGATGCAGCTCACGTGCCAGCCGCCGATAGGCACGTTTGATCTCCGAATCGCTCGCGCCTTTGCTCACTCCGAGCGAGCCGTAATAATCGCGTGCCACGCTGACCTTGCCTGACCTTTCTGTGCCGGACGTATCCCGGCTGTATTACCGAGTACCTAAGACTTCGCCGATGTACAGAGCAACTGCCGCAACATTGGCGATGGTCCCCGGGTAGTCCATTCGGGTGGGACCGACCACACCCATTCCGCCGTACACCTTGCCCGAACTGCCGTACGTCGTGCTCACCACCGACGTACCCAGCATCTGTTCGGCCTCGGTCTCGTGACCGATCCGCACGGTTACCTTGCCCGCTTCCTGCTGGGCTGCCAACAACCGCAGCACCACCACCTGCTCCTCCAGCGCCTCCAGCACCGACCGCAGCGATCCGCCGAAATCAGCGGTGTTCCGGGTCAGGTTGGCGGTGCCGCCGAGTAGCAGCCGTTCCTCAGTGTGCTCAACGAGTGTCTCGACCAGGACAGTCGCCGACCGCCCGACCGCATCGGCCAGCGCACCGTGGCCGTTGAGATGTGAGGCCAGATCACTCACCGCGATCGAGGCGGCGGTGATCGGCTTGCCTTCGAGCGCCTGCCCCAACGTCTCGCGCAACTTCGACAGCTCATGCTCGTCGATGGCATCGCCGAGCTCCACGATGCGCTGATCCACCCGGCCCGAATCGGTGATGACCACCAGCAGCAACCGCGCCGGGGTCAGCGCCACCACCTCAAGGTGGCGGACGGACGAGGTGGACAGCGTCGGGTATTGCACGATCGCGACCTGTCGGGTCAGCTGGGCGAGCAGCCGCACCGCGCGCCGCAGCACGTCGTCCAGGTCGACCCCGGACTCCAGGAAGGACAGGATCGCGCGGCGCTCCGACGAGGACAACGGCTTGACGTTGTCGATCCGGTCGACGAACTCGCGGTAGCCCTTCTCTGTGGGCACCCGGCCCGAGCTGGTGTGCGGCTGGGCGATGTAACCCTCGGCCTCCAGCACCGCCATGTCATTGCGGACAGTGGCGCTGGACACGCCCAGGTTGTGACGCTCGACGAGGGTCTTGGAGCCGATGGGCTCCTTGGTGGCCACGAAGTCGGCGACGATGGCGCGCAACACCTCGAAACGACGTTCGTCGGCGCTCCCCACCTGTTCACCTACCCTTCGCAGCAGCGATGCGTTTATATTGCTCGGTTCATTTTACTGATCAGCAGCGGGTTTACCGATTCGCGGCGAGCGCCGGGGATCATTGCGCCGAGCGATACCGGCGCAGGCAATAACCCGCGAACGTATTAGCCTGGGCAACTATGCCGATGGCAAGACCGCGGAACACTGCGACGGACGCGGGCCGGCGATGATCTTCAAAGGCGTCCAGGAGGGCAAACCCTACCCGGAGCACGGTCTGTCCTACCGGGACTGGTCCCGCATTCCGCCGCGCCAGCTGCGCCTCGACGAGCTGGTCACCACCACCACGGTGCTCGCCCTGGACCGGCTGTTGTCCGAGGACTCGACGTTCTACGGCGACCTGTTCCCGCACGCGGTGAAGTGGCGCGGCGACATCTACCTCGAAGACGGTCTGCACCGGGCCGTGCGCGCGGCGCTGCGGAACCGCACCATCCTGCATGCCCGGGTGTTCGACATGGACGCGCTCGCGCCCAGCCCGGCGTAACCGCCGTCGCTCAGCTGTCCCTAGTTCGCCATTGCCTCACGCAGGCTGTTGGGCCGCAGATCGGTCCAATTCGCCTCGACGTAGCTCAGGCACTCGGCGCGGCCGGCCTCACCGAAGGCCACCCGCCAGCCGGCCGGCACATCCGCGAACGCCGGCCACAGGCTGTGCTGGTCCTCGCCATTGACCAGTACGTAGAACGTGCCGTTCTCGTCATCGAACGGATTGGAACTCATCGAGTCTCCTCATCGAGGGGTGGGCCAGGTCTGCACCCAGCACCCGGTCGGACAACAGGCCAAGACAGCTCAGGTTCGGGAAGCCCGGGCCCTGGGTGAGCCCGGCCAGCCCCGGAAGGAACAACTTGGGGAAGACGTCGGTCAGCGCCAGGTCGTGGCCGATGTGCTCCTGTAGCGCGTCACCGGTCAGCGGGCCGCCCAGACCCAGCTCGAGCAGATCCAGGGCGTCCTGGCTGAACAACGGGGCGAACCACAACGCATCGGCGCCCGATCCGTCGATCACCAGATCGAAGCCGTGCACGGTCTCGACCGCTTCACCCCCGGTGTTGGTGGACAGCGTCAACCGGATCCGCTCGTCGCGGGCCACCGCGTGGGCGACCCGGCCGCGGAGATGGCGGATCCGGTCGTCGGCCAGCAGCGCATCCTGAACGCGCGCCGAGAACACGCCACGATCGGTGCGGGCCAACGCATCCCGGCGTTCGGCCAGGGTGAGCCCGGTCCATCCGGTCGGATCGGAGAACAGGGTGTTCTCGAAGAATCCCTCGCCTCGGGTGAACAGGGTGACTGTCGGCGAGATCACCGTGATGGTCGAAACCCGGTGGCGGAACAGCTCGTTGAGCATCGACGCGGCGGTCTCACCACCGCCGATCACCGCCACCCGCTCGGCGGTGATGAGCTCGTGCTTGCCGGCCTGGTGCCAGAACTGGGCGATCGACATCACCCGGGGGTTGCCCGGCAGCACCGAGCGTTCGGCCTGACCGGGCCCGGTGACCATCAGACCGTCGGCGCTGACGGTGTCCTCGGCGGTGTGCAGAACCCACCGGCGCGCATCTGCGTCGATTGAGATCTTTTCCACCTCACCGGAAACCACGTTCATCCCGATTCCATCGGCCACCCAGCCCAGATACTGGCTCCAGCGTTTGTGGGTCGGCGCGGGCCTGCCGCGGTCCACCCACTCGGCGAATCCACCGGTGGCGATCAGGTAGGCCTGCCAACTGTGCCGGGTCATGCGCTCGTCGAGTTCGGCGTTGCGCCGCGACACGAGGGACGATCGGTAAGGGAAGCCGACGTCCTTCTCGGGCCCGGTGCCGAGACGATGATTGCCGTCGGTCCAGCCGCCGACGGCCTGCCAGTTGGCGGCCACCCCGGCACGCTCGACGACGACGACGTCGGGAGCCGGCACACCCATCGCCCGCAACTCGGCGGCCTTGGCGGCCACCGAGATGGCCTTGGGTCCGGCACCGATTACGGCCAGCGTGGGGGCCGATGGGGCACTCATTGGGTCACCTCTCGCAACACCTCTCGCAATGCGTCCTGCCACATCGCCTGCAGGGTGGCGATGTCCTCGGCGGACAGAATGTCGGGCAGGGTCCGCCACTGGGTGCCGAGCACGGCTTCCCCGTCGCGGTCGATCACCGCGGCCATGATCGTCAGTTCATGACGCACAGCGACATTCGGTTCTGGCACCGGAGTCACACCCGTCTGCAACGACCGGTCCTGCAGCAGGGCGTGATCAGATGCATCCAGCTCGATCCGACCCAGGTAGTTGAGCAGCACCTGCGGATCCCGATGCGTTCCCAGCCGTTCGGCGGTGTCCTCGCGCAGGTACCGCAGCAGCCCGTAGTCGATCGCGTCGCCCGGGATCGCGGCCACCTGCGCAGCCACCCCGTGGGCGTCATCGGCGGTGAGCCGCAACGGGTAGATCATGCTGAGCAGCCCGGCGGTGTCACCGGTATCGACCTCGTCATGATCTGACACCACCGCATCCGACCGGCCGTGGGTCTCCAGCGCCAGCAACGGCGCCGGGGTCGGCCGGCCTCGGTGACGACGCCAATCGGTCAGGGCGCGCGCCGTTGCCGCGGCCAGCACTTCGGTCACCGGGACCGGTCCGCTCAACAGCCGGGCTGTCACCTCGGGCTCGGCGAAGGCCATCACGATCGTCACGTCGGCCATCCGGTCGATGGTGGAATCGATCCGGCGGGCGCCGATGTCAGGATCGTCGCCCTCGAACTGCTGCTCCCAGAAACCGCACGTGTCGAGTTCGGCCGCCCGATCGGCGAGTAGACGGGACCACTGCCGCAATGGGGTGTGTTCTCGCACCGGCATCAGATCACGCCCGGAAGCCAATGCGTGCCAGGCGTTTTCGAGTTCACCCACCAGGATTCGCCACGATGCCGGGTCCAGCGCCAGCACATGGGCGGTCAGGATCAGCAGACCGCCATCAGTCTGTGGGTGATGCAACCAGACCGCGTCGAGCATCGATCCGTTCTCGGGATCCATACGCTGCACCGAGAGCTCGGCCTGCTCGGCCACCGCGGCGTTGAGATCACCGTCGGCCGTGGCTTCCGACAGCACCTCGCGCGGTGTGTGCGCGACCAAGGCCAGCGCCTCGCGGTCCAGCCGGGTGCGCAGCACCTCGTGCCCGTCGATCACATTGCGCAACAGCGCTTCCAGCTGCGCGCGGGTGACGCCCGCGGGCAGCCGGAACACCTCGGTCTGCGCGAGCCGGCGAGGATCGCCGTACTGGTAGAGCCACCGCCCGTTGGGCAGCAACGGAATCGGGCCCGCCCCTTCGTCGGCCGCATTGTCACCGCGCTCGACGGCGACCGCGTCGGAGTCGATCGCGGCCCCGAGTTCGCGAACGGTCGCGCAATCCAGCATCAACCGGGCCCGCAGCGCCACGCCGCGGCGCCGCACGGCCTGCACGACCGACAGGGCCACGATGCTGTCCAACCCGAGATCGAGAAAGTCGGCGGTGACATCGATACCCGATCCCTCGGGAGTTCCCAGGACTTCGGCCAGCACCTCGGCGAGCACCCGCTCGGTCTCGGTGGCCGGATGCCCGGAGCCCTCGGCAGAGCCGCCGGTGCCGACCGAAGCCAGCGCGGCGTCGTCGACCTTGCCGTTGATGGTCAGCGGGATCTCGTCGACGACGACGATGTGGTGTGGCACGAGATGTCTTGGCAGGGTGGCGGTCAGCATCCGGCGCAACTCGGCGACGTGGGTATCGGTGACCACGTACGCGACCAGTCGCGGCCCGCTGCGGTGCTGACGTACCGCCACGTGGGCACGCCGCACCCCGGGATGGGTGTGCAGTGTCGCGGCAACCTCTCCTGGCTCCACGCGGAATCCGCGGATCTTGACCTGGTCGTCGCTGCGACCGAGAAACTCGATAGCACGCGATTGGGGGTTGCGACGCACCACGTCACCGGTGCGGTACATACGCGCACCCGGCGTGAATGGATCGGCGACGAACCGGCCTGCCGTCTCCCCCGCCCGGCCGAGGTAGCCGCGCGTCAATTGGCCACCGGCCAAATACAGTTCGCCGTACACGCCGTCGGGAACCGGCCGCAGCCAGCCGTCGAGCACATAGGCCGCGGTCGAATCCGTGGGACGACCGATGCACGGTTGCTCGTGGTCGGCGATCGCCGCGACGACGGCTTCCACCGTGGTCTCGGTGGGGCCGTAGCAGTTGTGCGCGGACATCCAGGTGCGCTCGCACTCGGCCTGGATCCCCTGCCAGGTGGCGTTGTCGATGGCCTCCCCGCCGAGCGCGAGCACTGCCAACGGCACCCGGCTGAGCAGCCCGGCCGCGCGCAACGAGGCGAACATCGACGGGGTGGTGTCGATCATGTCGATCGCGAAGCGCCCGATGGTGTCCACCAGCGCCTCGGCGTCGCGCTGTACCTCGTCGGAGACGATGTGCACGGTGTGCCCGTCGAGCAGCGCCGCCAACGGCTGCCAGGCGGCATCGAAGGTGAACGACCAGGCGTGCGCCACCCGCAACGGGCGGCCGAGGCGCTTGGCCGCGGGCTGCAGCACATGGTGGGCGTGATCCGCGGCATAGGCGCGCAGCGCCTGATGGGTTCCGATGACTCCCTTGGGCTTTCCGGTGGTCCCGGACGTGAACACGATGTAGGCGGCCTGGCCGGGCCGAACCCGCGCGGGCCGGTAGTCGGCGTCCGCCTCGGAACCGGCGGATGCCAGGAACGCGTCGTCGACGATGAGCTGTGCGGGCCGGGATGCGCCGATCTGGCGCAGGATCTCGGCAACCCGTTCCTCGGGCATGGCCGGATCCAGCGGCACGATCATCGCGCCCGCCTTGAGCACTGCGAGCATCGCCACCACGTAGTCGGGCCCCCGGCGCGACCGGATGGGGACCGGAGTCTCCGCGCGCACACCACGGCGGATCAGCTCGGCGGCCAGGCGATCGGCGGCATCGTCAAGCTCGCGATAGCTGAGTTCTCCCCCGTCCCAACTCAATGCCACCGAACCGAGCCGCTCCTCGGCGGTCTCACTGAACGCGATGTGAAAGCCCGTCTGGAACCGGTCATCGCCGGCAACGGTTGGCGCCCCGGCCGGCCGCGGATCGTCGTCGAGTGTGACGGCCACCTCGCGCAGCGGACGCTCCCAGCCGTCCAACAGCCGTTGGACGACGGCCAGCACCCGCAGTCCCAGGGCACGCGGATCGAGCAGTCCCAGTGCCCCGTCCAGGGTTTCGACGAGCACCGTGAGCCGGCCGTGGGTCGGATGTGCGGCGATGGTGACCGGGAAGTGCGACAGGCTCTCCAGCGCCGACGGCCGCAGCACCGCCCCGCCGAGATCGAACTCGTCGCTGCCGACCAGCCCGCCGGGCGGGAAGTTCTCGTAGACCAGCAGGGTGTCGTACAGCTCGCCGATGCCGCCGAGCGAACGCAACTCGGTATGGCTGAGGTAGCTGTGCTCACGCAGTTCGGCGGCTTCGCGCTGCAGGGCAAGGCACTGGCTGCCGACCGGCAGGCTGGGGTCGACCCGGACCCGCAGCGGCACCGTGTTGATGAACAGGCCGACCATCGACTCGACGCCCGCCAGCTCGTCCGGACGCCCCGACACCGTGACGCCGTACACCACATCGGTGCGGTCGGTGAAGACTGAAAGGATTGTCGCCCAGGCCATCTGGAACAGGGTGTTGACGGTGACGCCCCGACGCCGGGCTGCCTCGAAGATCGCGGCGGACTGCTGTTCGTCGAGCGTCACCTCGGTGCGCGCGGGCAGGCCCGGCTGGGTTTCCCGCCCGGACAGCACCGGAGACAGCAGTGTGGGCGCATCCATGCCGTACAGATGGGCCTGCCACCGTGCCCGGCTGGCCTGCTGATCGCGCCCGGCCAGCCAGCCGATGTAATCGCGATACGGGCGCACCGTGGACGGCAGCGCGGTGACGTCGCCCTTGGCCCCGTAGAGCGCCAGAAGCTCGCCGACGAAGACCGGCAACGACCAGCCGTCGATCGTGATGTGATGGGCAACGATCACCAGACGCCAATGCAGGCCCGGCTTTTCGATGAGCAGGAAACGGATCAGCGGCCCGCGTCCGAGGTCGAACCGCCGGGCGCGCTCCTCGGCCTCCAGCGTGACCGCCTGCGCTTCATCGGTCTGCACATGCCGCCAGGGCAAGTCGATCGCCGACGGGACCACCGCCACCGGGCGGCTCAGGTTTCCCTGGAAGAAGCTGGCCCGCAGGTTCGGATGACGCACCAGCATCGCCTCGGCGCAGGTCCTCAGCAGCTCGACGTCCAGTGCCCCGTCGACGTCGGCGGCCATCGCGATGACGTACGGATCGGCGCCGTCGTCCCCCTCGGTCAGCCCGGCCAGGGAATACAGCCCCTGCTGCAGCGGGCTGAGCGCCAGGACATCCTCGACGCCGGGCGGCGTTCCAGTTGTCGTCATGTCGAAATCCCCTGGTCCTGGCCCCATCCCGCGGTCAGCGCGGCCAGTTCGTCGGGCGAAAGGCCCGATGCGGACATCGGCGGCTCAT
Source organism: Mycobacterium sp. NPDC004974 (assembly GCF_053600815.1). Classification (NCBI taxonomy): domain Bacteria; kingdom Bacillati; phylum Actinomycetota; class Actinomycetes; order Mycobacteriales; family Mycobacteriaceae; genus Mycobacterium; species Mycobacterium sp. NPDC004974. The sequence goes on along the minus strand of NZ_JBSGAQ010000013.1, from coordinate 135,279 downwards.
GGCGCACGTCGGCCGCTGCAGCGCCGTCGCCCGCCGCGTCGATCGCGGCAGCCAGGTCGGCCAGCCCGGGATGTTCGAACACCATGCGTGCTGTCATCGCCATGCCGGCATCGCGCGCCCGCGCCGCGAGCTGCACGGCCAGGATGCTGTCGCCGCCGAGGGTGAAGAAGTCGTCATACCGCCCCACGTCGGTGGCACCGAGAAGGTCCACCAGCATCGCCGCCAGCGCGTGCTCGGTCGGGGTGGCCGGCGGCTCGGACGGTGCTGAGGCGGTGACTCGCGGACGGGTCAGAGTGGCGGGTTCGATGTCGTCGACCACGGTGAGCACGGCACCGGCGAACTCCTCGGGCAGCGCGGTCCGTGCGTTGTCCAGGAAGGTGTCGGTGTCAGTCACTCCCGGCTCGAGCACCACGTAGCCGGCCAACGTGATGGCGCCACGGCCGTCCCAATGCCTGGTCGCCGCGACCGCCACGCCGTCGAGCGCTTCCAGCGCGGCCTGCAGGCGGGGCTCACCGGTGATGATCGGCTCAAGCCGGCCGTCGGTGGTCCAGCGGCCCCGGTCCCCGGTGCGGTACAGCTGTCCCTCGCCAAAAGGGTTGGGCGCGAAGCGCTGTGCGGCAATCCCGGCGGCAGCCCGGGCGGCCTCGTCCACCGCACCACCGGCGTAGTAGACGTCCCCGGTGACACCGATGGCCGCCGGTTGACGCCACTCGTCGAGCAGGTAGACGCGGTCCGCACCCTCGGTCTGCGGCAGCCCGGCCGGCGGTACCGCCTTGCGGCTCCAGTCATCGACCAGCTGGTCGCGTTCGGCCGCGTCGAGAACCGCAATGTCGCGCACCGTCTGGTCGGCGTCGCAGGCAAAAGCTTCGACGATGCGGTGCAGCCAGCCCACGAGACGCCGCGCGGTGGCCGCCTCGTAGAGCTCGGTGCGGTAGATGACGGTGGCCCGATACCCGGCGCCGGCTTCGGCGAAGAAGTTGAGCGACAGGTCGGCGTGGGCCACATCGAAGGTGGGTTCCAGTGCCGTGAAACGGGTTTCACCGTCAGCACCGGAGTCGATGACCTGCTCGGCCGGCAGGTCCTCACGTACGTGCACCACGACTCCGAACAGCGGGTTGCGCGCCAGCGAACGCACCGGGCTCACCGCGTCGACGACCCGGTCGAACGGCAGGTCCTGATGCTTGTAGGCGGCCAGCGCCATGTCGCGGGAACGGCGCAGCACCTCGCGCAGGGTCGGGTTGCCGGACAGGTCGTTGCGCAGCACCACGATGTTGATGAAGAACCCGATCAGCGCGTCGAGTTCGGGCGCGGTGCGCCCGGCGACCGGGGTGCCCAGCGCGATGTCGCTGCCCTGACCGGCCTTGTGCAGGGCGATGGCGACGGCTGCCTGCAACACCATGAACTCGGTGACTTCGAGTTCACGGCTGAGCTCGACGAGCTTGCCCCGCAGTGCCGCGTCGATGGTGAAGTCGAGTGCCTTGCCCTCACCGGTCGGCACCGGCGGCCTCGGAAAGTCCGGCTGCAGGCCGTTCTCGACGTCCGGCTCCCCCGACAGCCCCGCCAATTGCTTTGTCCAGTAGGCGCGTTGTTCCTCGACACGCTCCTCTGCGCCCGAGAGCACCTCGGCCTGCCAGGCCGCGAAGTCGGCGTACTGCACGGGCAGCGCCGCCCATTCGGGCGCCTGTCCGGCCCGGCGGGCGTGGTAGGCGGTCAGCAGGTCGGTGAACAGCACTGTCCCCGACCAGTGGTCGGCGGCGATGTGGTGCACGATCAGCGAGAGGACATGCGAATCGGGCGTGGACAGCATCGCGGCCCGGACCGGCCACTCGTTCTCCAGGTCGAAGCAGTACCGCCGTTCGGCATCGAGTTCGCCCTGTACCCAATCCTCGCCCGTCCCGTCGGCACGACGCACCGCGACCGGAGCGGCGGGATGGACCACCTGATAAGGCACACCGTCGATCTCGCGATAGGTGGTGCGCAGGATCTCGTGGCGGGCGACCACATCGCTTACCGCGGTCGCCAGTGCCTCGACATCGCAGGGTCCGGTCAGTCGTGCGGCGAAGGGCACGTTGTTGACCGGGTTGGGTCCGTCGATGCGGAACTGGAACCACTGCCGGTGCTGGGCCGCCGACATCTGTGCCGGGCCGTCATGGGTGGTGGCCACGATGGCAGGTAGGCCGGCACCGACGCCCGAGGCGCGCAGTTCGTCGACCTTGGCCGCCAGGCCCGCCACCGTGGCGTTCTCGAACACATCAGCCACGCCGAGTTCGACACCGCAGCGGGCTCGAACGGCGGCAACCAGTTTGGTGGCCAGCAGCGAGTGGCCGCCCAGATCGAAGAACGAGTCGTCAGCGCCGACGCCGTCCCGCTCGAGCAACTCGCCGAACAGTGCGACGATCTCGTGCTCGGTTTCGGTCTCCGGCGCGCGGAATTCGGTGGCCGAGCGGATCTCCGGCTCCGGCAGGGCCCGGCGATCGATCTTGCCGTGCGCGGTGATCGGGATCTCGGCCAGCTCGACGAACGCCGCCGGAATCATGTACTCGGGCAGCGCGGCGGTCACCCTGGCCCGGATGCGGTCGATCTCGACCTGTTCGGCGTCGGCGGCCGGTGTGATGTAGGCGACCAGGCTCTTGCCCAGCGACGGCAGGTCGCTGACCACCACCACGGCCTGCCCCACCGACGGGTCGACGGAGATGGCCGCGGAGACCTCGCCCAGTTCGATTCGGAAGCCACGGATCTTGACCTGCTCGTCGGCCCGGCCGACGAATTCGATGTCACCGTCGGCGTTGCGCCGGGCCAGGTCACCCGACCGGTACATCCGTCCGCCGGGATTGAACGGATCGGCGACGAACCGTTCCGCGGTCAGGCGTGGACGATCGTGATAGCCGTGCGCGACATGCGTTCCGCCGATGTAGATCTCACCGATCACCCCGACCGGAACCGGCTGCAGTGCATCGTCGAGCAGGTGAATCGTGGTGTTGATCTTCGGTGTGCCGATCGGCACGATCCGTGCGCCCTGCTTGCCCTGGACCTTGTAACGGGTGCAGTTGAGCACCGTTTCGGTGGGGCCGTAGAAGTTGTGCAGCAGGGAGTCGAATGTGGCGAGGAACTTGTCGGCGATCTCCCCGGGGAGCGCCTCGCCACCGATCGGGACGCGCTGCAGCGTGCGCCACTCGTTGACACCGGGCAGGGAAAGGAACAGCCCGAGCAGTGACGGGACGAAGTGCATCGACGTGATGCCCTCGTCGCGCAGCAGATCGGTGAGGTACCCGATGTCGCCCAGCCCGCCCGGCTTCGGGATCACCAGGCGCGCACCGGCGGCGAGCATGCCGAAGATCTCGCCGATCGACACGTCGAAGCTCTGCGAGGCCACCTGCAGCAGGCGTTCGTCCTCGGTGACCTGGTAATCGCCGCCGAACCAGACGAAGTACTCCGCGATCGGCCGGTGCGGCACCGGCACGCCCTTGGGCAGGCCGGTGGATCCCGACGTGTAGATCAGATACGCGGTGTTGTCCGGACGCAGCGGCCGGACCCGCTCGGCGTCGGTCGGATCCGTGGCCGGATAGTGCTCCAGGCCGTCGACCGGCTCGCGCAGAACGATTTTCGGATCGGAGTCCTCGAGAATGTAGGTCAGCCGGTCCTCGGGATAGGTCGGGTCGACCGGCAGGTACACCGCACCGGCCTTGACGATGCCCAGCGCCGTGATGACCAGTTCGGGCGACTTCTCCAGCAGCACCGCCACCCGGTCCTCGGTACCGATGCCCTGCCCGATCAGCCAGTGCGCCAACCGGTTCGCCGACTCGTTGATCTCGCGATAGGTGTAGTGGCGGCCCTCGTAGACCACCGCGACGGCGTCGGGGGTACGGGCGGCCTGCTCGGTGACCAGCGCCGCCAACGTGGTCGCCGGCGTCGCGAACTGCTCACCGGTGGACACCGCGCGCACCCATTCGGCGTCCTCGGCGGTGAACAGGTCCAGCCGCGACAGCGGCCGGTCGGGCTCGTCGAGCGCACTGTCCAGCAGCACGACGAAGTGCCGCAGCATCTGTGCGGCCAGCTCGGCATTCATCACCTCGGTGAGATGCTCGGCCTCCACCACTGCACCGGCTGCGTCGAGTTCGATCATGAAACCCAGTGGCAGCTGGGTGTGCTGGCCGCGCAGGTCGGCACGCTCGCTCGTCACGCCCTGCGGGGCGAAACCGCCACCGTCGGGCTCGCGGAACCCGAAGCTCACCCGGGTCATCCGCTCGGCCCCGTGACGGCGGTCCGGGTTGAGCTCGGCCACCACGCGGTCGAGGTTGACCCGTTGGTGCGCGAAGGCACCGATGGCGGTGTCCCGGGTGGACGCGACGAGATCCCGGAACCCCGCCGAGCCCTGCGGTCGCAGCCGCATCGCCACGGTATTGCCGTAATAGCCGACGGTTTCGTCGGTGTCGCGGTTGAGCACCGGGGTGGCGATCAGGAAATCGTCGGTATGGGTGTAGCGGTGGATGAGTGCGCCGAAGGCCGCCAGCAGGACCATGTACGGCGTGGCACCGGTTTCGCGGGCGAGCGCCGATACGCGGGCAACCGTCTCGGCAGACAACCGCACCGCGCTGCGCTGGGACCGAAAACCGTTGGGAACCACCGACCCCGACGGACCGGGCAACTCCAGCGGCTCCGGTGGGTTCGCCAGCACCTCCCGCCAGTACGCCAGGTCCTCGCCGCCGTCCCCGGCGGCGGCCACCGTCACCCGCGGCGTCTCGGCAAGCTGCGCTCCGGAATAAGCCCGGGTCAAGTCTGTGAAGAAGACCCGCCACGATCCGTCATCCCAGGCGATGTGGTGAGCGACGAGCAGCATCACGTGTTCAGCGGGCCCGGTCTTGATCAGCGAGATCCGTAGCGGGGAGTCGCTGCTCAGATCGAAGGCCGTGCCGAACTCGCGCTGCGCCAGCACCTCTAGCCGCAGCATGCGGGCCCGCTCGGATTTGTCGGACAGATCGTGGACCGCCCAGCCCGGGGTCAGGTCACCGTGGACCGTCGCGGTGGGCTCGCCGTTCTCGTCGGCCCGATACGTGGTGCGCAGGATCGGGTGCCGACGTGCCACCGCATTCAGGGCATCGTGCAGCCCCTCGGCGTCGATCACCCCACTGAGCCGGTAGGACAGGCAGATGTTGAGCAGTACCCCGCTCGGGTCGAATCCCTGCACGAACCACATCCGGCGCTGCCCGTCCGTGAGCACAGTCGGATCGACCGGTGCGCCTTCGGAGCCCGAGACCACCTGCCCGGGTTCCGCACCCGACGCCGCCAGGCCCCGTTCGGCAAGCCTGCGCCGCATCAGCTCCAGACGCGCGTCGGAAGTGCGGGGGGCTGCCGAGTCGGCACTAACCATGTCAGTCACGCGAAAATGCTTCCTTTTCAGGTCTTTCCAAATGCTCGATCAATTCGGCAGCGGTGGCGCCACCGAGGATGGTGGCCAGCGGCACTGATCGTCCGGTGGCCTTCTTGAGCTTCTTGCGCAGGTCGATTGCCAACAGTGAATCGACACCGAGATCCAGCAACGACATGTCGAAATCCAGTGCGGTGGTGTCGGCGAGCTTCAACACGGACCCCAGTGCGATCCGCATCGCGCCCGTGGCGTCAGCCCCATCGCTGACGGTTGTTTCGAGGGTGTCGCTGACCGTAACGGCGCGTTCTTCGTTGTCTCCGAGGAACGTCCGCAGCCGGTCGGCGTCGGCGGTGAACACCAGCGGATCGACCGGGTAGTCCCGCAGCCCGGCCTCGACCGCAAGGTCGGCCGGCATGGCTCGCAGCCCGGACCGTTCGACCTTACCGACCTCAGCCGCGTCGATGATGCCGTCGCCGAGCCACAGTCCCCACCGCACCGCGGTGCAGTGCCGGCCCTCGGCCCGCAGCTGCCCGCCGAGCGCGTCCAGCAGCCGGTTGGCGGCCGAGTAGGCGGCGTGGCCGTATCCGCCCCACAGGCCGGATACCGACGAGCACAACACGATCCGGGCGTCCGGGCGCAGCGGCCAGGCGGCCGCCAGGTTGGCCAGCCCGCTCACCTTGGCGGCGAAGGTATCCCGCACCGTCGCGCCGGTCAGCTCGCCGCCGGGGGCGAGGGTGGCGGATGCGGCCGCGTGAATCACCAGCGATGCCGGGCCGATCGCCAGCTCGGCGATGGTTGCGGCGATCTGTGCCGGGTCGGTGAGATCGCATCGGGGCGCGACGATCTCGGTCCTCCCGGCCGCCAGTGCGGCGACCTGCTGATCTTCCAGCCCGCTGCGGCTGAGCAACACGATGCGCCGCGCCCCCTGCTCAGCCAGATGGCGGGCATAGTGCAGGCCCACCGCGCCGGCTCCACCGGTGATGACCACCTCGTCGAAGATCCCCGACTCGGCGGTCCAGGACCGGGCGCCTGAGGTGTCGTCGCGCATCCCCCGCTGCCAGAGGGTTGGCCCGGAACCAGTGTCCCGCAGTGCGATATCGCTCGCGGTGCTGAGGATGGCGGTGATGGCCGCGGCGGCGGCGGCCGCGCCGAGGGTTGTGGGCGGCAGGTCCAGGCGCCGGAAGGTCTGGTCGGGGTGCTCGTAGCCCAGGCTGCGGTGCATCGCGGCCAGGGCGGCGGCCTCGGGCCGCGGCGAGTCCTCGTCGGAGACCTGCTCACCACCGACGGTGACCAGCCACACGTCGCGGGTCTCGGCGGCGATCGCCTCGACATAGCCGATCAGGCCGTCATCGATGCGGCGGCTCAAGGTTTCTGCCGCAGTCACGGTGTCGACCTCGTCTGACACCGGCGCCACCACGACCAGCAGGTCGGCGTCGGCAGGGGCGGCAGCGGTGGTTTCGGTGATCTCCTCGATCGCCCGGTTCAGTGCGGCCGCCGGTCCCTGCCCGGCCGCCAGGTCCAGCACCGCGACGCGGCGCGGCCCGGCCGGTGCGTTGAGCGGGGACACCGTCTCCCAGTGCTCCACACCCACCGTCACGCCGGCGACCGCAGGCAGCGGTTGCGGTGTCGCCCAGAGATGTTCGGCCCGCATCGGCGCGAACGGGAAATCGCGAAGCGATGTGGCGCCGTGGTTCGGGCGGTCGTCCCAGCGGTAGCCGGTGTCGGCCATGGCCACCGTGAGGATGTTGGCACTGAGCCGCTCGGTGATCGGTTCGTCGCGCCGGCCCGACCCGACCATCACCACCGGACCGCCGGTGAGTTCGGCCGCGTCATCGAGCAGATCCCCCATCGCGAACAGCAGCGCCGGATGCGCCGAGAGCTCCACGAAGATCCGGGCCCCGCGCCGGGCTGCCGTCTCGATGGCCCGGTCGAAGCGCACGGTGCTGCGAAGATTCGTGTACCAGTAGTCGGCGAAACCGGTACCGGCCTCGACCACGTCAGCGGTGGCCGAGCCGATGAACTGCACCGGCGACTCACTGAATTGAGCTGCGGGAAGCATCGATTCGAGCTCGGCGCGGGCCGCGTCGAGCGCGGTGGTGTGCGCCGGGAACCACATCTCGATTTCCTTGGCGAACGATCCGCGGCCGGCCACAGCGGCCACGGCAGCCGCCACCGCATCGGTTTCCCCCGACACCGCGACCGATGACCGTGAGTTCACCACCGACAGCTCGAGCCAGCCCGGTGTCTCGGCCACCACTTTCGACGCTTCGTCGGGGGTGATCCCGAGCACCGCGACCCGGTAGGGACCCGTCAACCGGTCGAGTACGGTCGCGCGGGCGACCACCACGGCCACCGCCTCCGGCAGGTTGATGCTGCCGGCCACGTAGGCCGCCCCTATCTCCCCTAGGCTGTGGCCCACGGTGATATCGGGCAGCACACCACAGGAACGCCAGACCGCCGCCAGCGCCACACCGTGGACGAACTGGGCACCCTGAATCTGCACCTGGGAGAAATCGTTGGTGACGGCCCCCGAATCAGGTTCGGCCAGTAGGTAATCCAGCGGGGAGGCCGCACCGGCAGCCTCGAACTCGGCCGCACACTTGTCGACCTCGGCCCGGTAGACCGTCAGCCGGTCGTAGGCCTGCACGCCCATCGAGGGCCACTGGCTGCCCTGGCCCGGGAACACGAACGCGATACGCGCACTCGAACCCGATGCCGCAGACCCGCCCTGTGCCCGGGTGACCAGCGGATGATCGGCGTCCTCGGCCAGTGCACGCAGGCCCGCCGCGAGTTCGTCACGGTCGGCGGCCCGCACGACAGCGCGGTGACGACGCAGACGCCGCGTGGACGCCACGGTGGCGGCGACGTCGGCGGCGCTCACCCCGGGACGCGCATCCAGATAGCGCAGGATGGCGGCGGCATCGGTGCCGATCAGTTCCTCTGCGTGCGCACTGAGCAGGACAGGTATGCGCCCGTCGGGCAGGGCGTCGACTTCGGTCATGCTGCGGCCTCGGGAACCGAGATGATCGCGTGGGCGTTGGTGCCGCTCATCCCGAAGGCCGAGACCGCACCGATGCGCTGCCCGTCGACAGCCGGCCAATGGGTCAGCTTGGTGGCCAACCGCAAACCCTGTTTGTCCCAGTCGATCTCCCGGCTGACCTCGTCGACGTGCAAGGTGGCGGGGATGGACGCATGCTCGGCGGCCAGGATGACCTTGGCCAGGCCAAGCCCGCCCGCGGCGGCCTGCGAGTGACCGACGTTCGATTTCACCGACCCCAGCATGGCGCCGCCACCCGGGGCAGTCGCCCCGTATGTCTGTGCCAGCGAACGTAATTCGGTGCGGTCGCCGAGTCGGGTTCCCGTGCCGTGGCCTTCGATCATGCCGACGTCCTCCGGTCGCACTCCGGCCTGCTCGATCGCCTTGGCGAACAACCGCTGCTGGGCGCCGCCGCTGGGCGCGGTCAGACCGGTGGTCTTGCCGTCCTGGTTCACCGCGGTGGCGCGCACCTCGGCCAGGATGCGCCGACCGTTCCGTAGGGCCGCGGATCGGCGTTGCAGGACGAACATCGCCGCCCCCTCGGCCCACACTGTCCCGCTCGCGTGTGCGCTGTAGGGCCGGCAGTGCCCGTCGTCGGACAACGCGTGCTGTTTGGAGAACTCGACGAAGTACCCGGGTGTGCCCATCACGCAGACACCTCCGGTCAGCGCCATGTCGCAATCCCCCGCCCATACCGCGGCCACGGCGGTGTGAAACGCGGTCAACGCCGACGAACACGAGGTGTCGATGGTCAGCGCCGGGCCGCACAGATCCAGCGTGTAGGCGATCCGGCCGGAAATGACGCCCAGCGAGGTACCGGTGATCAGATGACCGCTGTGGTGGGAGAACTGCGACAGTGCCGGCCCGTACTCCAGGCCCGACGCACCGACGTAGCAGCCCACATCGTGCCCGGCCAGGTCGTCGGGGTTGATGCCGCTGTTCTCCAGTGCGCGCCATGCGATGCGCAGTCCGACGCGTTGCTGCGGATCCATCGCCACCGCCTCACGCGGTGAGATTCCGAAGAACGCGGGATCGAACACTGCTGCACTGGAAAGGAACCCGCCGAGGTCGTGAATCCGCTTGAATCCGTCACGGCGGGAGCCGTCGAACAGCTCGCGCACCGACCAGCCCCGATCGGCGGGAAAGCCGCCGAGCGCTTCACGTTGCTCGGTCAGCAGAGACCAGTAGCCGTCGGCGGTGTCGATCCCGCCGGGAGCCTCCAGCGCCATCCCCACGATCACCACCGGATCGACGGCGTCCAGCCCGGGAAGCTGGTGGCTAGAGCTCATTGACCAGCTCCGCCACATCCTCGAGTTGGGTGTTGAGATAGAAATGTCCGCCGTCGAACATCGAGCACGTGAAGGCCCCGCCGGTGTGAGATTCCCAGCGCCGCAACATGTCCTCGCTGATGCGGTGGTCGCGGTCGCCACCAAGGGCATAGATGTCGGAGGCGATCGTCACGTCGGCCTCACACGAGTACCGGTTGAGCGCCGCGTAGTCGGCCCGCACCGCCATCAGCAGCAGTTCGACGAAATCCTCGTCGGCGAGCAGCGCCTCATCGGTGCCGCCGAGATCGACCATCTCGGCGAGGATCTCGGACTCTGCCATCGGCAGTGCGGGCGCGGCCGCCACGGCCGACGGCGCCTCGCTGGCCGACACCCAGAGGGCGTCGATCGCCACACCGTTGCGTTCTGCGATCCGCGCGAATTCGAAGGCCACCACGGCGCCCATGCAGTGCCCGAACAGCCGGATCGATCCGATGCCGGCCCAATCAGCCGCGTCGAACAGATCTTTGGCGAGATCGCCCACCGTAGGTGCCGCCGGATGCGACAGCCGGTCGCCGCGTTGCGGGTATTGCATGACGTAGGCGTCGGACCCGGCCGCGGCCAGCGCCATCCCGAATCCGCGGTAGGCCACTGCCGCTCCGCCGGCGTGCGGGAAAATCAGTGTGGCTGTTGAGCTTTGAGACCCTGGATAGCGCTTGACCCAGGGTTTGACAGTGATCTGGGTATCCGGCGGCGTCACGACGGCACAGCGGTGTCGAGAGCGGCCACCGCATCCCGATGCCGCACGGCGAGGGCGAAGCCATTCATCCCCCGCTCGAGGTTGCGGCGCGGCGCATCGTCGGCGACGACGACGCCTGCGCCCGCGGTCAGTGCCACCAGCACCATGAGGATCGGAGCCGCAGCACCGGTAGCCGCGAACGCGCCGATGCGGTCTTCGCCGCTGACACCGAGCCGGCCACTGAGTTCCAGGACCGCGTCGCGAGCGGCAGCGTGCGTCACCACCGCATATCCGCTGTCATCGAGCGATCCCAGGAAGGCAGGATCGGCCGGGCCCGAGCGCACCGGGGTGACGTCACCCGCGCGGGCGCCGATCCGCAGTGCTTCGGAGACGGTGAGCGCGGGCAGCCAGTTGGGTGGTCCGTCTCCCGTGAACAGGGCCATGCGCACGCCCGTGTGCTCCAGGATCGGCTCGGCCGGTTCGGCGGTGTCGATCGGAACGCAGACGCCGCCGGCCGCCAGGACGCCCAGCATGGCGATCACGGTGTCCAGGCCGGTGGGCCCCACGACGGCGACCCGGTCTCCGACGCGCACCCCGGCCACCGCGAGCGCGCCGGATACCGACAGCGCCTGCTCACGCAGTTGCCCGTAGGTCCAACGGGTTGTCGGTCCGGTCACCGCGATGTCGTCGGGCGCGACCTGCGCGTGCGCGAAGAACCCCTGGTGCAGCGGGTCGGCCGCCACCGCGTGCATGGTCTGCGTAGTCGTGCGACTCACGGCGTCCACAACGACCTCCTGACGATAAGCAAAGCCTGCCCTAACTGAAGTAACTCTAACCTTAGTTGCCGAACGCGGGTTCTGGGGCCGTGCGTTCCAACTCGGACGCCACATCTGCGCTGTCCATGCCCGCGACCTCGAGATACAGCTCGGAAACCAACTGCAGACGGTCCGATCCCGCCTCCCGGCCGGCCAGCAGCGCGGCCATCTCGGCGACCGTTCGGGCCGCGAAGACATCGGCGACCATGACGGTCGAGGTGTCCAGCCAGTCCCTGATCCGCGCCACCAGCTGAGTACCCAGCACCGAGTCCCCGCCGAGGGCGAAGAAATCGTCGTCGGCACCGACGCCGGACTGCTTGAGAACGTCGCCGACGATCGCGCACAGGGCCGTTTCCAGCGGGTCCGACGGCGCCCGGTACCCCCTGGCCTCGGGGGCGCCGACCGCCGAGAGCATCCGGACTGCCACCGTGCGGTCCGTCTTGCCCCGGGCGTAGGGAATCTCGTCGGCGACCAGAAGCACCTGCGGAACCATGTGCGCGGGTACCAGCTCGGCCAGTGCCGTGCTGATGACCTGAGCGACCGTCTCCGCATCCCTGCCGGCATCCAGGCCGGCCTCGTCCGCCCGCACCACCGCGCCGAGCAGATCGTGGCCGCCCTCGACCGGCACCAGCACCGCCACCGCCGCATCCACACCGGGAACCCGGCACAAGGCGCCCTCGACCTCACCCAGCTCGATACGGAAGCCGCTGACCTTGATCCGGTGATCGGCCCGGCCGACGAATTCCAGTGTGCCGTCGGGCCAGGACCGCACCAGGTCTCCGGTGCGGTACCAGCGGCGCCCGTCGTACTCGACGAACCGTTCAGCGGTCAGGTCAGGACGGCCGCGGTATCCGCGGGCGATGCCGCGACCGCCGACCCACAGCTCACCCGGAACCCAGTCGGGGCAGTCTTGGCCCCGAGCGTCGACCACCCGGCAGCAGTTGTTGGTCAGCGGGACGCCGAACGGCACCGAGGTCCAGTGCGAGGGCAGCGCGTCGTCACCGGATCCGACTTCGAAGATCGTGTTGTGCGTCGCGGTCTCGGTGGCTCCGCCCAGCCCGGCGAAGCGCACCCGCGGCGACGCGGCGCGCAGTGCACGCACCAGGTCCGGACGCACCCAGTCCCCGCCGGTCGGTACCACCCGCAGCGACGACAGGGATTCACGCGCTCCGCCGGCAGCCACGAGCATCTCCAGCCAACCGGTCAGGAGGTGCAGGACGCTGACCTGGTGCTCGTCGATCAGCTTGATCCAGACGTCCGGATCGCGGCGGTGCTCCTCGTCGACGACCACCATCGAGCCACCCGAGCGGAAAGTCCCGTAGACGTCGATCACCGACAGGTCGCACTCCAGGTGGGACAACGCCAGACAGCGATCGGCCGGCCCGATCTCGAAATGGTCGTTGATGAACTCGATGGTGTTCATCGCCGCGTCGTGGGTGATCTCGACGCCCTTGGGCTCGCCGGTGGAGCCCGACGTGAACAACACGTACGCCAGATCTTCCGGCTTGACCTCGATCGGCTCGAAATGTGCCGGATCGCCGATGATCTCGGCGTCGGCAACGGTCAGGTGCGGCAGGTGGGGATGTTCCGACCCCGAACCACAGATCAGCGCGAAGTCGACTCCCCCGGTGTGCAGGATGCGTGCCGCCCGGTCGGCCGGCTGATCCACCCCGACCGGCAGATACGCGGCTCCGACCATCGAGACGGCCAGCAACGCGATGACCTGCTCGACGCTCTTCGGGCCCAGCACCGCGACCACCTCGCCCCGGCACACGCCGCGGGACTGCAGGGCGGCCGCCACGGCCAGCACCTTGTCCTCCAGCTCGCCGTAAGTGAGATTCCCGGCGCTGCTGAACACCGCGGGCGCGTCCGGGGTGGCGGCCGCGTTGGCCAGGAAACCGGTGTGCAGCACATCGCCGCTGGGCGCCGAGGCCGTCGCGTTCAGCTCGGCCCGCACCCGCCGCTGCTGCTCCGAGGCCGCGGGTGCATCAGGGGCGTCCCAGGCCGCGTCGTCGGTGGCCAGGCGGCGCAGTTCGGCCAAGTGGTAAGCGAACATCGCCTCGGCCACGCCGGGTCGGAACGCCTCGACCCGGACGTCCCAGTTGATCATCAGGCCTTCGGCGATGGGGGTGGCCTGAGCGTCGATGAGCACCTGGGGTCCCTGCGAGATGGTCCAGACCGGCGCGCCGAAGTGGTCGGTGACGTCGCCGGCGAACAGATCGCCCAGCCCGAGCGCACTGGTGTAGACGATGGTGGCCAGCGTCTGGCTGCCACGGTGCCGGCTCACGTCGCGCAGCACATCGAGGCCGGACACCGAGGAATGCGCAGCGGTGGCGTGCAGCGTCTCCTGCACCACCCGGGCCCGGGCCGCGGCGGTATCGGCTCCGGTCAGGTCGATGTCGAGCAACAGCGATGAGGTGAAGTCACCGACGAGCTTGTCCACATCGGGGTGATACGGCTCCCTGCCGAACATTGGCAGGTTGAGCAGGAACCGGGACTGGGTCGACCAGTGCGCCAGCGCATTGGCGTACGACGCCCCGACCGCCATGGCCGGGGTGACGCCGCGCCGGTGGGCCGCCGCGAACAATGCGTCGCGGGTCGGCACGTCGAGCGTCTCCCACAGCCGGATGCTGCGGTGCGGGTTGCCCTGATCGGACAGCGGAACCAGTGGCAGCACAGGCGGATCCGGCAGATCGGGCACGCGTTCGGCCCACCACTGCAGATCTTGCTCCGACGGCGGCGGCACCGAAGCCGTCAGCTGGGCCCGGTATTCGCGGTAGGTGTAGTCGAGATCCGGCAGATCGACGCCGCGGTACAACGCGGCCAGATCCGCCATGAAGTTGCGGTAGCTCACCGCGTCCGCGCACTGCATGTCCATGTCGACATGGAGACGGCTACGTCCACCGGGCAGCAGAGACAGGCTCAGCTGCAGCACCTCCTCGTGCAGCATCTGATGGGACTTGGATTCCCTGGTCAGCTCCAACTGCGCTTGTGCCGCAGCCTCATCCAGGTCACGTAGGTCGTACACGGTGACGGGCAGCGGGCGGTCACCGATCCGCTGGGTGCCGTCGGGCAGGATCTCGACCCGCAGCATCGGGTGGCGCGCAGCAAGTTTCGCCGCCGCCGTCTGCAGTCGCTGCGGATCGACACCGGCACCGTCGAATTCGACGTACAGGTGGGCACCGACTCCGCCGAGCTGCTGATCCTGGTTGCGGCCTATCCAGAAGGCGTGCTGGATGGGCGCCAGCGGGAAGGGTTCGCCGTCATCACCGGCGGCCCCACCGATTTCGGGACCGGGGTCCTGGGTCGGGGCGTCCGGGGAATGCTCGGCGACCAGGCCGATCCAGGCGGCGACGGTGGGATTGGCCGCCAGGGCGGCGAATCCGACATTGATGCCCTGCTTACGCCAGCGGCCCGACAGCGACATCATCCGGATCGAGTCGAGCCCGGAGGCGATCAGGTCGGCGTCGGGATCGACATCGTCAGGGCTGACCCCCAGGAGTTCGGCGACCTCGTCGCGGACCGTCCGGGAACTCGTCGCCACCACGCTCACCATCCTTCAAACAATTAGTAAAGGCTGCCCTAACTTAGTGGAGGTTACCCTATATTCGATCTGCCGACACACTTACCCAAGGGGAGTCAGAACACCGATGACCACCGGTTTTGACCACGAACAGGCCGAGCTGGCAAACGGATTCGCACCGTTCCCAGAGGACCGCGCCGAGGTGTACCGCCAGGCCGGGTACTGGCAGGGCAAAGCGCTCGACAGCATCCTGCGCGAGGCCGCGCAGCGTTGGCCGGACAAGCCGGCCGTCGTCGACGCCACCGGTGGCCACACCTTCGCCGAGTTGGACGCACTCGCCGATCGCATCGGCGCGGCACTCGCCGCCCGGGGCATCGCCCCCGGCGACCGCGTCCTGGTACAGCTGCCGAACACGCGCGAATTCGCGGTCGCCGCTTTCGGCTTGCTTCGCGCAGGGGCGGTCCCGGTGTTGTGCCTGCCCGGTCACCGGTCGGCCGAGTTGGGGCACTTCGCCGAGGTCAGCGGAGCCGTCGCACTGGTGATCCCCGACATCATCGCCGGATTCGACCACCGCGAGCTGGCGGCTCAGCTCGTCGCCGAACACCCGCGGTTGCGTCACGTCCTCGTCGACGGCGACCCCGGCAGCTTCCAATCCTGGTCGGCCCTCAAAGATTTCGATGACTCGGGACCGCCGAACGTCACCGTCGACACCAGCGGTCCGGCCGTACTCCTGGTGTCCGGCGGAACGACCGGGCTGCCCAAGCTCATCCCCCGCACCCACGACGACTACCTCTACAACGCCGCGGCGTGCGCACAGGCCTGCGAAATGGTGCACGACGACGTGTATCTGGCGGTACTGCCCGCCGGGCACAACTTTCCGTTCGCCTGCCCCGGCCTGCTCGGCTCCATGACCGTCGGGGCAACGACTGTCTACACCGATGACCCCAGCCCCGAATCCGCCTTCGCTCTGATCAACAGCCACGGCGTCACGGTGACCGGACTCGTCAACGCCCTGGCCAAGCTGTGGACCCAGGCCTGCGACTGGGAACCGATATTGCCGACGTCACTGCGCGTGGTCCAGGTGGGCGGATCACGGATGTCCCCGGAGGAGGCCCGCTTCATCCGTCAGGGGCTGAGCCCGGGACTGCAGCAGATCTTCGGAATGGCCGAGGGGATGCTGAATTTCACCCGGCCCGGCGACCCGGTGGACGTGGTGGAGAACACCCAGGGCCGGCCGATGTCACCGCACGACGAGATGCGGGTGGTCGACGAGGACGGCCATGAGGTTGCGCCCGGACAGGAAGGGGAGCTGCTGGTGCGCGGCCCCTACACACTCAACGGTTATTACCGCGCCGAGGAGGCCAATTCCCGGTCCTTCAGCCCCGACGGGTTCTACCGCACCGGGGACCGGGTCCGGATCTTCACCGACGGGCCGCGCGCGGGCTACGTCGAGGTGACCGGCCGGATCAAGGACGTCATCCACCGTGGCGGCGAGACGGTGTCGGCCACCGACCTCGAGGACCACCTGCTGACTCACCCGGCGGTGTACGCGGCTGCCGCCGTGGCGCTTCCCGACGACTACCTCGGCGAAAAGATCTGCGCTGCGGTGGTTTTCAAGGGCGCACCGATCACCCTGATCCAGCTCAACGAGTTCCTGGACCAACGCGGGGCATCGGTTCACGCCCGGCCCGACGTGCTGGTCCCGATGTCGACGCTGCCCACCACGGCGGTGGGCAAGGTCGACAAGAAGAAGCTCGTGACGTCGCTGCCCCTCGGCTGAAAATGTCTCGCGCCTGGCGCCGCCATGGACGACACTGCCCGACATGACCAGCGAGGTGGTATTCATCGGCGGGCGATCCGGGACCGGCAAGACCAGCACCAGCTTTGAGATGCACGCCCGGTTGAGCGTCGCGGGCGTCTCTCACTGTCTGATCGACGGCGACTTCCTCGACATGGCTTACCCCGCCCCGTGGGAACACAAGCTCGCCGAACAAAACCTCGCAGCGATGTGGGCAAATTACCGCGCACTGGGCTATCGCCGGTTGATCTACACCAATACCGCCTGCGTGCTACCAGACGTCGTCGAACACCTCACCACCGCGATGGGCGACAAACCCACCGTCCTCACCATCCTGCTCACCTGCACCGATACCACAGCCCGAAAACGTCTCAGCCAGCGCGAAATCGGCTCGACACTCGATCAACACCTCGCGTCCAGTTCCCACATGGACGACCGCCTGCGGGCCGGCGCCGCGGCCACAACACACCAGATCCCCACGGACGGTCGCACCGTCTCCGATATCGCCGCGGAAATCATCAGCCTGACAGGCTGGGCGCCCACCGCTACGCCTTGACCTCACAGCCCATCCCAGCCTCCAGCAGCTCGATGATCCTGGCCGTCACGGCGGCTGCGGTGGGATGCTCCCACAACAGGGTCGGCGGCAGCGACAGCCCGGTCTGCTTCTCCAGCTGGCGGCGCAGCCGCACCGTCATGATCGAGTCGACGCCCAATTCCACCAGTGGCAGGTCGACGTTCACGTCGGACTCCGCGAGCCCCAATTGACTTGCCACCGCGGTCAACACATGGGCCGCCACCTGATCGGGATCGAACTCCCCCGTGCTCGACGAGGGCGGCTCCGATGCGTCGTCGGGTTCTTCCTCGGGTGCGACATCCGCAAGGATCGGCACCGCGGCGGCCGCGGGAAGGACCGGTAGCACCACGACGTTGGCCGCATCCTCACGCATCGCCAGGTCGAGCGCGCCCATCGCGTCGTCGGCGCCGACGGTGCCCATGCCGAGTGCATCGAGTTGAGCCGCCACGAACTCCGATGCCGAGCCCATCCCCAGCCCACGCCACGCCGTCCAGGCGACGGCGGTGGTCCGGTCGCCCAGACTGCGCCGGTGCCGGGCCATTCCGTCCAGGAACGAGTTGGCGCAGCCATAGGCGCCCTGCCCCGGGAAACCGGCCAGGTAGCCACATGACGAGAACAGCACCATCCAGTCGAGCTGCTCGGGCGGGAACACCTCGTGCAGCACGAGTGTCCCCTGCACCTTCGGATGCATGGCGGCGGCGAACTGGTCGGATGTCGTGTTCATCAGCAGCGCACCGGCTTCCACGCCGGCGGCGTGGATGACACCGCGCACCGGCGGCAGCGGGCGCAACACGTCCCGCAGGGCGTCGGCCGATCCGGGCGCACCGACGTCGACCGCGGCGACGGTGACCGACACCCCACGATCCTCGAGTGCGGTCACCGCACGGACCGCCGCCGACTGCTCGCCGGCCGACCAGGCCGAACGGTCGCCCAGGCCCGAGCGGGACAGAAGCACGAGACGGCGGGCACCGAGATCGGCCAAACGCTGAGCCATCCGCAGACCGAGCACGCCGGTGCCGCCGGTGATCAGATAGGTGCCTCCCGGTGCGCACCGCATCGGGCTCGCCTGCACCGTCGCGGCCGAACCCGAACCCGAAGCGGAGAGGCGGGCGGCCAACGCCAACCCGTCGCGAACCACCAGCACACCATGTCCGGCCAGCGACCCCAGCGCGTCGAGTGGCAGGCGTCCGTCGGCCACGTCGACGATACCGCCCCACAACTGCGGGTGCTCGGCCGCGGCGACCCGGCCCAGACCCCACAGCGGTGCGTGGGTCACGTTGGCGCCCTCATGGACGCCGACGGTGAGCGCCCACAGCCGCGCCGACAGACCCAGGCGCTGTTGCAGGGCCAACGTCCCGGTCACCAGGTCGACGGCAGCCCCGGGTGAGTCATCGTCGCGCGGCAACACCAGCACGACCGGGGCATCGCCGAGTTCGCTTGGTAATGAGCCGAATTCGATACTCGACTCCAGTTCGGCGGGGTCTTCCACCGCCAGGTAGGGCACGGCGGCCGCGGTCAGGTCGTTGACCGCGGTTTCCAGCCGGTCGACATCTCCGCCGACCAGCACCACCCCACTGGGCGACCGCCCGCCGCGGGCCGACACCGGATGCCACGACACCTGGTGCACGATCCGGCGGACGTCGGTAGCCGACGCAGCGCGCCCCGGATTCTCCAACTCCTCGAAGACCATCCCACCGATCGACAACAGCACCGACCCGGACTCGTCGGTGATCGCCACGTCGGTGGTGGTGGTACCGGGCCTGCGCCGCACCGACAGCATTGCGGTCGCCGGCGGCGCGCCAAGTACGTGCACCCGTTCGATCCGGGCAGGCATCCGCAGCCGCGGCGGGCCGTCGAAGCTCGTCGAGGCGGCCGAGGTGGCCGCGTCCATCAGCGAGGCCCAGGTGCTGGGCTGCGCGCCGTCGGATCCGGAGCTCACCCGGGCCAGCAGTTCGCCTTCACCGCGGCGCAAATCCTTGATGTCCCAACCGAATCCCATGGCGGCAACCCCGAGTTCGGCCAGGGAGTCGATCACATGCCGCGCCGGCAGGGCCTCGGTGCAGCGCGCACGGGCCGCAGCCAGGTCGATGGCCGGTGCGCCACCGTCGTCCGCACCGTCATCGAGGGCGACCACCGCACTGCTGTGCGTCAGCCACCCGCCGCCCTGGTCCTCGGTGGCATCCGCCAACCGCGAGGCCAGGGTCAGCTCGCGGTCGGCCAGCACCACCTGAAGATCGCGGGCGCGGGCCGGGGCCACGGGCGTGCGCAGCCGGATGTCCGTCAGCCCGGCGCCACCACCGGCCGCCGCCAGGAAGGTATTCAGCAGTACTGCGGCAGGCACGATTTCGGTGCCCTGTACCGGGTGGTCGCCGGGGTAGGGCCGATTGTCGAAGTCCAGCCGGGTCTGCCACATCCGGGTGGCGACGGTTCCTGCCACGTCGGTGCGGCCACCCAGCAATGTGTGGCCGGTGGTGTCGTGCACCGCCCGCCCGCCGGGTGCGGCGGACGGCACCCGCCAGAAGTGCCGGTGTTGCCATTGGGTGACCGGGAGGTCGGCGGCCCACGGATCAGTCTCGGCGACACCATGTTCGACATCGGCGCCGTGGCAGTACAGCGAGGCGACCGCGGTCGTGACGGCCGTCGACTCGGGCGCGTCACGACGCAGCAGCGGGATGACGGCGTGGTCGTCGACGCCCAGGTGCAGCAGCGTCTCGACGATCGAGTGCGACACCACGGGATGGGCGGACACCTCAAGGAACAGCCGGTGTCCGTCCTCTGCCGCCGCCGTGACGGCCTCGGCGAACCGGACCTGCCCGCGCAGGTTGCGCACCCAGTAGTCGGCGTCCCTCGACGCAGTGGAGCGGGGATCGGGCAAAGCCGTGGTGTAGAGCGGGATCACCGCATCCCGGGCCGGATCGAGCCCGGCGACGTTCTCGGCCAGGGCGCCGGTCAGATCGTCCATCGCAGGACTGTGGAATGCCACGTCGGTATTCACCCGGCGCACCACGATGCCCTGCTCACCCCAGGACTGGCAGACCTCCTCGACGGCGTCGGTGAGACCCGAGATGACACAGGATTCCGCCGATGCGCTGATGGCCGCCACCACATCGGTGCGGCCGGTCAGCCGCTGCGCGGCCTCGGCGAACGGCAGACGCACCAAAGCCATGGCACCGCAACCCATCACGGATCGGAAGCCGCGGGCCCGGTAGCAGGCCACGGCGGCGCCCTGACGCAACTCGAACACCCCGGAGACCACGCAGGCCGCCACCTCGCCGACCGAGTGCCCGATCACCGCGGCCGGACGCACTCCCCGCTGCTCCAGTACCGCGGCCAGTCCGACCTGCATCGCGAAGGTGAGCGCCTGGATCCGGTCGGTGCCGCCGAGCTCTCCCGTGCTCAACGCCTCGCGCGCGGAGAACCCGAGCTCGCGCCCGAATACCTCGTCGACTTCGTCGATGACACGGGCGAAAGTTGGTTCGGCCGTGAGCAACTCACGGCCCATTCCGGCCCAGTGCGAACCGTGCCCGGAGAACACCCACACCGCGTCGGCGACCTGACCGCCCGGAAGTTCGCCGGTGACCACCCCGGCGCCGGAATCCCCGCGGGACAGTGCGTCGAGGCCGGCGATCAGTTCATGCCGATGTTCGGCGACGACCGCGGCCCGGACCGGTTCGTGCGTACGCCGGGTCCACAATGTGGCGGCCACCGGTGCCAGGTCCTGATGGCCTGCCCGCAGATGATCGGCCAGCGCTTCGGCCTGGCGCGCCAGCCGCTGCGGAGAGCGCGCCGAGATCGGGATGATCACCGGACCGGACGCGTGCCGCGTCATGTTCTGTTGTGCCGGAGCCTCTTCGAGCAGGACATGCGCAATGGTACCGCCGTAGCCGTAACTGCACACCGCGGCCCGGCGCGGGGTATCGGTGCGTGCCCAGGGTTCGACCTCGATGGGCACCCGAAGCCCGCTGTTGGCCCAGTCCACCGCGCCGGTGAGTTGCCGCAGCCCGGCGGTGGGCGGGATCGCCTCATGATGCAGGGCCAGGACCGTTTTGATCAGTCCCATCACGCCGGCGCCGCCCTCCAGGTGGCCGATGTTGGGTTTGACCGACCCGACGCGGCACCGGTCCGCCTCGACCCGCCCGACGCCGTACACCTCGGCAAGAGCCCCCACCTCGGTGGGATCGCCTGTGGGAGTGCCGGTTCCGTGTGCCTCGATATAGCCGACACCGGCCGGGTCGACGCCTGACATCGCGCAGGCGCGGCGGAACATGTCCGCCTGCGCGGCGCCGTTGGGCGACATGATGCCCACCGTGCGCCCGTCCTGAGCCGTGGCACCACCACGCACCACGGCCAGGATTCGGTCACCGTCGCGTTCGGCGTCCGCAAGTCGTTTGAGCACCACCACGCCGGCGCCCTCACCCCGCCCGTAACCGTCCGCGGCGGCATCGAAGGTCTTGCACCTGCCGTCGGGGGCCGTGGCCCCGGCCTCGTCGAGGACCCGGGTCAGGCCCGGGCCGATCAGCGCGCTGACCCCGCCGGCCAGGGCCAGCGACGTCTCGCCGGCACGCAGCATCTGGCAGGCCTGGTGCACCGCGACCAACGAGGCCGCGCATGCGGCGTCCAACGCCACGCTCGGACCACGGAGATCGAGCAGATGCGAGACCCGGTTGGCGATGCCGCACAGCGAGGTCCCGATGCCGGTCCACGCGTCGATCCCGGGCAGGTCTTCCATGATCAATTTGCCGTAGTCGTCGGAGTTGACGCCCATCAGCACCGCGGTGTCGCTGCCGGCCAGCGCCCTCGGCGACACCCCGGCGTGTTCGAGTGCCTCCCAGCTGACCTCGAGCGCCAGCCGCTGCTGGGGGTCCATCACCTCGGCCTCACGCGGTGATACTCCGAAGAACTCGGCGTCGAAGCCGGCCAGATCATCGAGGAAGGTGCCCAGTCGGGTGACCTCGCGCAGCACCGCGGCATTGCGCGGATCACGCCGCAGGTAAGGCTCCCAGCGTTCTTTGGGCACCTCGGTCACGTGGCTGCGCCCCTCGACCAGGAAGTTCCAGAACTCCGCCGGTGTCGCAACATTGCCCGCGACGCGGCAGCCGACGCCGATCACGGCGATCGGTTCCGGAGGCTTGCCGCCGGCGTAGCACCTGGGTGAATGCCGCCCGTCGTGTGTCACGCTCATCCTCAGCGAGCACCCCCGCGGGCAAACCAAGAGTGGCTAGCCTTGCCTAAGTTTTGGAGCGACATGCGCACCATGCTCGCATAACGATGCAAGGCATTGGGACGTCCGCGCGCCTCGCCGGTCCCGGGTGAGCAAGGTCACCCACGGTGCCGCCACACCCGCCCGATGGCTATCCGAGCAGAGTGCGCACCACTCCATCGGCGAGCAGCCTCCCGCGATCGGTGAGAATCAGCCGATCGCCGTGAACTGCCACCAACTCACCGGCGAGCACCTCGGGAACCCGGGAACGCTCATCCTCGGTGAGGTCGGCCAGTGCCAGGCCATGCCGCAACCTCAGCCGCAGCATCACGTCCTCCAGATGCCGGTCGGTCTCGTCGAGCTCCTCAGAATCGGCGATGGGCAATCGCTCATCGGTCAACGCTTGCGCATAAGCATTGGGATGCTTGACATTCCACCACCGGGTGGCACCCAGGAAGCCGTGCGCCCCCGGTCCGGCGCCCCACCACTCGCCACCGTCCCAATAGCCGAGGTTGTGCCGGCACTCCCCACCCTCGCGGCTCCAGTTGGACACCTCGTACCAGTGCAGACCGGCCGCCGCCAGCCGTGCGTCGAGCAGTTCATAGCGCTGCGCGAGCACGTCGTCGTCGGGGCGGGCGATCTCGCCCCGGCGCACCCGGCGGGCCAGCGCAGTGCCGTCCTCGACGATCAACGAGTACGCGGACACGTGGTCCACACCGGCACCCACCGCGACGTCGATCGACCGTCGCAGATCGTCGTCGGTCTCCCCCGGCGTGCCGTAGATCAGGTCGATGTTGACGTGCTCGAATCCCGCGGTCCTGGCCTCCAGCGCCGCCGCAGGCGCCCGGCCCGCGGAGTGCTTGCGGTCCAGCACCGCCAGTACCTGCGGCGCGGCCGACTGCATGCCCAGAGACACCCGGGTGAAGCCGGCCTCACGCAGCGTCGCGAACATTTCCGGGGATGTGGACTCCGGGTTGGCCTCGGTGGTCACCTCGGCGTCGACGGCCAGTTCGAAGTTGTCGCGGACCGCGCCCAGCACCGCGGCGAGGCCGGCACCACCGAGCAACGAGGGGGTGCCACCGCCCACGAACACCGTCTGCACCGGCACGGAACCGACCGTTGCTGCGGCCAACCGAAGCTCGACGCGCAACGCAGCCAGCCAGCCGGCCGGGGTTGCACCCCCGGGCGGGCCGGGCACGTCGGCAGAATCCAATTCGGCCGGCGTATAGGTGTTGAAGTCGCAGTATCCGCACCGAGTCGCGCAAAACGGCACGTGAATGTAGATGCCGAACGGCCGCTCCCGGTCCGACGAAGCCGGCGGTAGGTGGGCCGACTCGGCATGAACCGTCATCCCCCCAGTGTGACTCGGCGGCGGCGGACAGGACCACCCGGATTCCAGCTGGCGGGGTCGAGAAATGGATGACAGCACCAACGACACCGCCGGCGATCCGGGCCACCGTGGGTACCACGAAGTTCCATCGCCCACCCGAGGAGAGCCATGCACACCGGACAACGCCTGTGCCAGGAGCAGCGACGACTTTTGCTCACCCTGAGCGCAAATATGGCCCGGTTAGGGCAGGTGGCGACAATCGTGGCAGAATGTCGGGCGTGACTGCCGCCCACAACAGCTCCACCCGCATTGCGCTGGTGGCTCGTCGGCATGTCGATTTCAAGCGCGTATGTAGCTGTTGCTGTCTGCCTTGATCCCGCGTTGATTTCGGAACCCGCCCGCCCAAAACATTCAGCTGGCCGCCGGATCTGCGCCGCCGGACAGCCCACCCGGTGATCAGCGCATTCCAGCGGCCGGTTCCATAAGAGGAGCCAAAGCCATGACCGAGGTTCAAGCCACACCGCGCCCAGCGAAGACTCGTGATGAGGGCCAGTGGGCGCTGGGTAGCCGCGACCCACTGAACCCCAACGAGGTGTTCAAACAAGAGGACGACGCCCTCAACGTGCGGGCCCGCATCCTCGACGTCTACTCGAAGCAGGGCTTCGACAGCATCGACAAGACCGACCTGCGCGGCCGGATGCGCTGGATGGGCCTGTACACCCAGCGTGAGCAGGGCTACGACGGCACCTTCACCGGTGACGACAATGCCGACCTGCTGGAGGCTCCGTATTTCATGATGCGGGTGCGCTCCGACGGCGGCGCGCTGACAGCGAAGTCGCTGCGCACCCTGGGCGAGATCTCGATCGAGTTCGCCCGCGACACCGCCGATATCACCGATCGGGAGAACATCCAGTACCACTGGATCCGCATCGAGGACGTTCCGGAGATCTGGCGCCGGCTGGAAGAGGTCGGACTGCAGACCACCGAGGCGTGCGGCGACTGCCCCCGCGTTGTCCTGGGTTCACCGCTGGCCGGTGAGTCCCTCGACGAGGTGCTCGACCCGTCTCCCGCGCTCGAGGAGATCGTCCGCCGCTACATCGGCAACCCGCTGCTTTCGAACCTGCCGCGCAAGTTCAAAACCGCGATCTCCGGCCTGCAGGATGTTGCGCACGAGATCAACGATGTGGCGTTCATCGGCGTCAACCACCCCGAGCACGGCCCCGGCCTGGATGTCTGGGTCGGCGGTGGCCTGTCGACCAACCCGATGCTGGCCCAGCGACTGGGCGTCTGGGTGCCGCTGGACGAGGTGCCCGACGTCTGGGAGGGCGTCACCTCGATCTTCCGTGACTACGGCTACCGCCGGCTGCGCAGCAAGGCCCGGCTGAAGTTCCTGGTCAAGGACTGGGGCGTAGAGAAGTTCAGGGAGGTTCTCGAGACCGAGTACCTCAAGCGCAAGCTGATCGATGGCCCTGCGCCCGAGCAGGTGCCCCACAACATCGACCACGTCGGCGTGCAGAAGCTCAAGAACGGCCTCAACGCCGTAGGTGTCGCACCGATCGCGGGCCGGGTGTCCGGCACCATCCTGACCAAGGTCGCCGATCTGGCCGAGGCCGCCGGCTCCGATCGGATCCGGTTGACCCCCTACCAGAAGCTGATCGTGCTCGACGTCCCCGACGACAAACTGGCCGAACTGCGCGCCGGCCTGGATGAGCTGGGGCTGTCCTCGACCCCGTCGCGCTGGCGGCAGAACGTGATGGCCTGCACCGGTATCGAGTACTGCAAGCTGTCCTTCGCCGAGACCCGGGTCCGGGCGCAGAGCCTGGTGCCCGATCTGGAGGAGCGCCTCGCCGACCTGAACTCGACGCTGGACGTGCCGGTGACCGTCAACCTCAACGGCTGCCCGAACTCGTGCGCCCGCATCCAGATCGCCGACATCGGCTTCAAGGGGCAGATGATCGACGACGGCAACGGACCCGAGGAAGGTTTCCAGGTGCATCTGGGCGGCAGCCTCGGCCTGGACAGCGGCTTCGGACGCAAGCTGCGCCAGCACAAGGTGTCGTCCAGCGAACTCGGCGACTACGTCGAGCGGCTCGTTCGCAACTTCGTGAAACAACGCGAGGACGGCGAGCGTTTCGCCCAGTGGGCCGTTCGTGCCGACGAGGCTGATTTGCGATGAGTGCAGAGGTGAGTGGGTTGACTGAGACCGAGCTGAAGGAACTGGCCGAGCAGGGCGCGGCCGAGCTGGCCGACGCCGGCGCCGAGGAGCTGTTGCGCTGGACCGACAAGCACTTCGGTGGCAACTACGTGGTGGCCTCGAACATGCAGGATGCGGTGCTGGTCGAGATGGCGGCCAAGGTGCGCCCGGGCGTCGACGTGCTGTTCCTGGACACCGGATACCACTTCGCCGAGACCATCGGCACGCGTGACGCCGTGGAGCAGGTGTACGGCGTGAACGTGGTCAACGTCCGCCCGGAGAACACGGTTGCCCAGCAGGATGACCTGCATGGCAAGGATCTGTTCGCCCGCGACGCCGCCTCGTGCTGCCGGATGCGCAAGGTCGAGCCGCTGGGCAAGGCACTGGCGGGCTACACCGCCTGGGTCACCGGTATCCGCCGCGTGGAGGCGCCGACCCGCGCCAACGCCCCGCTGATCAGCTGGGACAGTGCTTTCGGCCTGGTGAAGATCAACCCGATCGCGGCCTGGTCCGACGACGAGATGCAGGCCTACATCGAGGCCAACGACATCCTGGTCAATCCTCTGGTCCACGAGGGCTATCCGTCGATCGGATGCGCACCGTGCACGAGCAAGCCGGCGGAGGGCGCCGATCCGCGCAGCGGCCGGTGGGCCGGTCAGACCAAGACGGAGTGCGGGCTGCACGCCTCGTGAGGAAGCCGTGACACTCGTTCTCACCGCACACGGCAGCGCGGACCCGCGTTCGTCGGCGAACGCGCACGCCATCGGCGGACATCTGCGCCGCCTACTGCCGGACACCGAGGTACGGGTCGCGTTCTGCGAACAGAACGCGCCCAACCTCACCGAGGTGCTGCCCGATGTCGAACCGGGCGCCGTGGTGGTGCCACTGCTGCTGGGCAGCGCCTATCACGCCCGGGTCGACATTCCCGAGCTGATCGCCAACTCCGGCGCCGAGGTGACGCAGGCCGATGTGCTCGGCGACGACCCCCGGCTGCTGCAGGTGGTGCGGGAGCGGCTGACGTCGGTGGGTGTGTCCCGGTTCGACGCCGACCTCGGCGTGATCCTGGTCGGGGTGGGCTCGTCCCACCCGGCCGCCAATGCGCGTACCGCCGCCCTGGCCGGTGCGTTGGCCGAGGGCACCCGCTGGGCCGGTACCCAGGTGGCGTTCGCCACAGGGCAGACGCCGGCCCTGCCCGAGGCCGCCGATAGCTTGCGCCGACGCGGCGCCCGCCGCCTGGTGATCGCCCCCTGGTTCCTGGCGCACGGTCGCATCACGGACCGGGTTGCCGAATTCGCCTGCGCCGCAGGCATTCCGATGGCCGAACCACTCGGGCCGCACCGCTTGGTGGCGGCCACGGTGCTGGACCGTTACGAAGAGGCGCTGGCCGCACGCAGCACCGGCTTCGCCGCCTGACCCCGCCATTCTCAGCGCAGTCACGCCCCCGGACACCACCCCGGGGGCGTCTTTGTCGGCTTGACTCCTATACCCCAAGGGGTATATTCGAACTTGTTGGTATACCCCCCTAGGTATGCAGACCGCTCACCGAGGAGTCGAACAATGAAGTTCATCCAGTACTACCTGGACTGCCTGTCGCACGCGTCGTACCTGATCGGCGATGAGTCATCCGGGCGCGCCGTGGTCGTCGACCCGCAGCGCGACGTCTCTGAGTATGTCGCCGATGCCGAGAAGCTCGGCATGCAGATCACCCTCGTGATCGAGACCCACTTCCACGCCGACTTCCTGTCCGGCCACCTCGAGCTGGCCGAAGCCACCGGCGCCAAGATCGTGTACTCGTCAGTCGCCAAGCCGGAGTTCGATCACATGGGGGTCGAAGACGGCCAACGCATTTCACTGGGCGAGGTGGTCCTGGAATTCCGCCACACCCCGGGCCACACCCCCGAGTCGATGAGCATCGTGGTCTACGAGCACGCCGACGACGCAGTGCCCTACGGTGTCCTGACCGGCGACACCCTGTTCATCGGCGATGTCGGCCGGCCCGACCTGCTGGCCTCGATCGGATTCACCCGAGACGAGCTGGCAGACAAGCTCTACCACTCGTTGCACGAGAAGCTGTTGCCGCTGCCCGATGCCACCCGGGTCTTCCCGGCACACGGAGCGGGTTCGGCCTGTGGCAAGAACCTGTCCACCGAGCTGT
The DNA here is from genome assembly GCF_053600815.1 of Mycobacterium sp. NPDC004974. Lineage (NCBI taxonomy): Bacteria > Bacillati > Actinomycetota > Actinomycetes > Mycobacteriales > Mycobacteriaceae > Mycobacterium > Mycobacterium sp. NPDC004974. Next base: position 107,284 of record NZ_JBSGAQ010000013.1, on the reverse strand, counting down.
CGTCCACCATGGGTGAGCAGAAGCAGACCAACTACGCGCTGCGCGCACCCGACAAGGAGTCCTTCGTCGAGTTGGTCACCGCCGGCCAGCCGCCCGCCCCGGGCTACTTCGTGTACGACGCGATCCTCAACCGCAAGGACCGCGCGCTGCTGGACGAGGAGGCCACGCCAGAGGCACTGGACTACGACCGGGCCACCGACGCCGTCGCAAACGGAGCCATGTTGATCGACGGCCGCAGCCCCGAGGACTTCGCGCTGGGCCATTTGCGCAACGCAATCAACATCGGACTCGCCGGGCGCTACGCCGAATTCGCCGGCTCGGTGGTCAAACCCGACGCCGACATCGTGCTGGTCACCGACCCGGGCGAAGAACGTGAAGGCAAAAACCGGCTGGCCCGCATCGGATTCGACCGTGTGCTGGGTTACATCGACAACCCGGAGCGGACGATGTTCGAGCACCAGGACGATGTGACGGTCGCCTCACGGTTGACCGCCACCGCCTTCGGCGAGCGCGCTGCCACGGTCGCGGATCTGCAGATCGTCGACGTGCGCAATCCCGGCGAGACCGAGGCGGGCATGATCCCGGGCGCGGTCAACATTCCGGTGGGCCAGCTGCCGGACCGGACCGGCGAATTGGATCCCGCCCGCCCGACCGTGGTCTACTGCGCCGGCGGCTACCGCTCATCGGTGGCGGCCAGCCTGCTGCGCCGGCGCGGTTTCGCCGATGTCAGCGACATCCTCGGTGGCTACGGCGCCTGGGCGGAAAGCACCCAAACCGCCTGAGCCAACATCCCGCCCAATCTGGATGCAGTACAACCCGTTTGAGAGATAGGAAGACAGAACAGGTATGTCCACCTCACGCAGGCATGAGGTCCTGATCGTCGGCGGCGGCACGGCCGGAATCACCGTGGCGGCCCGGTTGCTGCGCAAGCACTACACCGACGTGGCGATCATCGAGCCGTCCGACAAGCACTACTACCAGCCGTTGTGGACGCTGGTCGGCGGCGGCCAGGCCACGGCCGCCGAAACCGAGCGTGCCGAAGCCTCGGTCATGCCGCGGGGCGCCACCTGGATCAAGAGCGCGGTGACAGCCGTCGATCCGGACGCCAACACGGTCACGTGTACCGATGGTGCGACCTACTCCTACGACGTGCTGGTCGTATGCCCGGGCATCCAGCTCGACTGGGAGCGCACCGAGGGTCTGACCGACACGCTGGGCAAGGACGGTGTGTCGTCCAACTACCGCTTCGATCTCGCCCCGCGCACATGGGAATTCATCCGCAACACCCGGTCCGGCACCGCAGTGTTCACCATGCCGTCCGGGCCGATCAAGTGCGCCGGCGCACCTCAGAAGATCGCTTACCTGGCCTGCGACCACTGGCAGCGGCAGGGTGTGCTCGACAAGATCGACGTGCACCTGGTGGTCCCGACCCCGCGGATCTTCGGCATCCCCGCGATCGCCGACAACCTGGACAAGGTCATCGCCGACTACGGCATCACCCTGCACACCGGAAGCGAAGTGCGGTCCATCGATTCGGCGTCCCGCAAGGTCACGATGACCAGCGTGGCGGATGGCACGGACGCCGTCCTCCCCTACGACGTACTCCACGCGGTCCCGCATCAGTCGGCACCGGACTGGATCAAGACCAGCCCGCTGTCCACGAGCCATGTCGGCGGGGACGCCAACGGGTATGTCGACATCGACAAGCACACGATGCAGCACGTCCGCTACCCGAACGTGTTCGCACTCGGTGATGCGGGATCGTCGCCGAACTCGAAAACCGGTGCGGCCATTCGTAAGCAGGCGCCCGCTGTCGTGGAGAACATCGATGCGGTACTGCGCGGACGCCCGCTCACCGGGTCGTACGACGGCTACGCGTCCTGCCCGATCGTCACGTCCTCACGCGAGATGCTGCTCGCAGAGTTCGACTACGACTTCGCACTCAAACCCTCCTTCCCCCTACTCGATCCGGTCAAACCGCACCGGCCGTACTGGTTGCTGAAGAAGTACGGGCTGCCCGCCATGTACTGGAACCTGATGCTGAAAGGTCTTGCCTGATGTCCGCCTCGTCAATCCTCGATGCCGCCGAACTGAATGAACTCAGGCAGGCCGGTGCCGGCCCGCGGCTGATCGATGTCCGCACCCCCGGTGAGTTCGAAACCGCCCATATCCCGGGCGCCTACAACGTGCCGCTGGATCTGCTGCAGGAACACCGCGACGAGATCGCCCAGCATCTGGACGAGGACGTCGTGCTGATCTGTCGCTCGGGGCAGCGCGCGAGCACCGCCGGGCAGACCCTGCGGGACGCCGGCCTGCCGAATGTCTCGATCCTCGAGGGCGGCATGACCGCCTGGCAGGACAAGGGATTCGGGGTTCGCCGCGGCGCGCAGCGGTGGGATCTGGAACGTCAGGTCCGCCTGGTTGCGGGGTCGATCGTGCTCAGCAGCGTCCTGGGCAGCATTGCGGCACCCAAGCTGAAATGGGTCGCCGCTGCCATCGGGACCGGATTGACGACCGCGGCGCTGACGAACACCTGCGCGATGGGCATGATGCTGGCGAAGCTGCCGTATAACCGGGGTGTTTCCTGTGATGCCCAGAGCGTCGTGGAGCAGCTGATCGGTTCCAAACAAACACCTTCCGGCGCGTTGGCGTGATCGCCGTCGCTGTCGCGCTGGCCGTCCTGGTCGGGGTGTCCCTCGGGCTCCTCGGCGGGGGCGGCTCGATCCTGACCGTTCCGCTGCTGGCATATGTGGCCGGCATGGAGGCCAAGCAGGCGATCGCCACCTCGCTGCTGGTCGTCGGGGTCACCAGCGCGGTCAGCACCCTGTCACATGCGCGCGCCGGCCGCGTGCAGTGGCGCAGCGGCCTGATGTTCGGGGCGGCCGGCATGGTCGGCGCGTACCTGGGCGGGCTGCTGAGTTATGTCGTCGCCGGTTCGGTATTGCTGATCGCCTTCACGGTGGTCATGGCCGCCACCGGGATCGCAATGATCAAGGGCCGCAAGGCGTGCGCACCGACGACGCAGACGATGCCGGTCGCCAAGGTTCTGCTGATGGGGCTCGGGGTCGGGGTGGTGACCGGCGCCGTCGGGGCAGGCGGCGGATTCCTCGTGGTGCCCGCCCTTGCCCTGCTGGGCGGCCTGCCCATGCCCGTCGCGGTCGGAACCTCATTGCTGGTGATCACGATGAACTCGGCCGCAGGTCTGGCCGGACATCTGAGCACCGTGCCGATCGACTGGACGATCGCCGGCGCAATCACCGCCGCGGCGGTGCTGGGCAGCCTGCTGGGCACCCGCCTGACCACGCGCGTCGACCCCGACGCGGTACGCCGGGCCTTCGGCTGGTTCGTGTTGTTGATGGCGTCGCTGATCCTCGGCCAGGAAGTCCACCCCGTCGTCGGGCTCACCGCGGCCGGTCTGACCGTACTGGCCGGCCTCGGCAACCTGACCTGCGCCCGCCTCGGGTGGTGTCCGCTGCGATGGCTTTTCGGTCCACCCGCTACGACAACATGACCATACACACATACCCCCGTGGGTATGATGGTAGTCAACAAGCCCAACTTTGAAGGGGTACAACATGATCTGCGACGAGGAATCGATCTCCGCCATCCTCAACCGGCTGCGCCGTGCCCAGGGACAGCTCTCGGGCGTTATCGCGATGATCGAGCAGGGCCGCGACTGCAAGGACGTCGTCACCCAGCTCGCCGCGGTGTCCCGCGCATTGGACCGTGCCGGATTCAAGATTGTCGCAACCAGTCTGCGCGAATGCATCAACGGCAACAGCGACGAAACCATGGACGTCGCCGAGCTGGAGAAGTTGTTCCTGACCCTGGCCTGACCGGGTGGGCCTGACCGTCTCAGCTGACGGTCAGCGCCTCATCCTCGTCGTTGGTCTTCTCGGAGTCCGTCGATGGCTCTTCGCCACGCGCCGGAATCTGCACGCCCCCGGCAATCTGAGGAACGCGCGTCGCGCGCACATAGACCGTGTCGCCCTCCCGCAGCCCCAGCGCCTCGGCGTCACCGCGGGTGATCTGCGCGGTGAACGGGACATGGGTTGCGGCGCCGGTCAATTCGACCCGCACCTCGAATCCGAGCATCACGATCCGGTCGATGGTGGCCCGCAGCACCCCGGTGGCCTCGGCGGTGCCATCGCCTGCCGCGACGGCCAACTCCGGGTTACGGCCGACACGAATGTCGTGCGGACGCACCAGGATTCCGTTCAGCTCCGACACCGCACCCAGAAACGACATCACGAACGCGTTCGCGGGCTCGTCGTAGACCTCGGTCGGTGAGCCGACCTGCTCGATACGCCCTTTGTTGAGTACCGCGATCCGGTCCGCCACATCGAGCGCCTCGGCCTGGTCGTGGGTCACCAGCACCGTGGTGACGTGCACCTCGTCGTGCAGACGGCGCAGCCAGGTGCGCAGATCGTCACGAACCTTGGCGTCCAACGCCCCGAACGGCTCGTCGAGCAACAGCACCTGCGGATCCACTGCCAACGCCCGCGCGAGCGCCATGCGCTGACGCTGACCACCGGAGAGCTGGTTGGGGTAGCGGGTCTGGAAACCGGCCAGCCCCACCACTTCCAGGAGATTGTCGACCTTCTCCTTGACCTCAGCCTTGGGACGCTTCCGGATCTTGAGGCCGAATGCCACGTTGTCGCGGACGGTCAGATGTTTGAACGCCGCATAGTGCTGGAACACGAACCCGATCCCGCGGCGCTGCGGCGGCACCCCGGTGACGTCGTGCCCGTTGATGGTGATGGTGCCGCTGTCAGGCTGATCCAGGCCCGCGATGGCGCGCAGCAGCGTGGACTTGCCCGAACCACTCGGGCCCAGCAGCGCGGTCAACGAACCTGACGGCACTTCGAAGTCGATGTTGTCGAGCGCCGCAAATTCGCCGTAATGCTTGTTGGCGCCCCGAACCACGATCGCGTCGGTCATAGCTCTTGTCTCCTTCTCGGGCCTACTGCGCGGCCTTGGTTCGGCGTCGGTCGAGGATCACCTGGACAACCAGGACCACCACGGCAACCGCCATGAGCAAAGTCGAGATGGCGTACGCCCCGTACACCGATTCGGCGGTGCCGCGGTTGTAGCGGTCGGCCACCAGCAGGGTCAGCGTCTGGGAGGTGCCCGGCAAGTTCGAGGACACCATGATCACCGCACCGAACTCCCCCAGCGTGCGGGCGATGGTCAGCACGATCCCGTATGTCAGGCCCCACCGGATCGACGGCAGCGTGATCCGCCAGAACGTCTGCCACCAGGTCGACCCCAGCGTCGCGGCGGCTTCCTCCTGATCGGTGCCGATCTCGTGCAACACCGGTTCGACCTCACGGATCACGAACGGGACCGTGACGAAGATGCTGGCCAGCACGATGCCGGGGAAACCGAAGATGATCTTGAGCCCGAGGTTGTTCTCGACGAAGCCGAGCAGTCCCGCTGAACCCCACAGCAGGATCAGCGCGACACCCACGACCACCGGTGACACCGCGAACGGCAGGTCGATGACGGCCTGCAGGGCACTCTTGCCGCGAAACCGGTTGCGCGCCAACACCAGGGCCGTAGGAACGCCGAACAACACGTTCAGCGGCACCACGATTGCCACCACCAGTAGCGACAGTTGCAGCGCCGAGATGGCCGCGGGTGTGCCCACCGATGCGAAGAACGCTCCGACACCAGGGCTGAAGGTCCGCCACAGGATCAGCCCGACCGGGACCACCACCAGCACCGCCACATAAGCCAGGGCCAGAAAGCGCAGCAGGTAACGCACCGACGGTGAGAGCGTCATGCCGAAAGCTCCTGACGTTTGGCCGCACGCGAACCCACCGCGCGCAGCACGAACAGCACCACGAACGAGATCAGCAGCAGCACAATGGAGATCGCCGCGGCACCGGTGCGGTCGTCGTTTTCGATCAGGGTCCGGATCCACTGTGAGGACACCTCGGTCTCGCCCGGTACCGCACCACCGATCAGCACCACCGAGCCGAACTCGCCGATGGCCCGGGAGAACGCCAGGCCCGCACCCGACAGCAGAGACGGCAGCAATGCCGGCAGGATCACCTTCACGAAGATCACCCGGTTATTGGCGCCCAGCGAGGCGGCCGCCTCTTCGGTCTCCTGGTCGAGCTCGATCAGCACCGGCTGCACCGAGCGCACCACGAACGGCAACGTGACGAACAGCAACGCGACGCCCACACCCCATTTGGTGTGCTGCAGGTGCAGCCCGACCGGGCTGGCCGGGCCGTACAGCGCCAGCATCACCAGGCTCGCCACGATCGTCGGCAGGGCGAACGGCAGGTCGATCACCGAGTCGACCAACCGCTTACCGGGGAAGTCATCGCGAGTCAGCACCCAGGCCACCACCAGCCCGAAGAACAGGTTCACCACGGTGACGCCGGCCGAGATGGTCAGCGTCACCCGGAAAGATTCCATCGCCGCGTTGGACGTGACGGCCAGCCAGAAGGCGTTCCACCCGCCACCGGCCGCCTGCCACAGGATGGCCGCCAACGGCAGCAGCACGATGACGCTCAACCAGATCGAAGCTGCACCCACGCGCAGTGAGGTGCTGCCGTAGCGGCCGGGCCGCGCGCCGGGGGTGGAATCCCCCGGCGCGGGCACAGCCGAATCGGGCTGGGCTACAGAAGTCATCCAGTCGCCTGCTTGTAGATCTTGGTGATCGAGCCGTTTTCCTTGTCGAACAACGCCGGGTCGACCTCTTTCCATCCGCCGAGATCAGCGATGGTCCACAGCTTCTCCGGCGTCGGGAAGTCCTTGGCGAAGTCCGCCGCCACCGCGGGGTCGATCGGACGGAATCCGGCCTCGGCCCACAGCTTCTGCCCCTCGGGGGTGAGCAGGAAGTTCGCCAGCGCCTTGGCCTTGTCGGCGTGAGGACTGGTCTTGACGACGGCCACCGGGTTTTCGATCTTGAAGGTCTGAGGCGGATTGATGTGCTCCACATCCTTGCCCTGCCGCTCGACGTTGATCGCCTCGTTCTCGTAGCTGATCAGCACGTCGCCGGTGCCCTGCAGAAACACGTCGGTGGCCTCTCGGCCCGAACCCGGACGGGTCTTGACGTGCTCGGTCACCAGCTTGTTGACGAAGTCGAGACCGGCCGCGGAGTCCTTGCCTCCGTTGCTCTTTGCCGCGTACGGCGCCAGCAGGTTCCACTTGGCCGAACCCGAACTCAGCGGGCTCGGGGTGACCACCTCGAGCCCGGGCTGCAGCAGGTCATCCCAGTCCTTGATGCCCTTGGGGTTACCCTTGCGCACCACTAATGACACCACAGAACCGAACGGGACGCCCTTGGTGTTGCCTGCGCTCCAGTCGTCGGCCACCTTGTCGGCCTTGACCAACCGGGTGACGTCGGGCTCCACGGAGAAGTTGACGATGTCGGCCGGCTTGCCGTCGGCCACGGCCCGGGACTGGTCGCCCGAGGCGCCGTACGACGTCCGCACCGCGACGCCCTTGCCTTCTTCGGTGGCGGCGAATGCCGGGATGATCTTGCTCCAGCCCGGTTCGGGCACTGCGTAGGCGACGAGCGTCAGCGTGGTGTCGGCACCTGCGGCGCCCTGGTCACCGCCGGCGACATCGCTGGCACCGCCGCCGCAGCCGACGGCGAGCACGCCGGTGGTGGCGAGGACGGTGGCAGTTCGCCAGAGCCCCGCACGCGAGGAGGACCGTAGGAACCGGCTGAGGTTGGATCTGTAAACGGGCACTGATGACCTTTCTTGCGGACAGCGGACATTGCGAGGTCCGTCAGGCGGAAAGGCAATGGAGGCGAGGGAGGCAAGAGAGGAGCATCCGGGCACAGAGCCGCCACCGACACCAAACCGCGGACGGGTTGGAGTCAGCGACAACAGGCGACGTCAGCAACAGCGCGTGAACCCACGGCAATGAGAGCCAAGACATGGCTCTCAGTCTTGCCGGACGCTGAATGCATGGCGCGAAGAATAACAGAATTCCGGCGTCGCGCCCGTCGAGCGATGTGTCTCGCGGCTAGCGGGTCAGCAACCACATCACGATGACCAGGACGACCAGCAGAATCAAGATCAACGTGACACGTGAGCGCGGCATACCGTTCACTCGGACTCCACCTCGTCTGCCGGGGCGTGGCGCAGCCGGTGCAACCCCGTGATTCCCCAGCCCAGCGCGCCGTCGAGCACCACTGCGCTGCCATAAGCCAATGCCAACACCACCGGCATCACCACAGCGGTCTGTACGACGAACGGCAGCCCGGTCAGCCACAGTTCGACGCCGTCCCACCAGTTCAGGATTGCCGCCATGGGGCAAGCCTAGGCGATCACCTGATCGGCCCCGTCCCGCCCGTAACATTCGACACGCGTCGCTTGGGTAGACGACACCTGTATCCGCAGATGATGATGTTCGGATGGTCCTGCAACACACCGAGCCCACGGATGTCGTCGCGGCACTCGACAAGACATCTGACACTCCCAAGGCACCCGAGGCACCGCTGACGGTGACCGCCCCGGTGCCCTACACGTCGGCCGGGTCGCTGCGGAACCCGTTCCCGCCGATCGCCGACTACGGCTTCCTGTCCGACTGCGAGAACACCTGCCTGATCTCCTCGGCCGGCTCGGTGGAATGGCTGTGTGTCCCCCGGCCAGACTCCCCCAGCGTGTTCGGCGCCATCCTGGACCGCAGCGCGGGCCACTTCCGGCTCGGTCCCTACGGTGTGACCGTTCCCTCGGCGCGGCGCTACCTGCCGGGCAGCCTGATCCTGGAGACCACCTGGCAGACCCACACCGGCTGGCTGATCGTGCGCGACGCGCTGGTGATGGGCCCATGGCACGACATCGACTCCCGCTCACGCACGCATCGGCGCACCCCGATGGACTGGGACGCCGAGCACATCCTGCTGCGCACCGTGCGCTGTGTCAGCGGCACCGTCGAACTCGTGATGAATTGCGAACCCGCGTTCGACTACCACCGGGTCGGTGCGTCATGGGAGTACTCCGGCCCGGCCTACGGCGAAGCCATCGCGCGCGCCAGCCGCAACCCAGATTCACACCCCACGCTGCGGCTTACCTCCAATCTGCGGATCGGTATCGAGGGCCGTGAGGCCCGTGCCCGCACGCGGCTCACCGAGGGCGACAACGTGTTCGTCGCGCTGAGCTGGTCCAAGCACCCGGCCCCACAGACCTTCGACGAAGCCGCCGAGAAGATGTGGAAGACCAGTGAGTCGTGGCGGCAGTGGATCAACATCGGCGACTTCCCCGATCATCCGTGGCGGTCGTACCTGCAGCGCAGCGCGCTGACGCTCAAGGGCCTGACCTACTCGCCGACCGGAGCCCTGCTGGCCGCACCCACCACGTCACTGCCGGAAACCCCTCAGGGCGAACGTAACTGGGACTACCGCTACTCGTGGATTCGCGACTCCACATTCGCACTGTGGGGCCTGTACACGCTCGGACTGGACCGGGAAGCCGACGATTTCTTCTCGTTCATCGCCGATGTGTCCGGTGCCAACAACGGCGAACGCCACCCACTGCAGGTGATGTACGGGGTCGGTGGCGAGCGCAGCCTCGTCGAAGAAGAACTGCACCACCTGTCGGGCTACGACAACGCCCGGCCGGTGCGGATCGGCAACGGTGCCTACAACCAGATGCAGCACGACATCTGGGGCACCATGCTCGATTCGGTGTACCTGCACGCCAAATCACGGGAGCAGATTCCCGAGGCGCTGTGGCCGGTGCTGAAGAACCAGGTCGAGGAAGCCATCAAGCACTGGAAGGAACCCGACCGCGGCATCTGGGAGGTGCGTGGCGAACCGCAGCACTTCACCTCCAGCAAGATCATGTGCTGGGTGGCGCTGGATCGCGGTTCGAAGCTGGCCGAGCTGCAGGGCGAGAAGAGCTACGCGCAGCAGTGGCGGGCGACCGCCGAGGAGATCAAGGCCGACATCCTGGCCCGCGGGGTGGATTCCCGCGGCGTGCTCACTCAGCGCTACGGCGATCCCGCGCTGGACGCGTCGCTGCTGCTGGCGGTGTTGACGCGGTTCCTGCCCTCGGACGACCCCCGGGTGCGGGCCACCGTGCTGGCGATCGCCGACGAGCTCACCGAGAACGGCCTGGTGCTGCGCTACCGGGTCGAGGAGACCGACGACGGCCTGTCCGGCGAAGAGGGCACCTTCACCATCTGTTCGTTCTGGCTGGTGTCCGCGCTGGTCGAGATCGGCGAGGTGAGCCGGGCCAAGCACCTGCTGGAGCGGTTGCTGTCGTTCGCCAGCCCGCTGCATCTGTACGCCGAGGAGATCGAGCCGCGCACCGGTCGCCACCTCGGCAACTTCCCGCAGGCGTTCACCCACCTGGCCCAGATCAACGCCGTGGTGCACGTCATCCGCGCCGAGGAGGAATCCGACAGTTCCGGGGTCTTCCAGCCCGCCAACGCGCCGATGTAGGCCGGAGGCCTACGTTCTACAGATGTGGGCGGCTAGCTGTCGTGACCTGACACGTTGTTGTCAGGCGCACGCATTCGCCATCCTGGCCCGGCATTCCGAATCCTGTTGGGCCACAGCTAGATGGGAGCCTGGCGGTGTAACCATCGTCGCTGCCCGCTAGTCACCAGGAGACGGCTCAGCTTACGGTCAGCGCGAGGAGTGCAATCGAAATCACAGCGGTTGTCGCAATTTTGGCAAGCCGCCAGCTGGAATGCCGTGCGACCCAGGGCAGATCCGGCAGGCGCCGAATCCTGCCGGCGGCCCCGAGCGCAAGGGTGGCCACGGCGCCGATCCAGATTGCTACGGGCAACTGACTCCAGTCGGCCTGGGCGCGCGCCAGCGCCAGGAGGGCGACGGCGGCGCTGCTCGTCGTAAGCACAGTCAACCGGTCATCGGTGCCGCGTCGGTTTCTCTGTTCGCGCGCGCGTTCGCGCCAGGCGGTGAGGGTGTATGCCGCGGGGATCGCCAGCAATGAGGCCGCTACGGCGAGGTTTACCACCACGGTGACGGTATCTGTCATGCCGCATCGACCAGGATGCGGATGGCGATCTCATCTACGCCGACGGCACTGTTCGCCAGGACGACCACCGCCGCGGCGTGCTCGCGGTCGAGGGCGAGCATGCTGGAGAACCCTGCTGTGCCGCCGTCGTGCCAAGTGAGGTCCACGTCGCCGAACCGGTGAGTGAACCATGCGCGGCCCACCCGGATGTCATTGCCCACCTCCCAGCGTGGGTCGAGCGCACTGAGGCCCGGTGCGCGGCGGTCGAGCAGGGCCTGTGCGTAACGCGCCATGTCCGCCGGTGTCGAGCGCACCCCGCCGGCGGGCGCGTACGCGTTCAGGGGCCACGCCTGCTCGGGTTGGCCTTTCGCGCTCCAACCGGTCGGCGCATCCGAGGACAACTCTGATGCGGAGAGTGGGGTGAAGGAGCGTGTCATCCCGAGCGGTTGGAACAGGTGGCGGTCGAGCATTGCCGGGTAGTTGGTCCCGGCGTGCTCGGCGAGCGCCTCGCCGAGCAGGGCTACGCCCAGGTTCGAATACGAAAAGGAGCCGCGCCCAGAGAGATTCGCTGAGCGCGCCTGGGTGAGCAGCGTCGCGGCGTCGGCTGTGTAGGGATTGCGGTGCCGCAGCACGGCAAGACTGGCGCCGGCCAGATCTCGCGGCCGGTTGGCGATCCGCGGCAGGCCCGACCGGTGGCTGGCAAGTTCCTCGAGCGTTACGTCGGCTACCGCACTGCCGCCCAGGTCGAGCAGGCTCCCCAGCGGGGTGTCGGGTGTCAGCTCACCCGCCTCCACGGCTTCTGCAAAGACCAGAGAGGTCATGGTCTTCGTGATCGATCCGATCTCGTAGACGGTGTTCGAATCGGCGCCGAAGTGTGCCTCTGTCAATGCACGGTCGCGGATGTACACGACGCTAACGCGGTCGCGCAGCCCGTGCAGGAGCGATGCAACCCGGGCGATGAGTTCGGGGTCGCCAGTGGCCGGACCGAGTGTGGGCGGGGTGGGACGGCTGACGATTCCCACCGCGAGGACGATCATCGCGCCGAGGGCGGCGGCACACGTGCGCGGCGGCAGTCTCATGCGATACCCCGCGCCGCGGAGAGGATCACGAGTAGCGGTACCACCCGATCTGCCGGCACCGTGTACCGACCTCGTGTGCTCTGGATCAGCCATCCAACGGCGACCAACGCGTTGAGGTGGTGGTAGACCTGTCCGGTCGTGCCGATCCCCTCCTGCCCGGTGAGATCGGCCACGGTCTCATGGCCTGCCCACACCAACTGGAGCAGCTTCAGTCGTACGGGGTTGCCCAGCGCATCGAACCGCTCTGCAAGAGACGTCCAGTCATTCTCCTCGAGGTCAGTGAGGGTGTGACCGAACTGCCACTGCAACGGCTGCCCGCCGCGTTCGATCCAGCCGGCATAGGTCACACCGCCGGGCGGGTCGAGTCGCGATTTGAGGTCCTCCAGCGCTGCGAGCGCACCCGGTCGGGTGCGCTCCTCCTCCCTGGCGGACCCGTCGGCGACGCGCTCCACAACGACGCGCTCCTCGATGACGGCGAGACGTTGCTCGATGCGTGCGAACCGTTCTTCGAAGCTCTCCACGCAAGTGACGGTAGTACATAATTACGTAATAACGGATATCTGCTGGTAGGCGGCTCACCATGATGACGACGCGATCCGCTGCGCCGCGATGAGCGCACCGACTGGCCAGTGATGGGGTCGATCGCAGACAAATGCGGTACCTGGTGACGGGCCAGGATCCTGCCAACCGTTGAGGGATTGAGACCGAGTTCAGCGGCGAGCGAACAGATTGGTGCGGGCGTTAGCGTGAGACACGAGGACTTCCTACGGGTGAATGCCAGACACATCCACTCCGTCAGGAGGTCCTCCCACTTTCAAGCAGGCACGCCGTCAACAACCTCCCGGGTCACGACAGCTAGGCGCTACGGGTCAGCGGATCCGCCCAGGCGGCGTCGAACTGGACGTCGAACTCGACCTCCAGCTGGGCCGGGGTCACCAGGACCACCGGGGTGAGTCCGCTCGTACCGCCCTGGGCGACTCCGGTGATCACGCGGCCGCCGAAGCCGGCCGGGGTGGCCGGGACGCGCACGGTCACCGTGAGCTGACCGACGCCCGGGGGCACCCGCAGAAAGAACTCGTCACCGGGTTGCACCGCGCCGCTCAATTCCCGACCGGCGGGATCGACGACCGACCCGTGCGACACCGCGAGCGCCGCACTGTCGGTGGCCCGCAACCGGAACGGCCCGATCAGCCCGGCCTCGACCACCGCGTCGTCGGCCGACAGTGCGGTGGGCGCCGTGGCGCGCCGGGCCGCCCTGGCCCCGGCGGTGAGGTAGTTGTACAGGTGCACGACGCGGTCGGAGTTGGCATACACGCCAGATCCGTTGAGCCAGAACCGAATATCAGTGAACCGAACCAGCGCGCCACGGTCAGCCAGGACGGCGAGCCGGTAGTACCGGTAGCCCTGTTGGCCACGGCCGGGCCGGGTCGAGGACACGGTGCTGCCGACCCCGAGGGTCCTTCGATGTGTGCCACGGCCCGCGGCGACATTGAGTCCCGAGGCCGCCACGTCCTCCCACCGCTCGCGGTCGTGCGACTTCTGCAGCACCAACGACACCGCGGCGGTCGATTCCAATTCGACCGTGTAGCCGCCCAACTGGGGGGCCCCGTCGAACTCGAACACGATGGCGTCGGCATCGGGGTAAGCCCTCGTCGGTTCGTTGCGCGGCCGGTTGTCCAGCGCCAGTCCGTTCGTGAACAACCAGATGGCCGCCTGAGTGGCCGCGATCGCCTCGTGTTCGGCCAGGTTGGCCGCTCCCAGCGGCACCCCGGCCGCCCGCACCCGGCGGCTCAGTTCAGCCGTGCCGAGGGTGGGAAACGAGTTGCGGACGATCCAGTCCACCTCGGCCTCATAGGACCGGGCGCGCAGGTTGGGCACAGCTGACCAGGTGGCGGCCTCATACCGCGACGGCCGGGTGGGCGCGATGCCGGCGAAGTCCAGCGAGTAGGCCTCGACATTTGGATTCAGCCTGATCAGGTCGGTGCGCGCCGAGGTTCCGTCGGTGAAAACCACGGTGTCCACGGTGTGCGAATAAGTGCCACCGCGGTAACGCGTCATCGGCGTCGGGTCGGTCCGGCGGGGACGGATCCGCGTGCGCACGGCGACCGGGCCGGACGCCGGGAGTTCGACTCGGGAATCAGCTACAGACAGGACAGACATGACGGGTTGACTTTCTTGAAGGCCGGATACGCGCACATCAACGCACCGCGAGAAAGCGGGCGGACGACGCAGAGGAGGGCGTCAGAAAATCAACAACAACAACGCACGTCGAGGCAGCGCACGATGGCGGCGCGCAGCGATTCGACCTGTTGCATGCGGCCCACCATACGGCAAGTGGGCAGCAATGCCCAGTTCACACATTGGTGACGAGTTTGAATCGTCCACGCGCTAAACACTGTCGTGGATACGTTTCGGCCGTATCGTTGCCGCCCACACCCACTTTGACCGGTTGGAGGTTGGACCCGTGACGTCCGCACAGAACGAATCACAGGCACTCGGCGATCTCGCCGCCCGTCAGCTGGCGAATGCGACCAAGACCGTTCCCCAGCTCTCCACCATCACCCCGCGGTTTCTGCTGCATCTGCTGAGCTGGGTGCCGGTCGAGGCGGGCATCTACCGGGTGAACCGGGTGGTCAACCCCGACCGGGTGGCGATCCACTCGGAGGAAGGCGCGGGTACCGAAGAGCCGCTGCCCGAGACCTACGTGGACTACGAGACCAGTCCGCGCGAGTACACGCTGCGCTCGATCTCGACGCTGCTCGACGTGCACACCCGGGTGTCCGACCTGTACTCCAGCCCGCACGACCAGGTGGCCCAGCAGCTGCGGCTGACCATCGAGACGATCAAGGAGCGCCAGGAGTTCGAGCTGGTCAACAACCCCGAGTACGGGTTGCTGTCGCAGGTGACGCCGGAGCAGACCATCCAGACCCTGCGCGGCACTCCCACCCCCGACGACCTGGATTCGCTGATCACGAAGGTGTGGAAGACCCCGGCGTTCTTCCTGACCAATCCACTGGGCGTGGCGGCATTCGGCCGCGAGGCCACCCGCCGCGGCGTGCCCCCGCCAGTCGTCAGCCTGTTCGGCGCCCAGTTCATCACCTGGCGCGGCATCCCGATCGTGCCCTCGGACAAGGTCCCCGTCGAGGACGGCAAAACCAAGTTCATCCTGGTGCGCACCGGTGAGGAGCGCCAGGGGGTGGTCGGCCTGTTCCAGCCGGGGCTGGTCGGTGAGCAGGCCCCCGGCCTGTCGGTGCGGTTCACCGGCATCAACCGGTCGGCGATCGCGTCCTACCTGGTGACCCTGTACTCGTCGCTGGCTGTGCTCACCGACGACGCGCTGGCGGTCCTCGAGGACGTCGGAGTGGACCACTTCCATGAGTACAAGTGAGTACAGATCGGTAGACGCCGAAGGTGACCTGCCGATCAGCGCGGCCGAGTTGACCGCGCTGGCGTCACAGCTGTTCGCGACGAGCTTCCGGCCGGGTCCAGACAGTCCACCTGCGACGAGTCAGGTCGCCCCGCGCGGGGTGGCGCCGGATACGACCTCGGCGTCATCAGCGGGCGCCGCTGCGGCCGGCTTGGCCCATCCGGCGACTCCGGCCGAATTCGTGTCGGTGCCGGAGGTCTTCGTACCGGCACCGAGTACGCCTGAGCCGGAAGGTATTCCGGGTGTGGTCCCGGTCGCGCCCCGAGGTAGTGCGGCCAGTCCTATCGCACCCATCGGCGGCCTGGAGGCGTTCGCGGTCCCCACGGGTCTGGTCCCGACGGTGCCCGGCGTGCTGGCAAGCGCTCCCCCGCCGGCACCGGTGGCACCCACTCCCTCCCCGTCGCTCCGCTCGCCCCGGGAACGCCGGTCGGCTCCGACCTGGCCGGGCGCGGTCCCCGCGGTGCCGGATCTGGGCTGGTCGGGATCGCCGGCACCATCGGCGGATGCGGGGAGCTACTACTTCCTGCAGGCTCCTGCAACCGATCCTGTTGCAGCCGAGCCGGTTCCGTTCGTGCGTGATGACCACGAGATCTTCGACGTCAACGCGATCCGCGCGGATTTCCCGATCCTGCGTGAGACCGTCAACGGCAAGCCGCTGATCTGGTTCGACAACGCGGCCACCACCCAGAAGCCCCAGTCGGTCATCGACCGGCTGTCGTACTTCTACGCGCACGAGAACTCCAACATCCACCGCGCTGCCCACGAACTGGCGGCCCGCGCCACCGATGCGTACGAAGATGCGCGCGAAGCGGTGCGCCGCTTCATCGGGGCGTCGAAGGCCGAGGAAATCATCTTCGTCCGCGGCACCACCGAGGCGATCAATCTGGTGGCCTACGCGTGGGGCGGCAAGCATCTGGGCCCGGGCGACGAAATCGTCATCACCCACCTCGAGCACCATGCCAATATCGTTCCGTGGCAGCTGATCTCACAGCAGACCGGCGCAGTGCTGAAGGTGGCGCCGGTGGACGACGCGGGCAACCTGCTGCTCAGTGAGTTCGAGGATCTGCTCGGGCCCCGCACGAAACTCGTTGCCGCCACCCAGGTGTCCAATGCGCTGGGCACGGTGACCCCGGTCAAGACCATCGTCGAACTCGGCCACCGCTACGGCGCCAGAGTGCTGATCGACGGGGCCCAGTCCATCCCGCACATCCCGATCGACGTGACCGAACTCGGGGCCGACTTCTTCGTGTTCTCCGGCCACAAGATCTACGGCCCCACCGGAATCGGCGCCCTGTACGGCCGCGAGGACGTGCTCGCCGAGACCCCGCCGTGGCAGGGCGGCGGCAACATGATCGCCGATGTCACCCTGGACCGGTCGCTGTACCAGGGCCCGCCGAACAAGTACGAGGCCGGCACCGGCAACATCGCCGACGCGGTCGGGCTCGGTGAGGCACTGCGCTACGTGGAGCGGGTCGGCATCGAACGCATCGCGGCCTACGAACACGCCTTGCTGGAGTACGCCACCCCGCGACTGGCTGCCATTCCGGGCGTGCGACTGGTCGGAACCGCCGACGAGAAGGCCAGCGTGTTGTCGTTCGTGCTGGCCGGGCATGAACCGCTGGAAGTCGGCAAGGCACTCAACGCCGAGGGCATTGCGGTGCGGGCCGGGCATCATTGCGCCCAGCCGATCCTGCGCCGTCTAGGTCTGGAAGCCACGGTGCGGCCGTCATTCGCGTTCTACAACACCTTCGAGGAGATCGACGTGTTCATCGATGCGGTGCGCCGGATCGCCGAGGGGAGCGCCTAGACCAGCTACCGGGCCGCCGCCCTGTTCGCCAGTTGTATGGCCATGGCGGCGGCCTGGTAACTGATGCCCACTCCGCACGCCCAGGTTTCGAATACGAGATTCGAGGCAACGGCGAGCGCGTGATCACATGGCCACTCGGGCTGCTCCTGTGCGGACGAGAACTGTGTGAACAGCGACTCCTCTGCGACGACGTCAGCGATATCCCAACGCGTCTCCGCGATTCCGGTACCGATCGAGATGGTGCGCCCGCTACAGGATTGCCAGTTCTGCCTCGCCGAGTCGAAGAAACTGCGAGCCGCCTCACCCGACGGATACAGCACCACCGTCTGTTCCACAGACTGCCTGGATTGCGGCGTCGTCAGCACCTGATCACGCACGCCAGTCCAACCTGAACCCGCGTACACCGCCTCCTGTGCCCCGAAAACCGCTGCGCGACAATCCTCGTCAGACACCTCATTGACATTCACGTTCATCGTGTCGCTGGTGTCGCGGGATTCCATGGGTTCCAGTCCGGTCACACCGATGACCTCATCAGCTTCACCGGTCGGCATCAGGACATCCTCGAGGCCGGAATCGGTGAAGGTCTCGTCGACCACAGGGACAGAGTTCTGTGCTCTCACCGCGCTCCCGTCCGCCATCTGTGCGCATCCCGCCGTCAGCACAGACACGGTGGCCACTACTGACATCGCGGTTCGGCAGGACATATCACCATTGTGGCCGACCGGCGACACTCGGCGGACACAATCACGGTGCGCCGATCTCTGGATCCGGCGGCGGCGCGCGAGCACCATCGGACCATGAGCTACAACCGCCTCCGCGCAGACGACACTTCACGCATCAAGATCGACGTGGCGATCGGTGTTCTGGTCGCCCTGCGCGGTTGCGCGCCGGATCAGGCCTTCGCCGAGCTGGTGCGGGTGGTGCAGCGCACCGGCATCGGAATCGGCAGCATCGCAAGGGCTTTGGTCGACCTCGCCGGCGGCAGTTCGGGGACATCGGCCGAATACGCCGAGGCGTTCAACGCCTGGGGCGAGCTGCTCGCACAGGCGCGTCGGGTGCCCGTCAACGCCGCGCCGTAGCGGGCGCCCGAGCGACCAGCCAGGCCTGGCCGTCCCCCTCGGAGGCGGCCAGCGTCTCAAGACCGGCAAAGGCCGTCTCCAGTTCGCCCGCAGCGGCGCGGAATCGACCCACCTCCGCGCCGACTTCGCTCAGGACACAGATGGCCAGCAGGCCGCCCGGTCGCAGACGGGCGGCCAGTGCCGGGTAGAGCCCGGGATCGCGGAAGCGATGGCACAGCACCACGTCGACCGGAGGTCCGGCCGGCAGACCCTGGTCGAGATCCCCGACATCGAAACGGCAGCGTTCCGCCACCCCATGGCGGACGGCCGACTGTCTCGCCTGGGCGATCGCCACGGCGGACACGTCGAGGCCCCACACGTGTAGCCCACGCTGAGCCAGCCACACCGCGCCCCGGCCGGTTCCGCATGCGACGTCAAGTGCCGAACCTGCCACGGGAAACCGGTCAGCCTGGCCGCTGAACACCTGCGGCAGGGCCGGCTCCGCTTCCGACTCCCTATCGGCATAGGCCGCGTCCCACCGGATGCGGTCCTTCTCGCTCACGTGCGCCACCTTATGGGAGGGAATAGCGGAACACCCTCCGGGGTTAGCCCCTTCATGCGAGCCCTCGTCTACGACCCGCACGCTCCTGCCAATCTCCGGTTCGACGACGTCGCCGAACCTTCGGCCGCCGAATCGCAGGCCCTGATCGACGTGCACGCGATTGCGCTGAATTTCGGTGAGCTGCATTTCATCGACCAGATGCGCCGTCCGGGCGAGGTTCCCGGCTGGGACAGTGCGGGCGTCGTGGTGCGGGCCGCCGCCGACGGCTCCGGACCCCCGGTCGGTGCCCGGGTGGTCGGATTCAGCGGCGAGGCCGGCTGGGCCGAACGACGCGTCGTCGCGACCGACAATCTGGCCGAGCTGCCCGAGTTCGTCGAGTTCGAGGAGGCTGCCGCGCTGCCGGTTGCCGGGGTGACGGCCCTGCAGGCACTGCGGGCGCTCGGCCCGGTGGTGGGGCGACGGGTTCTCATCACGGGCGCCTCAGGCGGCGTCGGACGATTCGCCGTGCAGCTGGCCGCCCGGGCCGGCGCTCACGTGGTGGCCGCGGTCGGCAGCCCGGCCCGGGGTGAGGGGCTCGAGGAGCTCGGCGCGGCCGAAGTCGTGGTCGGCCTCGATGCGGTAACCGAACCGGTGTTCGGCGTGCTCGACAACGTCGGCGGGAGACTCTTGGCGCAGGCCTTCAGCCTGGTGTCCGACGGCGGCTCGGTGCAGTCCATCGGGATGGCCTCCAACGAGCCCACCACGATCAACTTCGAGCAGGAGCGCCGCATCGGCAACCGGAAACGGTTGGAGCCGTTCACCGTCCGCGCACCCTTCCAGGCCGATCTGCATTACCTATTGACCCTGTTGGCCGATGGTGAACTCGATCCGCAGATCGGCCTGCGGGACTCGTGGGAGAACACCGCCGACGCCGCCCTGGCGTTGTTGGGCCGCAAGGTCGCCGGCAAGGCGGTGCTACAGGTCGCCTGACCCCGGCGGGCTCAGTTGCCCTGCCCGCCGCGCCCCCGTGACACCAGGTCGGCCACCGGATCCTTGTCGTTGATGAACCAGTCACCGAGGATGCGCGCCTTGTAGACCACCGGATTGTGCGAAGCCAGCGTGCGGGCGTTGCGCCAATGCCGATCCAGGCCAAGCTCTTCGGAGACGCCCGAGGCGCCGAGCGCGTCGAACACCCGCGTGGTGGCCCGCAGCGCCGCGGCCACGATCACCAACTGCGCCTGGGTGACGGCCACCTCGGCGTCGACGAGCAACTGGCGGGCCTGGCCGTCACTGCCCGCGAGCCGGCCGGCCACGATCCGATCCAGGCTGCGTGCGCTCTGCCCCAGTGCGGCCGTCGCGCCGAACGCCTCCGCCGACACCTCACCGATCACCTGCAGCAACTGCGGATCCGCGGCCGGCACCTCGGCCAGCCCCTGCGGGTAATTGCGCTGCCGGGCCGTCAGCGCTGCCGAGCCGTCCCGCTGTGCCGCTCTGATGATTCCGGTCAGCACCGCGAGCATGGCGATCTGGTAGAAGTGCGCCTGGTAGGTGAAGCGTTCGGTCGCCGGGAACACGTTGCCGCGCTCGGCCCGGGCCCGCTCGTAGCGGGCCGAACCGCTGCCCGTCGTGCGCTGGCCGAACCCGCGCCAGTCGTCGATGAGAGTGACGCCGGGATCATCGGCACGCACCAGAGCCGTCCACAGCTCGCCGTCCTCACCGCGACCGAGAACATCGAGCCAGTCGGCGTAAAGACTGCCGGTCGCATAGTATTTCGAGCCGGAGACCAACCAGTGCCCGTCCCCCTCGGTCACCGTCGTAGCCAGATTGGCCAGGGTCAGATTGTTGGCCTCGGTCCAGCCACCGCCGACGAACTCGCCGGCCAGAAACCGCTTGATCCAGGTGGTGTTGTCCTCCGACGCCGGCGCATTGAGCCGGTCCTCGACGAAGGCCAGATGGTTGCGCCAGATGTGGGCGACGTTGGGATCGGCCTCCCCCAGGTCCGCCAGCAGCAGGAAGGTCTGCTCCAGCGACGCACCGAAACCGCCCTGTTCTGCCGGGATCCGCAAGGTGCCGAATCCGGCGTCGCTCAGCCAGCGCACCTGCTCGTGCGGGAACACCCGGTCGGCCTCGCGCTGCCGATTCCCCTCGGCGATCTGCTCGAAGATCGGCCCGAACACCGAGCGCAATTCGGCGTCATAACCTGTGGGGCGCTTCAGATATGTGGTTTCGGTGGACATTTAAGAGTTCTCCTCGGCGTCGATCCGGTACGCGTACTCGTCGCGGACAGTGCGATACCCCAACCGGGCATAGAGCAGATGGGCATTGCTGACATTGGCGATGTCGGTGCCCAACGAGGCATGGGTGAAACCCCGCCGCAGCGCCGCCAGCCAGAGCTTGCGCAGCAGCAGCTCCGCGGTTCCGGCCTTGCGGCGGTCCGCGCGCACACCGATGTAGTCGGTGTGGGCGCTGCGGATCTCGTCCGCACCGGTTCCCGAGGTGTAGGTGGAACCGAGCACATAGCCGACCACCACACCGCCGTCATCCACGGCGGCCAGGCTGAAATCCGGGGCGAATGCCCGGCTGGCCAGATGATGTTCCCAGCGCTGCGGGGTTTTCGACATGTTCCCGAAGTGCTCGCGGAACGTGTCGAATTGCACCTGCCTGACCTGTTCGGTGAGACCTTCCGCTACGACCTCGGGCCACGACAGGATCGTGATCGACTCGATCCGGGCATCGGCCAGAGCGACGGCATCCTCGTTACGCAATGACTTTCGGGTGCTGGAGAATTGGCGTTCCCGGTGGGCTCCGCGGGTAGCCAGCGCATCGATCGCCACGTCCTGATCGGCACCGATGAAAACCCGCAGGTATGCGCCGGGCACGGCCACCCGGCCGAACCGTTCGACACTGTCGCCGACGATCGCCCGCACCGCCTCCGTCGGGGCATTGGGACCGAATACGAAGTTCCCCAACACCTCCGGTTCGGCACCGTCCGGCCGGTGCAGGGCTGCGTATCCGGCCACCGCGCCGACCTCGTCGAGGAGAACGACGGCCGAGCCGGGGTACACACCGCCGAGTTGTTCTGCGATATCGCGGGAATCGGCGGCGAACTTGCGACCGCCGAGCCCCGGCGTGGTGGCCAGGAAGTCGGCGATCAGCGGGTGGTGTCGTGGGGCTACCTCGGCGACGGTCCAACCGGTCACGTCCGACGCCGCAGTCAACGCGTCCTGGGTCAGCGTCACGGCGTCACACCCGCATCGAGCAGCCGCTGCTGTTCCTCATCCGAGATGCTCTGGATGGTGCCGATGCGCTTGGCCACCTCGGGCCGGGTCCGCTTGAGGTACCAGTACCAGGACAGTCCGGCCAGCAGGATGGCGCCGAACACGAAAGGCAGGATGTTGAACGGGAACTCGGGCACCGGGTAGAAGTTGCTGACGATCACGTACCCCAGGCCGATGGTGGCCGCGACCGCCACGGCGAGTCGCTGCGGCGTCAGGGCGCCGATCTTGCGCAGCCAGATCGGCGTGGCGATGACCACCAGCAGATAGCTCACCAGGAAGCCCCAGTTGGCCACGTAGCCGCCGTAGACGTCGAACACCAGCCGGCCCGCGGAGCTGAACGTGGCCGTGATCGAGAACGCGAGGGCAAGGATCCCGACGAACACCACACCGGCCCACGGCGTCTTGTAGGTCGGGTGCACCTTGGTGAACACCTGCGGCAGCGCGCCTTCGTGGGCGAAGGTGAACAGCGAGCGCGCGGCGGCGGTGGTGACCGCGGTGACGAACACGATGAATGCGATCGCGACAGCACCGCTGACGATCTGGTTCACCCACTCCACCCCGACACTGGTGGCCAGCTGCGGCAGCACCGCCTTGTCACCGTCGATCTCGCCGAAGTGCAGGATCTGGGGGTATGTCGCGAAGATGTACAGGGCGCCGATCAGGATCACCACGCGCAGCAGGGATCTGGCGATGTTGCGGTGGGCGTCCTTGGCCTCGGCCCCGAGCGAGGCCACACTTTCAAAACCGGCATAGGAACCCACGGCGGTGACCGCCGCGATGAACGTGGCACTGGAGCCGAGGTGCTGGGGGTTCCACTGCTCCCAGTCGATGCGGAACCCGTAACCGATGTAGGAGGCCACGATGATCACCAGGATCGACGCGATGGCGAGCAACTCGAAGGCCAGTTCGTACTTCGCGGCCAGTGAAACTCCCCGGTACGGCAGGTACACCGCGACCCCGACCACCACGATCACCAGCAGCAGGCGGAACCAGACTGCCTGGGAGCCAAGGCCGATCGACTCCAGGAACGCATCGAGGTACAGCACGCCGCCGAGGGTTCCGGTGGTGGCGAAACCGATGTAACCGAACAGCAGGCTGAACCCGGCGGCGAAAGCGAAGCCAGGTCCCAGACCGTTACCCGTGTAGGTGCCCAGCGATCCGGAGGACACCGTGCGCTTGGCTTGGAAACTGATCGTGATGGCGACCAGCACCACGATGGACAGACCGATCACCGCCGCCCACGCCGCGCCCTTGCCCGCCGCCACGAACAGCGAGAACGGCACCACGGCGAGGGCCACACTGGGTGCGGCGGCCGCCAGGCCCTGGGCGAACACTCCCCACGGGCCCAGCGCCCCTGATTCCAGCCCGGTCGATTCCGCCGAGATCAGGGTGCGGCCGGTAGCCGTCGTCTTCGGATCGTCTGTAGTAGTCACGGCAATGTCCCTTTCTGGACCGCGACGCCTCCCGTCCGGGAACCGGTACGGGTGGTTGATATGTCGGTATGTAGTGCCACACTGCCGCAATCGGATTCGCGCCGTCAGCTATGGAATCGGCGGGATTCTATTGCGAATGAACGGAATTCCTGCGAAATGCGGCGGCCGGGTGCCCGGCAGCCAGTAAACCGTCGTCGCCGCCGAACAGCTTCTGCCGCAACGTGGTCGAATCGGAAGCCTCGCGGGCGCGGCCACGCCGGCGCAGCTCCGGGATCAGGTACTCCGCCACGTCGGCGAAACTGCCGGGCGTGAGGTGATAGGCGATGTTGAACCCGTCCACCCCGGTCCGGTGCGCATACGCGTCCAGGGCATCGGCCACCGTGGTGGCCGACCCGACGAACAACTCGCCGCCGAACCCGCCGAGTCCCCCGACGTAGTCCCGCAACGTCAGGCGCTCACGGACGCCGGAATCGGTGACCGCGGCCAAGATCGACCGGCTGGCGTCGGTGTCGAACTGTCCGATCGGGCGGTCCACCCCATACGTCGACCAGTCCACACCGGACAGTGCCGACAGAAGCACCAGCCCGCCCTCCAGGTCGTGGAAGTCGGCGAGCTCGCGCGCCTTGGCCCGGGCCGCGGAATCGGTACTGTCCGTGACAATCTCGACCGAGGTGATGAACTTGAGCGATTGTGGGTCGCGGCCGTGCCCGGCCGCCCGGCGCCGGATGTCCTCGATGTGGTTGCGCAGGACCTCAGGCCGCGGATCGCTGACGAACACCAGTTCTGCGTTGCGGGAAGCGAACTCCCGGCCGGCCGGTGACGTACCCGCCTGGAACAGCACCGGGGTGCGTTGCGGCGACGGTTCGACCAGGTGCGCCCCGGGCACGGTGAAGTACCGGCCGTGGTGGCCGATGTCATGGACCTTCGCCGGGTCGGTGTACACCCCGCGCTCGGCGTCGCGCAGCACCGCGCCCGGCTCCCACGAACCTTCCCAGAGCTTGTACGTGACCTCCACGAATTCCTGTGCCATCGCGTAACGCTCGTCGTGCGGGATCTGCCGGTCGCGGCCGATGATGTTGCGCGCCGCGCTGTCGAGCAGAGAGGTGACGACGTTCCAGCCGATCCGGCCGCCGGTGAGGTGGTCCAGGGTGCTGAACTTGCGGGCCAACAGGTACGGACTCTCGTAGGTGGTGGACACCGTGATGCCGAATCCCAGGCGCTGGGTCGCCGCGGCCATCGCCGATACCGCCAACAGCGGATCGGTCACCGGCGTCTGCACGGCCCGCGCGAGTGCGGCACTGGCGTCACCGCCGAACACGTCGAGTTGCCCGACCGCATCGGCGATGAACAGCACGTCGAATCCGCCGTCGTCGAGCAGCTTCGCCAGTTCCACCCAGTACCGGACATCGGTGTAGTCGGCCGTGCGGTCCTGCGGGTGGCGCCACAGCCCGAAATTGCCGTGCGACACCGTCGACATGGTGAACGCCGACAGCACATACGGTTCGGTCATGACAGCTGCCGCTGCGGTACGTCGAGACCCAGATGGGATCGCAGTGTGGCGCCGGCATATTCGTGGCGGAACAGCCCGCGCTTGCGCAGCACCGGCACCACCTGCTCGACGAAAAGCTCGTGCTGGCCGGGTAGCCCGGAATCCCGCAGCACGAACCCGTCGGCGGCACCGCTGGTGAACCACTGCTCGATCTCGTCGGCGATCTGCTCGGGCGTGCCCACCACCGCCGCGCCCCAACCGTTGACCGTGCGGTACAGGAACTCTCGCACCGTCGGGTTTCCGTCAGTGGCCAGCAGCCGGTAGCCGGCCAACGCGGTCTGGTGGGTCTCGGTGTGCACCGGAAAGGCCGACTCCGGAACCGGACCGTCCAGGTCCGCGCCGGTGACGTCCACGTCGACCTCGAGCAGCCAACCGGTCTGGTACTGCGGGCTGAAGTACTCGTACTCCTGCTGCTGCGCACGCCGGGCTTCGTGCTCGGTGGAGCCGACCAGATACCGCAGCGACGGGGTGATCAGCGGCGGCCTCGCTCGTCCCGACCGCCGTGACTCCTCGTGGATCTGGGTGTAGAACTCCTGCGCCCGCGCCCGGTTGCCGTGGCTGGTGAAGATCACCTCGGCGTGCCGAGCCGCGAAACCCCTTCCGGTTTCCGATGATCCGGCCTGGAAGATCACCGGCTGACCCTGCACCGACCGGGCCGCACCCAGCGGACCGGCCACATCGAAGTAGCGCCCGTGGTGATCGGTCGGTTGAATTCTGGTGACGTCGTTGAATATCCCCGCAGCGCGGTCTTCGACGATCGTGTCCTCGCCCCAGCCGTCCCACAGCTTGCGGACCACCGCGAGCGCTTCCTCGGCAATCCGGTAGCGCTCGTCGTGGGCCACCACACCGCGGGCACTGAAGTTGTCGGCGGCAGCCTGCGCGAAGCTGGTCACCAGATTCCAGCCCGCCCGACCACCGCTGAGGTGGTCGAGTGAAAGCAACTGGCGGGCAAGGTGATACGGATGGGCCAGAGTAGCCGACCCGGTGACCACCAGCCCGATCCGGTCGGTCACCGAGGACAGCGCGGCCGTCGCGGTGAGCGGTTCGAAGTCCTCGGTGATCTTGTACGGCCACGTCGCCGGCGGGCCGTAGTTCAGGCCGTCGGCGAAGAACAACGCGTCGAACGTACCGGCCTCGGCGGTCTGCGCATAGCTGATCAGCCGACGGCGCACCCCCGCAGGGCTGTTGTCGATGTCGGGATGCCGCCACGGGCCGGCGGATCGAGTGTTTCCGAACGCGAGAAGGTGAAGCTCTCTTGGCACTCCGCCGACGGTACGGTCCGGTCACCTCCCGGCCCAGGATTGCGCTCAGCCCGAGAAAATGGGGAGGCCGTTCGTCACGGTCAGTTGTTCTCGATGTTGGCGACCATCTCACCGGTGATGGCGGTTCCCTCGTCGACCACGGAGTCGCTGCAGGCCCATGCCTCGACCACCACGTTGGACACCACGGACATCGCATGGTGGCAACCACCGCTCCGAGCGTCTTCCGGGGTGGACATCTGACTGATCGTGGACCCCTCGGCGGTCACCTCGTCAACTGTCCATTCCAATGGCGTGGCGTTCGCGTCGTACGTGACGAGCGAGCCCACACAACTGTCCCAGGTCGCCCGTGCGGCGTCGAAGACGTCGCGAGCATCCTCGCTCGTGGAGTACAACACCACCACCTGTTCGAGCCAGGACGCGTTGTCGTCACCCGGTTCGCGCAGGATCTGGTCGCGCACTGCGGTTGCCAGCTCTCCGAACACCACCTCCTGGGCGCCGAAAGCCGCGCCCACGCAGTCCACATCGGATACGGCGTCGAAACTGTCGACGAGGTCGTCGAGGTCGGCGGACACCTCAAGGCCGGATGTGCCCATGATGTCGTCGAGCTCATCAGGCGGCAACAGCACGTCGTCGAGGTCAGCCTCGGTCAGCGTGGTCTCCGGCCGCGGCGCGCCCGGATCACGCTGCGCCGAACCCCCCACTGTGGTCACGCACCCCGACAACAGGCCGGAGGCGACCACGACGACACCGGTCGCAACAAGCCGCCTCCACGTGGTCATCATCGGACCATTGTCACTGAACCGGCCGGGGTTTGCTGGAATTGCCCCGGCGCCACGCCGTCGCCTACTTCTTGGGCTTGTCCGAGGCCGCGTCGGTGGACAGCGCGGCGACGAACGCCTCCTGAGGAACCTCCACGCGACCAATGGTCTTCATGCGCTTCTTGCCCTCCTTCTGCTTCTCCAGCAGCTTGCGCTTACGGGTGATATCACCGCCGTAGCACTTGGACAGCACGTCCTTGCGGATCGCCCGGATGTTCTCGCGGGCAATGATTTTCGATCCGATCGCGGCCTGCACCGGGACCTCGAACTGCTGGCGCGGGATGAGTTCCTTGAGCTTGGTGGTCATCTTGTTGCCATAGGCGGACGCCGAATCCTTGTGCACGATCGCGCTGAATGCGTCGACGGCCTCACCCTGCAACAGGATGTCGACCTTGACCAGGTCGGCTTCCTGCTCGCCGGCCTCCTCGTAGTCCAGGCTGGCGTAGCCGCGGGTGCGCGACTTCAGCGAGTCGAAGAAGTCGAAGATGATCTCGCCCAGCGGCATGGTGTAACGCAGTTCGACGCGCTCGGGCGACAGGTAGTCCATGCCGCCCAACTCGCCGCGACGCTGCTGACACAGCTCCATGATGGTGCCGATGAACTCGCTGGGCGCGATCACCGTGGTCTTCACCACCGGCTCAAAGACGCTGCGCACCTTGCCTTCTGGCCAATCCGACGGATTGGTGACGACCATCTCGGAGTTGTCGTCCTTGATCACCCGGTACACGACGTTGGGTGAGGTCGAGATCAGGTCCAGGTTGAACTCGCGCTCCAGGCGCTCGCGGGTGATCTCCATGTGCAGCAGACCCAGGAAGCCGCAGCGGAACCCGAAGCCCAGCGCCACCGACGTCTCGGGCTCATAGGTCAGCGCGGCGTCGTTGAGCTGCAGCTTGTCCAGCGCCTCACGCAGCACCGGATAGTCCGAGCCGTCCACCGGGTACAGGCCCGAGTAGACCATCGGCCGGGGTTCGCGGTAGCCGGTCAGCGCCTCGGTGGCACCGTTGCGGGCCGAGGTCACGGTGTCGCCGACCTTGGACTGGCGAACATCCTTCACACCGGTGATCAGGTAGCCGACCTCACCAACTCCCAGCCCGTCCGAGGCCTTCGGCTCCGGTGAGACGATGCCGACCTCAAGCAACTCGTGCGTCGCCCCGGTCGACATCATCTTGATCTTCTCGCGCGGGTTGAGTTTGCCGTCCACCACACGCACGTAGGTGACCACGCCGCGGTAGATGTCATAGACCGAGTCGAAGATCATCGCCCGCGCGGGCGCGTCGGCGTCACCGACCGGCGCCGGGATCAGTCGCACGACCTCATCGAGAAGCGCCTCCACGCCCTCGCCGGTCTTGCCGGAGACCCGCAGCACATCACTCGGTTCGCAGCCGATGATGTGGGCGATCTCGCCGGCGTAGCGCTCCGGATCGGCAGCGGGCAGGTCGATCTTGTTCAGCACCGGAATGATGGTCAGGTCCCGGTCCAGCGCCAGATACAGGTTGGCCAGCGTCTGCGCCTCGATGCCCTGGGCGGCGTCGACCAGCAGCACGGCGCCCTCACAGGCCTCCAGCGCGCGCGACACCTCGTAGGTGAAGTCGACGTGGCCCGGGGTGTCGATCAGGTGCAGCACGAAATCTTCGCCGTTGACCTGCCACGGCAGCCGCACGTTCTGGGCCTTGATTGTGATGCCGCGCTCGCGCTCGATATCCATCCGGTCCAGGTATTGGGCCCGCATATCGCGGTCGGCGACGACGCCGGTGATCCCCAGCATTCGGTCGGCCAGCGTCGACTTGCCATGATCGATGTGGGCGATGATGCAGAAGTTCCGGATCTGCGCCGGCGCAGTGAACGTCTTGTCGGCGAAGCTGCTGATGGGAATCTCCTGGTGAGCGTGGTTGTCAAGCATGTGCTGTGCTCCTCCAGGGTATCGAGCAAGCACCGTCACGACACAATCGCCAGGGGTTCACTGACCTATGCTCGACACCATGGCGTCGCAATGGAAGGCGTTCCAACAGGTTTTCAAGGACGTCATGGACGGCGCCGGGAACCTGGTGTTCAACGAGGGACCGAAGTTCGTGCGCCAGCTACAGACCACGGACAACGTGCCGCGCACCGTGCAGCAAGGCATCCAACAGGGCCTTCAGCAGGGTCTCAAGCTGGGCCTGGGCGTGCTCGCCGGTGCCACCGCCCCGCCGCCCCAGGCGATCACCGCCGGCCGGCCGGTATCGAAGAACAGCGCGCCCACCGCACACCGGGCCCGCAAAGTCGTCTACGCCCCCGACCTGGACGGGCAGGCCGATCCCGGGGAGATCGTCTGGACCTGGGTGGTCTACGAGGACGATCCGACCCGGGGCAAGGACCGTCCCGTCCTGGTGGTGGGCCGTGATCAGCGCACCCTGCTCGGTTTGATGCTGTCCAGCCAGGACTACCACCGCGATGATCCGGACTGGATCGCCATCGGCACCGGCACCTGGGACTACGACGGCCGGCCCAGCTGGGTCCGGCTGGACCGGGTGCTCGACGTGCCCGAGGAGGGCATCCGCCGCGAGGGCGCGATCCTGGACCGCAGCCGGTTCGAAGCGGTCGCGGTCCGCCTGCGCGCTCAGTACTCCTGGAGCTGACCGGCGCAGCCGTCAGCGCGGCGCCCGCCACATCGGTGTCATCGTCGGACCGCCGTCCGGCAGCACGATCTCCCCGGTGACCTCGAACCCGAAACGCAGGTAGTACGGGACGTTGTCGGGGTTGCTCGACTCCAGGTACGCCGGCGCATGTTCGGCGTCCACCCGATCAAGGCGCGATTGCATCAGGGCATGCCCGAAACCGCCGCCACGCACCGTGGGATCGCTACCGATCACCGCCAGATACCAGTGCGGCTCCTCGGGGTGATGCTTCTTCATGAGCTCGACGACCCGCTGACCTCGTCGCATATCGCGGCCGAATGCGCGAACCATCGTGGGCAACATGCGCAGTTCCTCACCTGGCTTCTGCCGCCAGCAGCCGGGACCGTCCCACAACGCCGCCGCGCCGATCTGGCCGCCCCGGGCGGCCACCTCGGCACCACCGCCGGCGAGAAAATGGTGGCGCGTGATCGCCGCGAACAACCGAGGCAGCGCCTTCGCGCGGCGGGCGTTGTCGGGCAGGATCCACGACATCACCGGGTCGTCGTGGAAGGCCCGGCCCAAGACCGCGGCGAGCCGCAACACGTCAGACTTGTTCGGAGGACGGACATCGACGGCAGCCACTCGCCCACCATCGCACACGCCTCACGCCGCGAAATTACGGTTCTCGGCGTTTCAACGGCTCTGGGTGATGTAGGCCTGCAGCTGTTCCTGCTCGGCCTCGAGTTCTTCCATCCGGGTCTTGACGATGTCGCCGATGCTGACGATGCCGGCCAGCCGGCCACCGTCGAGCACCGGGATGTGGCGCACGCGGTTCTCGGTCATCAGCGCACTCAGGTGATCCACGGTGTCGCGTGGCGTGCAGGTCGCCACCACCGTGGTCATGATCTCTGACACCGGCTGCGCCAACAGGCTGCTGCCCCGCTCGTGCAGCTTGCGCACCACATCACGCTCCGAGACGATCCCGGCCAGCCCACCCGGACCGATGACCACCATGGCACCGATGTTCAGCTCGGTCAGCCCGGCCAGCAGTTCGGACACCGTCGTCTCCGGCGAAATCGTCACCACCGCCGTGCCCTTGTTTTTCAGCACGTCCGCGATTCGCATCGGCAGCCTCCGATCGTGATCCACCTCACATAAGGCTAGGTCGGTGTTGGTCAGTAAGAAAGAAGCCACGCCTGTCTGTCGGGGGACGGGTAGGAATAAGGCCATGATCGAGGTCACGCTGCTCGGCACCGGTAGCCCGATCCCTGATCCGGAGCGGGCCGGCCCGTCCACCCTCGCGCGCGCGGGCGATCAGATGTTTCTGATCGACTGCGGCCGCGGGGTGCTGCAGCGCCTGGCCGCCGTCGGCTCGGGCGCCAATCAGCTCAGCGCGCTGCTACTGACCCATCTCCACAGCGATCACATCGCCGATCTGGGCGACGTGATCATCACGCGCTGGGTGAGCACGTTCACTCCCGAGGCACCGCCCCTGCCGATCATCGGGCCGCCGGGAACCGCCGAGGTGGTCGACGCGACGCTGCGCGCATTCGGACACGACATCGGCTACCGCATCGCCCACCACGCCGACCTCAGCGGCCCACCGCGGGTGGAGGTCCACGAGTACACCGATGCGGTGGTGTGGGACCGCGGCGGTGTGCAGATCCGTGTCGCCCCCACCGATCACCGGCCGGCGACACCGACCATCGCCTTCCGGATCGAACACGGCGGAGCCTCGCTGGTGGCTGCCGGCGACACCGTGCCGTGCCCCAGCCTGGATGCGCTGGCCGAAGGTGCGGGAGCGTTGGTGCACACGGTGATTCGCAAGGACCTGATCGACAAGCTTCCGCAGCAGCGGATCCGCGACATCTGCGACTATCACTCCTCGGTGCAGGAGGCAGCGGCCACCGCGACCCGCGCCGGCGTCGGGATCCTGATCCTCACCCACTACGTGCCCGGGATCGCCGCGGGCACCGAGGACGACTGGCGCGCGCTGGCCGCTTCGGAGTTCGACCGCCAGATCGAACTGGGCGACGACCTGCACCGGGTCGAAGTTCATCCCGGGGTGTGCACCCGACCACGCAGCTGATCGGCCGCGTGGGCCACGATCGCGCAGCTGATCGGCCGCGCGCGCCGCGAAATCCGATGGCATCGACCGGTCGTTGCGCTCACACTGAACCGCACCAAGCGGGAAGGGGCGCGATGGTGATGCAGGTCCGGCGATCCGGGGACGGCGATGCACTGGACGACCTGGCCTCCGCCGTCGCGGACGCGGACCGCGGAGGCAGCCTCGGCGCGGCCGCGTACGCCCTGGCACAGCTTGCCCTCGAACGGATTGAGCCCGACGAGGTAATGCGGGTGTTGTCGGCCGTACGCCCACGCACGTGGCTTCGGCTGGACGCCGAGCTGCGGAAGGTCCGCCGTCCGGGCTACCGGTGGAGACGGATCACCGACGCCGCGTGGGGCAGATCCGATTCCGTCACCGTGCTGCTCAGCGCCTGCTCCAGAGACGGACGCCGGCGGCAACGTTCCGTGAAGTCGCGGCCGATGCGCCGCGATCCGCGGCTGCTTCCGCTGTTGTTGATCCGCACCGCCGACTGGGTGGAACCGGTTCGGGTCGACGCCATGCGGGCACTCCCCGCGGCGCTTGCCACCGCTGATGCGGGCGCGTTGATTCGGGCGGCCGGCGTGGCGATGGCGATGCGGGACTGGCGTCGCGGCGAGCATGCCGTCGCAGCGGTGACCGAGGCGTTGCGCACGCGGTCGGACGGAACGCTCGACGCGGCCCGCATGAGCGACGAGCTTCACGTGCGCAGGCTGGCTTACCGGGTGTGGCTGGAGCCGGGACGTGCCGACTCGACTGCGGTCGTCGAGGCGGCCCTGACCGAGCGAGACAACGTCTCCCAGAGCCTGTGCGTTGACGCGGCGGTCCGTACCGCTGTACGCCACCGGCAACAGGACACGTTGGAACATCTGCTCGGCGCCCGCTTCTCGCGCGTACGTGTTGCGGCGCTGACCGGGCTGGCCCAGATCGGGCACCCGGAGGCAGGAGAAGCAGCCCTCGCGGGCCGGTCGGCCGCGCTGCGGGCCACCGCGCAGTGGGCGATGCGATGCGCCGGCCGGGACCCGGCCGAGCGCTACCGGGAAATGCTCCTCTCCGTTGACGATTCACAACTACGTGGCGCCGTCACCGGGCTCGGCGAGTGCGGCACGGTCGCTGACGCGGAGCTGATCTCCGGCTTTCTGCGGCACGATCGCCCACGGGTACGAGCCGAAGCGGTACGGGCCGTGCGCCGACTCGGCGGCCCCCTCGACCGGATCGCGGGCATGCTCGCCGACCCGGCTCCGGTCGTGGTGCGCGTGGCGCTGGGGGCACTACGTGGACAGCCAGACCTGCCGCCGACGGATCTGTTGTGGGAATTGCTGCGTGCGGACCAACCACCACACGTACGGCGCGCCGCGTTCGGCCTGCTGATCGCCGGGGATACATGGATACGGGTCGAGGCGGACCTCTGGGGCGTCGCCGATTTCGACCAGACGCTCCGCGTCCATGCCAGATCGGATCTCACCGGATGGCTGGACCGCGACGCCTCCACTGCTTACCAGATGCCGCACTCGTCCACCCTCGATCGCCTGAGCCTGCTCATCGATGCCGCAGAACCGAACATCGGCGTCCCCGAGGCCCGCCTCCTCCGCTGGCACTGCGGCCTGTCGGATTAGGCGGCGAGCTGATTCGCGGCGCCCGCAACACAATTGAGGTCGGTGTCGGTCAGCGGTCGGCCGCGGGCGATCACCACGACATGCTGGATCCCCAGATCGGCCAACGCATGGCAGCGCTCAACCAGCCGTGCGACCGGTTCGCCCGGTTCGAGCCCGGTGGTCACCGTGCGGTGCACGGCCTCGGCCGGTCGACCGACATCCGCGCAGTGCCGGTCCAGCACCTCGAGCTGACGGCGGACGGTCCGGCCACCGTCGGGAACATCGAAGAGGTTGCACGCGTCGCCGTACTGCGCGACGAGCCGCAGCGTCCGGCGCTCACCGGTTCCGCCGATCAACACCGGAGGGTGCGGCACGGTGACCGGACGTGGGCTGCCGATCGGTTGCTTCAGTGCCAAATGTTGCCCCAGGAAGGCAGATTCGTCGCCGCGCCACATGTGGTGCGCCAGCTGCAGCAGCTCGGTCATCCGCTCGAACCGTTCCGCGGTACCAGGCAGGAACAATCCCATCGCGGTCGCTTCAGCCGCGTTGTAGCCCGCACCGAGGCCCAGCCAGGCACGGCCATTGGAGAGGACGTCGAGCGTCGTCACGGCCTTGATCAACAACGCCGGCGCGCGGAAGGTCGCCGCTGTCACCATGGTGCCCAACCGGATCCGGCTCGTCGCCGCGGCGAGGAACCCCAGCGCGGTATACGCCTCCAACATCGGTTCGTCGATGGGACTGGCGGGGTCGGCTTGCAGCAGATGATCGGCCACCCACAGCGTGTCGACAGCGGTGCCGTCGAGAAAGCTCGCGATGGAGGCCAACCGCGCGTGAATCGGGTCCGGCCACGAGTAGTTGGTGACGCTCACGCTCAGTTTCACGACCGGCTCCGCGCGGCCCGACGCGCCGGCAGGAGTGCGCCGACGACGATGAGCCAGATGAGACCCGTGAACCGCGCGATCGGCAGGATCACCGCGGATTCCGGCCAGATCAACACCAACGTGGCCAGTTCGGCCAATGCGGCGATCGCCAAGCCGGTCCAGGCCACCGGCCGCGGCAGCAGCCCGAGGATGAGGCCGGGCACCGCGATCCCGGCGAGCAGCAAGCCGAGCGCGACGATGTGCCCGACACCGCCGGTGAGGAACACCAGGTAGTACAGCGCACGGATCAGACCGTCGTCGACGACCACCTCGGCCCGAGACATGGTCCAGCAGATCAGCCCGGACAACGCGAGTGCCCCGGCCGCCAGAATGCCGCCCGCCAGGGCGATCGTGGCGCCGGGCGCCGTCACACCCAGTTGTCGTAAGCGGGTGCTCACGGTCGCGGCGTAGATCGCCAGCGGTACCGAGGCGGCGAACGTGCCCACCGCACTGGCCTGCACCGCGGAGTGGTTGTCGTGGATGTATCGGACGATCTCGGCCGCCTCGCCGTAGGGCAACGGCATCACCCCGCCGAGTGCAACACCGACGGCAAGTCCGGCCAGCAGAAGCGTCAGGGATACGGCCGCTACGGCGGCCAAGGGCGGTCCACTCTGCCTTCCGGTCGCTCGGTCGGTGCGAATTCGATCTCCCGTTGAATCGTTCATGACTTGAACGATATGCCCGGTCGGCATCGAACTCAACCCTCTGAATATTTTCATTTTTGAACGATTTCGCCGTGATACGGTTTGACCGTGGAGAACGGACGGCCCGACACCGTGGCATTTCTGTTGGCGCAGCTCGGCCACCGGGCCGCGACGCAGTTCGCCGAGCAGATGGCGACGATCGAGCTCACGCCGCCGCACGCCGGAATCCTGCGCGCCATCGGAGCGCAACCCGGGCTCAGCCAGCAGTCGCTGAGCA
This sequence comes from Mycobacterium sp. NPDC004974, assembly GCF_053600815.1. Classification (NCBI taxonomy): domain Bacteria; kingdom Bacillati; phylum Actinomycetota; class Actinomycetes; order Mycobacteriales; family Mycobacteriaceae; genus Mycobacterium; species Mycobacterium sp. NPDC004974. Next base: position 71,946 of record NZ_JBSGAQ010000013.1, on the reverse strand, counting down.
CCCAACTGAGCCTGTTACCGAGTCGCGTCGTCAGCTATGTAGACGATCTGGAGGACCGCGGCTACGTCGAGCGCCGCCGCAACCCCGACGATCGGCGCCTGCACGCGTTGTTCCTCAGCGCCGCAGGCAAGAAGGCGTTACGCCGCATCGGAGAGCTGGCGCGTCGGCACGATGACGGCATGACCGCCGGTCTCGACGCCGGACAACGCGACGAGCTACACGCCCTGCTCCAGATTCTCGCCGATCAGCAGGGGCTGACACCGCACGTGCACCCCGGCTTCCGCAACCTGGGCCGCACGGGCAGCGGCCGCGTCAAGCCAGGCGGGTGACCTCCACGACCACGTCGAGATCGGTCGACCCCTCGCCCGAATAGATTCCCTTGAGCGGGGCCACATCCGAGTAGTCCCGGCCCACGCCGACACTGATGTACTGCTCGGTGATCTCGCTCTCATTGGTCGGGTCGTAGTGCCACCAGCCACCGGTCCACGCCTGAATCCAGGCGTGGCTCTGCCCGTCGATCGTGTCCCCCACCACCGCCTCGCGCGAAGGATGCAGATAACCCGACACATATCGGGCCGGAATCCCCATGGACCGCAACATGATCAGCGAAAGATGGGCGAAGTCCTGGCACACCCCTTTGCCCTCGCGCAGGGCGTCCAGACCCGAGGAGTGGACCCCGGTGGTCCCCGAGACATAGTCGAGCTCGCTGCGCACCCACTGCGCCACGGCCGTCACCGCCTCGAACGGGTCATGTTCCTTGGCGATCCGCTGCCCCACGCGCGCGATGCGCCTGCTGCGCGGGGTGTAGTGCGTCGGGCTGAGCACCTCGTCGAACCGGTCGATCACCGCCTCCGAACGCAGATCATCCCAGCTCACCAGCTCCTCGGGTTTCTCGGCGACCTCGGTCTCGACCACCGAGGACCCCGACACCTCCAGCTCGGTGTGCGGGGCGTGCAGATCGAATGCCGTCACCGCCGTGCCCCAGTAGTCGACATACCGATAGGACCGCGTGGCCGGGATGGTCTCGACCCGGTTCAGGATCACGTTCTGGCGCGAGTCCGAACGCGGCGTCAGCCGTGCCTCGTTGAAGGACGCGGTCACCGCCGACTTGTAGGCGTATCCCGTGGAGTGCACCACCCGTAGCCGCCACATCTAGACCTCACCCTCCTCGATGACAACCGCATCCCGGTGCCCGGCATCGGTCCAGGCCACCCACGGCGCGGAGTGGAAGTACTGCAGCGCCAACGCTTCTCCGACGTCCCGGCAGGTCTTCTGCAGCCCGGCCAGCCGGGCGTCCAGGGATTCCAGCACCGCGCCCGGCTGCAGGAACTCCAGCTCGCTGCGAGCCCGGCCCAGCAGCCGTTGTGCCTCGGCGGTGGCCCCGAGCCGGCTGTGCGGCCGGTTGAGCAACTCGTCGAGACTGTGTTCGGCCAACCGCAGCGAATAGAAGATCGACCGCGGGAACAGCCGGTCCAGCAGCATGAACTCGACCACCCGACCGGCCTCGAGCACGCCGCGGTAGGTACGCAGGTACGTGTCGTGGGCCCCGGCCGAGCGCAACAACGTGACCCAGGCCGGCGACGACCCGCTGTCCCCGACCCGCGACAGCAGCAACCGCACGGTCATGTCGACCCGTTCGATCGCGCGGCCCAACACCATGAAGCGGTAACCGTCGTCGCGGCTCAACGTCGAATCGGCCAGCCCGGCGAACATCGCCGCGCGCCCCTCGACATACGACAGGAACTCATGGGGGCCCAGACGTTTGGCCGCACGCTCCCGCTCGGCCAGCGCGTTGTAGGTGGTGTTGAGACACTCCCAGATCTCCGTCGACGTGACTTCGCGGGCGCCGCGGGCGTTCTCGCGCGCAGCCGATATCGAGTCGACGATCGAATTGCCGCCGCTGCCACGGCTGAACGCCACGATGTCGGTCAATGACCACACGTCCAGGCGCCGCGTGGGCGGTTCGATACCGAGCACCCGCAGCAGCGTCCGCGACGCGACATCCGGGTCGATGCTGGAGTCCTCCAACAACTGATGCACCGTGACGTCGAGGATCCGTGCGGTGTCGTCGGCCCGCTCCACATAACGTCCGATCCAGTACAACGACTCGGCATTGCGCGCCAGCATCTAATCCCACCCCCTACTGCTGTTGTTGCGACGACGAACCATCAGGCGCGCCATTGGCTTTGGGCCCCTTGGCGGATTTGGGCAGCGACCGCACCACCTCGGCCGCGGCCAGCTCGCGATCCGCCGCCGATGTCCGCGACGCCAGCACCCAGGTGTCCTTCGATCCGCCGCCCTGGCTGGAGTTCACCACCAGGGACCCTTCCGGCAGAGCCACCCGGGTCAGCCCGCCGGGCAACACCCAGACGTCGTTGCCGTCGTTGACCGCGAACGGCCGCAGGTCCACGTGCCGCGGCGCCAGCTTGTTGTCGATCTGGGTGGGGACCGTGGACAGCTGCATCACCGGCTGGGCGATCCAACCGCGGGGGTCGGCGCGGATCTTCTTGGCGGTCGCCGCCAACTCCTTCTCCGAGGCGTCCGGGCCGAACACGATGCCGTAGCCGCCCGAGCCCTCGACCGGTTTGATGACGAGCTCGTCGATGCGGTCGAGCACTTCCTCGCGTTCGGTGTCCAGCCAACAGCGGTAGGTGTCGACGTTGGCCAGGATCGGCTTCTCGCCCAGGTAGTACTCGATGATGGTCGGCACGTAGGTATAGACGAGCTTGTCGTCACCGACCCCGTTGCCCACCGCACTGGAGATCACCACGTTGCCCGCGCGGGCGGCGTTGAGCAGCCCGGCCACCCCGAGGACCGAGTCCGGGCGGAACTGCATCGGGTCCAGGAATGTGTCGTCGATGCGGCGGTAGATCACGTCGACCTGGCGCTCGCCTTCGGTGGTGCGCATGTAGACGGCGTTGTCGCGGCAGAACAGATCGCGGCCCTCGACCAGCTCGACGCCCATCTGCCGGGCCAGCAGCGAGTGTTCGAAGTAGGCGGAGTTGTAGACGCCCGGCGTGAGCACCACGACGGTGGGGTCGGCGACGTTGGTGGGCGCGGCGTTGCGCAGCGCCCGCAGCAGGTGCGAGGAGTAGTCGCCGACGGCACGCACCCGATGGGTGGCGAACAGGTTCGGGAAGACGCGCGCCATGGTGCGCCGGTTCTCCATCACGTAGGACACCCCCGACGGCGATCGCAGGTTGTCCTCGAGCACCCGGAAGTCGCCCTTGTCGTCGCGGATCAGGTCGATACCCGCGACGTGGATGCGCACGCCATTGGGCGGGACGATGCCGGCGGCCTCACGGTGGAAGTGCTCGCACGAGGTGACCAGTCGGCGGGGTATGACGCCGTCGCGCAGGATCTCCTGTTCGCCGTAGATGTCGTCCAGATACATCTCGAGTGCCTTGACCCGCTGGGTGATGCCACGTTCCAGCCGGGACCATTCCGCCGCCGAGATCACCCGTGGCACCAGGTCCAGCGGGAACGGCCGTTCCTGGCCGGACAGCGAGAACGTGATGCCCTGATCGATGAACGCCCGGCCCAGCGCGTCCGACCGCGACCGCAGCTCCGACGCGTCCGACGGAGCAAGCTCGGCAAAGATGCCCTTGTACGGGCCGCGGACGTTGCCGGCGGCGTCGAACATCTCGTCGTATGCCTCCGAGTAACGGCCCAGCTGGTTGTAGCCGTCGAAGATGCCCTGATGTTTGACGCGTCGCGCCGACCCGGCACCTTGGCCGGCCCGCCTCGACCCGTTCGACTCGGCCCCTTGCGTACGGACAGTTCTCAGGCTCACCCTCATCATGCTGCCGCACCTGGCCGGGTTTCGCCGGGTCAATGATCGAGCCCGTTTCAGCAGGCCAAAGGGCGGATGAGGTGGTATTGGAGTCGAAAAACGGCGCATCGGCGCCTGGGGTTTTGGCTGCACCGCTTTGGGAGTTCAGACGTCTCGCTGGTACCCTGAACAGTCGCTGCCCGCAGTGCGGGTGTGCGCACCCAGACTTCGGTAACCCCAGCTAGAGAATTACGAAGGAATTTTTACGTGGCCAACATCAAGTCGCAGGAAAAGCGCATCCTCACCAACGAGCGTCGTCGGCTGCGTAACCAGTCCGTGAAGTCGTCGCTGCGTACGGCTGTGCGCAGCTTCCGCGAGGCCGTCGAGGCGGGCGAGAAGGACAAGGCCGCCGAGTTGCTGGCGACCACCAGCCGCAAGCTCGACAAGGCCGCCAGCAAGGGCGTCATCCACGCCAACCAGGCCGCCAACAAGAAGTCGGCCCTGGCCCTGGCGCTGAACAAGCTCTGATCCCCCGGTTCCACCCGAAGTAGTTTTCCCGGTTCACCGGGTGGCGAGTTCCGCCACCCGGCGTACCGCTGTTTCAAGGGCGTAGTCGGCATCTGCCGCTGCGCCCTTTACGTCTGCATTGAGGGTGGCGACCACCCGCATGGCCTCGGCCACCGAGTCGCGCGACCATCGGCGCGCCTGCTTCTGCGCCTTCTGCACCCGCCACGGCGGCATCCCCAGTTCACCGGCCAGCCGGTACGGATCCCCCGACAGCGGCCCCACCCGCGCGATCGTGTGCACCGCCTCGGCCAGCGCGTCGGCCAACACCACGTGCGGCTCACCGGCCAGCATCGCCCACCGCAACGCCTCGGCGGCCCCCGCGACATCTCCGGTGACCGCCTTGTCGGCGATGTCGAAGCCCTTCACCTCGGCCTTGCCGCTGTGATAGCGACGCACCGCGACCGCGTCGACCTGTCCGGCGGTGTCGGCCACCAACTGTGAGCACACCGCGGCGAGCTCCCGGATGTTCGATCCGACCGCGTCGAGCACCGCGGTGACCGTGTCATCGGAGACCTTGACCCGCAGTGCGCGGAACTCGGCACGCACGAAATCCGCGCGCTCGGCGGGCTTGGTGATCTTCGCGCACGGATGCACTTGTGCACCAATCTTTTTCAGCTGATCAGCCAGCGCCTTGGCCCGCCCGCCACCGGAGTGGATTACCAGCAGCACCGTGCCGGGCGGCAGATCGGCTGCGGCCGAGGCGATCAGGGCCACGGCATCCTTACCCGCCTCGGCGGCCGCCTCCAGCACCACCAGACGCTCCTCGGCGAACAACGACGGGCTCAGCAGCTCGGCGAGCTCGCTGGTGCTGACCTCGCCGGCCCGCATCCGGTCCACCGGGACGTCGTCAGATCCCGCCTGCTGGCGCAGCGCCCGCAGCACCGCCCCTACCGCTCGTTCGACCAGCAGTTCCTCATCGCCGAGAACCAGGTGCAGACCGTCGATCTGTTGAGTCACACCGATGATCGTGTCACGCCGACCCGACAGCTCCGACCACCTGGCCCGCCAGCGTCCAGGCCAGCAGGCCGAACACCAACACGGCCAGCCCGCGGCGTACCAAGGGCAGCCGCCACAGCACCGTCAATGCCACACCGCCGAGGGCCACCGACACCACACCGGCCAGGCCCGAGGGCGACGGCAGCGCGGCCGCCGGCCACGCCGACGCCCACCGCGCCACCGACAGCAGCCACCACAGCTCGGGCCCGGTGAATCGGATCAGCAGCTGCGCCCCGCCCGGCCAGATGTCCGCACACACCGCGGCCGCCGTGCCGAGAATCGTGATCGGCGGAATCACCCCGGCCACCGCGAGGTTGGCGCCCACCGCCACCAGGCTGACGGTTCCCGAGATCCCGGCCACCAGCGGGGCCGTGACCAATTGGGCCACCACCGCGACACTGACCGCCGCCGCCACCGGGCGCGGCCAACCCCGGTCCTGCAGCCGGCGCGACCACACCGGAGCCAGGACGACGATGCCCGCCGTGGCGCACACCGACAGCGCAAACCCGACGTCGACCGCGAGTTCGGGGGCGGCGATCATCAACGCGATCACGCTGGCTGCCAGTGCAGGCACCGCTTGCCGCCGCCGGTGGGTCAACACCGCGAGCAGCGTCACCGCGCCCATCACCGCGGCCCGCAACACACTGGCCGAGGGCTGCACGACGATGACGAAGCCGACCAGACCGGCCCCGGCCAGGACCGCTGCCACCCTCGGCCCGACCAGTGCGGCGCTCAGCAACAGCGCGCCGCACACGATCGTCACGTTGGCCCCCGACACCGCGGTCAGATGTGTGAGACCCGCTGTGCGGAACTGCGCGGTGGTCGTACCGGTGACCGCCGAGGTGTCCCCGAGCACCAGCGCAGGCAGCATGGCGGCCTGATCGGCGGGCAGCACCGCACGTGCCGCCTCCGCGAAGCGCGAACGCGTCTGCGCCGCAACACGTTGCACGGCTGAAGCCTCCCCCAGCGACAGCTGACCCGATGCCGCCAGCACCGCCACACTCAGATCCTTGCGGTCCTGGCGTCTCACAGTGGCCCGGAACCGCACCGGAATCCCCGGGCCGGCCTGACCGAACGACGATGGGGCGAACACCAGGACCCGACCCGACATCGGGACCTGGTCAACCTCACGCAGCGCGGCGCGGAACATCAGCCGACCCCCTTTGATCACCCGCGGGGTCTCCCCGGGAACCACCTCGACCGTCACGGCCGCGCCGTAGAGCCGGCCGATCGGGTGATGCTCGACCTGATGCACACGTAGTCCGACCGCCATGGCGAACCCGGCCGCCACGGCCGCGACAGCCACAACCGCGGCCGCGATCGGCTGAGGGGCCGCCGGGTCATGCCTGCCGCCCCATCGCGCGGCCAGCCAGGTCAACCCCACCGCGCCGAGGCCCACCACGACCGCGGCACCGGGGTGCCAGACGATTCCGGCCGCCGAGACCGACCACGCGGTCAGGGCGGCCGGGACGATCCGCAGATCCAGGGACTGCCCCTCAGCCCACACATCGCCGACCGGGCCGTCACTGCCGGAACCATCCCCGCTCTGACCATTACGCCCGGACCAGCCCACGCAGTTTCTCCAGCCGCGCCGGCCCGATCCCGTCGACGTCGCCGAGCTGATCGACACTGTCGAACCGGCCGTGCGCAGCCCGCCAGGCCACGATCGCCTCGGCGGTCACCGGGCCGACGCCGGGCAGCGCGTCAAGGTCCTCGACGGTGGCGGTGTTGAGGTCCACGGGCCCCGACGGCGCGCCGGACGCAGGAGCGGGGGCACCACGCGAAGGGGACACCGGAGCCTCACCGGCGACCGAGCTGCCCATGGTTGCCGGTTGACCAGGTGGCGCGTCGATGCCGACCACGATCTGTTCACCGTCACCGACCCGGCGGGCCATGTTCAACCCGATCAGGTCGGCTCCGTCGAGCGGCCCGCCGGCGGCCTCCAGCGCGTCGGCGATCCTCGCCCCGGACTGCAGGGTCACCAGGCCCGGTTTGTGCACCAGGCCGACCACGCTGACCACCACCGGCCCTCCGGGGGCGTTACCCGGCGGTGTCGGGGCAGCTGACGAAATCATCTGTACCGGTGGAAGATTCGCCGAGGCGACCGGTGGTGGCCGCTGGCGGATCAGGGCGAAGACAGTGATCAGGATCGCCAGTACCCCGACGCCGGCCAGCGCCAGCGCCCCGGCGCGGCCGGGATCGGCGCGCACCCCGGCCAACCACCCAGGCCCGTCCCCCGGGGACGTATCGGGCAGCCATCTCGACAGCGCACTCTCAGACGCGGTGTCCCGGTCTGACCTGTCCTCGCCCTCGGCGTCGCGATCATCCCCGTCGTCCGGTCGGCCGCCACGCAGGCGACGGAGCCGCTCCACCGCCAAATCGGTACCCATGCCCGCGACGGTAGGTGCCGTTCACGACGGTTCCAGGCTTCCGAACCTTCGGCACCGGCCGGCTGTGGATGAATCTCGCGCTGTGGATTACTTATCCGCTGCACCGTTGGGGGACGGAGGCGGCGTGGCCCGCTCCAGGAAGCGCAGCAGTTCCACCGGGAACGGCAGCACCACAGTGGAGTTCTTCTCCGCGGCCACTTCGACGACCGTTTCCAGCAGCCGCAGTTGCAGGGCCGCCGGCTCAGCCGCCATCACATCGGCAGCCGCGGCGAGCTTTTCTGACGCCTGAAGTTCGCCGTCCGCGGTGATGACGCGGGCCCGCCGTTCCCGCTCGGCCTCGGCCTGACGCGCGATCGACCGCTTCATCGAATCCGGCAGTACGACATCTTTGATCTCGACCCGGTCGATGTGTATCCCCCAGCCCACCGCAGGGTTGTCGATGAGCAGTTCCAGGCCTTGATTGAGCCGCTCCCGGTTGGACAGGAGGTCGTCCAGATTGCTCTTGCCGATGATCGACCGCAGCGAGGTCTGGGCCACCTGGCCGATCGCCGACATGTAGTCCTGGACGTCGACCACGGCCCGCACCGGGTCGATCACCTTGAAGTAGATGACCGCGTCGACGCGCACGGTGACGTTGTCGCGAGTGATGCCATCCTGGGCGGGGATCGGCATCGTGATGATCTGCATGTTGACCTTCTGCAACCGGTCGGCGACCGGAATCAGCATCGTCAGACCGGGTTGCCTGACGTTGTCCCGGACCCGGCCCAACCGGAACACGACGCCCCGCTCGTACTGTCTGACCACGCGGATGTTGCTCACGCCGAGCCAGAACAGGGCGATGGCGCCGGCACCCATTGACGCGACCACGTAGAGCATGTCCATGATCCGACCTCGATTCATGGCTTCGCCGGGGCGAGCGTGCCCCGTACTTCGATTGTGCGACGGCGGTCCGCCTCCCGCCAGAACGGCGACCGGGCGGTGTGCCTACCGGTGGTGAACAAATCCCCGATAGTGTCTAGAGTCCAGCGCAGGGCTCAGCGAGGGAGGCGATCATGACCGCAGCGGGTAAGCCGATTCGGGTCATCCAATGGACCACCGGCAACATCGGACGACGCTCGCTGCACGCGATCATCGGCCGCGACGACATGGAACTGGTCGGCGTGTACGCGTACGGCGCCGAAAAGGTCGGAGTCGACGCCGCGGAACTCGCCGGCTGGCCGGAACCCACCGGCATCAAAGCCACCAACGACATCGACGAACTGATCGCGCTCAAGCCCGATGCCTGTTGCTACAACCCCATCTGGCCCAGCGTCGACGAACTCGTCGCGCTGCTGGAAGCGGGGGTGAACGTGTGTTCCACCGCGGCCTGGATCACCGGCGGCAAGCAGACCCCCGAGGACCTGGCACGCATCCAGAAGGCGTGTGAGGCAGGTAATTCCACGATCTTCGGCAGCGGCGCACACCCCGGCCTGACCAACATGATGGGCATGGTGCTGTCCAGCGCATGCGAGAGCGTCGACGAAATCCGTATCACCGAATCGGTCGACTGCGGGGTGTACGAATCGGCCGGAACCATGGCTGCGATGGGTTTCGGCCAGGACCCCGCCACCCCGGGGCTGGCTGAGAACGTCCGCCTGGAAAGCGAAGTGTTCGCCGAGTCGGCGGCGATGATGGCCGACGCCATCGGCGCCAAGCTGGACCGGATCACCTTCGACGTGGAGTTCACCGCCGCCACCGACGACAGCGATCTCGGTTTCATGCAGATCCCCAAGGGCACGGTGGCCAGCGTGTACGGCTACCACCGCGGCTGGGTGGGCGACAAGAACGTCGTCAGCGTCGGGTTCAACTGGATCATGGGAAATCACGTCACCCCACCGAAGCCGGTGGCGCACGGTCACGTGATCCAGGTGTTCGGCGTCCCCAACATGCGCACCGTCGTTTACTGCCTGCCGTCGAAGGACTGGAGCGAAGTCAGCCTCAACGGGCTGGGCATGATCTACACCGCGCTGCCGGTCACCAATGCGGTGCCCGCGGTCGTTGCCGCCGCACCTGGGATCGTCACGCTCAAGGACCTGCCGCCGATCACCGGCCGCTTCGCCGGCTAGAACGCGCGCCCATGGTTTTCAGGGGCGCAGCCGCTGCGCGAGCCGTGGCAGACCCGGCACAGAGTCGGGCCGTTTCCATTGCCCGTCCTCCACGGTAATCCGGGCACCGACCGCGCCGCCGGCACCGGAAGTCATTGCGGTGCAGTGCTGATGGCGCAGCGAACGAAAGCGTCGAGGATCGCGGTCCAGCCATCGGGCGAGTCCAGTGCTGACCGGATCTCCGCGGCACGGTCTCCGTAGCGGTCGAGGTTCCGGTGTGTCAGATCGAGTCGGGTGCGCCCCGGTTCCAGCTCGCTGAAGGTCACTTCGACCTCGGTTTCGAAGTCGGGATCGAACTTCCAGTCCGCGTTTATCTGCCACAGCAGCACCAGACGACTCGGCGGCTCCCACACCGCGACCCGACCCCAGTCACATTCGCTGCCGTCCTCGCCGAGCTCGAAACAGCGGCCACCCACCCGCGGCTCGATCACCATGTCTCCTCGTGGCACGGTCGCGATGGAATGCTCACGCGGCCAGTACTCGCCCATGCGGGTGGCAAACAGTTCGAATGTTCGCTGGCGACTCAACGGCACGGTCACCGACCGCACTACCTGTGACTCAGCAGCTGATTGGGTGTCCATCAGTTCTCCTCCCGGCTCTTCTCGGCCTCGGCCTCGGCCAGCAGTGCGAAATTGTCGAGCGTGGTTTCCCAGAACCGGTCCAGGTAATTGCGCACCACCGCTAATCCGCCCGGGTCTATTCGGTATAGCCGACGGGCGCCCACGACAGACTCCAACACCAGCTCGGCATCCTTGAGTACCCGCAGATGCTGGGAGACAGCAGGTCGGGAGACCGGTAGCTGGTCGGCAAGCACCCCAACCGCCATCGGCCCCTCGAGGAGGATCTCGAGAATGGACCGACGGGTGTGGTCCCCGAGTGCATCGAGCACCGAGGCAGCAGATGCCATATCGGTAAGTGTAGACTTACCGATATTCACGGTCAACGGTAGTTTGGACTACCGGTTCACTCGGGCTCGTCGACCGATACGCACGCACCGACCGCGCCACCACCCACATGAACGGCCAGCACCGCGCCCATGTCGGTCACCGACAGCGACCGCAGGTGCGGCAGGCGGCCGGTGAGCGCCGCGGCGATCTCCTCGGCCCCGTCCGGGTTGTCGACATGGTGGACCACGACGCTCACAGCGCGGTCGCCCGCCGCGTCGACGATCTGATCGACAAGTGCCGCATGTGCTTTCGATATCGTCCGGATACGTTGCGAGAGCACCAACCGGCCATCGACATCCAGGCGCAGCAGCGGTTTGAGCGACAGCGCGGTGCCCAGCCACGATGCCGCCGCACCGATCCGGCCACTGCGCCGCAGGTTGTCGAGACGGTGCACGACGATGAACGCCTGCCCTCGCGGTACGGCGGCACGAGCCGCGGCCTCGACAGCGTCGAGTGTTCCTCCGCCACGGGCTGATTCGGCGGCGGCCAGAGCGACGAAGCCCACCCCCATTGCTGCCGCTCGGGAGTTCACCACCCGGACGGCCTGCCCGATCTCGCGGGCCACAGCAGCAGCCGTGCTGTAGGTACTCGAGAGCGCGGCCGAAATATGCACTGCGACAACACCATCACCGCCGCTGTCGGCCAGCGCCTGCCGATAGGTGTCGGCGAGGTCGGCCGGCGAGGCCCCCGACGTGGTGACCCGCGCCCGCTCATAGATGCCCGACGGCATCGGATCAAGACCTTCGCGCCAGTCATTGCCGTCGTCGAGGATGTGCAACGGCACCTGCCGGATTCCCCACTGCTCACACAACTCAGGCCGCAACCGCGACGTCGAGTCGGTCACTACCATGACCGCCATCGTCAGTCGGTGGAATCCAGTTGTGGCACACCAGCAGCGGCCAGCCCCTTGAGCATCAACTCGGCCACCGCCCGGTGAGCTTCGAAATTCCAGTGGATGCCGTCGGGATTGCCCCGCCCGCTGAGCACCTCGTCCGCCACGGCGGCCTTGAGATCCACCAACGGCACGTCATGCTCCTGGGCCCAGGCCGAGATCGCCTTGACCGTGGGCTCACGCCCGTGATGGGCCTTGCCGTAGGTGTCGGCGATGTGCACAGAGGGCAGCGAGGCCACCACCGGAATACCCGGCCGGTTGAAATCGATGGCGTTGCGAGTCATCTCCAGGTACTCGACCGTCACATGCGGTGGCAGCGCCGCGCGGGCGACAGGCGACAACCGCGGTTGGATCCAGCCGTAGCCGTCCCGTGCCCAGCGCCGCAGCCACGCCGGCCGCACATACCGGATCAACTCACGCAGCGCCGTCGGCAGCGGCGAGGGCAGCGAATCCATTCCGCTGGTGGCGAATACCACCGCGCCGGCACGCGGCAAGGCCGCCCACGCCCGCGGATCCTGGGTCGAAGCCCACCAGACGTCACGGGTGGTCCAGCCGATGCGACCGATGAGCTCGACGTCCCAGCCCAACTGCTCGGCCACGATGTTGGGCCAGATCCGCGGATCGTCGGACGGTAGACCGCCGGTCGGGCCGAAATACGAAAGAGAATCACAGAACACGAGCAGTGTCGGGCGGCCGTTACGCGAGGACGCTGACGGCTCGTGATCAGAGGACATCGTTGGCCACCTGTGCCGAGGCATTCCAGACATCCAGCCGCCAGCGGATCGCATCCATATCCGACTCGTCGGCGGTGTCTCCCGAATGTCCGGACAGCTGAACCCAACTGGCGTTCCCCATGCCGCCGAGCACCGGCCAGTTGTCCACCGGCAGACCGAGAAGGCCCGCGGTCAGCGCCGCGATCAACCCGCCGTGAGCGACCAGCACGACGGGGCGGTCTGAACCATCCAGACCCCATTCCGGCTGTCCGGCAACAAGTTCGGCTACCACCGGAACACTGCGGTCGGCCACGTCGACCCGGCTTTCACCACCGTGCGGTGCCCACCGCGCATCCTCGCGCCAGGCTTCGCGAGCGCCCGGTACCATCGTGTCGACTTCCTGGTGGGTCAGGCCCTGCCAATCCCCCAGGTGCGTCTCACGCAACCGCTTGTCCACCTGTACCGGGATCCCGGCACGATCACCGAGGGTCACCGCGGTATCGAGGGCGCGCTTGAGGTCCGAGGACACGATCAACAGCGGCTGACGCTTGGCGAGCACCTCGGCAGCCGCGGCGGCCTGGTCGCGGCCGAGATCGGACAGCTCGGTGTCGAGCTGACCCTGCATCCGGCTGCCCGCGTTGTACTCGGTCTGGCCGTGGCGCAACAGCACCAATCGACGGACCTTCATCGCGCCCTCATTCCGCCAACTCCGGGTCCGCCGGCCCACCAAGCTCGACCGGAACCGTCGGGCAGTCCCGCCACAGCCGTTCGAGGGCGTAGAACTCCCGCTCGTCCTGGTGCTGGATGTGCACCACGATGTCGACGTAGTCGAGCAGCGTCCAGCGCCCCTCGCGGGTGCCCTCGCGGCGCGCGGGCTTGTACCCGGCCAGCCGCATCTTGTCCTCGACCTCGTCGACGATCGCGTTGACCTGGCGTTCGTTGGAGGCTGACGCGATGACGAAGCAGTCGGTGATCACCAACTGGCCCGACACGTCGATCACCACCACATCGTCGGCCAACTTGGCCGAGGCAGCCTGGGCGGCCACCGTCGCCATTGCGACGGCCTCGTCGGTCGCGCTCATCGAACCGGCTCCATGATGTGTTCACCCTTCCCGTCTGCGGAGTACAACCCGCGTTTGGTCACGTACTGGACCACGCCGTCGGGCACCAGGTACCAGATCGGCCGGCCTTCGGAGGCGCGCTTACGGCAGTCGCTGGAGGAGATCGCCAGTGCAGGCACCTCGACCAACGTCAACGCTTCCGGTGGCAGCTCACGCAACGCCGCCTCGATATGGTCACCGTCGAGCTCGTAGCCCGGCCGGCTGACACCGACGAACCTGGCCATGGAGAAGAGGTCTTCCCAGTTCTGCCAGGACAGGATCGATGCCAGGGCATCGGCTCCGGTGATGAAGTACAGGTCGGTGTCGGCATTCAGATCACGCAGGTCACGCAGGGTGTCCTTGGTGTAGGTCGCCCCGCCCCGATCGATGTCGACCCGGCTGACCGAGAAACGCGGGTTGGACGCGGTCGCGATCACCGTCATCAGATACCGGTCCTCGGCGGCGCTGACCCGCCGGTCGTGTTTCTGCCACGGCTGACCGGTCGGGACGAACACCACCTCGTCGAGCTCGAACAGGTCCGCGACCTCACTCGCCGCGACCAGGTGCCCGTTGTGGACGGGATCGAATGTCCCGCCCATCACGCCCAGCCTGCGCCGTCTTGCCACAAAGAGGCAGCTTACGGGAGCGCTGACGTCGGCCGGCACCCGCGCGAACCCAGCCGGCACAGGGGCGATGCGATGCGCGGGCTCAGACCGGCAGCAACCCGTCGATCACCGCGGCGAGCTGCTTGGCCGAGCGGCACTCGTGCATCGGGATCGTTTCGAGGTATTTCGGCACCGCGGAATCCCCGCTGCCCCACAGGTGCTTGGGCTCCGGGTTGAGCCAGTGCGCGTGACGGCTGGCCGACACCATGTGTGCCAGCAGCGCCGTCTCGGGGTTGCGGTAGTTGTTCCGACCATCGCCCAACACCAGCAGCGAGCTGCGCGGCGACAGCACGTTGGGGTACTTGTCCAGGAATGACACGAAGGCGTGGCCGTAGTCCGAGTGCCCGTCGCGGGTGTAGACGCCCGCCTCACGGGTGATGCGCTGCACCGCCACCGCCAGATCGGCCTCCGGCCCGAACATGTCGGTGACCTCGTCGGTGGTGTCGATGAAGGCGAAGACGCGCACCCGGGAGAACTGCTGGCGCAGCGCCGAGACCAGCATCAGGGTGAAGTGGCTGAACCCGGCCACCGACCCGGATACATCGCAGAGCACCACGAGCTCGGGACGGGCCGGATGCGGTTTCTTGAGCACCACGTCGATCGGCACACCGCCGGTGGACATCGACTTGCGCAGCGTCTTGCGCAGGTCGATCTCCCCGGACCGGGAGCGGCGGCGCCGGGCCGCCAGCCGGGTCGCCAACGTGCGGGCCAGCGGCTGCACGGTCTTGCGCATCTGACGGAGCTGCTCACCGGAGGCGCGCAGGAACTCGACGTTCTCGGCCAGCTGCGGCACCCCGTACATCTGCACGTGGTCGCGGCCCAACTGCTCGGCGGTGCGGCGCTTGGTCTCGGACTCGACCATCTTGCGCAGCTGGGAGATGCGCTGCGCGGCCAGGGCCTTGGCGATCTCCTCCTGGGTCGGCGTGGGCTCGTCGCCGTAGGGGGCGAGCAGCCCGGCCAGCAGCCGACCCTCGAGATCGTCGAGGCTCATGGCCTTGAGCGCCTGATACGACGAGTACGACGGGCCACGGCTGGAGTTGTAGCGGCCGTAGGCCTCGACGATCCTGGCGATCATCGCCGCCATCCGGTCGTCGAGGTTGGCCAGGTCCTCGTTGTCGGCCAGCATCTTCACCAACGCGTCGCGCATCGCCTCGATGTCCTCGGGCGGCAGCTGCAGCCGATCCTCACCACCTGTGTCGCCCTCGTCCTCGTCCTCGTCCTCGAGCACGGTGCGTGCGCCCAGCGCAGCCGGGAAGAACAGGTCGAACATCGCGTCGTAGGTCTCGCGGTGGTCGGGGCGCCGCAGCACCGCGCACGCAATGCCCTCGCGCAGCGCTTCACGATTGCCCAACCCGAGCACGGTGATCACCCGACCGGCATCCACGGTTTCCGACGGTCCGACCGAGATTCCTTGCCCGCGAAGGGCTTCGACGAACTCGACGAGGTGCCCGGGCAGGCCGTGCGGGGCCAGCGGCTGGGGCGGTCGAACCCGGCGCGGGGTCATCAGTTGAGCCTGAGCTCGCCGGCAGCCTTGACCTGGTCGGACTGGTGTTTGAGCACCACACCGAGGGTGGCGGCGATCATCTCGTCGTCGATGGTGTCCAGGCCCAGGGCCAGCACCGTGCGGCCCCAGTCGATGGTCTCGGCGACCGACGGCACCTTCTTGAGCTGCATACCGCGCATCACGCCGATGATCTTCACCAGCTCTCCTGCTATGTGCTCGGGTAGTTCGGGCACCCGGGACAGCAGGATGCGGCGCTCCAGGTCCGGATCCGGGAAGTCGATGTGCAGGAACAGGCAGCGACGCTTGAGCGCCTCGGAGAGCTCACGGGTGGCATTCGAGGTGAGCAGCACGAACGGCGGCCGCTCCGCGGTGATCGTGCCGAGTTCGGGAACGGTCACCGCGAAATCGGAGAGCACCTCCAGCAGCAGGCCCTCGATCTCGATGTCAGCCTTGTCCGTCTCGTCGATCAGCAGCACCGTCGGGTCGGTGCGCTTGATCGCGGTGAGCAGCGGGCGGGTCAGCAGGAACTCCTCGCTGAATACGTCCATCTTGGTCTGGTCCCAGTCGCCGCCGTTCGCGTTCTGCCCGGCCTGGATCCGCAGGATCTGCTTGGCGTGGTTCCACTCATAGAGGGCGCGGGCCTCGTCGACGCCCTCGTAGCACTGCAGGCGGACCAGTTCGGAGCCGGTGGTCGCTGCCACCGCGCGGGCCAGCTCGGTCTTGCCGACACCCGCGGGCCCCTCCACGAGCAGCGGCTTACCCAGCCGGTCGGCGAGGAAAACCGCTGTGGCGGTAGCGGTATCGGGCAGGTATCCGGTCTCCGCCAGGCGCCGCGCGACATCATCGATGTCGGCGAACAACGGAGCGGGGCGAGCGGGCACGCTCATGTGGTCTCCTGGTCTCTGTCTGGTCGGCGCCTAGGCCGGGCGGGTCTGACCGTCTCCCCACACGATCCATTTGGTCGAGGTCAGTTCGGGCAGGCCCATGGGTCCGCGGGCATGCAGCTTCTGGGTGGAGATGCCGATCTCTGCGCCGAAACCGAACTGCTCTCCGTCGGTGAACGCGGTGGACGCGTTGACCATCACCGCGGCCGCGTCCACCTGTTCGGTGAAGCGTTGGGCCGCAGCAAGATCCGTTGTCACGATGGCCTCGGTGTGACCCGTGCCGTACTCGTTGATGTGGGCGATCGCGGCATCGATCCCGTCGACCACCGCGACGGCGATGTCCATCGAGAGGAACTCGGTGTGCAACTCCTCGTCGGTGGGGTCGGCGTGCACGGTCACCCCGGCCTCGCGCAGCGCGGCGGTCAGCCGGGGCAGCGCGGTGGCCTCCAGCGCCTTGTCCACCAGAAGCGTCTCGGCGGCATTACAGACGCTGGGACGCCGGGTCTTGGAGTTCAGCAGGATCTTCTCGGCCACGTCGATGTCGGCCGAGGAATGAACGTAGACATGGCAATTGCCGACGCCGGTCTCGATGGTGGGCACCTGGGCGTCCCGCACCACGGCCTCGATCAGGCCGGCTCCCCCGCGCGGGATCACCACATCGACCAGTCCGCGGGCCTGGATCAGGTGGGTGACACTGGCGCGGTCATGGCTGGGCAGCAGTTGCACGGCGTCCAGCGGCAGGCCCTCCGCTGCCAGCGCAGAACGCAGCGCCGTCACGAGTGCCTCATTGGAACGGACCGCAGACGAACTGCCGCGCAGCAGAGCGGCATTGCCCGATTTCAGGGTGAGCCCGAAGGCATCGACCGTGACGTTGGGCCGGCCCTCGTAGACCATACCGACGACGCCGAGCGGTACCCGCTGCTGACGCAGTTGCAGGCCATTGGGCAGGGTGCGGCCGCGCAACACCTCGCCGACCGGATCGGGCAGCCCGGCGACCTGGCGCAGACCGGCGGAGATGCCGTCGACCCGCTGCGGGTTGAGCGCCAGGCGGTCCAGGATCGACTCAGGGGTCCCGGCCTCACGCGCGGCCTCGACATCGGCGGCGTTGGCGGCCAGGATCTCGTGAACATGGGCGAGCACGCTGTCGGCGGCGGCATGCAGCGCGCGGTTCTTGGTCTCGGCGCTCAGGGTGCCCAGGACGCGGGCGGCGACTCGCGCCCGACGCGCCGCCTCGTGCACCTGATCGCGCAGGTCGGCGTGCGGCACCGCAGTCGTCGGAGACTCTGTCTGAACGCTCATCTAGCCAGCGTATCGGAGGAGTTGACGTCCTTCGACAGGTGTCAGCCGCCACTGACGGCCCGGCCCGGTTAGCCTTTTTATCTATGGCCGCAGCGCGGGTTTGCGTCGTCGGGAGTATCAACGCCGATCTCACGTTCACCGTCGGTGCGCTGCCGCGCCCAGGACAGACGGTGCTCGCGTCGTCGCTGTCGTCGGCGCCCGGCGGCAAGGGCGGCAACCAGGCGGTGGCCGCCGCGCGGGCCGGCGCCGACGTCGAGCTGGTGGCCGCGGTGGGTGACGACCCAGCCGCCGCGATCCTGCGCCGTCATCTCCAGACAAACGGAGTCGGCGCCGATGCCGTGGCGTGTGTGCCCGGCCCGAGCGGGTCGGCCGCGATCCTCGTCGACACTGTCGGGGAGAACTGCATCGTGGTGGCGCCGGGCGCCAACTCGCGGCTCGAGGTGGATTCCGCGGCGGCCCGTTCGGCCATCGTCTGGAGCGAGGTCACCTTGATCCAGTTGGAGATCCCGGTGACGACGGCGATCGCCGCGGCCAAGCTGGCCCGGGCAGCCGGGGCGGTGGTGATGCTCAACGCATCGCCGGGAGGGACGCCGGCCCATCATCTGCTGGCGTTATCGGAACTGGTCGACGTGGTGGTGGTGAACGAGACCGAGGCGTCCGACTGGCACTGGCCGGTGCGGCATCTGGTGATCACCCGGGGCGCACGCGGAGCCAGCTATCTGGGCGACGACGAACGCTTCGATGTGCCGTCCCCGTCGGTGCGGGCGCTGGACACCGCCGGGGCCGGTGACGTGTTCGCCGGGGTGCTGGCCGCGGGGTGGACCGCCGGCCACGAGCAGGCCCTGCGCCGCGCATGTGCGGCCGGAGCACTGGCCACCTTGGTGCGCGGGGCCGGCAACTGCGCGCCGTCGGCCGCTGACATCGATGCCGTCCTGACACACTGATACGAGCAACTGAAGGCGATACCGTTGGCGTTATAGTCGCCAGCATGACTCAGGGACTGACCCCACGACCGCCCGAAGGCGACTGGCTGGGCACGCCGTATCTGAAGTTCGAGCGGCAGGGCCCGTTCGGCGTGGTCACCCTGGATCGCCCCGAGGCCCGCAATGCGATGACCCCGGCGATGTACTTCGGCATCCGGTACGCCGTCACCCACGTCGAGGCGGACCCGGACCTGGCCGGACTGCTGATCACCGGTACCGGGGACGTGTTCGCCCCCGGCGGTGATCTCGGCGGCGGCAACGGCGTCGATGACTGGATGAGCTTCGGTGCGGCCCTCTCGATGGACGTCACCCCGTTCGAAACCCTGCGCCAATCGGTCAAGCCGGTGGTGAGTGCGGTCAACGGGCTGTGTCAGGGCGGTGGCCTGCAGATCGCGATCTGCAGCGACATGGCCGTGGTCAGCGACCGCGCCACGTTCCGGGTGCCGGAGTTGTACCGCGGCATCGCCGACACGTATTACAGCCAGATGCTGGCCCGTCTGATCGGCCCGGTCCGCACCCGCGACCTGATGTTCACCGGGCGCACCCTGACCGCGCAGGAGGCGGTCGACTGGGGCATGGTTGCCAGGGTCGCGCCGCACGACGAATTACTCTCTGCCGCAACCGAAGTGCTCACCCAATGCTGTCGGACCGCACCCCGGGCCCGCGGAGTGGTCAAGTCCAGCCTGGACAGCTACATGGGCCTCTACGACCGGATCGGCATGAAAGCCAGCTACAGCGGCGACGAGGCGATGGAGGGATTCCAGGCGTTCAAGGCGCGTCGCTCACCCGAATGGGTGCATCCGGACCTGCGTGGTGAGGGCCGACTCTAGACGCTCACCACCTCCTGAGCGGCGTCGGCCGCAGGCTGCACGTTGGCGCCGGGCCCGGCGGTCGGCAGGGACACCTGAACATTGGAAATGTTGATCGCGCCGAACTGGGTGAAGTTGAGGAACGACGTCGCCGAGGTGGTGATCTGCACCGTGGCGGTGTGGCCGGGTTCCAGCGTGTAGGCCACCGCCTCCATCGGAATGGTGACGGTGTGCTCCTTGCCGTCGAGGGTGACCGGAATCGGTGTGACGATATTGCCGATCACCTGTCCGGTCTGGTCATCGACGATCTGGGCGTAGACGTGGCGGCTCGTGCCGATCCCGGAGTAGGTCATCGTCAGTTGGGGCGCGCCGACGACCTGAGTCGGGGTGTCCGACGACGCGGTCACCTTGATGTTCACCGCGTTGGCGGCCTTGGTGCCGTCACCGAGCCCGAACGGGATCCCTGCGGCGCCCGGTCCGGAACCGCCGAGGATCGGCACGATTCCGAGTACGCCGCCGCTGCCCGACGCAGTGACCGGAGTCCCGGTGAAATTCGGGTCGGTCGGCAGGAGGTCGGACGTGTAGTGGTCGCCGTTCTGATCGATCCACTGGAACTTGGGCAGGCCGTCGTCGACGGCTTCGCCCTTGTGCTTGACGTAGGTGTCCAGCCAGGCCATCGTCGCGGTCTCGACCATCTCGGTGCTGTCACCGGCCGGAGTTTCGCAGTTGCCGTGGCCGCCGCAGAACCAGACCATCTTCACCGGCACGCCGTTGGCGTCCAGGATCTGCGCATTGTCCATCGCCTGCTGCAGCGGGAACAGCACGTCGACCGTGCCCTGGATAATCAGTGTCGGCGCGGTGATCTTGTTGACCAGCACGGTCGGTCCGCTACTGGCCAGCAGGGCTTGCTGCTCGGGGGTCAGAATGCCGAGCAGTCCGCCGGTCAGGATCCCGCCATACAGCTGTGAATTGATGTTCGCTCCCGATGTCACCAACGACAGCAACAGCAGCCCGGCGTACGACGTCTTGAACGCCTCGTTGGGGTAGAGCGAACTGTTCAGCGAATTCCACGCGATCGTCGGGACGATTGCGTCGATCCGGTTGTCGGTACCGGCGGCCACCCACTGAATGCCGCCGCCGTACGAAGGGCCCACCATGCCCATCCGCGGATCATTCACATCGTCGAGCTGCGTGCTCGACTGCTTTGCGACGTAGTCGATCATGGCGGACACATCACGGCCCTCATAGAACGGGCTGTCCAGCTGAAGGATTCCACCCGAGTCGTGCTCGCCGCGCGAATCCCAGGTGACGACGTTGTAGCCGGCGTTACGGAACGTGCCGACACCGGTGGCGCCGCCGGAGTACGGGTTGGTGTCACCCGCGCTGGACAGACCCGCGCCGCTGAAGATGGTCGGCGCCTTGTCCCCTTCCTGGAGGCCCGACGCCGGGAAGTAGTTCATGCTGATCTGTGCGCCGTCGAAGGACGTCACCTTGACCGTGTAGGCCACCGGGGTGCCCGCCGGTGCCAGCTCACCGACGTCGACGTTGACGTCCACCACCTCGGACTTGCCGATGAGCGGCGCCAACACGTCGTTCACGATCGGTATCTGATGCACGATCACCAGCACCTGCGGCACGAACGAGCCCACGATCGGGATCTGTTGCAGCGCAGCATCAAACGCCGTGGTCTCGGCGACCAGGACGGTGAACTTCTCCTTGCCGCCGCTGTCGACGACCGTCGCGTAGGGCAGGAACGTGAAGGTGCCGTTGGCCGAACTGAGCCGCACCTTGCCGCCTCCACTCGGATCACCGATCACGGTGTAGGTGAGCGGCAGTCCGCTGGAACTGGTGGCCCCCGTGGTGCCGTGGATGATGCCGTCGGTGATACCGACCGACGGGGCCGCGGTGATCCCGCCGGTGGCACCCACGGTGGGCGACACTGCGGCGGTGGAGAACTCCCGACGCGCGGCAGCCAGCAGAACCCACTCGGCGGGCGAATCCGTCCTGGGCGCGGTAGGCGAGTTTCCGGCCAGTGTCCTGGCGATGTCATTGACCACGGTCTCGATCAGGCCCCGCACGGGAGCCGCCGCGGCAGGCGCCTGTTGTCCGGCCTTCACCGTCGCGATGAGGGCCGGTTTCGTTGCGGGCTCATCACCGACGGTGGTTTCGACGGCCTCGATCGTGGGCTCTTCATCGACCGCACCCGGCTCCGGGGTCTGAGCGTGATCGCCCAGCGGCCGGGGCAGTTTCGGCTTGGCCGAAGCCAGGCCCCGCAACGTCTCGGCAGGCTTGGTGACCTTGAGTTTCTCGGCCGCCCCGGCGGCGGGGTCTGAGTCGCTGCCATGACGGGTCAGGCCGGCCTCGACCTTCGCCTGGACCTCCGACAGCCGGTCGTTGATCGATTGCACGACGTCGGATTTCGGCGTCGTCGAACTCACGCGGTGACGGCCGGATTCACCGAGCGTGGCCGCGCGGTCCTTGATCGCCGCGCGTACCGCCGCCTGCCGCAACGAGCGGGCACTCTGCCGGTCCTTGGCTGGGCCCTTCTTGGCCGCCGGCGCGGATGGGGACTCAGCCGACGTGTCACTGGAACCGGGCGACGCCGAGACCACCGGGGCGCCCAGGACGACAGCCGACCCGACCCCGAGTGCGATTGCCAATCCCCCTACCCGACCGACGTACTTCGCAGCACCCAACGCAACCTCCTCGACCCGGTATCCGGCACCGCCGGACTGTGACCCGACGCACATTAGCGCGGCGATGCGGGCCAGAAGGTTAGCTTGTCAATTTTTTGCGTCGTCAATTGAGCGAACCGGCCATTTCGGCCGTCGAGACCTACTGTTCGGGAACGCTCCGCTCGATCTCGTCGAGCCAGATCCGCGCCGACATGTCCGACGGCGCCCGCCAGTCGCCACGCGGCGACAGGGAACCGCCGTGCGACACCTTGGGGCCGTTCGGCAGCGCGGAACGTTTGAACTGGGAGAACGAGTAGAACCGCTTCGCGAACACCTGCAGCCAGTGCCGGATCTCCTTGAGCGAGTACGCCGGGCGCTTGTCCTCGGGGAACCCGGCAGGCCAGTCACCGTGGGCCGCGTCATGCCATGCATGCCAGGCCAGGAACGCCACCTTCGACGGGCGGAATCCGTAGCGCAGCACCTGGAACAACGAAAAATCCTGCAGCGCATAGGGACCGACCTTGGCCTCGCTGCTCTGGATCTCCTCATCCTCGCCGGTGGGTACCAGCTCCGGGGTGATCTCGGTGTCCAGCACCGATTGCAGGACCTCGTTCACCTCAACGCCGAACTGGTCCGAGGAGATCACCCACCGGATCAGATGCTGGATCAGGGTTTTCGGCACCCCGCCGTTGACGTTGTAGTGCGACATCTGGTCGCCGACCCCGTACGTCGACCAGCCCAGCGCCAGCTCGGAAAGGTCACCGGTACCGAGCACGATGCCGCCACGCTGATTGGCCAGCCGGAACAGATAGTCCGTGCGCAGACCGGCCTGGACGTTCTCGAAGGTGACGTCGTACACCTTCTCACCGCGACCGAACGGGTGGTCCATCTCGGTGAGCATCAACTCGGCGGTTTTCTTGATGTCGATCTCGGCGAACGTCACGCCCAGCGCCCGGCTCAACCGGACCGCGTTGTTCTTGGTGTGCTCACCGGTGGCGAAGCCGGGCATCGTGAACGCGAGAATGTCGCTGCGCGGACGGTTTTCCCGGTCCATCGCCCGGGCCGCCACGATCAGGGCATGGGTGGAATCCAGGCCGCCGGACACCCCGATCACCACCTTGGGGTAGCTCAGGGCCCGCAGTCGCTGTTCCAGACCGGAGACCTGGATATTGTACGCCTCGTAGCAATCCTGTTGCAGCCGTGCAGGATCCGCAGGCACGAACGGGAACCGCTCGATCTCGCGCCGCAGTCCGATGTCACCCGTCGGCGGGTCGAGCTGAAACTCGATGCGACGGAACGAATCCACTTGGGCGCCGTGATGCCTGGCGTTGTCATCGAACGTGCCCATCCGCAGCCGCTCAGAACGGAGCAACTCCAGGTCCACATCGGCCACCGAGCGTCGTTCACCGCGCGGAAAGCGCTCGCTCTCGGCGAGCAGCAGCCCGTTCTCCCAGATCATCGTCTGGCCATCCCAGGCCAGGTCGGTGGTCGACTCCCCTTCGCCGGCAGCGGCGTACACGTAGGCGGCCAGACAGCGTGACGAGGCCGAACGGGCCAGCAGCGCACGGTCTTCGGCGCGGCCGACGGTGATCGGGCTGCCCGAGAGGTTGGCCAGCACCGTCGCACCGGCCAGCGCCGCCTGCGCACTGGGCGGCACCGGCACGAACATGTCCTCACAGATCTCGACGTGCAGGACCAGCCCGGGAAGGTCGGAGGCCACGAACAGCAGGTCCGGCCCGAACGGCACCTGGGCACCGGCCACCTGGATGGTGCCGCTCACGCCGGCGCCGGTTGCCATCTGCCTGCGCTCGTAGAACTCCCGGTAGGTCGGCAGGTAGGACTTGGGTACCACGCCGAGCACCGCGCCGCGGTGGATCACCACCGCCGCGTTGTAGATCCGGTGCCGGTGCCGCAGCGGTGCGCCGACCACCAGCACCGGCGTCAACACCACCGAGGCTGCGACGATTTCGATGAGCGCCTGTTCCACCGACTCCAGCAGGGCATCCTGCATCAGGATGTCGTCGATCGAGTAGCCCGACAAGGTCAGCTCGGGGAACACTGCGACGGCCACGCCGTCGTCGTGGCAGGCCTGTGCCAACCGGAGCACCGATTCTGCGTTCGCCGGCGGATCCGCCAGCGCCGTGTGATGGGTGCAGGCGGCAACCCGCGCGAATCCGTGGTGGTAGGCGCTGTAGAAATCCATCCCGCCCATTGTGACCCGAAAAGTATCGATATCGGGCCACCGGGTACCAATTGACGCACGAGCGATACCGCCCCGGTGGTTGCGGACAGGCTCGACACCCGCCTCCCGACGGGCGGCCTATCCTGGCGAGGGTGGATGCCCCCGAGCTCGTCGCCCTACTTCAGGGACGCCGCCTCGCGGTGTTGACCGGGGCCGGGATGTCGACCGATTCCGGCATCCCCGACTACCGCGGCCCCGATTCCCCACCGAGCAATCCGATGACGATCCGGCAGTTCACCTCCGATCCGGCATTCCGGCAGCGGTACTGGGCCCGCAATCACGTCGGCTGGCGCCACATGGACGAAACCATGCCCAACGCCGGGCACCGTGCCCTGGCCGCGCTGGAGTTCGCCGGTGTGGTGAACGGACTGATCACCCAGAACGTGGACCTGCTGCACAGCAAGGCCGGCAGCCGGTCGGTGGTCAACCTGCACGGCACCTACGCGCAGGTGATCTGTCTGGATTGCGGCGGGACCATGGGCCGCGACGAGTTGGCCGCGCTGCTGGAGGCGGCCAATCCCGGCTTCGGCGAACGCGCCGAGTCGGTTGGCGGCATCGCGGTGGCACCCGACGCCGACGCCGTGGTCGCCGAAACGGATTCGTTCACCATCGTGGACTGCCCGGTGTGCGGGGGCATGCTCAAACCCGACATCGTCTACTTCGGCGAGAGCGTTCCCAAAGACCGTGTCGAACAGGCTTATTCGATGGTTGAGGACGCCGAGGCGCTGTTGGTCGCAGGGTCCTCGCTGACCGTGTACTCCGGCTACCGATTCGTCCGGCACGCGGCCGCCCACAACATCCCCGTGGGGATCATCAACCGCGGCCCCACCCGCGGCGACGAGCAGGCCACGGTCAAGGTCGAAGCGGGATGTTCGGAGATGTTGACCCTGTTGGCCGGCGAGCTCAGGAGAACGTGCACGGCATCGACCGGATAGCGTGCACGAAGTTGCCCGCCAGGTAGGCGGGCTCTCCCGCGGTGATGTCGGGCAGCTGGTGCAATAACTCACCGAAGATCGCCCGCAACTGCGTCCGGGCGACATGCGCACCCAGGCAGAAATGACGGCCGCCGCCACCGAATCCCAGGTGCGGGTTGGGCTTTCGGCTCAGGTCGAATACCTCGGGCCGGTCGAACACCTCGGCGTCCCAGTTGCCCGAGGCGTAGAACATCACCACCTTCTCCCCCGCCGCGATCTGCTGCCCACCGAGTTCGACGTCGACGGCCGCGGTACGGCGGAACGTCATCACCGGCGTCGCCCACCGGACGAACTCCTCGACCGCACCGCCGATGCGGTCGTCGAAATCCGCCATGAGCCAGGCCCGCTGCTCGGGGTGGTCGGTCAGCGCCTTGAGCGCGTGGCTGGTGGTCTGGCGCGTGGTGTCGTTGCCCGCCACCGCCAGCAGGACGAAGAACGCCGCTACCTCGGCATCGGTGAGCCGGTCTCCGTCAACTTCGGCGTGGACCAGCGCGCTGATCAGATCATTGCCCGGGTTTTCCCGGCGTTGCGCCGCAAGCGCATTCGCCACCTGATGTAGGTACATCTGGTTCTGCAGCAGCACCTCCAGCGGGTTGCGCCCGGCCAGGTAGACCGGGTCCGCCCAGGACACCAGCGCGTCGGCGGCATGTGCCACCCGCTGCCGTTCGGACTCGGGGATCCCGACCATGTCCGACAGCGTTCTGATGGGCAGTTCCTTGGCGCACTGGTCCACGAAGTCCACCCCGCTGCCGACTTCCTTGAGCTCGGCCACGATCTCGCGTGCGTTCTCCTTGATCGAGTCTTCGATGCGGGCCACCTGCCGGGGCGTGAACGCGGCGTGGACCAGTTTGCGGATCAGCGTGTGCCGCGGCGCGTCCATCGCCAGGAACGACTGTGACGCCTCGAGTAGCTCTTCCGGAACGGATTCGAACAGCACCCCCTTGCCCGACAGGAATGTCTCGCTGTCTCGGCTGACCGCCACGATGTCGGCGTGCCGCGTCACCGCCCAGAACCCGCGATCGTCGGGATCCTTCATGAGGGCGTCCTCGACGGGCGGATGCCAGCTGACCGGGCGTGAGGTGCGCAGTTCGGCGAACGTGACCTCACGATCGGCGGCCGTGGTGGCCCAGAACTTCCGCGACGACAGGTCGATCGGGTCGTAGGGGCGTGCGGCGGAAGGCCACGAGGGGGCTGATGTGATGGGCGACACAGTCATGCCGGTGACAATAGGTCTAGACAGTCTGTCTAGTCAAGGTGTGACGAATGCCGATACGCTGAGGGCATGCCATCGGTAACGCGAAAACCGCAGGCCAACCGAGAGGAACGGCGCGAGCGGATCGAACGCCAACTGCTCGATGCCACCGACCGGCTGATGGCCGACGGCACCAGCTTCACCGAGCTCAGCGTTGACAAACTGGCCACCGAGGCCGGGATCTCCCGGGCCAGCTTCTACATCTACTTCGAGGACAAGGGCCACCTGCTGCGCCGGCTGGCCACCCAGGTGTTCGGCGATCTGACCCAAGCCGCCCAACAATGGTGGAGCGTCGCCGGACGCCGCGACCCCGCCGACGCCCACACCGCCATGTCGGGCATCGTCGCCAGCTATCGGACCCACCAACCGGTGCTGATCGCGCTCACCGAGATGTCGAGCTATGACCCACTCGTCGCACAGACTTACCGTGAGCTGCTGGCCGGAATCTCCGATCAGCTCACCAAGGTGATCGAGGACGGGCAGTCCGACGGGTCGATCCGGCCGCAACTGCCTGCCGCCGCCACCGCGAGCACGCTGACCTGGATGGTGGAGCGGACCTGTCATCAGAATCTGCCGTCGCAGCCGCCGTCCTACGACGCCGAGCTGGCGAACACGATCACCCAGATCGTCTGGGGTGCGCTGTATCTGGAGTCCCCCAAGCTGTGATTTGTGGAGTTTTTGCCGCACTCGGCGCGGCCGGGACTCCACAAATCGCTAGGTGGCGACCAGGTCGTCGGCGTGCACCGCGGGCCGGCGCAGCTCGGCCGGCAGATCCGGCGTCGAGCGGCCGATGATCGCGGCCAGCTCCGACGCCTCGTAGGCCACCACGCCACGCGCGACCGTCTGCCCGTCAAGCCCCCGCAGATCCACCACGTCACCACCGTGGAAACGTCCCGTGACCTCGGTGATCCCGGCCGGCAGCAGCGAGCGGCGCTGTTTGACGACCGCACGCACCGCACCGTCGTCGAGGGTCAACGCCCCATGGGACTCCGCGGCATGGCGAACCCAGAACCGCCGCGCCGACATCCGCTCGGGCCGTGGCGCGAACACGGTGCCGACCGAGGCATCACTCAGTGCCGCACCGGCATCCGCCGCGGCGGCCAGCAGCACCGGCACCCCGGCATCGGCGGCCAACAGCGCCGACGAAAGCTTCGAGGCCATGCCGCCGGTGCCCAGATGGCTACCCCCGCCGGCCACCACCCCGTCGAGATCCCCCTGTGCGGCGACCTCAGGAATGAAGCGCGCGTTACCTTTTCGGGGATCAGAGTCATACAGGCCGTCGATGTCGGACAGCAGGATCAGCGCGTCGGCGCCGACCAGCTGAGCCACCAGCGCCGACAGGCGGTCGTTGTCACCGAACCTGATCTCGTTGGTGGCCACGGTGTCGTTCTCGTTGACGATCGCCACCGCATGCAGGGCGCGCAACCGGTCCAGGGTGCGCTGCGCGTTGTTGTGTTGCACCCGCATCGCGATGTCGTGCGCGGTCAGCAGCACCTGCCCCACCGTGCGGTTGTAGACGGCGAACGCCGAACTCCAGGCATTGACCAGCGCCACCTGCCCGACGCTGGCGGCCGCCTGCTTGGTGGCCAGATCCGTTGGGCGCTTGGACAGTCCGAGCGGCTCGATTCCCGCGGCGATGGCACCGGAGGACACGATCACCAGATCGGAACCGGCTTTCATCCGGCCTTCGATGGCCTCGACCAGGACCGCGAGCCGGCGGGCGTCGAACACCCCGGACGGAGTGGTCAGCGCGGTGGTACCGATCTTGACGACGACGCTGCGTGCGGTCCGAATCGCCTCGCGATGTGCGGAGGGCGCCGAGCCTGCGCTCGTCACTCGTCTTCACTCCCGGGATGGCGCCGTTCACGCCGCGCCGCCTTGCGTTCGGCCGCACCCACCCGGTCGGTCTGCTCGAGCCGGATGTCGGTGCCTCGACCGGTCAGCGGCATGTCCACGCCGGCTGGGGTCTGAGGCTCCCAGTCGAAGGTCATATCGCCGATGGTCACGGCGCAACCGGGCTTGGCGCCCTTTTTCCACAACGCGTCCTCGACGCCCAACCGGGCCAGCCGGTCACCGAGGTAACCGACGGCCTCGTCATTGTCGAAGTTGGTCTGCGCGATCCAGCGCTCGGGACGGGTACCGCGCACGATGAACCCGCCGTCTCCATCGGTCTCGACGGTGAAGCCGCTCTCGTCAACAGCGATCGGCCGGATCACCGGACGCCTCGGCACCACCTCAGGCTGCGCGTCACGGTAGGCCTTCACCATCTCCCACAACGCAAAGATCAACGGGCGCAAACCATCACGGCTGACCGTCGAGATCTCGTACACCGGCCAGCCGAACTGCGACTTCACTTCTTCACGCACGAAGTCGGCCAACTCCCGGGCATCGGGAACGTCGATCTTGTTGAGCACCACCGCACGTGGCCGCGACGCCAGGTCGCCCAGGGTGGAATCGCCTTGCAGAGTCGGGGTGTAGGCCGCGAGTTCGGCCTCCAGCGCCTCGATGTCGGAGATCGGGTCACGCCCGGGTTCCATGGTGGCGCAGTCCACGACGTGCACGAGCACCGCGCAGCGCTCAAGGTGCCGAAGGAATTCCAGGCCCAGACCCCGGCCCTCGGACGCGCCGGGAATCAGGCCGGGAACGTCGGCGACGGTGAAGGTGTTCTCACCGGCGGACACCACGCCCAGGTTGGGCACCAGCGTGGTGAACGGATAGTCGGCGATCTTGGGCTTGGCCGCCGAGATGGTCGACACCAGAGACGATTTACCCGCCGATGGGAAACCGATCAGGCCGACATCGGCGACGGTCTTGAGTTCGAGCGTGAGGTCTCGGGTCTGGCCCTTCTCGCCGAGCAGGGCGAAACCGGGAGCCCTGCGGGCCCGGGAAGCGAGTGCGGCATTGCCGAGCCCACCCCGACCACCTTGCGCGGCTTCGAACCGGGTGCCGGCACCGACCATGTCGGCCAGCATCCGGCCGTTCTCATCGAGCACCACCGTGCCGTCCGGAACGTGCACGATCAGATCGTCGCCAGCGGCACCGTCACGATTGCTGCCCGCACCCTGCTTGCCCGAAGGTGCGACGACATGGGGATGGAAGTGGAAGTCCAGCAGGGTGTGAACCTGTGGATCCACGACCAGCACGATGCTGCCGCCGCGACCACCGTTGCCGCCGTCAGGACCGCCGAGGGGTTTGAATTTCTCGCGGTGCACCGACGCGCAGCCGTGGCCGCCGTTTCCTGCACTCGCATGGATGACGACGCGGTCAACGAACCGGGGCATCGGACATCCTCTCCGTCGAATGTGAAGCTATTGCGATAGTCCTATCGAGAACTCGCAGCTGCTTCACATTCGCGGAGAATCCTCGGAGTCTCAGGCCTCCGGGCGCGGCACGGGAACGATGTTCACGTGCTTGCGGCCGCGCTTGGAACCGAACTCCACGGAGCCGGGTGCCAGCGCGAACAGCGTGTCATCGCCGCCACGACCGACGTTCACGCCGGGGTGGAAGTGGGTGCCGCGCTGGCGGACGAGGATCTCGCCTGCCTTGACGACCTGACCGCCGAACCGCTTCACGCCGAGCCGCTGTGCTGCGGATTCACGACCGTTGCGCGAGCTGGAAGCGCCCTTTTTGTGTGCCATTAGTACGCTCCCTCGCTACTTGATACCGGTGACCTTGAGCACGGTCAGCTGCTGACGGTGCCCCTGGCGCTTGTGGTAGCCGGTCTTGTTCTTGAACTTGTGAATGCGGATCTTGGGACCCTTGGTGTGCTCAAGCACCTCGCCGGTCACGGCGACCTTGGCCAGGTCATCAGCCTTGCTGGTGACCTTGGCGCCGTCGACCACCAGGGCGACTGGCAGCGATACCGACGCGCCGGGCTCGGTCTCGAGCTTCTCAACCTTCACCACGTCACCGACGGCAACCTTGTACTGCTTGCCGCCGGTCTTGACGATTGCGTATGTCGCCATCGTGTCCTCTGCTCTGCTGCTCTCTGCGGGCGCGCGCTACCGGTCGGTGCGTGCGCGGGTCTTGGGTGGCGGGATGCCCCGCCGTCACCGGCCTGCGACTACTACAGGCACCGGAGACAACTGGTCAAGGGTACTTGACCAGCGGGTAGAGGGTCAAACCGCCCTCTACTCTGGGCTGGGCGGCCCCGCGGGCCTGGCTGCGGCACGTCGACGGGTACGGCCGCGACTAGGCTGCGCCTCGACGACCACGGGCTCCGGGGCCTGGTAGACGTCCTCTTCGGACTCGTCTGAGTCCTCGGAGTCGCCGTACTCGTCCGACTCGTCGTCCGAGTCGGCCTCATCAGACTCGTCATCCTCATCCGAGTCGTCGTCGATGTCGTCATCCAGATCGTCATCGTCGTCATCATCGAGGTCGTCATCGTCGTCGAGGTCGATCTCGTCCTCGTCTTCGTCCCCATCCGAACCATCGTCGGATTCATCGGACTCGTCGACGTCCTGCGCGTCGAACTCACCGTCGGTGGAACCGGTGGACACCTCCGCGAGCTCGAGCGTGGCCCGATCGTCAGCCTCGCCTTCGGGGACCTCGTCGGCGACGTGCTCCTCGAAGTCCTCGTGGCCGTCATGGCCTTCGTGGTCTTCGTCGGGGCGCCCATTGGCCGCAGCCATTGCCCTGAACATCGGGTGTTCGCCGGCCGGATGGTCGGGCACCTTGACGACTGGCAACTCTTCGGGCTCGGGACGGGCATTGCCCCTCTTGCCCCGCTTGCTGCGACGCCCGCCGCCGGTGGATTCGGTCTTGCGGCCGGCATTCGACGACGAGGCCGTGTCGACCGGGTCGCCGTGCAGCACGATGCCGCGGCCGGCGCAGTGCGTGCAGGTGGTCGAGAACGCCTCGACCAGACCGGTTCCCAACCGCTTTCGGGTCAGCTGCACGAGGCCCAGTGAGGTCACCTCGGACACCTGGTGGCGGGTGCGGTCCCGGCCCAGCGCCTCGGTCAGCCTGCGCAGCACCAGATCCCGGTTCGACTCGAGCACCATGTCGATGAAGTCGATGACCACGATGCCGCCGATGTCGCGCAACCGCAGTTGCCGCACGATCTCCTCGGCAGCTTCCAGGTTGTTGCGGGTGACGGTCTGTTCGAGGTTGCCGCCGGCACCGGTGAACTTGCCGGTGTTGACGTCGACGACCGTCATCGCCTCGGTGCGGTCGATGACCAGGGTTCCGCCCGAGGGCAGCCACACCTTGCGGTCCAACGCCTTGGCCAGCTGCTCGTCGATGCGGTGTACAGCGAACACGTCGGGAGCATCAGCGCCGCCCGCGGGTTCGTACTTGGTGAGCCGGCCCACGAGATCGGGGGCGACGGTGTTCACGTAGGAGTTGATCGTGGCCCAGGCCTCGTCACCGGAGACGATCAGACCCGAGAAGTCTTCGTTGAACAGGTCCCGGATGACCTTGACCAGCACGTCGGGCTCTTCGTAGAGCGCAACGGCCGCGCCGGCCTTCTTCCCGGTGACCTCGGTGGCCTTGGCGTCGATCTCGGTCCAGCGCTGCTGCAGCCGCTCGACGTCGGAACGGATGTCCTCTTCCTTGACGCCCTCCGAGGCGGTGCGGATGATCACACCCGCATCGGCAGGCACGACCTCTTTGAGGATTTCCTTGAGCCGCTGGCGTTCTGTGTCGGGCAGCTTACGGCTGATCCCGGTCGACGACGCGCCCGGTACATAGACCAGATAGCGGCCGGCCAGCGACACCTGCGTGGTGAGTCGAGCACCCTTGTGCCCCACCGGGTCCTTGCTGACCTGGACCACCACATAGTCGCCCGGCTTGAGCGCCTGCTCGATCTTGCGGTTCGACCCACCGAGCCCGGCGGCCTCCCAGTTCACCTCACCGGCGTAGAGCACACCGTTGCGGCCGCGGCCGATGTCGACGAACGCGGCTTCCATCGAGGGCAGCACGTTCTGCACGATGCCCAGGTAGATATTGCCGACCAACGATGCTGAAGCAGCCGAAGTTACGAAGTGCTCGACGACGACGCCGTCCTCCAGAACGGCGATCTGGGTGTAGCGGGCGCCCTCGTGCGGCGGCTCGGTGCGGACCTTGTCGCGCACGATCATGGTGCGCTCGACAGCCTCGCGGCGGGCCAGGAACTCTGCCTCGCTCAGGATCGGCGGGCGACGGCGACCCGCGTCCCGACCGTCGCGGCGGCGCTGACGCTTCGCCTCCAAGCGAGTCGATCCGCTGATCCCCTGGATCTCCGAATCATCGCTGCTCTTGCCGGCCCGCTCGGCCCGCGGGGCGCGCTCGTGCACGACGGTGTTGGGCGGGTCATCCGGGGAGCCCGCATCATCGTTGTCACCCGAGCCGGACTTTCGCCGGCGACGACGCCGCCGACGACGGTTGCCGCCGTCGCTGCCCGCGGTGTCCTCGTCGTTGCCCTCGTCCGACTCGTCGGAGTCATCATCGGAATCCTGGTCGGATTCGCTCTGGTCATCGACGGTGTCGGTGTCGGAATCGGGACCCGAGTCGGGCCCGTTGTCGTCACTCTGCTCACCGCGACCACGACCACGTCCACGGCGGCCCCTGCGGCGCCGGCGCGCGGCGGGACGATCCGCCTGCTCGTCGTCGCTGTCGGAATCGGCATCGATGGTGTCGTCATCGTCGTCGTCGTCTTCGTCGTCATCCTCATCGACGTGCACTGGCACGAAGCTGACGGGCTGCGGCGCCACGAACAGCGGCAGGTAATCGGCACGCTCGGTGTGCGCCTCCCGCACCGAGGGAATGTTCGCCGTCTCCAGGATCAACCGGGACTCGGGTTCGTCGCCGACCAAGACGGCCTCGGCGTCGGCCTGCGGGGCATCGACCGCAACGGGTTCAGATTCAGCCGGAGCAGCCTGCGGAGCCTCGGCCGAACTCTCGACCGGAGCCGCGACGGACTCGGCCTCGGTGACGGCCTCGACCTGTTCTGCCGGCACAACCTCTGCCTGCGCAACAGGAGCAGCGTCGGTCGACCCTGCGGCCAGTGCGTCACGGACCCGCTCTGCATCGACCTTGTCGATCGTGGAATGCGCACTGCGCCGACGCCCGTCGAACTCCGCCAGGGCATCGAGCACGCGCCTGCTGGTGGTGCCGAGCACCCGCGCCAGAGAGTGGACTCTCAGCCGCTCGGGCAGTCCCTCCTGTTGCGGAGTCTGGGTTGATAGGTCGTCATTCTGGGCATCTTCGGCCACGAATTCTCCTCAAGCCCCCGGGCGCGTCGTATCGACGCGGCCACGCGAGGGCTTCCGCTATTGGCCCGGGACACTTTCCCCGGACTTGTTGTGGTCTCGCTCCGGGCGGTTCGCTACCGAACCCACCCGGTGCCTGGCTGAATGATGGCTGGACGGCCCGCGCCGCACCGGATTGCGGTGGTCGCGCTCGTCGAAGTCTTCATTCGGGTGTTCAGCCCCGGTTGAGGCTGGCTACCCGCAACCAGTATCCCACATCACTGACGCGGTACTGACCAGACTGCGAGAAGGTTTATCGACCGGAGGCTTCGCCAGGGAACCACAGGGCGATCTCGCGGGCCGCCGACTCCGGCGAATCCGACCCGTGCACGAGGTTGTCCTGGGTCACAAGCGCCAGGTCACCACGGATGGTGCCGGGCACAGCCTTCTCCACCGGATCGGTGCCGCCGGCGATCTGACGGAACGCCGCGATGGCGCGCGGTCCCTCCACGATGGCCGCGACAACAGGTCCGGAGGTGATGAACTCCAGCAGCGAATCGAAGAACGGCTTGCCGTCATGCTCGGCGTAGTGCTGCTTGGCCAGCTCAACGCTGACGTTCTTCAGTTCCAGCGCCGCCAGGGTCAGGCCCTTGCGCTCGATCCGGCCGAGGATCTCCCCGACCAGGTGGCGCTGCACGCCGTCGGGCTTGATCAGGACAAGGGTCTGCTCAGTCACGGCTGAGAGCGTACCGGTCGGTAACGGCGCCCCGCCATCGCGGGGCCCCGACCGAGCCCGCACTGTGGCCCAGCTATCACCGCGCTATTCGCTGGGCGGTTGCTGGCCAGGCAGGAGGCCACGATCCTGCCTGCGTTTGACCTCACCCCGCAGATACACGATCAGCAGCCAGACCACGGCGAAGATCACGCCGATGAAGCCGATTGCCCCATGAATGAGCGCACCGGCGATCACCACCAGCTGGATGCCCAGGTTCGCCCAGATGGCCCAGGGCCTGCCCTGGATCCCCGACATCAGGATCAGCACGATGGCCAGCCCGACCACGAATCCGCCCGAGGTCCAGGTCAGCCCGGCGCCGCTGACACCCACCACCGGCAGAGCCAGCAATACGACGATGGCTTCGAGGATCAGCGTCCCCGCCATCACCCCGCGGAAACTCTTCCACGGGTCCGGGGGTGCCGGCTTGTCACCTGGCATCTGATCATCAGGGGTCTGATTGCTCACTGTGGGTCCCGTCCGAACAGGGTCCGGGCCTCGCCGGCGGTCACCACCGAACCGGTGATCACCATGCCGGACCCGGACAGTCCTTCGTCGGCCCCGGACTCCTCGACCAGGGCGGTGGCGGTCTCGATGGCATCCGGCAGCGTCACGGCGGTGATCACGCGATCCTGCCCGAAACGCTCTTCGGCCAGCGATGCCAGCGACTCGACGTCCATCGCCCGCGGTGAACCGTTATGGGTGACCACGATCTGATCGAACACGGGCTCCAGGGCGGTCAGGATGCCGCCGGCGTCCTTGTCCCCCATCACCGACACCACTCCGACCAGGTAGCGGAAGTCGAACTCCTGCTGCAGGGTCTGCGCCAGCGCCGAGGCTCCGGCCGGATTATGTGCTGCATCAATGAAAACCGTTGGTGCACTTCGCATACGCTCCATGCGGCCCGGGCTGCTCACTGCCGCGAAGCCGGCCCGGATCGCGTCGACATCGAGCTGCCGGTCCGCTCCCGCACCGAAGAACGCCTCGACCGCGGCCAGGGCGAGAACGGCGTTGTTGGCCTGATGTTCACCGTGCAGCGGCAGGAAGATTTCGGGGTACACGCCGCTCAGGCCCTGCAGCTCCAGCACCTGGCCGCCGATGGCGACCTGCCTGCTGAGCACCGCGAACTCGGAGTCCTCGCGGGCCACCGCCGCGTCGGCGCGCACCGCCTCCGCCAGCAGGACCTCCATGGCCTCGGGAGCCTGCTTCCCGATGACCGCAACGGTGTCGGTTTGCACCAGGTCCTCGGGCTGCCGGGTGATGATGCCCGCCTTCTCCCCCGCGATCTCGGCGATCGTGTCACCGAGATAGTCGGTGTGGTCGATGCCGACCGGGGTGATCACCGCGACCGGGGCGTTGACGACGTTGGTGGCGTCCCAGCGTCCACCAATCCCCACCTCGATGACCGCGACGTCGATGGGCACGTCGGCGAAGGCTGCGAAGGCCATCGCGGTGAGGACCTCGAACTTGCTCATCTTCGGCCCACCGGCAGCCTCGGACTGCCGGTCCACCAGTTCCACGAACGGTTCGATCTCGGTATACGTATTCACGTATTGCGCTGGCGTGACGGGCTTTCCGTCAATCGAGATGCGCTCCACCGCGGACTGCAGATGCGGGCTGGTGGTGCGTCCCGTCCGCCGGTGCAGGGCGATCAGCAACGCGTCGATGATGCGCGCCACCGACGTCTTGCCGTTGGTCCCCGCGACATGGATGGACGGGTAGGCCCGCTGCGGTGAGCCCAACAGCTCCAGTAGGGCGGAGATCCGCGCCGTGCTGGGGTCCAGCTTGGTCTCGGGCCATCGCTGATCGAGCAGGTGCTCGACCTGCAGCAGTGCGGCGATCTCGTCCGGGGAGGGAATCGGGTTGTTCACCTGGATTCTCGGCTCTTCGCGCAAGCGCTCATCACAGCGCTGCCAGGCGTGCGGTGATGCGCTCGACCTCTTCGCCGGCCAACTGCTGACGACCGCGGATCTTGTCGACGACGTTCTCGGGCGCCTTGGCCAGGAAAGCCTCGTTGCCGAGCTTGGCCGTCGTGGTGGCCAGCTCCTTTTGCGCCGCGGCCAGATCCTTCTCCAGCCGGCGCCGCTCGGCCGCGACATCGACGGTGCCCGAGGTGTCCACCTCGACGAGGACCGTGGCCTGCGTCAGACGCACCTCGACCGAGGCCGACGGGGTGAACCCGTCACCGGCGTCCGTCAGCCAGGCCAGCGCGGTAACCGCGGGCAGCTGTTCGGTCAGACCGGCCTCGGTGACCGCGGACAACCGGGCCGGAACCCGCTGCCGGTCGGCCAGGCCCTGGTCGCTGCGGAAGCGGCGCACCTCGGTAATCAGCTTCTGCATGTCGGCAATGTGTTGTGCCGCAATCTGATCCAGCGCGATGCCGGATGCCTGCGGCCACTGCGCGATGACGATCGACTCGCCGTCGGTCAGCGCCTTCCACAGCGTCTCGGTGACGAACGGCATCACCGGATGCAGCAACTTGAGCAGAGCGTCGAGGACGAAGGCCAGCACTCCCGTGGTGTGAGCCACACCCTCGCCGAGCTGAACCTTGGCCAATTCCACGTACCAGTCGCAGAACTCGTCCCAGGCGAAGTGGTACAGCGATTCGCAGGCCCGGCTGAACTCATAGCTGTCGAGTGCCGCATCCACTTCGGCGCGAACCTCTTCGAGGCGGCCGAGGATCCAGCGGTCGGCGTCGGTGAGTTCGGCCGCGGCGGGCAGCGGGGCGGGGGCCGCACCGTTCATCAGCGCGAAGCGGGTCGCGTTGAACAGCTTGGTGGCGAAGTTACGCGAGGCCCTGGCGTGGTCCTCACCGATGGACAGGTCACCGCCGGGGCTGGCGCCGCGCGCCAACGTAAATCGCAGCGCGTCGGCACCGAACTTCTCCACCCAGTCCAACGGATCGATGCCGTTGCCGCGCGACTTGCTCATCTTTCGGCCGAACTCGTCGCGGATCAGGCCGTGCAGGAAGACGTTTTTGAAGGGAACCTGCGGACCGCGGGCGCCGTCGAACGTGATCGCCGGATCGTCGCCGACGAAGGTACCGAACATCATCATCCGCGCCACCCAGAAGAACAGGATGTCGTAGCCGGTGACCAGGACCGAGGTCGGATAGAACTTCGCCAGGTCCGGAGTGTGGTCGGGCCAGCCCATGGTGGAGAACGGCCACAGTGCCGAGGAGAACCAGGTGTCGAGGACGTCGGAGTCCTGCTCCCAACCGGCCGGCGGGGTCTCGTCGGGACCGACGCACACCGTCTCGCCGCCCGGACCGTGCCAGATCGGGATCCGGTGGCCCCACCACAGCTGCCGGGAAATGCACCAGTCGTGCATGTTGTCCACCCAGTCGAACCACCGCGGCTCCAGGCTCGGCGGGTGAATCACGGTGTCGCCGTTGCGCACCGCATCACCGGCCGCCTTGGCCAGGCCGTCCACCTTGACCCACCACTGTAGGGACAGGCGCGGCTCGATGGGCTCGCCACTGCGCTCGGAGTGCCCGACGCTGTGCAGGTAGGGCCGCTTCTCGGCGACGATCCGGCCCTGCTCGGCCAGCGCCTCCCGCACCTTGACCCGGGCCTCGAACCGGTCCATGCCGTCGAATTGCGTTCCGGTTTCGGCGATCCGACCCTTGGTGTCCATGATCGTGGGCATCGGAAGCTGATGGCGCAGCCCGATCTCGAAGTCGTTCGGGTCGTGCGCGGGCGTGACTTTGACTGCGCCGGTACCGAATTCGGGGTCGACGTGAGTGTCGGCGACGATGATCATCTCGTGCTCGACGAACGGGTGCGGCAGCGTTGTGCCGACCAGGTGGCGGTATCGCTCGTCGTCGGGATGCACCGCGATCGCGGTGTCACCCAGCATGGTCTCCACCCGGGTGGTGGCCACGATGATGTGGGGCTCGTCGTCCTTCATCGAGCCGTAGCGGAACGAGACCAGCTCGCCTTCGACGTCCTCGTATTTGACCTCGAGGTCGCTGATCGCGGTCTCCAGCACCGGTGACCAGTTGACCAGCCGCTCGGCCTGGTAGATCAGGCCCGCATCGAAGAGTCGCTTGAAGATGGTGCGCACCGCCCGCGACAGGCCCTCGTCCATGGTGAAGCGGTCGCGGCTCCAGTCCACGCCGTCACCGAGGCGGCGCATCTGCCCGCCGATGGTGCCGCCGGATTCGCGCTTCCAGTCCCACACCTTCTCGACGAACAGCTCGCGACCGAAGTCTTCCTTGGTCTTGCCGTCGACGGCGAGCTGCTTTTCCACCACGGTCTGGGTGGCGATGCCGGCGTGGTCCATACCGGGCAGCCACAGCACCTCATAGCCCTGCATGCGCTTGCGGCGGGTGAGGGCGTCCATCAGGGTGTGGTCGAGCGCGTGGCCCATGTGCAGGCTGCCGGTCACGTTGGGCGGGGGCAGCACGATCGAGTACGGCGGCTTTTCGCTGGCCGGATCGGCGGTGAAGTATCCGGCATCCACCCAGCCCTGGTACAGGTCGGCTTCTACCGCAGCGGGATCCCAGGATTTGGGGAGGGCATCGGCGCGATTGTCAGGGGTGGGGGTCACCGAGCCATTCTAAGAAGGACGTGCCCGAATACGCGAAAGCCCCCGATGCCCGGTGCGTTCGCTGGGCGTCGGAGGCTTTCGAGCAGGGGTATGCGGGGAGCTACTTCTTGCCGCCGAGCAGGCCGCCGAGGATCTCGCCGATGGCATTGCCCTGGCTGCCACCGCCGCCGAGCACGCTGCCCAGAATGCTGCCCAGCGGGTTGTTGGCGGCAGCACCGCCACCTGCCGCGCCGCCGAGGATGCTGCCGAGGATGTCCCCGAGCCCGCCGCCTCCGGAAGCCTGAGCCTGGGCCTCGCCCGCGGGTGCGGCGTTCTTCTGGGCGAACTGCTTGCCGATGTAGGCCAGCACGATCGGCGCCAGGATCGGCAGCAGCTTCTTGACCAGATCACCGCCACCGGCGCCCGTCCCCGCCAACGCCGAGGCGACCTGATTGCTGTCGTTGCCGCCGAAGATCTTCGCGACGTACTGGTTGCCCTCGCTCGGGTCGACCTGGTCGACGCTCACGCCACCGTCGAGCAGGCCGCTGGCGCCCTGCGCCGCGACCGCGGACTCGAGGTCACTCGAATCGATGTTGTCCGCTTGTACGTTCTCCGCCACACCGCCGACCAGGGCCGGAACCAGGGTCTTGATGGCGGCGTTCACCTCGCCTTCATCTGCGCCGAGCTTGCTTGCGATATCCGCCACCGGGATCTGCGCGAACAGATCATCGAGACCGGCCATTTTTCATCCCACCTTCGTTGCTGGCGTACTGGAAGTCCTCGGCATCGACACTAGTCGAATCTGATCTTGTCCCACAGGTGTTCGACGCACGCCGATCGATTCATGCCGCGCCGGCTCAGCTCAGGGCGGTGGTTTCCAGCGACACCCCGGCAGCTGGTAGCCGGGTGAGCAGTACATCCCCCATCGCGGCCACCGGTGTCAGCACGCCGCGTCGTTCCGACAGCGCGTCACGGTCGGTTGCCAGCGCGAGCCCGCACTCGCCGAGCAATACCGCGGTCGACTTGTATCCGGGATCGCCTTGCTGGGCCATGCTTGTCACGTACCGCGCGCCTGTTGTCGTGGTGGTGTACGTCTCGACGCGGTAGTGCCCCCGCTCGCGGGCTCGCTCGCTGGGGCCGGTTCCCGGCTTTGGGGCCAACTTCGCTACCAGGCCGCCGGGCAGCCGGTTGAAATAGCGGCCGCCGACACCGAGCGTGAAGGCGTTGACTCCGGTCACCGCGGCTGCCGCCAACGGCGCCGCGGGCGAGCGGCCCAGGCTCATCTGCTCGGCGTACTCGAAGCGCCGTCCATAGGCGTAGTTCAGTAATGCGTTGCTGCGCCGCACGATTCGAGTGTTCGGCGCGGCCATGGCAAACGCGCCGGTCCAGAGGCCGGCCAGCTCGGGAGCGATCTCACCGCCGCGGCGCCACCGCACGTCGGGCTGAGCGCCGAGTTCGGGCTCGGCCCCGCGGTCGGGGCTGAGCGTGTACGGATCGTTCATCAGTGCTCGTGCCTCTGGATCCGAGGACAGCGTGTCCAGCAGTTCCAGCATCGAGGCGACGGTGCCGCCAGACACGCCACCGGCGAAACTGCGCACCACCAGGTTGGTGTCACCGAGTTCCCCGGCGCCGTCTGCGAGCGCCCGCTGGTACAGCGCGTACACCGTGAGATCGGATGGCACCGAATCGAATCCGCACGAATGCACGATCCGCGCACCGGTGTCGACCGCCTGCTTGTGGTGCAGGTCGATGCTGTCCCGGATGAATGTCGTCTCACCCGTGAGGTCGGCGTAGTCGGTGCCTGCCGCGGCACACGCCGCGACCAACGGCATGCCGTAGCGGGCGTAGGGACCCACCGTCGTCACCACCACCTGGGTGCGTGCGGCCATCGCATCGAGAGAGGCCGGGGAGGTGGCGTCAGCGGTCACCAGCGGCCACGACTGCGCGCCGGGCGCCAGACCGTCACGAATGGCCCGCAAGCGCTCCTCGGAACGACCGGCCAGGGCGATCCGGGCCGATCCCCCGGCCCTGGCCAAGTACTCGGCAGTCAGTTTTCCGGCGAATCCCGTCGCGCCGTACAGCACCAGATCGAACTCACGCTGCGTCACGATCTCGACGCTACCCGAGCAGTTCGGGCAACTGCACCGGTTCGCCTCGCAGGTGATCTCCCAGGAATGCCGTGACCACCTGGTACCAGATCTTGGCGTGCTGCGGCGACAGCACCCAGTGGTTCTCCGTCGGGTAGTACAGGAACCGGTGCGGGCTTTCGCCGTTCGCGTCGGCGGGCAGCCCCGAATCGCTGAGTAGCTCGTACCACAGCCGCAGCGCCTCGCCGATCGGTACGCGATAGTCCTTGTCGCCGTGGATGACCAACATCGGGGTGGCGATGTCGGCGACGAACCGGTGTGGTGAATTGCGCTGGGCCATATCGGGCGTCATCTCCCGGGCCCACCAGTACGCACCGTCGGTGGTGGGGCCGAACTGGTCCAGCGCCCACAGGCTGGCATGCGTGACGATGGCGCCGAACCGATCGGTGTGCCCGGCGATCCAATTGGCCATGTAGCCGCCGAACGACCCGCCCATCGCAGCGGTGCGCGAGGCATCGACGCGTGGATGCGCGCATGCGGCATCTGTCGCCGCCATCAGGTCGGTGTACGGATCGCCGCCCCAGGCGCCCCAACCGCGTGCGATGAAGTCCTGGCCGTAGCCGGTGGACAGCCCCGGGTCCGGCATCAACACGGCATACCCGCGGGCCGTGAGCAGCCACGGGTTCCACCGCCAGTGCCAGCTGTTCCAGCTGCCCAACGGGCCGCCGTGAATCCACAGCACGAGCGGAGCCGGCTCGTCACCTTCGGGCAGGGTGAGCCAGGACCGGATCGGCGTGCCGTCGGCGGCGGTCGCCGTCACCTCGGTCACCGTGCCGGGCAGTTCGGGTGCCTCGAGGCACGGCAGCGCGGTGACCGTGCCGTCCCGGTCGATTCGGACCGGATGCGGCGGCGCGGCATACGAGCTGCGCAACGCATAGATCACCCCGCCGGGCGCGGGACACACATCGGTGTAGGTGAAGTCATCGTCGGTCAGCTGGGTGACCGCACCGGATACGGGGTCGACGGAGAAGATCGGGCCACGGCCGCCGTCGTCGGCCGTCACGATCAGCGCCGACGAATCCGGTGCCCAGGCCACCGAGGACGGCCAGCGGTCCCAGTCGCCGGTCAACTCCACGGGATCCTCACCGAACTGCATGCAGCACAACGTGATCCGCGGCGGCGCGGCGGGAGTGGAATGGGTTTCCCTGGTGAAGGCCACCGCGCTGCCGTCCGGAGCGATCGCGGGGCGTTCCAGGTCCGCGCCGGGTTCCTGGACGATGGTGGTGCGTTCGCCGGTGACCCGGTCGATGCGCACCAGGACCACCCGCAGGGCGGTGCCCGGGCCCGGCTCCTGCCAGGACGTCACCACGAATCCGCCGTCGGCGCTGAGATCGAAGGTCGTCTCGCGCAGCGCCGCGCCCGGGTCGGCGGTCAGGTCCTGTTGTCCGTCGGCGTCGAAGAGGTGGGGTTGGTCCGGGCCGAGGTCGTGATCCCAGTGCCGGACCGGGTAGCCGGTGTGCAGGATCGCCGACACCTTGGTGTCCTTGCGCGCGTCGCGCTTGGCCTTGTCGTCGTCGACTCCGGCCGACGACGGCAACAGGGGTGCGGCCACCACGGTGGCGTCGGCTGCCCGGGCGCTTGCCGCGCCCGCGACACCACCGGGCATCGTCAGCACCTCGTATGCCTCACCGCCGGTCGCGGGAAGGC
Source organism: Mycobacterium sp. NPDC004974 (assembly GCF_053600815.1). NCBI lineage: Bacteria > Bacillati > Actinomycetota > Actinomycetes > Mycobacteriales > Mycobacteriaceae > Mycobacterium > Mycobacterium sp. NPDC004974. The sequence goes on along the minus strand of NZ_JBSGAQ010000013.1, from coordinate 28,873 downwards.
GCCACAGTGCCGCCGGCGGTTTGTCCTCGCCGTCCCCGGGGCGCACCGCGAGGAACAACACGTCACCCCCGGCGGTGAACACCGGCGCGGACTCCCCCTTGACCCCATGCGTCAGCCGGCGCGCGGGTTCGGCTCCGGCGGGATCCAATTCCCATATGGCGCTGAGGAATTCGGTTTTCTTTTCGTTGAGAGTGCTGACCGTCGTGGCCAGCCGCGAGCCGTCGGGCGAAACCGCGAGACCAGATACCCGGGGCAAGGCGAGGTAGTCGTCGAGATCGTCAAACACCGTCATGGCTCCCCACCGTAACGGCGCGGCCCGCACCGGAGTCCGGTACGGGCCGCTTGTCCTGCTCATCCCAGTCTGGTTCAGGACACCTTGATGACCTGGCCGGTGACGTCGGTGCGCACCTGCTTGCTGCTGCGCTCACCCTTGACGTTGATGAAGATGATGACGTTCGCGTCGAACGGGATGTTGCGTTTGATGCTCACCGTCTGGACCTCACCATCCTTGATCTCGCTTGCCGCCACCGCGCCGTCGATCGCCGTGGCGATCGCGCTCGTGGGCACGTCTGTGATGGCGAACAGATTCTGCTGCAGCGCCTCGGTGTCCTCGTCGTAGTCGATCGGCCGAGACGGCCCGACCGTACCGGAGGTGTAGCTCCACTGATTGAGTTCGGTCGGGGCATTCGGGTCGATGGCCTCGACGCTGAGCACACCCGGCGCGATGCTGACCTCGACGACCTGCATCGGGTTCGCACCGACCTTGTCCGCGATCGCCGCATACGCGTTGTCGATGCCCTCGGCGGTGAACAGGTTGCCCGACACCGCTTCGGTGATCTTCTCCGTGCCCGAGGTGACGACCTTCTCGGCCGCACCGGCGGCCGCATCCCTGATCTCGGTGACCTTCGAGCAACCGCTCAATGCGGACACGGCAAAGACAGCTGCGCCCAGCGCGATACCGAAGCGGTTGAGTTTCATGGGACCTCTCATTCATTCCATCCGGGCACCTTCAGCACCGGGAACCTGTGCAAAGACTGTGCAGACGCTGGAAGGCTACCGATCCCAACTCCGATCACGGCGAGCCACCTCACCTGGCCCCGGCTAGATTCGAGCGATGGCACAGTCCGTCCTCGTCATCGGCGCGGGTATCACCGGCCTGGCTACCGCAGTCGCATTGCAGCAGCAAGGGTTCGACGTCCGCGTGGCCGAGGCACGCCGGGACGTCACCCCCGGTGCGGGAATCAGCCTCTGGCCCAACGCGTTGGCCGCACTCGATGAGATCGGGCTCGGCGATCAGGTGCGCGATGCGGGCGGCCGGGTGACCACGGGAGCGCTGCGTCGGTCCGGCGGAGCCTGGTTGCGCCGGCCGGCGGCGCAACGGTTCACCCGGGCGCTGGGCGAACCGCTGGTGGTGATCAGACGCGCAGCCCTGACCGAGATCCTCGCCGGCGCGCTGGCTCCGGGCACGGTCCATTACGAGCTCACCGCCGACACGATCGACATCGGCGCCTCGGACGTGCGGGTCACGTTCACCGACGGCACGGTCCGCGAGGCGGCCGGTCTGGTCGGCGCCGACGGTGTCGACTCCGTGGTGGCCCGACATCTGAATGGGCCTCTGCCCCGTCGCTACACCGGCTACACCGCGTGGCGCGCGGTGGCCGCCTGCCCGCTCGATCCCGATCTGTCAGGCGAAACACTGGGCGCCGGCTCACAGGTCGGGCACGTGCCGCTCGGCGACGACCACACGTATTGGTTCGCCACCCAGCGCGTACCACGCGGACAGACCACACCCGATGGGGAGTTGGCCCACCTGAAACGGCACTTCTCATCATGGTCGGAGCCGATCCCGACGCTACTGGCCACGACCGATGCCGATCAGGTGCTCCGAAACGACCTCTACGACCGCGCCCCCGCCCGCACCTGGGCCCGCGGTCCCGTAGTGATCGCCGGGGACGCCGCCCATCCGATGCGCCCACATCTGGGCCAGGGCGGCTGCCAGGGACTCGAAGACGCCGCCATCCTGGCCGCCCTCGCGGCCAGAGGCCCGGATCTGGGGCGCGCGTTCTCCCGGTTCGCGGCCCTGCGCCGCAAGAGGGTCATGACGATCGTGCGGGAGGCACAGTTGGTCGGCCGGGTGGTGAACCTACGTCCGCCGGCACTCGGTGCCGCGGCCACCCGGGCTTCCGTACTGGTGCCCGAGTACGTGTTGACCCGGCACCTGGCCTCGATCGCCGGGCGCGGGGCTTTCACCCCGGTGCGCTGAGCTCAGTGCGGCACGCCGAAGGCTCCCAGCGGGTCCAGGAAGGTCGTGCAGATCCGGCGTAGGTCGAAAATGCCCAGCACCGCGCCGGGACGTACGGCCTGGCAACCGGTCGGTGCACCGGGCGCCGCCCAACCTGCCGGCACCCCACCTCGGACGCCGCACTTGGGCCAGGCCCCGATCCCCTGGGTGGCCAGGACGTTCTCGGCCACCCGTATCTGCTCCTCACGGGAGGCCGAGGCGGGCGATCCGATGCCGCCGTGCGAGGCCCAGGTGGTGGGCTTGAACTGAAGACCGCCGTACTGGCCGTTGCCGGTATCGGTGGACCAGTTGCCACCCGATTCGCAGTCCGCGATCGCATCCCAGTTCACCGTGTCCGCACCGGCGGTCGCCGTGACGGCGAACGTGGGTGCCAGCATGAGGCCCGCCGACGTCGCAGCAAGCCAGAAAGCCCTGGTTAACGCCATTCGTATGGTCATCTCACGGCCCTTCCCCGACCTTTGACACCAAGGACCACTGCAGATGCCGATCACGTTCATGCAACTGTGCGGTCACTAATGGGTTCGTGTGACCAACGTCACCCGTTACAGGGGAGGCTGAAGTTTCTTCGGAGGTTGTCGGGGCGGGAGTAACCGGAGGGCCTTCTGATGAAACAGAAGCGGTGCCGGGCAGAGGCCCGGCACCGCTTCGTATCAAGTTGTCAATTGCTCACGCGGTGAGCAGCCCGGTACTAGCCGCGCTTGCCGCACACCGGCCAGGCACCGATGCCCTGGCTGCGCAGCACGTTCTCGGCAACCCGGATCTGCTCCGAGCGCGAGGCCTGATGCGGCGAACCCGAGCCGCCGTTGGCGCGCCAGGTGCCCATGTTGAACTGCAGGCCACCGTAGTACCCGTTACCGGTGTTGATCGCCCAGTTGCCGCCCGACTCGCAGGCGGCGACGGCGTCCCAGTTAACGCTGTCCGCATTGGCGGTACCGGCACCCAGTGCCACGGGAGCCACAGCCAGTGCTCCAGCAATGATGCCCAGCCCAAACGTCTTGCGGATGTTCTTCACTTGATTCCTCTCGCCAAGCGCGCACCATCAACACCCGCCCAGGCGGGTGCGGAAGCCTGAATCCAGGCCGGAGGGGTTGGTTCGCGCCGTCTCGGTCAGGCACGAAAGGGAGGGCCACAGTGCCCGGCCCGGGATCAGACCCAGGCCCCCGCGTCGGGCGTAATCGCCACCGCGGCCCCACTCACACGCAGGTTCTTGGTGTTGAAATTATTTGCTCCGTGTCGGAGACGCTTTGGACCGTACAAAGGTCTCGAAGAGAAGTCATCCCGATGTAGAAGCGATCGCGGAAAGATCACGGACAGATAACGAGACACTGAACGAATCGTTTGCGCAGGTCAACGCAGGGCTACCGCCGTTACCGTTTCGTGATCGGTGTAAACGGAACGTGAGCGAGATCACGCATTTTTTGTGAGCTGGCCCACTTGATTTGGGTACAGCAACACCGTCACCAATGGTCGGCGATGACAAAAAGCGCTGGTAGATGCCATCGGCGAGTGTCATCAAGGACCGCAGCGCGCGAATCCGTTCGCTACGGCTCCCCACCGCCCCGAAACCAGAACATGATCCAAATACACTGGAACACAACGACTATCGCGCATGTCAGGCGCTGCAACCAGGCTGGGCCGCAGTGGGCCCAACGCCTACGATGTCGACGCGGCGGAGTCCAAAATGACTCCGCCACAATTAATCTCACCAGGCCGCCGAGAAGCGTCAGACCGCCCAGCCAACCCGGTTCCGTCTCAGGTAATCCATAGGTTTCGGCAAAGCATGCGGTCAGGGGAATTTTGTCGGGAATTCAGCACGGCCGGGCGCACGCATCAGCGAATAGCGCGCAACATTTCGACAGCCGGCGCGAGACCGAATCATCCTGGACACCAGTGGATTTCGCGCGCCAGTCGGGCTCCTCCATCGCTGACGGTTCCCGAATTCACCCCGCTTCCAGGGCCCCGAATAGGGGGAAATAATCGATCAATTATCTCGAAACGATAAATTGGGCCCAGTTCGCGCGTTAATTCACAATTTGCTGCGCCCGAGATGACCGAATAGGCCGGCGCTCAAGGCAGGTCGGCCGCGGTGTTGACGTTGGTCAGTGCGCGCTGCGGCGCCATCACGATCCGTTGCGTGTCGACAGACTCGGCCAGCGACCGCATGCTGCGCCGGCCGTCGCGCACCAGGGCGGCAATCCGTTCGGTGAGCGAGCTGCGGTAGATCCCCGCCAGATAGTGGTCCCTACCGTCCCACGGCAGCACGATATCGGCAGGTAACCGCTCTGCGGAGGCCGCCAGGGTGTCGATCAGATCCGCCGACAGATACGGCATGTCCACCGCGCACACGAAGGCGCGGTCGAGGCCGGCCTCCGCGACGGCACGCAGCCCGCGACCCGTCGCCACCAGCGGCCCGACACCAAGCACCTCGTCGCGCAGTATCTCGGCGCTCAGTGCGGGTAGCGGCTGACCGGGCGCGGCGATGACGAAAACCGGTGAGCAGCGCGTGCTCACCGCGGCGACCACATGCTCGACCATCGTCGAGCCGTCGAACGGCAGCGTCGCCTTGTCACGCCCCATACGACGCGAAGCCCCGCCCGCCAGAACTACCGCGGCGAGCGGGGCTGTACTCAGGTTGCTTCTGTGAGCAGGGTCAGTGCGATTAGCGCAACTAGTCGACGGTCCACGTGTCTTTGCCACGCAGCAAGGATTGCAGAGCTGCGGTGTCGTGGGGCTTGGATTCGATGGCCGTGTTGACCTGCTGACGCGCGGCGTCGTCGTAGGTGGGTCGGCTGACCTTGCGGAAGATACCCATCACCATGTGATCGAGGTTCTGCTCGCTCAACCGCGACAGCGCGAATGCGTAGGCAGGGTCATCGATCTCGGCGTTGTGCACCACGATGTCGTCGGCCGCGACGTCTGCGGTCTTGGCGACCTCCAGGCCGTACCCGGACTTGACCACGCAGTACTCGCCATCGACACCGAACTTGATCGGCTCCCCGTGGCTGACGTTGATCAGCCGCTCCTCGGCGCCTTCCTTGCGGAGCGCGTCGAACGATCCGTCGTTGAAGATCGGGCAGTCCTGCATGATCTCCACCAGTGCGGCACCGCGGTGCTCGGCTGCGCCGCGCAGCACCTCGGACAGACCCTTGCGGTCGGAGTCCAGCGCACGGCCGACGAACGTGGCCTCGGCACCCAGCGCCAGCGACACCGGGTTGAACGGGTAGTCCAGTGAGCCCATCGGGGTCGACTTGGTGACCTTGCCGACCTCGGAGGTGGGCGAGTACTGACCCTTCGTCAGGCCGTAGATCCGGTTGTTGAACAGCAGGATCGTGATGTTGATGTTGCGGCGCAGCGCGTGGATCAGGTGGTTGCCACCGATCGACAGCGAGTCACCGTCACCGGTGACGACCCACACCGACAGGTCCGGACGGGCCAGCGCGAGTCCGGTGGCGATGGTCGGGGCGCGACCGTGGATCGAGTGGAAGCCGTAGGTCTCCAGGTAGTAGGGGAACCGGCTGGAGCAGCCGATGCCGCTGATGAACGCGATGTTCTCGCGCTTGAGACCCAACTCCGGCAGGAAGTTGCGGATGGTGTTGAGGATGACGTAGTCACCGCAACCCGGGCACCAGCGGACCTCCTGGTCACTGGTGAAGTCCTTGCCCTTCTGCGGCTGGTCGGTGGTGGGGACCAGGGCGTTCTTGGTCAGAGGAGTCAGGCCCAGGTCTTGATGGTCTGTGCCGATCAGATCAGTCATGCGTTCGCTCCCACACCGCTCGCGTCAGATGCTTCAACCTCGATGGTGGCCGCCGCCAACCGGGCGAATTTGGCCTTGTCGTTTTCCTTCTCACCGAGCGTGCCGTCAAGGGCCGCGTCGATGATGCCCTCCACCTCGTCGGCGAGGAAGGCCATGCCCTCCACCTTGGTCACCGACTGAACGTCGACCAGGTACATGCCGCGCAGCAGCAGCGCCAACTGTCCGAGGTTCATCTCCGGTACCACCACCTTCGGGTAGCGGCGCAGCACCTCCCCGAGGTTGGCCGGGAAGGGGTTGAGGTGGCGCAGATGGGCCTGGGCGACCTTGATGCCCTTGCGCCGGGCCCGCCGGCAAGCCTCACCGATCGGTCCGTAGCTGCTACCCCAACCCAGCATCAGCAGTTCGGCATCGCCGTTGGGGTCGTCGACCTCCAGATCGGGCACCTTGATACCGCCGATCTTCTCCTGGCGCAGCCGCACCATGAGGTCGTGGTTCTTGGGCTCGTAGGAGATGTTGCCCGAACCGTTGGCGGCCTCAAGGCCACCGATCCGGTGCTCCAGGCCCGGCGTGCCGGGCACCGCGAACTGGCGGGCCAGGGTCTCGGGATCGCGCGCGTAGGGAGCGAACGGCTCGCCGGACTTGGCGAACTTGTGCTCGATCGGCGGGTAGGTGCTGATGTCCGGGATCTGCCAGGGCTCAGAGCCGTTCGCGACCGCACCGTCGGACAGGATGATGACCGGGGTGTGGTAATCGACCGCGATGCGCGAGGCCTCCACGGCGATGTCGAAGCAGTCCGACGGCGACTTCGGCGCCAGGATCGCGACCGGTGACTCGCCGTTGCGGCCGAACAGCGCCTGCAACAGGTCGGCCTGCTCGGTCTTGGTCGGCAGACCAGTCGACGGGCCGCCACGCTGCACGTCGATGATGAGCAGCGGCAACTCGGTCATCACCGCCAGGCCGATGGCCTCGGACTTGAGCGAGACACCGGGACCGGAGGTGCTGGTGACGCCCAGCGCGCCGCCGTAGGAGGCGCCGATAGCCGCGCCGATACCGGCGATCTCGTCCTCGGCCTGGAAGGTCAGGACGTTAAAGTTCTTGTGCTTGGACAGCTCGTGGAGGATGTCCGACGCCGGGGTGATCGGGTAGGTACCCAGCACCACCTGGATCTGGGCCAGATGTCCGGCGGCCACGATGCCGTAGGCCAGCGCGGTGTTACCCGAGATCTGACGGTATTCACCCGACTTCAGCTTGGCCGGCGACACCTCGTAGGTGGTGGCGAATGCCTCGGTGGTCTCGCCGTAGTTCCAGCCGGCCTTGAGCGCCAGGACGTTGGCCTCGGCCACGTCGGGCTTGCGGGAGAACTTCTCCCGGATGAACGCCTCGCTGTGCTCGAGCTCGCGGCCGTACATCCACGAGAGCAGACCGAGGGCGAACATGTTCTTGGCGCGCTGGCCGTCCTTCTTGGTGGCACCGATCGCCTCGACGGCGCCCAGGGTCAGCGTCGTCATCGCGACGGACGTCACCACGTAGTCGGACAACGTGTCATCCTCTAGCGGATTGTTGTCGTATCCGACCTTGGCGAGGTTGCGCTTGGTGAACTCATCGGAGTTGGCGATGATCAGACCGCCGCGGGGCAGATCCGAGACGTTGGCCTTGAGCGCTGCCGGGTTCATCGCCACGAGCACGTCGGGACGGTCACCGGCGGTGAGGATGTCGTAGTCGGCGATCTGGATCTGGAACGACGAGACCCCGGGCAGGGTGCCCTGTGGCGCGCGGATCTCGGCGGGATAGTTCGGCTGGGTAGCCAGGTCGTTGCCGAACAGCGCAGCTTCAGAAGTGAAGCGGTCGCCGGTCAACTGCATACCGTCGCCGGAGTCGCCGGCGAAGCGGATGACTACCTTCTCGAGCTTCTGCCGCGGCGCGGCGCCATTGCCGTTGCCGTTCTCACCCACGGCTACCGCCTTTCACACGTACTTTGACCACGTCTTTCCGGGCCGCTGCCATGTGACGCGCTGCCGGATCGAACGTCCACCGAATTTTGATGTCACTACCAGTACCGATTATTGCACTGCTCTTAGGCTGCACTTCACCGCGCCGTCCCTCGACACGCGGGTGGGTTCTCGATGAAGGTGCTGTTCGTGGGCGTGAAGAAGCCCCTTTTGAGACAAAACTGTGGTTTTCGTCACGTTTAGGAGAACGTCATTCTCTAAGGAAAATGCTACCGGCCGGTAGCTCTCTGCTAGCACCGGCAAGCGCGTACTTGACACTTGTCGAGTTTAGGCCCCGACGTGCGCTTACGCCCGGTCGGGTGTCCCGGCGTGAACCCGCTTGTCCAATTCCCTGGCTACCAGTTCGCTGGCCGATTCCGCGGCGCGGTGCGGATCGCGGCCTGCCGCACGGTGCGCGACATAGCAGGCGGTGAACATGTCCCCCGCCCCGGTGGTCTGGACATCCAGAACCCGCCAGGCGGCCGGCACGCGCTCCACCGCACCCTCGATATATATGTCGCACCCCTCTGAGCCGTAGGTCACCAGGATCTCCGCGACGCCGAGTCGCTCCGCCGTCGACGCGTCGAACGCGCCGTCGGCCACGATCACTGCCTCGTCCTCGGCAAGCTTGAGGATGTCGACATCGGCCAGCAGGTCCGCGGGAAAGTGACGATCCTCGACCAGCGGCCCCAAGCGGTCGGCGCGCACCAGCCCCTGCCCGTCGTAGGCGACCCGGTGACCTCGTGCCGACAGCGCGGCCAGCGTGCCGGCCGGGAAATCGGTGCGCAGCAACGGGGCCAGGTGCACCCACGTCGTCGCCGGATCAGCAGCTTCGACGTCCGCGGCGGTCCACACCGGGCCGATCGCCTGCACCCCCATGTGCCGGTGATCAGTGTCGTCGTAGTCGAGGCTGAACGAACTCGTCACGTCCGAGGGCAGGATCTGCACCAGCGACCCGAACCGCGCGCGCAGCCCGTCGAACAGGGCGTGATCGCGTTCGGCGCCCATCGCGATGATCCGACCGGGCCCGCCCGCCGCCTGCAGCGCCACTCCGGCGAACGACGCGCATCCCCCCGGGCTCGGCGGCGCCCCGTTGATGATGTCGATCGCGAGGTTGCCGAGCACGGTTACCCCAGGGACTAGCTCTCGTGGCATGGATGAAGTCTCCCGGTCTGGGCGATCGCCGCGCGCCCCGACCCCGCCCGATCCCGCACCCGTCATCTAAATGTGATGCATGTCACACATCGATATGTGGAATGCCACGGCCCGGATCCGCCTTCAAATCACATAGATAGTCAATGTTGTGACGAAGGGTTTTGCGAAATGCGTGTGGATTCGAGAACGAGACTTCTCCTCTGTACCGCCGGCTCGGCAGCCGCGGCAATCATGGCGGTACTGGGGCTCCAAACGAACCAGATCGACAGCACACTCGACATGTCCGTGCCCGCGGCCGAACCCACCATGCACTTCGGCGAGACCGTGACCCAATCCGCACCGCCATCACAGCCCGATACTCCTGCTGCCACACCGCCGGTCAAGGCCACGCCGGCCCCCACCGCCGAGCCCGGATAAACCGAAGTGCTCACGCCGGCAGGTTGTACGGCGTGATCACCTGAATGGGTACGGGGCGGACCGGCTCCCCCGGCAATGCACCGTGCTGCTGCAGGATCAACCGCATGGCGAGTCGCGCGTCGGCCCGCAGGTCGTTGTGCAGCACCACCGAGATCCTGCCTTCCCGCAGCAATCTGCGGTTGTCGGCATCGAGATCGTGGGCGACGAAGACCCGACACTGTCGTCCGAGTTTCTCGAACGCCGCGACCGTGGCCGCGTTGCCGCCGCCTGGCGAATAGACCGCCTCCACCGACGGGTGACGCTCCAGCGCGTCGAGCACCAGCCGTTCGTTGGTCGCGTCGATGCCGTCGCTGTCGGTGACCTCGACGACCACACGGCCCGAGCCGCGCAGCCCCGACCGGAATCCGACCTCGCGCTCGCCCTCACCACGAAACACCGTGCGGCTCAGGGTGATCAATACCGCCGAGGGGGTGGGGCCCAACCATTGCTCGATCAGGTAGGCCGCGGTCGCACCGGCTCCGTGGTTGTCGATACCGACGTACGCACTGCGGGCGCTGGCGGGAATGTCGGTCGTGTAGGTCACCACCGGAACCCCGGCGGCGACGAGGTGGTCCACAGCCTCGGCCACCTCGGGTTCGTCGGCCGCCTTGAGCACCACCCCGTGGCTGCCGCGAATGCCCGCCAAGGTGTCGACCATCTGAGCGGTCGACCCGGATTCCCAGAGGTGGAAGCGGGCCCGCAACATGGCCGGCGCGAACGTGGGCAACTCGGCCTCGACAGCCGCCCGGAACGCGTCGGAGAACCGCCGGGGGGTCTGCATGACCACGTCGATCAGATAGCGACGCCCGTTGAGCCGCAACTGTGCCCGTTGCTTGTCCAGGTCGGCGATCGCTTGGCGCACCTCGGCTCGGGTGTTCTCACGCACACCCGGGCGGTCGTTGAGCACCCGGTCCACCGTGGCCTCACTCAAGCCACACTGCTGAGCGATCTCACGGACCTTGTATCGGTGCGCCACCTGCGACCTCCCGCGCCTGCTGATGGTTTTTTGATGGCTTTTTGCCGTTGATTGTGCCACAAGACACAGCAAGACTAGCTGCCATGACCACGACATTGCGGACATCGCGCACCGGGCACCGGGCCTGGATCGAGGAGGCGGACTGCTCACTCGACGACTTCCGCGCCCGGGTGTCCCGCACCACCGACCCCGCCGACTACCCGCTGGCCGCTGATATCCGGCACAACGTCCCGGTGTACTCGGCCGCGACCATCGCCGACGCCGACCGCCGTGGGCTGCAGGCCGAGTTGATCAGCGTGTTGGCCGACGGCCCGGGCGTCGTGGTGTTCGAGGGTGCCTTCGATGAGGACGTCGTCGACCGGGCCGGCGCCGCGTTCGCCGCGCTGATCCAAGCCCAACGCGCCGAAGGCGCCGCCGCAGGCGACCATTTCGGCAAGGCCGGCGCCAACGACCGCATCTGGAACGCCGCCCAGAAGCTGGCCCTGCACTCCCCCGACGTGTACGCCCACTACTACGCCAACGACGCGCTCGCACTCGTCTCACAGGCCTGGCTGGGCCCGCGCTACCAGGTCACCTCCCAGGTCAACGTCGTCAATCCCGGTGGCGCCGCGCAAGTTCCGCACCGCGACTACCATCTCGGTTTCGTCACCCTGGACCAGCTGGCCGACTACCCCGCACACCTGCACCGGCTGTCGCCGGCGATGACGCTGCAGGGCGCGGTCGCGCACTGTGACATGCCGCCGGCCAGTGGGCCGACCATGCTGTTGCCCTACTCGCAGACGTTCGAGGCCGGGTACATCGCGTTCTACCGGCCGGAGTTCATCGAGTTCTTCGCCACTCACCAGGTTCAGGTGCCGCTGGCCAAGGGTGACGCGGTCTTCTTCAATCCGGCGCTCTATCACGGCGCGGGCACCAACACCTCGACCGATATCCGGCGGATGGCCAACCTGCTGCAGATCTCCTCGCCGTTCGGACGCGCGATGGAAGCACTCGACCGCACCTCCATGGTTCGCGCCGTGTACCCCGCCCTCCTGGCGATGAAGGCCGCGGGCCGCTCCGAGCGAGAGCTGGCCAACGCCGTCAACGCCACCGCCGAGGGTTACGCGTTCCCGACGAATCTCGACCGGGACCAACCCATCGGCAGCCTGGCCCCGCCCAGCCAGGTCGACACCGTGCTGGCCGCACTGGCCGGCGACCTGACCCCCGAACAACTCGACACCATCCTCGATCAGCAGCAAGAACGGAGAACCCCATGACCACACTCGGCGTTATCGGACTGGGCCGCATCGGCGCGTTCCACACCGAAACACTTTCCGCCCTCGATGGTTTGGACGGGCTGGTGATCACCGACGAGCGCACTGACGTAGCCGCCGCGGTGGCCGCCAAGCACGGCGCCAAGGCCGTCGACACCGTCGAGGAACTGTTGTCCTCGGGCGTGGACGGAGTGGTGGTGGCCGCCGCCACACCGGCGCACGCCGAGCTGACATTGGCCGCCGTCGAGCGCGGCATCCCGACCTTCTGCGAAAAGCCGATCGCCTCCACCGCCGTGGAGAGCGCGCGGGTGGCCGAGACCATCGCGCGATCCGGTGTGCCCGTGCAGGTCGGATACCAGCGCCGCTTCGATGCCGCCTTCGCCGCGGCCAAGCGTGCGGTCGACGACGGGTCGCTGGGCATCCTGCACACGGTGCGCAGCACCACGATGGACCCGGCTCCCCCGCCGCTGGACTACATCAAGGGCTCCGGCGGAATCTTCCGTGACTGCGCCGTACACGATTTCGACATCATTCGCTGGATCACCGGCCAGAACGCGGTCGAGGTGTACGCCACCGGATCCGTTCAGGGCGACCCCCTGTTCGCCGAGTACGGCGACGTCGACACCGCCGCGGTGATCGTGCGGTTCGACGGGGGCGCACTGGGCGTCGTGTCGAATGCCCGCTACAACGCCCGCGGATACGACTGCCGCCTTGAGGTGCACGGGTTCAACGACAGTGTGGCCGCCGGCTGGGACCAGGGTGTGCCGATCCGAAATGTGGATCCGGCCAACACATTCCCGGCCGGTCCCGCGCACAATTTCTTCATGGACCGCTTCACCGAAGCGTTCCGCACGGAGCTGGCCGGCTTCGTGGAAGTAGCCAAGGGCGCACCGGTCGCCGGCGCCACCGTGGCCGACGCCGTCGAGGTGGCCTGGCTGGCCGAGGCCGCCACCGAGTCCCTGCGCCGGGGCGCCCCGGTGCGCATCGAGGAGGTTCGCAACGCATGAGCGCCACCATCAAAATCGCCGGAGCGCCGATCTCGTGGGGCGTGTGCGAGGTTCCCGGCTGGGGTCATCAACTCGATCCCGAACGCGTGCTCACCGAGATGCGCGACACCGGCCTGACCGCCACCGAACTGGGCCCGGAGGGCTTCCTGCCCGCCGACACCGCCGAACTTCAATCCGTGCTGACCCGGCACGGGCTGGCCTGCGTGGGCGGGTTCGTCCCGGTGGTGCTGCACAACGCCGATCACGATCCCGCCGATGACCTTGCCGGACCGCTGGATTCGCTGGTGGCGGCCGGCGCCGGGGTCGTGGTGCTGGCCGCGGCCACCGGATCCGACGGCTACGACTCCCGGCCAGTGCTCGACGATGACCAGTGGGCGATACTGCTGTCCAACCTGGACCGGCTGGCCGCGATCGTCGCCGCGCGCGGCCTGCTCGCGGTGCTGCATCCGCATGTGGGAACCATGGTCGAAACCCGCGACGACGTCGACCGGGTGCTGGCCGGCTCGGCGATCCCACTGTGTCTGGACACCGGGCACCTGTTGATCGGCGGCACCGATCCGCTCGAGCTGGCCAAGGCCGTGCCGAACCGGATCAAGCACACCCACCTGAAGGACGTGGATGCCGTCCTCGCCGCGAAGGTGCAGTCCGGTGAGATCAGCTACACCGATGCCGTAAGGGCCGGGATGTACACGCCCTTGGGCACTGGCGATGTTGACATCGCGGGCATCGTCTCGGTATTGCGGGACAACGGTTTCGACGGATGGTTCGTGATGGAGCAGGACACCATCCTGGATGGCGCACCGGCCGGTGATGGTCCGGTCGCCGACGTGCGCACCAGCGTGGCGTACCTGAAGTCTGTGACCTCGTGACCGGATTGCGCATCGGTGTTCTGGGCGCTTCCCGGATCGCCGAGAAGGCCATCGTCGGACCGGCGTACGAACTCGGCCATCGCTTGGTGGCCGTGGCCGCCCGTGATCCGCAGCGCGCGGCGGCTTTTGCCGAGAAGTACGGCGTGGAACGCGCCGTGGACTCTTACACCGACGTGATCGACGATGCCGAAGTGGACGTCGTCTACAACCCCCTGGCCAACGGATTGCATGCACCGTGGAATCTGGCGGCGATCGCGGCGGGGAAGCCTGTGCTCAGCGAGAAACCTTTCGCGCGCAACAGATCCGAGGCTGCCACGGTTGCCCGGGCCGCCGAAACCGCAGGGGTCACGGTCCTGGAGGGGTTTCATTACTTCTTCCACCCGGTGACACAGCGGGCCTTCAGACTGGCCGCCAGCGGCGAGATCGGCCGACTCACCCGGGTCGAGGTGCGGATGGCGATGCCCGCCCCGGACGACGATGACCCCCGCTGGTCACTGGAACTGGCCGGCGGCGCCCTGATGGACCTCGGCTGCTACGGCATGCACGTCCTGCGGTCGCTGGGCCGTCTGGACGTCGACGGGCTTCGCGGTGCACCGTCCATCCTCGCTGCCCGCGCCGAGCAACGCTCGGCCGATGTCGATGCGACGTGCGATGTGGAGGTGGACTACCCGGGTGGCGCGACCGGGTTGAGCACCAATTCGATGGTGGCACCAGAGTATTCGTTCACCATCAGAATCGTCGGCAGTGAGGGTGAGGTGCTGGTTCACGACTTCATCCGGCCCAACGACGACGACCGGGTCACTGTGCGGACGGCCGCCGGTGAACGCGTCGAGCGACTCGGCACCCGGGCCAGCTACACGTATCAGCTGGAGGCGTTCACCGACCACGTGCAGAACGGCGCGGCACTGCCATTCGGGCTCACCGATGCGGTGACCAACATGGCCTATGTCGACGCCGCGTACCAGGCCGCGGGACTACCGACGCGTTAGTGCCGCGGCGCCGACCGCATTGGTTTTGTCAGACCTGGAACGTTCTAGTGAATCAGGAGTCCTCATGTCGGATCAGCTGATCTGCGGCCACATCGGCACCGGTGCACCGGTCTCGCTCGCGGATGCGGTGCGGTCATGACCTTCGAACTGGCAGTGTGTGCCGAGATGGTGTTCACGGACCTCGACATCATCGAGCGGGCCCGATGCATCTCCGATCTGGGCTTCTCGGTGGAGATCTGGAGTTTTCACGATAAGGACCTCGGTGCACTGGCCGCCACCGGAGCCCGGTTCTCGTCGATGACCGGATACCTGCATGGCGACCTCTACGCTCCCGACGGTGCCCGCGAGGTGGTGCGTACCGCACAGGAGGCCATCAAAGCGGCTGAGATCCTTGGTGTTCCGCGGCTGGTCGTGCATCCCGGCGAGCTGGTCGACGGCCAGGCAGCCCGCCCGCAGTACCGGGCCACCGGCGAGATGTGGTTCTCGGCGATGCGGGGTCTGGAGGCTCTGGGCGAACTCGGCGCCGAGGCCGGCGTCACGTTCTGCCTGGAGAACCTCAACACCATCGTCGACCATCCCGGGGTGCCGCTGGCCCGCGCCAAGGACACCCTGGCACTGATCGAGGCAGTGGGGCATCCCAACGTGAAGATGATGCTCGACCTCTACCACGCCCAGATCGGTGAAGGGAACCTGGTCGAGCTGGTGCGCCGAGCCGGATCGGCGATCGGTGAGATCCAGGTCGCCGATGTTCCCGGCCGCTGCGAGCCCGGCACCGGCGAGATCCACTATCCGGCGGTGGCAAAGGCATTGCGGGACAGCGGCTACACCGGACCGATCGGTATGGAGGCGTACGCCGCCGGCGACAGTGTGGCCGCGCTGGAGGCCTTCCGCGCCGCATTTTCCTGACGCCCCCTCACCAGCTCACCAGCACCGCGAGCGCGCGTGTCGGTTTTGGCGATGCGCCGCATTCCCGGGTGCGCCGTGCGCACAATTGCGGCATGTCCGAGGCATCCTTTCCACACGGCAACTGGGGGCGTGACGACGTCTCATCGTTGTTCAAGCCGGTGTTCGCGTTCGCCGCATCCTCATTCGGCTCCAAGGTGATCCGCGCGATGGTGCCACTCGACAGGCGGGTGGTCGACCGCACCAAGGGCCGCTTCTCGTTGTTCGGTCCGCTGTCGATGCCCGAACTGCTGTTGACAGCGAAGGGCCGAAGATCAGGCCTGCCGCGCACCTCCGTGCTCAGCTATGTGCACGAAGGTGACCGCCTACTGGTGATGGGCAGCAACTTCGGCCAGCAGCACCATCCCTCGTGGTCGACCAATCTCGTCGCCGAACCGCAGGCTTCGATATCGATGGCAGGCCAGGACATCCCGGTCGTCGCGGCCGTGCTCTCCGGCGTCGAGCGCGACGCCGCTCTGCAGCGGTTTCTGGCCTACCCGATGTACCGGGCCTACCGGACGCGCACCAACCGGGACATGCGGGTGTTCGCACTGACCCGTAGATAGCGCAGTGCCCCGCCGGCCGGACAGCCGACGGGGCACTGCTGCACTGATCAGCGGCGGAGTTCGTGGCTGAGCGCCTCCAGCTCGTTACCGCCGGCCATCTCCTGGGTGAGATGTTCCAGCGTGATCTCGTCGTAGGTGCAGTCCAACTTCTGCCGCCCGCGGTTCAGCAGCACGAAATGGTCACCGACCATGTGCGCGTGGTGCGGGTTGTGGGTGATGAAGATGACCCCGAACCCCTGTTCCTTGGCGGCCGTGATGTAGCGCAGCACCATGCCGGACTGCTTGACGCCGAGCGCCGCCGTCGGCTCATCGAGGATCAGCACGCGGGCGCCGAAGAAGATCGCCCGCGCGATCGCCACACACTGGCGCTGACCACCCGACAGCGAGCCGATCGGCGCGTCGACATCGGGCAGGTCGATACCCATCTTGTTCAGCTCGGAAATGGTGGTCGCGCGCATCGCGGAAATGTCCAGCGACGGCAGGATGCCCTTCTTGCGCAACTCGTTGCCGAGAAAGAAGTTGCGCCACACCGGCATCAGCGAGACCACCGCGAGGTCCTGGTACA
This sequence comes from Mycobacterium sp. NPDC004974, assembly GCF_053600815.1. NCBI lineage: Bacteria > Bacillati > Actinomycetota > Actinomycetes > Mycobacteriales > Mycobacteriaceae > Mycobacterium > Mycobacterium sp. NPDC004974. The sequence goes on along the minus strand of NZ_JBSGAQ010000013.1, from coordinate 12,051 downwards.
CGGTCGCGATTCCGGCCTTGAGCGAATCCTTGGGTGAGTTGAACACCGTCGGCGTGCCGTCAATCAGCAACTCACCCTCGGTGGGCTTGTGCAGGCCGGCGATGATCTTGATCAAGGTGGACTTGCCTGCACCGTTGTCACCCAGCACGCCGGTCACCTCGCCGGCACCCACCCGAAGGTTGATGTCCTTGAGCGCGATGATGTTTCCGTAGCTCTTGCCGACGTGTTTGAGTTCGACCAGCGGCACCGCGCCGCCCGACGGTGTCTCCGCGATCGGGGCTTCAGCAGTTGTGCTCATCTACTTACCTTTTCGCTGCGTAGTTACGGACGACGTTGTTGGCGATCACCGCGAACAGCAGCATCCCGCCGAGGAAGAACTTGAACCAGTCGGGGTTCCACCCGGCATAGACGATGCCCTGGTTGGTCATGCCGAAGATGAAGGCACCGATCAGCGTGCCGACCGCGGTGCCGTAGCCGCCGGTGAGCAGGCAGCCGCCGACGACCGCGGCGATGATGTAGAAGAACTCGTTGCCGATGCCCTGACCGGACTGCACGGTGTTGAACGCGAACAACAGGTGCATGCCGACGAACCAGGCGCAGAAGCTCACCACCATGAAGAGGCCGATCTTCACCTTCGTGACCGGCACACCGACCGCACGGGCGCTGTCCTGGTTGCCTCCGACGGCGAAGATCCAGTTGCCGATCTTGGTCTTGAACAGCACGTAGGTGGCGATGAGGACGAACAGGATCCACCACAACACGGTGACGCGAACCGACACCCCGAAAATGCTGAACGACGAGGCGAATACGGCTCGGCCGGAATCGAATCCCTCCATATCCGACACGCTCGGGGTCGCGACCTGGCCGGACAGCAGCTTGGTCACCGCCAGGTTGATGCCGGCGAGCATGAAGAAGGTGCTCAGCGTGATCAGGAACGACGGGATCTTGGTCTTCATCACCATGTAGCCGTTGAAGAAGCCGATCGCCAGGGCCATCACCAGCGCCAGGACCGCGCCCGTCCACAGATTCAGATGCAGGTTGTACGACAACATCGATGCCGCCAAAGAAGCGGTGGTGACTGCGACACCCGACGACAGATCGAACTCACCGCCGATCATCAGCACGCCCACCCCGACAGCCATGATGCCGATCGTCGAACTGGCATAGAGCACCGTGGCCAGGGCCTCCGGCGTCCGGAACGGCGGAGCCACGATCAGGAACAGCACGAAGATGCCGATCGCACCGATCGCCGCACCCATCTCGGGGCGGATCAGTAAGCGCTGCAGCTTGTTCTGTTCCTTGACCCGCTCGTCCCGGACGACTTTGTGCGTTTCGAGATTGAGGTCTGCCTGGGTACTCATGTCTAGCGCGTTCCGTTCTTCGCGTACTCGGCGATCGCATCGATGTTCGTCTTGTCGATGAACGACGGACCGGTCAGCGTCGGCTGATTGCCGCCGATGACGTTGCCGTTGTTGAGGTAGAGCCACAGTGAGTCGACGGCGAGGTAACCCTGCAGGAACGGTTGCTGATCGACGGCCCATTGGACGTCGCCGTTCTTGATCGCGTCGACGAGTGCGGCGTTCGTGTCGAACGTGCCCACCTTGGCAGAGCTACCGGAATTGCGTACGGACTGCACGGCGGTCGGCGCGAACGGCGCACCGAGCGTCACCACGTAGTCGATCGACCGGTCCTGCTGCAGCTTGGCGGTGATGGTCGACTCGACCGACGGCATGTCCTTGCCGTTGACGTTGAGCGTCTCGGTCGCGGGGAAGGTGTTCTTGACGCCGGCGCAGCGGGCCTCGAGGTCGACGTGGCCTTGTTCCTGGATGACGCACAGAACCTTCTTGGCGCCTTCCTCGGTGAGCCGCCGGCCGGCCTCCTGTCCCGCGATGTATCCGTCCTGACCGAAGTACTCCTTGACACCGACCTTCTGCCAGGAATCGAGACCGGCGTTGAACGCGACCGTGGGAATGCCCTTGCCCGTGGCATTTTCGATGGCGGCCTTCATGGCGTCCGGCTTGGCCAGCGTTACCGCGATGCCCTGCACGCCGCTGTCCACGGCGGTCTGTACCAGGTTGGCCTGATTGGGCGCCTCCGGGTCCGAGGAGTACCGCAGTTCGATGTTGTCTTTCTTGGCAGCGGTCTCGGCGCCCTTGCGCACCAGATCCCAGAAGGAGTCACCCGGCACCTCGTGGGTGATCATCGCGATGGTGGCCCGCGGGGTGTCGACGGTTCCGGCGCCCATTCCACCACCATTGCTCTGCGGCTTTCCGCCGGTGCTGGAGCACGCGCCGGCGCCCATGACCAGCACACCCGCCGCAGCTACCGCCGCGAGCCGACTGAACCTCATTGCTTCTCCTTGCCATCGACGTCACCGCGGTGCTTGTACGTCTGGTGACAAGCGACACGGCCTCGCAGTCGATGTAATACCGCTCACATCCGAATGTCAAGACTTTGTTCGGACATTAGGACTGCATATCAAACGTCCGGCAGCATCGCGGCGACACCCATACGACGGGACAAGTGCCACGGCAAGCCACCGAAACCTGCAGGGAGAAAATACTTTTGGAAACGCTAACGATCCACGAGGGTGGTATCGAAGTAGTACCGCGACGCGCGGTAGGCATGGCTCCCGTACTCGACTACGCGTCCGGAATCGTCGAACGCCGTCCGCTCCATCACCAGCAGCGGGGCCTTCGGCTTCTCGTCGAGCAGCTTGGCCTCATCCCGCTCGGCAGCCCTGGCGCCGATGCGCTGCTGGGCCAACCGAATGTGCACCCCGCGGGCGCGCAACGACTGATACAGGCCGATACGCTCGAGGTCATCGCGATCCGGCGCGATCGCCGCAGGAAGATAGTTCGTCATCAACGCCAACGGCTGACCGCCGGACGTACGCAGCCGGCGCATCATCACCACCTCACTGCCCGCTTCCAGGTTGAGCCGTTCGGCAATCTCGCCGGACGCCGGACCCAGCGCGTACTCCAGAACTCTGGTGCCCGGCTCCTGACCGGCCCGTGCAAGATCGTCGAACAGACTGGTGAGCTTGACGGGGCGATGAACCGGGGTCTGCACCACCTGAGTGCCCACACCGCGTTTGCGGACCAGCAGCCCCTTGTCGACCAGTTCCTGAATCGCACGGCGCGTTGTCGGCCGAGACAGACTGAGCCGGCTCGCCAGCGCCAACTCGTTCTCGAAACGGTCCCCCGGCTTGAGTTGCCCGTCCAGGATTGCCTTTTCGAAGACCTGCGCCACCTGGAAATACAGCGGAACCGGACTCGAACGATCGAGCTCCACGGACAACGTCGGGGTCACGCGCACTCCAATCCTCGTGTCCTCCGCGCGCAGTTCGCCGGGAGTGATTGTTCAGAATACCTGCTTATGACTGAAAGTAAGAATGTCCGAACAAAGTCTTGACAGCACATGGTGACGGGGAGCACAGTCGACACCGACACCAGGCGCGCTCGTCGTCGCCGGAACGCAAATACGCACATCGCACTCGGGAGTCAGTCGTGACCGATAACGCCAGCCAGCCATTCGACGTCATCGCCATCGGACGTAGCGGCGTCGACGTGTACCCGCTGCAGGTCGGGGTGGGGCTTGACCAGGTGGAATCGTTCGGAAAATTCCTCGGCGGCAGCGCCGCCAACGTGGCCGTCGCCGCGGCGCGCCTGGGCAATCGCACCGCGCTGATCTCCGGAGCCGGCGACGACCCCTTCGGCCGGTTCGTCCGCGACGAGCTCGCCCGGCTCGGTGTCGACAACCGCTTTGTCCGCACCCACGGCGAGTATCCGACTCCCGTGACATTCTGCGAGATATTCCCACCCGACGATTTCCCGCTGTACTTCTACCGCAAGCCGTCAGCGCCGGATCTGCAGATCAGTCCTGCCGAACTGGACCTGGACGCCATCCGCGCCGCGCGCCTGTACTGGTCGACGGTGACGGGCCTGTCCGAGGAGCCCAGCCGCAGTGCGCATTTTGCTGCGTGGGAGGCCCGCTCGGGAGCCCCATTGACGGTTCTCGATCTCGACTACCGGCCGATGTTCTGGGAAACCCCGGCAGCGGCCACCGAACAGGTGCAACGCGCCCTGCAGCATGTCACCGTCGCCGTGGGCAACCGTGAGGAATGCGAGATCGCCGTCGGCGAGTCCAACCCGCACAAGGCCGCCGACGCCCTGCTCGAGCTCGGAGTCGAGTTGGCGATCGTCAAACAGGGTCCACGCGGCGTGCTGGGCAAGACCAAGCACAGCTCGGTCACCGTTCCGCCCAACGAGGTTGACGTGGTCAACGGGCTCGGTGCCGGAGATGCCTTCGGCGGCAGCCTGATTCACGGCCTGCTGAACGACTGGCCGTTGGAGAAGACCCTGCGCTACGCCAATGCGGCGGGAGCCATCGTCGCGGGCCGTCTCGAATGCTCGACCGCCATGCCGACCGCCGCCGAGGTCTCCGATCTCGCCGAACAGACCGCTGTGGAGGCTGCAAATGTCTAGCGCACTTGGCTCGAAGTCCGCGATGTGCAAAACCTACGCGGAGATCACCGAACTGCGGGCCGGCGAACCCGCAGCGGTCGCGACGGCCTGGCGCAACCGGACCACCCGTCCGACGGTGCGCGGAGACGGCAAGCTGATGATCGTCGCCGCCGACCATCCCGCCCGTGGCGCGCTGGCCGTCGGATCACGGCCGACCGCGATGAACAATCGCATCGATCTGCTGGACCGGCTGCGCACGGCACTCGCCGATCCAGGGGTGGACGGGGTGCTGGCGACCGCCGACATCCTCGACGACCTCGTCCTGCTCGGCGCACTGGACGACAAGGTGGTGTTCTCCTCTTTCAACCGGGGCGGGCTGGCCGGCTCGTCGTTCGAGCTCGACGACCGGATGACCGGCGCCACCGCGGTCTCGACCGCGGCCGCGCGGATGAACGGCGGGAAGATGCTGTGCCGCATCGATCTTGGCGATCCGGGTACGGTGTCCACCCTCGCAGCGTGCGCGCGGGCCGTCGATGAACTCGCCGCCAACGGGCTGATCGCCATGCTGGAGCCGTTCCTGTCCACTCGCGTCGACGGCAAGGTCCGCAACGACCTGTCCCCCGATGCCGTGATCAAGTCGGTGCACATCAGCCAGGGACTCGGCTCCACGTCGGCCTACACCTGGATGAAGCTGCCCGTCGTCGCTGATATGGACCGGGTGATGGAGTCCACCACGATGCCGACGTTGCTGCTCGGCGGTGATCCGACCGATCCCGACGAGGCGTTCGCGTCGTGGGCGAAGGCGCTGACATTGCCATCGGTGCGGGGCCTGATCGTGGGCCGCACTCTGTTGTACCCCGGCGATGACGATGTGGCCTCGGCCGTCGCGACCGCCGTGAAGTTGGTGAGGTGACAGTGAACAGCAAGTGGTACATCCCCGCGCACAGTGCCAAGGCGCCCTACACCGTTGACATCACCCCGGAATCCGCAGGCTGGGCGGAGTCGTCGCTGCAGGTGGTCGAGCTCGGTACGTCCGGCTCTGTGACCCGGCAGACCGGCGAGACGGAGGTGATGATCCTGCCGCTGGCCGGCGGCGGGACTGTCGAAGCCGGCGACGAGACCTTCGAATTGTCGCCGCGCGCATCGGTGTTCGACGGTCCGGCCGACATGGTCTACCTCGGAATCAACCAGGAATACACGCTGACGGGCCACGGCCGTATCGCAATCTGCGGCGCACGCGCAAACCGGAGCTTTCCCAACCGCCGCGTCGCCGCCGCCGATGTCGCCGTCGAACTGCGCGGGGCCGGCAACTGCAGCCGGCAGGTGCACAACTTCGGCACCGCGACGGCCTTCGAGGCCGACTCGCTGATCGCCTGCGAGGTCATCACCCCGGGCGGCAACTGGTCGAGCTACCCCGCGCACAAGCATGACGAGAACACCGAGGTGGAGACCCAGCTGGAGGAGATCTACTACTTCGAGATCGATGACAGCCCCGCTGGGACACCGGGATTCGGCTACCACCGGGTCTACGGCACCCCACAGCGTCCGATCGAGGTGCTCGAGGAGGTGCGCAGCGGTGATGCGGTGCTGGTGCCGCACGGCTACCACGGCCCATCCATCGCCGCTCCGGGACACCACATGTACTACCTCAACGTGATGGCGGGCTCAGGGCCGAACCGAGCCTGGCTGATCTGCGACGACCCGAACCACACCTGGCTGCGCGACAGCTGGGAACACCAGGCCGTCGATCCGCGACTGCCCCTGCACCAGAGCCGAGGAGCCTGACCGATGGTTTCCACCGCACCGAAGTCGACCGAGAAGCTCGTCGACACCGAGTCCACTGTGCGACTCACGGTGGCACAGGCCACCATTCGGTTCCTGGCCAACCAGTACGTCGAGCGTGACGGCGAGCGCCACAAGTTCTTCGCCGGCTGCTTCGGCATCTTCGGCCACGGCAACGTGGCGGGTCTCGGTCAGGCCTTGCTGCAGGACGAGACGGAAGCACACGAGGCCGGGCGCGAACCGGGACTCAAGTACGTGCTGGGCCGCAACGAACAGGCCATGGTGCACAGCGCGGTGGCCTACGCACGGCAGAAGGATCGGCTGCAAGCGTGGGCGGTCACCACCAGCGTCGGCCCCGGCGCCACCAACATGCTCACGGGCGCCGCGCTGGCCACCATCAACCGGCTGCCGGTGCTGCTGCTGCCCGCCGACACGTTCGCCACCCGGGTCAGTTCACCCGTATTGCAGGAGCTGGAACTGCCGTCCTCCGGCGACGTCACCGTCAACGACGCGTTCAAGCCGCTGTCCCGCTACTTCGATCGGGTCTGGCGGCCCGAACAACTGCCCGCGGCACTGCTGGGGGCCATGCGGGTGCTCACCGACCTGGTTGAGACCGGTGCGGCGACAGTCGCGATCCCGCAGGACGTCCAGGCCGAGGCCCACGACTGGCCGGAATCGCTGTTCGCCGAGCGCACCTGGCATGTGGCCCGGCCGTTGCCCGAACGGTCGGTGATCGCGCGCGCCGCCGAGATCATCGCGTCGGCCCGCAAGCCACTGATCATCGCGGGGGGCGGGGTGCACTACTCCGGTGCCGAAGGAGCTTTGGCCGCACTGGCGTCTGGTACCGGTATCCCGGTCGCCGAGAGCCAGGCCGGCAAAGGTTCGCTGCGGTTCGACCATCCGCAGGCGGTCGGGGCGATCGGTTCCACCGGCACCACGGCCGCGAACGCGCTGGCGTCGGAAGCCGACGTCGTCATCGGGATCGGTACCCGATACAGCGATTTCACCAGCGCCTCACGGACCGCGTTCAACAACCCCGACGTCCGGTTCGTCAACATCAACGTGGCGTCACTGGATTCGGTGAAGCAGGGCGGCGTCAGCGTGGTCGCCGACGCCGGCGAGGCGCTCGAGGCACTGAGCGCCGCGTTGGTCGACTACGCCGTCAGCGACGAATACCGCTCCCGAACAGCCGAACTCGCCAAGGAGTGGGACGACACGGTGTCGGCGGTGTACGCCATATCGGACGATTGCGCCGCGCTGAACCAGAACCAGGTGATCGGCCTGGTCAATACCCGGTCCGAGCCGCGTGATGTGGTGGTCTGCGCAGCCGGGTCGATGCCCGGCGACCTGCACAAGCTGTGGCGCACCCGGGACCGCAAGGGCTACCACGTCGAATACGGATACTCCTGCATGGGATACGAGATCGCCGGCGGTATCGGCGTGAAGATGGCCGACCCGGACCGTGACGTGTTCATCATGGTGGGCGACGGCTCCTACTTGATGATGGCAACCGAACTGGTCACCGCCGTCCAGGAGGGCATCAAGGTGATCCCGGTTCTGGTGCAGAATCACGGATTCGCCTCCATCGGCGGGCTTTCGGAATCAGTGGGCTCCCAGCGGTTCGGCACCGCGTACCGGTACCGCAGCGCCGATGGCCGCCTTGACGGCGCGAAGCTACCGGTGGATCTGGCTGCCAACGCGGCCAGCCTGGGCGCCGACGTCATCAAGGTCAGCAATGCCGCAGAATTCACCGACGCGGTCAAGGTCGCCAAAGCTGCCGAGAACACCACCGTCATCCATGTGGAAACGGACCCGCTGGTGTTCGCCCCGGACAGTCAGTCCTGGTGGGATGTTCCGGTGTCGGAGGTCTCCACGCTGGAGTCCACCCAGAGCGCCTACGCGCGGTACGCGGACTGGAAGAAAGTCCAACGCCCCCTGATCAATCCGTCCGACCGCTGAGTGCCAGGAAAGAAGCACCATGCCCACAATTTTGGTTGGATCCGCCCCCGACTCCTGGGGCGTCTGGTTCCCCGATGACCCGCGGCAGACCCCGTACACCCGGTTCCTCGACGAAGTGGCCGCATCGGGTTACCAGTGGATCGAGCTGGGCCCCTACGGTTACCTGCCGACCGACCCCGAACAGCTGCTGGACGAGCTCGGGTCCCGAAACCTGAAACTGTCCGCCGGGACCGTGTTCGAGCATCTGCACCAGTCCGAGGCTCCCGGGGACGACTCATGGAACTCGGTCTGGAAGCAGATCGAGGATGTCGCGAAACTGACTGCGGCCGTGGGCGGTAAGCACGTTGTGGTCATCCCGGAGATGTGGCGCGACCCCGCCACCGGGGCGGTGCTGGAGGACCGCACTCTCACACCCGAGCAGTGGCGCAAGAAGACTCAGGGCATGAATGAGCTGGGCAAGGCGATGTTCGAGAAGTACGGGGTGCGTGCCCAGTACCATCCCCACGCCGACAGCCACGTCGACACCGAGGAGAACGTCTACCGATTCCTGGACGGCACCGACGGCGAGTTCGTCAACCTCTGCCTGGATACCGGGCATATCTCCTACTGCGGCGGGGACAACATCGCCATCATCGAGCGCGCACCGGACCGCATCGGCTACCTGCATCTCAAGCAGGTCGACCCGGAGGTGCGGGCCAAGGTCGAGGCCGAGGACCTGCCGTTCGGCGAGGCAGTCAAGCTCGGCGCGATGACCGAACCCCCGCGCGGAATCCCCGAGATGCCACCGCTTCTCAGTGCGATCGAGAAGCTCGGCATCGATGTGTTCGCGATCGTCGAGCAGGACATGTACCCCTGTGAGGTCGATGCTCCCCTGCCCATCGCCCAGCGCACCCAGAAGTACCTGGGGTCCTGCGGTGTCCCGTCCGTTCGTTTCAGCTAGGAGCACCCATGTCTGATCTTCGTGTCGCCGTCCTCGGCGTCGGCATCATGGGCGCCGACCACGTCGCGCGCCTGACCAGCCGGATCTCCGGCGCCCGCGTCGTCGTGGTGAACGATTTCCTCACCGAGAAGGCCGAGGCGATCGCCGCAGGCATCCCGGGCTGCCGGGCCGTTACCGATCCACTCGACGCCATCGCCGACCCGGAGGTCGATGCCGTCGTACTCGCCACGCCTGGGCCGACCCACGACAAGCAACTGTTGGCCTGTCTGGAGCACGGTAAGCCGGTGCTGTGCGAGAAGCCGCTGACCACCGATGTCGAGTCGTCTCTTGAGGTGGTCAAACTCGAGGCCGGGCTCGGAAAGCGGCTCATCCAGGTCGGTTTCATGCGCCGCTTCGACGAGGAGTACATGCAGCTGAAGGCCCTGCTGGATGCCGGTGAGTTCGGCCGCGCGCTGGTGCTGCACTGCGTGCACCGCAACCCGGCCGTACCGCCGAGCTTCGACAGCTCCATGATCGTCAAGGATTCCCTGGTTCATGAGGTCGATGTGACCCGGTTCCTGTTCGGCGAGGAGATCGCCTCGATCCAGATCATGAAGCCGGCGGTCAATCCCGGTGCCCCCGAGGGCATCCAGGACCCGCAGATCGCCATCATGCGCACCGTGTCCGGCAAGCACGTCGACGTTGAATTGTTCGTCACCACCGGGGTGGCCTATGAGGTGCGCACCGAACTGGTCGGCGAAAAGGGTTCGGCCTTCATCGGACTCGATGTCGGGCTGATCCGCAAAGGTGCACCAGGCACCTGGGGAGGCACCATCGCCCCAGGTTTCCGGGAGCGCTTCGGCCGGGCCTACGACATCGAGTTCCAGCGCTGGGTCGACGCAGTTCAGCGCGGCACCACGACCGGGGATTACACCGATGGCCCCACCGCGTGGGACGGCTACGCCGCGGCCGCAGTGTGTGCGGCGGGTGTCGAGGCACTGCAGACCGGCCTGCCGGTGGAGGTGAAGATGGTGTCCCGCGAGTCGATCCCGGGAGCGTGAGCGTGAAGATCGCGCTGGATCCGACGCCGTTCCACCACGACCATGGTCTGCTCGAATTTCCGCGCCTGGTAGCCGAACTCGGCTACGAGTATCTGCAGCTCACCCCGCACCGGGACTTCATCCCGTTCTTCAACCATCCTCGCGCCGACGATGATCTGGTGGGCAAGTTCCGCAAGGCCTGCGCCGACGCAGGCGTCGGGATCGCCTCGGTGCTGCCGGTATTGCGTTGGTCCGGACCGGACGAGGACGCACGGGAAGCCGCGGTGCGCAACTGGAAACGCGTCATCCAGATCACCGTCGACCTCGGCGTCAACGTCATCAACACCGAATTCTCGGGTCGCCCAGAGAAAGCCGAGGAATCCGAACGCGCGTTCTTCCGGTCCATGGAGGAACTCCTCCCGATCTTCGAACGCGAAGGCATCGACGTCCGGATCGACCCGCACCCAGATGATTTCGTCGAGGGCGGCCTCGAAGCCGTGCGGATAATCCGCGGGCTCAACTCCTCCAACGTCGGCATGGTGTACGTGGCATGCCACACATTTCACATGGGTTCGAACATGACCGAGATAATGCGTGCCGCTGGCCACAAGCTTCGCCTGGTCCATGTCGCCGACACCATGGACCACCACCGCAGCCACGGCCTGCGCTACATCACCAACCCGCCGGGCAACCCGGTGCGGGTACATCAGCACCTGAAAATCGGTGACGGCGACATCAATTGGGACGAGTTCTTCGGCGGCCTGGCCGAGATCGGCTTCTACGATTGCGACGACACGGTCATGGTGTCGTCGGTCTTCGCCGAGGACGAGAACGCCCATGAGGTGTCGCGCTACCAGCTGAAGACGATGACCGGGTACGTCACGAAGTACCGCGGATGACGTCGCCTCGCCTCGTGGCGACCGCCTGGACCAGTGCAGGCAACACCTCGCCGGTGAACCGTCCCGCCACAAGTCCGGTACCCATCACCGAACGTGTTGCCGCCGTGCGCGATGCGGGTTACAGCGGTATGGGGTTGGTCGCCGACGATCTGGCGGTCATCCACGGGTCCATCGGGTTCGCCGGGTTGCGCGACCTGATCGCCGATGCCGGACTCACCCACGTCGAGATCGAACTGATCGAACGCTGGTGGATTCCCCGCGGGCAGCACGGGAATTCCTACGCTGTACGGGATCTGCTTTTCGAGGCCGCCGACGTGCTCAAGCCGGCATTCGTCAAGATCGGCTCCGAATTGGGGCCACGAACAACGCATCCCGAGACACTGGTGGAGCCACTCCGCGAGCTGGCCGACCAGGCCGTCGCGTACGGCACCCGCATTGCCATCGAGACCATGCCGTTCTCGATCATCGAAACGGTGCCTATGGGCGCTGAGCTCATCCGAGATACGGGCCATCCCGGGGTGGGACTACTCATCGACGCCTGGCACGTCTTCCGGGCCGGGACAACGCTCGACGCGCTCGCCGCCACCGTGGCACCGGAGATGATCTTTGGAGTCGAACTTGACGACGCTGCCGCGCATGTTGTCGGGACACTCTTCGAAGACACCGTCAACAACCGCTTGTTGTGCGGGGACGGCACTTTCGACCTGACCCGACTGGTCGACACCCTGCGCGATCTCGGTTTCGACGGGCCGTGGGGCGTGGAGATTCTGTCCGATTCGTTCCGCACACTTCCCGTGCGCGAAGGGCTCAAGCTGGCGGCTGAATCAGCCTGCTCGGTGCTGCGAACCGGTTAGCTCCCCAGAGCACCCTGGTTGTCACGTAACGTCCGACTTGTCGGTGGTCGAATGTATGTTCGAGTTATGGAGGCGGGTGCGGTCCAGGCGGTAGCGGCATTGCGGGCCGCTTACGACGCGTTCGCCGCCTGC
>NZ_JBSGAQ010000012.1:0-204944 GCF_053600815.1 Mycobacterium sp. NPDC004974 | reverse complement strand
TCTTGCAGGGTGGTGCGGATGATCACCGCGACGGGTAGCCCGTTGAGTTGGCCGAGGTCGCCGCTCATCAACGCGATTCGTCCGATGACCAGGAGAGCGTCGTGTTGGCGTTGGGCCAGACTGCGGTGATCGTTGTCGATCTGGGCTTGGGTGGGGGTACCTGTGGTGCAGGGCTCGTCGTCGTCGGGGTTGCACATGCCTGGGGCGGCGAATTTGGCGAACAGGACTTCCCATACGGCGGCGGCTTCGGGGGTGAGGTTGGCCGTCAGACCGGTCATCGCGTCGCGGCCCTGCTTACTGACGCACACCGCTCGTTTGTGGGCGCGTTCGGTGTCGTCGGGTTCGGGTCCGTCCTGATCGAGCAGGAACAATCGCAGTTCGGCGGTGTCTTTGAGTTCTTTGGGGCCGACCCCGACCGCGACGCGGACCAGGTCGGCTTCGAACTGTTGGCCGGTGGTGGGGTCGAGGAATCCGGGGAGTCGGTTGATCGCGTCGCGCAGCACTTTGACGTGGTCGGCGTTGATCAGGCCGGCTTCAACCGCGGCGGCGACCGCGGGCAGGACCGGGGCCAGGGGTTCACCGGTCAGGGCACGCCGCGGCCCCAGTTCGGCTGCCTCACCCAAACGGCGGCCGGCCTCGGTGGTGGACAGTCGCCAGCGGATGCGCAGCACCTCGTTCCACGTCTTGGCGCCCATCTCGCGCGGGGTGGTGTCGGCTTGCAGTTGGGCCAGCAGTCGATGCACTACGGCGGGCATCTGGCAGGTCAGTGCCTCGTATTCGTCGAGCACCGCGATCAGCTCGGCTCGGGTCAGCGACCCATAATCGCAGGCGGCGAACGCGTCGTAAGCGGCCCGCAATGCCGCTACCGCCTGGACCGCACCCGCCTCCATAACTCGAACATACATTCGACCACCGACAAATCCGGCCGAACGGTGACTACCAGGGCGCTAGGCCGTGTCGCGATTGGGCAGCAGTGTCTCGTGCGCCGAAGACGTTGCGGCGCGGAACAACACCGCGACCAACGCCAGCGCCCCGAGCGCGGCGACCGGGATGGTCCACAACCGGCGCATCGTCAGGGCCGACCCGCACTTGTCCGCGTACTCCTGGCCGGCGGCGGTGGCTTGAACGAGGTGTGCGCCGTACCCGGAGCCGCAGGGGATCTGCATGCCGAACTTGTCGAAGTCGTCGAGGTAGATCGGCAGGCTCAACAGGTACAGCCCGATGCCCAACACCACTGCTCCGGCGATTCCGATGTAGACGGCGCGAAAACTCACCGTTCCCCCCTTCATGTCATGCATACGTCGGTGAACAACAACACCGGCCACGAGACCGATCGCCCCCAGAAAGGACACCACTGCGTCGAGGCCGCCCATCTCTTTCAGGTGGTCGGTGTGCGTGCCGGACCAGAAGGTGCCGATCAGCAGATATGGCACACCCAGCACCACAGCTACGACGATCAGTTCGCCGAGCGCGACGCGGTAGGCCAGCAACCTCCGCAACCTGACAAGCACGCAACCCCCGTTCGAACTTATTGCCGTCTATGTTAATGGCTATTCTCTGCCGAACTACCATTTTGACCCGGCTGTTCGGTCCGTTAGTGTGACGGAATGGCGCGCATCTCGCCCCGGTCGATCGACAGCGGTGCCAGTGGTGTGCGACGCCGTCCGAAAGACCGAAAGGCCCAGATAGCGCGGGCCTCGGCGGAGTCCTTCAGCGCGCTCGGATACCACGGCGTGAGCATGGAGGCCATTGCCTCGCGGGTCGGGATCTCGGCGGCCGCGTTGTACCGGCACTATTCGAGCAAGTACGAATTGTTTCGCGACGCCGTACTCAACCTCGGCCAGCAACTCGTCGACGCGACGGCGTTCGCCGAAGAGGCCGACGGGGACCCGCGTGAGCAGTTGCGCAGACTCGTCGCGGCGCTCAGCGACACCGCGTTGGTCAACCGCGAATCCGGTGGGCTGTACCGCTGGGAGGCGCGTTATCTGCGCGGCGACGATCAGAGCACCCTGGATGCGCAGGTACATACGGTGCACCGCCGGATCCACCGGCCGCTGATGGAACTGCGGCCTGAACTCAGCTCGCGGGCCCGCTGGACCCTGTCGACGGCGGTGCTCGGTGTGATCGGCAGCGTCGTCGATCATCGGTCCAAACTGCCCGCCGGTCAGATCCGCGAGCTGCTCGCCGATATCTGCGACACCGTGCTGGCCGCCGAACTGCCCGAGTTTCCGAACCCGACCGACCCCGTGCCGACGCCCCCCGCGGCCACGAACACGACGAAATACGAAGCGCTGCTGACCGAATCGATGCGGCTGTTCAACCAGAACGGCTACCGCGACACCACGATGGAGGACATCGCTGCCGCCGTCGGCATGCCCGCCTCGGGGATCTACCGGTATTTCTCCGGCAAATCCGACATCCTGGCCGCCGGGTTCCGGCGTGCCGCCGACCGGTTGTCGGCGGACATGTCGGACGTCCTCGGTGCGGCGACGGACCCCGAACAGGCGCTGAGCACCCTCATCGACGACTATGTGGCCCGATCGTTCGACCGCCCGGAGCTCGACTACGTCTACTACACCGAACGCCTGAGCATGACGCCCGCCGACCAGAAGATCCTGCGCGACCTGCAACGTGCGGCCGTGGAATCGTGGGTCGAGATCGTCATGCCGGTACGTCCGGGGTGGAGTGCGGGGCAGGCGCGCTTCGCAGTTCATGCGGCGATGGCCTTGGTGATCGACTTGGGCCGGCTCATGAACTATCAGAATTCAGAGCAGGCCCGAGCCGTCGTCGCCGTCCTGATCGATCTGACTCTGCTGGGCCGCTACCGGTTACGGACGGCGTTGCCGGCCAGGTAGGCCACGTAGCCGAGCGTGCCGATCTTCGCCAGCTTGCGGGTCTTGGGAAGCAGCAGGCCCAGACCGATCGCGGTCTCGATGCCGCCGTTGGTGTAGATGTGCTTCTGCGTGTCCTTGGGGAACGCCGGCTTGGTGATCGACTCGAACAGCTGCGGCTTCACGAAATGTGAGACGCCGGCGCCGGCCACGCTGAGGCCGACCAGCTTGACCAGCTTGGAGTTCTTGCCCTCTGCCATGTGTGATCCTCTCTGATCAGGCAAATGTGTAGTCGCTCAACGGGAATCGTGAAGCTTCGGCGACGGCCCGGCGGGTCGTCATCGGCCGGAGCAGCGTTGCCTCGCCGCTCGGATTGAAATAGTACGACCGTGCCGATGCGCAGTTTCCGAGGGTGAACAACGAGTCGCCCAGCGCTTCGGTCATCCGGTCCAGATACCGGCTGTTGGCCTCCTCGGTGACCTCGAATGTGGTCGCCTTCCGGCGCTTGACCTCGCCGAACAGGCGGTCCATCAAGCGCATCTGATACTCCATCGTGTTGAAGAAGTTCAGCCCCAGGAAGGCGTACGGACTGGCCAGGCTCAGGTAGTTCGGGAAGTACGGCATCGAGACACCCTGGTAGGCCTGGAACCGGGTCTCCCGCCACCACTTTCCGAGGTTGCGGCCGTCGCGCCCGATCACCTCGATGGCCGGGAAGTTGGCGTCCCACAGATCGAACCCGGTGGCCAGCACCAGCGTGTCGATGTTCGTCCTGCTGCCGTCGGCGTTGACGATGCCGTCCGCTTCGATGCGTTCGATGCCATCGGCCTGCAGGTGCACGTTCGGTTTGGTGAATGTGCGGTAGTAGCCGTTGGAGAACGTCGGGCGCTTGCAGCCGAAGTCGTAGTCCGGGGTCAGCTTGCGGCGCAGCTCCGGGTCGCGGATCGAGGCGAACCGGTGCAGCTTGGCCAGGTCGGCCGCGGCGATGTTGAACCGGCGGAAGTACCGGTGCTTGAGCACCGCGGTGTCGACCATGAACGCGTAGATGGCGTCGGTGACGGTGCGGATCACCCGTTGGGCGGCCGGCACACGGGCGAACAGGCGGCGTACCCGCGGCGGGAACTTCAGGTCGATCTTGGGCACGACCCAGATCGGGGTGCGCTGGTAGACGGTCAGGTCTGCGGCGTGGCGGGCCAACTCCGGGATGAGCTGCACGGCGGTGGCGCCCGTGCCGATGATCGCGATCCGGCGGCCGTCGGGCCGGTAGCTCTCATCCCAGTCCGTGGTGTGGATGACGTCGCCCGTGAAGTCAGCGACCCCGGGGATGTCGGGAGTGTGCGGCTGGGACAGGAAGCCGGTCGCGGTGAACAGGAACTGCGCGGTCAGCGCCTCGCCGCCGGCCAGGGCCACCCGCCAGCGCGAGGACTCTTCATCCCAGCGCGCGCCCTCGACGGTTGTATCGAACCGGATGTGGCGGCGCACGTCGTACTTGTCGGCGACGTCGTCGGCGTAGCGCTTGATCTCGGCGCCGGTGGAGAACAGTCGTGACCAGTTCGGATTCGGTTCGAAGAAGTACGAGTAGGTGGTGGTGGGCACGTCGACGGCCAGGCCGGGGTAGTGGTTGACGTACCAGGTGCCGCCGAGGTCATCCTCGCGATCCAGGATCACGAAGTTCTCGATGCCCAGCCGTTTGAGCTGGATGGCGGCGCCGATGCCGGCGAAGCCGGCGCCGACGATGATTGCCTCGTATTCCCCCGGGCTCATGCTGGAATACAGTACCGCAGGTACCGGGTACTTTGTCGAGGCCGGCGTTCGCTGTGGTCCGCGATTTTCAATACCGGGTTCGTGAATATTGATTTCGCCTGCGTCTTTGGTGGGAAAATCCTCTGTGTCCAGGGACTTGGAGTCCGACGCCTAGGAGGATCGCCATGGCATCCACGCCGCGAATCTTTGTGCAGTTGTTCATCATCGCGAGTGCCGCGGTACCGGTTGCCCTGGCGCCGGTCGCCGTCGCCGACCCCACGGGCGTGCCCGAAGCGGGCTCTGAGCCCGCCAGCACCACGATCAAGAACCTGCGTTCCCAGGGCTACAACGTCGGAATCAACTGGGTGAGCGGCGATGCCGACGTTCCACTGTCCGAGTGCAGCGTCACCAATATCGACACTGCCGCCGCACCAACCGTCTGGGTGTCGGTCGAATGTGCCGAAGCCGGTGACTGAGGCCCGGCGGCCGCGTCATCAGCTCCAGCGCAACGGATCAC
This sequence comes from Mycobacterium sp. NPDC004974, assembly GCF_053600815.1. NCBI lineage: Bacteria > Bacillati > Actinomycetota > Actinomycetes > Mycobacteriales > Mycobacteriaceae > Mycobacterium > Mycobacterium sp. NPDC004974. Next base: position 199,856 of record NZ_JBSGAQ010000012.1, on the reverse strand, counting down.
ACTCGAGGCTCGCGCGGTCCCAGTCGGCAAGGTCGGCCGCGGCGACGTAGGTGGTCTGGAGGAACTCCATCAGCGCACGGTCGGGATCGGCGGACGTCCGCACCGCCTCGTAGGGCAGCAGGAATTGCCGGAAGTCCTTGTTGTAGTACGCGGCATCGGGGCCGACGGGGTGGGCGGCGAATCCTTCCGGTTCGGGATAGGCGTAGGCGTAGAACGCGCCTTCCTCGCCACCGCCCGGCCAGAAACCGCAACTGCTCAACTCGTGCGAATAACCTTCCACCATCACGCTATTGGGGCAGTTGGGGGCGCCGCCTGGGTGCTCGGGCGCGCGACGCCCGGAGAATCTGGTGCACGCCAGGTCGAATGAGCCCCAGAAGAAGTGCACGGGGCTCACCTTGCCGATGAAATGTGCCCGGAAGTCGCTGATCACCCGGTGCGCCTGCACCAGTTGGCGCCAGAATAGATTGGCGGCATGCGGGTCGTAGGACGCGTGCTGGTGATCTTCGGCGAACGGGATAGCGGGATCGACCTCGTTGGGCCGGGCGTGAATGCGCGCCTCGATGCCCAATTGTTCCAGTGCGGAAAGGGTTTCGGTGTAGAACTCCGCGACCGATTTCGGGGCCAGCGCGACTGTGCCCCGTGCGCCGTCGCTGGTGCGGATGGCAAGCACATGGTCGATGAAATCGAACTCCATGTCGAACAACCGGTCTCGATACGGAATCGACGACGTGGTCAGGCCGCGCGGACTCACATACAGGGTCACCTCCCACCAGTGGTTGAGCAAAGGCGAGTACGTCAGGCGAATCTTTCCGACGATCTGCGTCCACATGTGAAGGGTGTCGCGGGTGGATTCCCAGTCCGACACCCGCAGCGCGGGCCAGGGATCATCGGTCAGAGTGCTCATGGGCCAGCCACCTGCCTTCCCGCCGCACCGCCGCTCGGCATGCGGCACCGCGAGCATAGCTGCGTGCCGGTTGGCGCACCGGCGGAAAGACAGTACTGGCGAAGCCGTCAGAACAGCTTGGCGATCACCTCGCCGGCCTCGGCGTCCTCCACGCAGGGAGTGACGTCGAACGTGAGGTACTCGCTCCACTCCGCGACGGACTCGAACATGGTCTTGGCGTCGTTGGTCTCCACGATGGCGAAGCCTTGGCCGTTCATGCCCCACCAACGGCCGAGCATGGTCGCTCCTTCGGGAACCTGGCCGGCGGTCTTCTTGAACTTCTCGACCGCATCTCGATAGTTCGCCTGCGACTGGGTCCAGTGCACGATGAACTTCATGGCGTACTCCTTCTTGTGATGCGGGCCGGGATCGGCTCGGCGGCGATGACGGTGAAGGGGGTCTCCACCGGGAAGTTGTCATTCAGCGAGGTCACGGAAACCTCGCGCACGATGGTCGCCAGTGCCAGCGTGGCCTCCAGCATGGCGAAGTGATCGCCGACGCAGGACCGCGGGCCGCCGCCGAAAGGCAGGTATTGCCAACGGTTTCTGTCTGCCGAGCGTTCGGGCGTGAACCGCTCCGGGTCGAAGGTCAGCGGATCGTCCCACAATGCCGGGTCACGGTGCATGACATAGAAATTGACCATCGCCATCGTGCCGGCCTCGGCGCGGTAGCCGTCGACGCTCATCTCCTCGTTGAGCATCCGGGGCGTGCCGGCGCCGGGCGGGCACAGCCGCAGCGCTTCGTGCAGCACCCGCACGGTGCGTTCGAGTTGCGGCACGTCGTCGGGCGCCAGCGTGCGATCACCCAGCGCGGCGACTTCGTCGTACAGCCGGGACTGCAGGTCGGGATCGCGGCCCAGCGCCCACAGCGAGTAGCACAGCGTCGTCGACGTGGTGTCATGCCCGGCGAGCATGAAAAGCACCAGTTCATCGCAGATTTCGTCGTCGGTCAGCTGTCGGCCGGTATCCGGGTCACGGGCCTCGATGAGCGCGCGCACGAGCGGTGCGTCCCGATCGGGATCGTCGCGCACCGCGGCGAGGATCTCGGCGGCCAGCCGGTGCAGGCGGGCATTGGCCGCCTTGGCGCGACGCTGTCCGCCGGTGGGCACCCACTGCGGGAAGTTGACCGGCCGAACCGCCCGATCGGAGATCCAGGACAACGCGGTACGCAGCGACGGGCCCACATCGTCGGCGCGCTCGTCGAGATCGAGCCCGAACACCGAGCGGCCCAGCGCCCGCAGCGTGAGTGCCCGGCACGCGACATCCAGATCGACCGTCTCCCCGTCGCGCCAGCCGTCCGCGATCGTGTGTGCTGCGGCGGCCATATGCCCCGCATACCGCGGAACGCTGTGCTTGGTGAACATCGGCTGGAGCGTTCGCCGTCGCGGCAGCCAGCGCTCATGCGGCAGATTCAGCAGGTTGCCGCCCATCAGTCGACGTAGCTCGACCATGTTGAGGGCGCCGCCGCGATCGGCGACCGAATCGCGGCGGCCGAGAACGTCGCGCGCTCCCTGCGGGGACGTGACCAACAGGACCGGGGGGATCAGCCACCGCGGGCCCAGCACCATCCGGCTTACGGGTCCGCCCGCGTCGCGGAGCCGCTGATGTCCTTCGATGAAGGACCGCATCGCCTTGATCGTTTGTCGATAGGACAGGGGATTGCGCGGTGCGAGCGGCAGGGTGGCCGTGGCGGCCCGCGTATCGATCTCGACCATGTGTCGAGTGTCCGACCGCACGGGGTGAGCGGCCTAGAGTAGCGCGTTACTCTATTTTGCCGCTGCGGGGATTCTTGCTGGTAGCAATGCACGTCACGGTGCGGTCGCCGCGTTGCCAGGAGTCCGCGGTCGGGTACAGGACGAACAGTTGGATACCGGATTCCGCGCTTGCGCCGGGGGCGTGCTGGGTCAGTGCCGGCGCGCACTTGTCGGCGTACGTGACCACCGTGGCATCGCCGGGGAAATCCCCGTCGGGCAGCGGCAGCACGGCGAACACCTCACCCTTGTGCGGCTGGTCGCAATTCACCGTCTTGACGTACAGCACGCGGCTGCTGTCGGGGATCTCGGTCAGACAATCACCCGAGCGGACCTGACTGGCCTCGGTGGCGCCGCGGTCCCGCGCGAGGTAGAACACCGCACCCGCGGCGACCATGACGGCCACCAGCAGCACGACACCCAACAGCGCCCACTTGGGCGCCGAGGATTTCTTCGGCTGAGCCGAGAACTGGTCGGGACCGGTGGAATACGGCTGCGGAGGCGGTGGCGGGTAGTTGTGGCCCTGCGGGCCGGAGGGACCGGGCGGACCAGGAGCGAAGGTCATGGCTCGACGATATCGACAGCGCGTAACGCCCCATCCACCGCAAGGGCGGGTACATCCAGGCGCTTGGATCCGAGGTCGTGGCGGGCACCGTCGATGACGACGAGTTCGGTCGGTCCACTCACCAACGCCGCGGCGGCGGTGAGCTCGTCGATCGTGCCGAACGGATCGGACGTGCCGTGGGTGAATACCGTCGGCACCGTGATGCGGGACAGATGCTCGGTGCGGGCGCGTTCCGGCTTGCCCGGCGGATGCAGTGGGTAGGAGAACAGCGTCAAGACGTCCGGACCGGCCCCGTCGGCGGCCACCATCGAGGTCATGCGCCCGCCGTAGGAATGTCCACCCGCGATCACGGGGCCGTCGGTGAGGCTGCGGGCCAGGGCGATCGCCTCGACGATGCCTTCCTGGTCTCCCGCTGCCGATCCCGACGGCGGTCCCTTGGGTCGGCGACGGCGGTAGGGCAGGTTGTAGCGGACGGCCAGCCAGCCGCGGGAGGCCCACTCGTCGCAGAGCTTGACCAGCATCGCCGAGTCGCGATTACCGCCCGCCCCGTGGGTGAGGACGACGACGCCCTGCGCCTGCCCTTCGGGCTCGTGCGCGACGCCCGCGATCGCCTCCAGGTTCATCGCTGCAACCGGAACAGCGCGTTCACCGGGCCGTGGCCGTGCCCCAGCGGATATGCCGCGCGGATGCACTCGGTCACCCAGGCCTTGCCGAACTCCACAGCCTGGGGAACTGAATAACCATGTGCCAGAGCGCAAGCCGTCGCAGCGGCGAGGGTATCGCCGGCACCGTGGTCATTTCCGGTGTCGATCCGCGGCGCGGCGAACTCGTGGAACTCCGTGCCGTCGAACAGCAGATCCGGGCTGGCTGCCGACGAGCGCAGGTGCCCACCCTTGACCAGTGCCCACTGCGGACCCAGCGCGTGCAGGGCGCGTGCCGCGTCTCGTTGCGAGGCTTGGTCGACGACCTCGATGTCGACCAGCAACCGGACCTCGTCGAGGTTCGGGGTGACCAGCGTGGCCAGCGGGAACAGTTCGGTGCGCAGCGCGTCCAGTGCGCTGTGGTGCAGCAGCGGATCGCCGTGCATCGATGCGCACACCGGGTCGACGACCAAGGGAACGGTTCCGGACAGTCCCTCCATGCGCCAGGTCTCGGCGATCGTGGTGATGATCTCCGAGGAGGCCAACATCCCGGTCTTGGCGGCCTGGATCCCGATATCGGAGGTCACCGCCGAGATCTGATCGGAGACGATGTCGAGCGGGATCTCGTGGAAACCCTTGACACCGACCGAGTTCTGCACGGTCACCGCGGTGACCGCGACGCAGCCGTGCAGGCCGAGCATGGCGAAGGTCCGCATGTCGGCCTGGATCCCGGCACCACCGCCGGAATCGGACCCGGCGATGGTCATCACCCGCAGCGGGGTGTCGCCCGCGGGGGTCAAGGGCAGGAAGTTCACTTCGGCCTCACGTGGTCAAGGGTAGATAGACGCGGTTGCCGTGGTCGGCGAACTCCTGGGATTTCTCGGCCATGCCGCGCTGGATGTCCTCGGGGGCGACCCCGTCCGGGTAGGCATCCCGGATGTCCTGCGTGATGCGCATCGAACAGAACTTGGGGCCACACATCGAGCAGAAGTGTGCGGTCTTGGCCGGTTCGGCGGGCAGCGTCTCGTCGTGGAACTCACGCGCGGTGTCGGGATCGAGGGACAGAGCGAACTGGTCGTGCCAGCGGAACTCGAAGCGCGCCTTCGAGAGCGCGTCGTCGCGTTGCTGGGCGCGCGGGTGCCCCTTGGCGAGGTCGCCGGCGTGCGCGGCGATCTTGTAGGCGATCACGCCGTCCTTTACGTCCTTGCGGTCGGGCAGGCCCAGGTGTTCCTTGGGGGTGACGTAACACAGCATCGCGGTGCCGGCCTGGGCGATGATGGCCGCGCCGATCGCCGAGGTGATGTGGTCGTAGGCCGGGGCGATGTCGGTGGTCAGCGGTCCCAGCGTGTAGAACGGCGCCTCCTCGCACCATTCCTCTTCGAGCCGCACGTTCTCCACGATCTTGTGCATCGGAACGTGGCCCGGCCCCTCGATCATCACCTGCACGCCATGGGATTTCGCGATCTTGGTGAGCTCACCCAGGGTGCGCAGCTCGGCGAACTGGGCCTCGTCGTTGGCGTCGGCGATCGACCCGGGCCGCAGCCCGTCGCCGAGCGAGAACGTCACGTCGTAGCGGGCCAGGATCTCGCAGAGTTCATCGAAGTGGGTGTACAGGAACGACTCGGTGTGATGTGCCAGGCACCAGGCGGCCATGATCGACCCGCCGCGGGACACGATGCCGGTGACGCGCTTGACCGTCAGCGGGATGTAGCGCAGCAGCACCCCGGCGTGCACGGTCATGTAGTCGACACCCTGCTCGCACTGCTCGATCACGGTGTCGCGGTACATCTCCCACGTCAACTTGGTGGGGTCGCCGTTGACCTTTTCCAGGGCTTGGTAGATCGGCACGGTCCCGACCGGGACCGGGGAGTTGCGCAGGATCCACTCCCGTGTCTGGTGGATGTCCTTGCCGGTGGACAGGTCCATGATGGTGTCAGCACCCCACCGGGTCGCCCACACCATCTTGTCGACCTCCTCGCCGATCGATGAGGTGACGGCCGAATTGCCGATATTGGCATTGACTTTCACGCCGAACGCCTTGCCGATGATCATCGGCTCGGCCTCGGGGTGGTTGTGGTTGGCCGGGATGACCGCGCGGCCCCGGGCTACCTCGTCACGCACCAGATCAGCCGAAACGCCTTCGCGCTCAGCGATATACGCCATTTCGGCGGTGATCTCCCCGGCGCGGGCCCGCTGCAGCTGGGTGCCGCGGTCTCTGTGCACCGCAGGCCGGGCCGCTAGGCCGGCGTTCAGGTCGATTACCGCGGCGTCGTCGGTGTACGGACCCGACGTGTCGTACAGGTCCAGATGCTCGCCGTTGGTGAGGTTCACCCGGCGAAACGGCACGCGCATCGTCGTGCCGTCATGGTTGATCTCGCGATGGACCTTGGTGCTTCCGGTGATCGGACCGGTGGTCACAGAAGGGTCGACAAGAACATCACTCATTTTTCATCTCCCTACGCCGGCATTACCCGGTCAGGTTCGTACGGTCGACGGGCCTACCCGTCCTCTCAGTGCGCTCGTGCGCACTCCCGCGTGTGGTTTGCAGGGCCCAACCTAGCGCAGACCGGGTGCCGCTTTCTACGTCTGGGCCGTGTTGAGCGTGGCGGCGCGACGCTGGGGTGGAAACCGGCGAGTCCGCCAGGCTGGGCGCCTTCGGGTTGCCCCCGCTTGATTTGCATAGCTAATATATGTGTTTTGAACATGTTGGGCCTCGCAGCCCCCTCGATTGCTACTAGAGCGAAGACGGAATGACGACTGAGATGACGAACGCGTCGGGCGACGTCGACGCCGCACAGGCCGAGACCGCCGACCGGCGCAAACGGATGGACCACGATCACCCGTTCTACAAGTGGGTGGTGCTGTCCAACACCACGTTGGGCATCCTGCTGGCCTCCATCAACGCCTCGATCGTGTTGATCTCGCTGCCGGCGATCTTCCGCGGCATCGGGCTGAACCCGCTCGCCCCCGGCAACGTCAGCTACCTGCTGTGGATGTTGATGGGCTACCTGGTGGTGACCGCGGTGCTCGTCGTGCCGTTCGGGCGTCTGGGTGACATGTACGGCCGGGTCCGCATCTACAACCTCGGCTTCGTGGTCTTCACCCTGGCCGCGATCGCGCTGTCCTTCGACCCGTTCCAGCTCGGTGGCGGCGCGGTCTGGCTGATCGGCTGGCGCGTCGTTCAGGGTGTCGGCGGTGCCATGCTGATGGCGTCGTCGTCGGCCATCCTCACCGATGCCTTCCCGGCCAACCAGCGCGGGATGGCGCTGGGCACGAACATGGTGGCCGCCGTTGCCGGGTCGTTCCTCGGCCTGCTGATCGGCGGCTTCCTGTCCGAGTGGCACTGGAAGGCCATCTTCTGGGTGGGTGTCCCGATCGGCATCATCGGCACCATCTGGAGCTACCGCTCACTCAAAGAACTCGGTGTCCGCACCGCCGGACGGCTCGACTGGGCCGGCACGCTGACCTTCGGGCTGGGCCTGACGGTGCTGCTGATCGGCATCACCTACGGCATCCAGCCCTACGGTGACTCGACCACGGGCTGGACCAGCCCGTGGGTGCTGGGCTCCATCGCGATCGGACTGCTGCTGCTCGTTGCGTTCTGCATCGTCGAGCTCAAGGTGTCGTCGCCCATGGTCGACGTCCGGTTGTTCAAATCGGCCGCGTTCGGAATGGGTAATCTCGCCGGGCTGATGTCCTCGGTAGGCCGCGGCGGGCTGCAGTTCATGCTCATCATCTGGTTGCAGGGCATCTGGCTGCCGCTGCACGGCTACAGCTTCGAGTCCACCCCGCTGTGGGCCGGCATCTACCTGTTGCCGGTCACCATCGGGTTCCTGGTCGCCGCGCCGATCGCCGGATCGCTCTCCGACCGCATCGGCGCGCGGCCGCTGACCGTCGGCGGCATGCTGCTGATGGCGGCCACCTTCGTGGCGCTGCTGATGATTCCGGTCAACTTCGACTACTGGGTGTTCGCCATCCTGGTGTTCCTCAACGGCCTGGGCGGCGGCATCTTCACCGCCCCCAACACCGCGGCCATCATGTCGAGCGTGCCGGCCGATCAGCGCGGTGCGGCCTCGGGCGTGCGGTCCACCTTCTTCAACGCCGGCAACTCGCTGTCGATCGGCATCTTCTTCTCGCTGATGATCGTCGGGCTGGCCAACACGTTGCCCGCGGCGTTGACCAGCGGCCTGACGCAGCAAGGGGTTTCGGCCTCGGTGGCCCATGATGTGGCGAACCTGCCCCCGGTCGGCAGCCTGTTCGCGGCCTTCCTGGGCTACAACCCGATGGCCGAATTGCTCGCGCCGTCCGACGCGCTGCACCAGCCGGGCGTGAACGCGGACGTGATCACCGGGCAGACGTTCTTCCCGCAGCTGATCACCGAGCCGTTCCATTCCGGCCTGACGGTGGTGTTCACCGCCGCGGCCGTGATGATGGTGATCGGTGCCGTGGCGTCGATGTTCAGCGCGGGCCGCTATGGGACCGAGGCCGGGGCCGACAACGAGGCCTGAGGGGCCCTCTCGGCAAACGTTTTTTGGCCGCTGGTCATGGAATACTCCCCGCCATGGTCGCTCACACGTTGGCCGCCGCCGGAAGCGCCGCATATTCCGCGGGCTATCTCCTCGGCGCGCTGCTGATCCCTGGGTTGGGGCTGCTGCTGCTCATCCTCGGCCTGGTTCGGCGTTCGTCATCGTCGAAGCCGAGCGACCAGCCCGGGTACCCGCCGGGCGCATATCCGCAGCCGGGTTATCCGCAACCGGGCTATCCGCAACAGGGGTACCCGCAGCCGGGTTATCCGCAACAGGGCTATCCGCAGCAGCCCGGCTATCCACCGGCCCCGCCGCAGGTCTACGGTGCGCCACCCAAGAAGTCCGGCACGGTGATGATCGTGATCGGTGTGATCCTGCTGGTGCTCGGCCTGTTGGGATTCGCGGCGCGGATGGCGGCACGCACGTCGGGGTCAGATTCGAGTTCGGGGTCGCGCACGTCGAGCTCCGGCTCAAGTTCCGGGTCCTCGAAGTCGGGCGGCTCTGGTGGCTTGGCGGTGGGGGATTGCATCTCCGGCGATCAGTACGCCGTGGCGGACATGAACCTCACCCCGGTCGGCTGCAGCAGCCCGGAGGCCGTCTATGAGTTGGTGTCCAAAGGTGGCGGATCCGCGACATGCCCGGACGGCAAACGGGCCGACTCGGACTACTCCGTGCTGATGAACGAGTCCCTCACCTACTGCTTCATCCTGGATGTCGACAAGGGCCAGTGCTTCGACATCAACGAAGAGACCAAGCTCGTCACCCCGGTGGAATGCTCCGACCCGGACGCTGCCATCAAGATCGTCAAGCGGGTTGACGGGTCAACGGACACCGCCGTGTGCGGTTCCGCCGGGCGGGCGGTGGCCTTCCCCGAGCCGGCGCGGGTCTACTGCGTGGAGGCGCCGTCGTAGCCGACCTAGACTCGGGCGCGTGACCACCACGCAGCGCCGCGGATTCAACGAGGCCATCACGCGATTCTGGAGCTTCGCCGCCCCGGCGTACGACCAGGGCTGCCTCCAGCGGTGGGTGTACCGGCCCGCTCAGGACGAGGTGATCGCGCAACTGCAGCAGCACGGCGCCAGGGAGATCGCCGACATCGCCTGCGGTACCGGCATCCTGGCCGACCGCATCCAGCGAGAACTGCAACCCGATGAGGTGTACGGCCTGGACATGTCCGACGGCATGCTCGCCCAGGCGCGCAGGCGTTCGGACCGCGTGCGGTGGAAGTCGGCCCCTGCCGAGGAGTTGCCCTTCCAAGACGGCTTCCTGGACGCGGTGGTGACGACATCGGCATTCCACTTCTTCGACCAGCCCGCCGCGCTCGCGGAGTTCTATCGCGTAATCGCACCCGGCGGCATGGTGGCGGTGACGACGATGAGTCCCCGTCGGGAGTTCCTGCCGCTGCACGCGCTGTCGGCCGACCTGGGTGCGCCCGCCCACAGCCCCACCGAGAAGGAGATGCGCGCGCTGTTCGAGGCGGCCGGATTCACCGTCGCCGAACAGCACCGGGTGCACCGGCCGGTGTGGACGCCGATCTCCGACGTCATCACCGTGGGGGTCAAGCCGAGGTGAGCGAGAACGACGACACCCAGTTCCAAATTCGTGGTTCGGTGCAACTGCGTCGTGACCGCTGTGCCACCTCGACCGCCGACCAGCGCCTGCTGGACCGGCACGGCCACACCGATTGGGTGCACACCGATCCGTGGCGAGTGATGCGCATCCAGGGCGAGTTCGTCGAGGGTTTTGACGCCCTCGCCGAGATGCCGAGGGCTGTCACAGTTTTCGGATCGGCGCGGACGGAACCGCATTCGCCGGAGTACCGGTTGGGCGAGGAACTGGGCATCGCGCTGGTGGAAGCGGGCTACGCGGTGATCACCGGGGGCGGTCCGGGCTCGATGGAGGCGGTCAACCGCGGCGCCAGCGAGTCCGGCGGCTACTCCGTCGGACTCGGTATCGAACTGCCCTTCGAGCAGCGCCTCAACCACTGGGTCGACCTCGGCATCAACTTCCGCTATTTCTTCGTCCGCAAGACCATGTTCGTCAAATACGCGCAGGCGTTCGTGTGCCTGCCGGGCGGATTCGGCACCCTCGACGAACTGTTCGAGGCGCTGACGCTGGTGCAGACCCGCAAGGTGACCGAGTTTCCGATCATCCTGCTGGGCGTCGACTACTGGTCGGGCCTGATCGACTGGATCCGCAACACGGTTCTGCGCGAAGGAAAGATCTCCGAACCCGACTTGGCCCTGCTCCATTGCACCGACAGTGTGGCCGAAGCCGTCGAACTCATCGCCGCGTCGGCGCGATAGCCGAAGAGTAGCGACGCGGCTTGCCGGGACCCAACTCGGCCAGCGTCGTCACCCGGGTGACCTCGACGGGGCGTCCCAACAGCAGGGCCAGCGACTCGGTGACCCGCTGCCGGTCACCGGACGCGATCACCGCCGCGACGCGGCCCTCCGCGTCCTGGTCGACGCTCCACCCGCGGGCCCCGGCGGCCTGCAACTGCTGGGTGAGATCGACGCAGGGCACCGCATCGCCCGTCGCCGACACGAAAACCGTTGCCTCTCTGCCTTCCAGATCGGTCAGCGCCCGACGGCCATGATGGGTGACGAGCCGCGCGTAGTCGCCGGTGCGGTAGCGGACCAGTGGCAGAAACTGGTTCTCCCCGCATGTCACCACGACCTCGCCCGCCAAGACCTCGACATGCACGCGCCGTTCGGCCACCACGAACGGCCCGCCGTCATCGCTGACCGCGATGGGCCGGGTCTCGTGCAAGCCGTAGACGTCCAGGACCGGGCAGTCGTAGGCCGCCTCAAGTGCCCGGCGCAGCGGGAGGGTCAGGGTCATCGCCCCGGAGATCAGCGCCAATGGCCGCAATGTGGACGCGAGCGCAGGCTCCAGCAGCACCTCCAGTGAGGTGGGCGTCCCGCTGATCACCTGCGGATCGGTGTGCCGCAGATACGCATCCCGCTGCATCCCGCCGCCTGCCCACGCGGCGGGATGCAGGTTCAGCCGCGCGATCAGGGCCTCACCGAAGCCTGGGATCACCGAAGCATAGGTGAACGCCTGCCGCTGAAACACCGTCTGTGCCAATGCCACCCGATGCTCCACGGGTTCCCAGTCCGCGCCCACCAGCCCTCGTAGCCAGTGGAAACCGCGAGCGAGCTCGTCCGGGTCGTCCGGCATGACCAGGGCGGCGCCGGTGCTGCCCGAACTCGTGCCGTGCAATATCCGGCTCAGGTCGGCGCCGGGCGGGACGAACGCCGCGATGTCATCGACGAGGTCTTCGCGGCCGATCAACGGGAAGTCGGCGAGGGTGTCCAGCGGGCCCGTCCGGTGACGGTAGGCCGGCAGGGTGCGGGCCAGCGCGAGATGCCGTGGCAGCCAATCATCAAGGGGCAGTTGCCGCGTGGCGGCCTGCTGTTGGGCGGGGGAGAGCCGGTGCCCCACCCGGTGACACCAGGCCGGCGCGAGACGATGCTGCTCGAGACCGGCCAGCCGCACCCGCCCGGCCGCCGACAGGCCCGGCCAGCGCTGTTCGTCAGTCAGCGCCACCTGGCCGAACGGAACGTAGTCGTCGAGCCGCAGCGGATCGTCACTCACTGTTGTACCGTGCCGCAGCTTCTTTGGCCTTGGCGTCAGCCAGGCGGCGTTGCACCGCCATTCGATGTTCGTGATCGGCCAGCGCCTGAGCCAGCGCACCTTCGCGGCGCACCGAATCACGCATCTCGAACAGTGAGCGGGCCTGTGCCGCGTCCTCGCCGTGCGGCAGCAGGCCGTCCCAGAGCAGGAACGTCCGCACCGCTTCGTCCCGGCGTTCCGCATCGCTGAGCCAGCGGCCGGGGTCCACCAGGGGTGGCACCCGAAATGCCAACGCCAACAAGGCGGTCGCAGCCCTCCGTTCATCGAGTGGCGTGCTGAACGGGCCGGTGAGATCCGTACTGGCGAACAACCACAATCCGATGGCAGCGCCGCGCCGGGAGGCCGGCGACCCCCGTTCGGCGATGCGCTGAGCGGCGGCTGCGCAGCCGGTGTGGTTGAACACGTCGCAGGCGAGTGCCACCACGTCGACGGTGTCGGCGAGAAACGGTTGGGGTGTGCTCGCCAGCCGTGCGGCGACCTCATCCACCGTCGGGCCGGGCCGCAGGCTCGACCACACCGCCTGCTCGTCCAATCCCTCGGCGAACCAGTTCGCCAGTTCTCTGCCGGATTCCCGACTTGCTTCATCGGCCATGCGACACCTCCCGCCGATACCCGGCGATGTGCGCGGCCAGCCGCGCGCAAACCGCCGGCGCGTCGGACATGTTGTCCAGATAGTCCACCGAGTAGCCGGCCTCGGCGGCCGGGCCGGCCACCGAACGCCGCCGGTCCTGGACCAGCAGGGTGGCGGTATCGAGTTGGCGCCGCACCGCGGCGGCAACCCAGGCGTACTCTTCCTGGCCGGCGCCGAACAGCGACCTCAAGCCGTCGTCGGACAACACCACCAGGTGGCGCTGCTCATCGCGGGCATCGTCACCGGGCGGATACCGGTGCGCCAGCAGATCGAGGGGAAACACCGTGCTGCCGCCGAAGAACGTCGTCAGCTGGCGCATGATCTCCAACCGATCGCGGGTGTACACGCTGTCGCCGGCGACCTGGCCGCGGCCCGACCATGACGTGACCCGAACCCGCCCACCGCCTTTGAGCACCGACAGCACGAGAATCATGCCGGCCAGCACGGCCGGGGATCCCCGCTCTGGGCGCGGCATCGAACCGGACGAGTCGATGTAGAGATCCAGTGTCACCGCTTCGGTGGTGGCGACCGGATCGTCGGGCAGGTACGTGCGGCGCCGCGTCGTCACCCCGGGAACCACCACGGGGTTGGCGGCAAGGGTTGCCGGCCAGTCGAGTTCGGCGATGTCGTCGCCGAGCTCCCACGTCTCCAACGGTCCAGGGATCCCCTGGTCGGCGACGCCCCGGCCGGACTGCCGAAGCGATTGGACCCAGGGCCGGGCCTGCGCCTCGTACCAGGCGAGCATCACGGCGTTCGGATCGGATCCGGCGAAGAGGGCCAATGTCTGTGCGACGCCGTACTGTTGGCCCGGCGGCGCGTCCTGCGACGGTGCACCGATGGCGGCCGCTGCGGGGTGCACCGGGGTCTCGTCGAGCCGCGGATCGGCCAGCACCTGCGCGAGTTCGGCTGCGGTGGCCGGCGGCCCACCCTGTTCGGCGCATCCACCGCCGGGCAGGCCGGCGCCGTCGGAGACCATGGATTCCAGCACCAGGTAGGGCACAAGCACCATGCCGAAGGTCAGAGCCCCACCCACTGGGTCCGCCCCGAAGGTGCGGACCGCCTGCGCCACGTACTCGGCGTCGGCGACGGGTTGCACCGGCTGGCTCAGCAGCAGTTCGTCCTGGATGGCGCGTACCCGCAGCGCCGCGGCCCGGTGGATGCGTTCCTTCTCCTGCAGATCCTCGCGGACCATCGATACGTCGAGTGTGGCCGGGTCGATGTGCTGGCGGGCCCGGGCCTCCTCCCGCGCCGATTCGGGAACCGCAGGAGGGTCATTGGGGCACAACGTGTTCGACGGCAGTGACCACAACAACTCGTAGGCCCGCATGAGTACCCACCAGGCCGCGTTCGACACCGGCTCCCGCGCGGTCAGTGTGCGCCACAACGCGATCATGTCCGGTTCGGCACCAGGGTGCCGGCGGCGCTGCATCCGGACCACCCGGTCGTTGATGAGTAGATCCGACCACAGATTGGACAGCCGCTGGGCCGTGCTGGTGACGGGAATGGCCCGGCGCGGATCGCTCGCCACAATCGCGCGGGCCATCTGTTGCATCAGCTTGAACGACACGATGCGGGTGCTCGGGGACAACACGTGATGACCGATCTCGTGAGCGAAGACGCTCACCAGGTGGTGCTGCGCGCCCTGACGAGTCAACTCGTCGAGGTCGATCGAGATCGACGGTGGGAAGGAGAACCAGGCGAACGTACCGGTTGCGCTGTCCTGCACCATATCCGGCGGATGCAGTTGCACGCCCCACAACTCAAGGGCGGCCCCCCAGGCGACCAGCTCGGTGTCGGTCGGTGCCCGTCCGGTCATGCCGGCCAGATCTCGGCCAGATAGGAAGTCGGGCGTACCACCAGCTGCGCCGTGCGTGATCCGTCGGCCGAGTGACCGTCGACGGGTGCCGAGGACAGTACGTGGCCGAATACGTCGGCGTCGATCTGCCAGCGCTGCACGCCGACGTCCACCGTCCAACGGCCCGGTCCACGCGGCGTGGGAGCGGTGGGCGGATGATCCCACCTGCCGCCGAGCCCGGTGAAACCGCCGATCCGCGCGATCAATTGGCCCGGTCCGCGCAGCGGCCAGTAGAAGCGGTCGACCGCTTGCCCTTCGGCGAAGGGGACGACCGCATCGACCGGCAGACCCAGCACCGACGCCGCGAGATCGGTTCCCAACAGCTCCAATCGGGACAATGCGTCGGCGCGGATCCCCAGCACCCCGGCCCGCCAGGCAGCCACCGCGGCGACGTTGAACATCGCCTCCGGCGCCGCGGAGATGCCGCTCAGTGCACGGCGGTACCGGCGTGGATCCCCGCCGAAGCGGGCCACATTGTCGGCCGACAGGGCCAGATCGAGACCGGCCATCACCGGAAGGTCGGTATCCGCCGCGGGTAGGTCGAGGTTGACCTGGTGATACACCCGGGCAATCACCGGCCGCTCTCCAGCCAGTGCAGATAGTTCGAATACCGTTGGTAGAGATACTTCAACGCGACCAGATCATCGAAATCCCGGCCGTAGATCTTGCCGACGGCGGAGACCGCCGAGATCCGGGCCTCGATCGTGGTGAGGCGCCGCGACACCTCGAGTGTCTCCAAGCCGTCGAGCCCGCGGCCGAACTCGGCGAGCAGCTCGGCCACCGGGTCCTCGCCCTCGCGTGCCAGCGCGACGAACTGACGGCACGAGGTGTCGAACAGGTCGGTCAGCCAACTTGCCGGGTCTGACGCCAGTTCCCGGTCCGCGCCGGTGTCGAACCGAGGATGGGCGGTGTTCGGTAACAGCTTGCCGCGCAAGGCGAACGGCACCATGGCCCGCACATCCTCGAGCGTGACGGAGACGTTGCCGCGGAACCAGGCCAGCGCCTTGGCGTAGAGCACCAGGTTCTGCAGTGAGCGCACCGACACCCCGTTGACGGTCTGTGCGCCGAGGTCCACCTGCAGATCGGCGCCGGAGTTGGCGTCGATGATCTGTTCGACCTCGATGCCGGCGGTGGCCACCACATCCTTGGTCCGGTACTCGAAGCGCCGGCCGCCATGCTGGACGAACTCGAAATGGCTGACGAAGAACTCCAACTGGCGGCGCACATCGGTGGGCACCGGGATGGCACGGATCTTCTCGACCATCGCTGCCTGCTCGGCAGTGGCGAACACCAACTCGGCGGGCACGTTGTCCTCCGGGCGGTCACCGGCCTCCACCCGGCTCACCAGCTCGTCGAGGAACCGGCTGTTGAACCCGAACGCCTGGACTGTCACGTCGATCCGATCGCGCAGAGCCTGGATCACCGGGAAGGTGCCACCGCCGCCGTCGTCGTTGGCGGTGAAAAACCAGCTCTGCACACCGTGTTCGGGTGTGGTCAGGTGCATCTGGTCATGGCTTTCGACGTATCCCTCGGCGACCATGGTCAGCAGCGCGGACTGGGTCTTGGTCGGAATCCGGTTGTATTCGTCGACGATCTTGACCGGCGCGGTCAGCCAGCTCTTCCAGGCGATGGTGATCTCCGCCAGGCTCCCGGCCTGCACCAGATCGCGTGGCAGCGGAATCCCGACCAGGTCACCCACGGTCAACTGCGGCTGGCCCTGCTGGACGTGGCGGCGCACATCGGCGGGCGCCGCCCCCGCGAGAACCCCCATCAGCACCGCCAGGGTGGTCTTGCCGCGGCCCGGACCGCCGATCAGCAGGCACCTTCCGCCCACAGCGAAAGTCAGCAGCGGGACAAGAACATTGGAGGAATAGGCGGGTTGTTTCGGCAGGCTCAGGGAAGCGCCCGCATCACCGAGCGGATAGTTGACCGTGGTGTCCGAGCCGAATTCGACGTCGTAGAACGGGGAGATGACGGCCTTGTTGATCAGCCAGAAGTAGGCGCGGCGCAGCTTCTCGTCGAGAGTGACCGCAGGAGCGGCGGGCGGGGTGAACAGGTCTGCGGCAGTGAGGCCGGCGGCCGGCGCGTGGTCCACGGGCAACGTCGGCGATTTGGATACCGCGCTCCACCTGGTCGTCATCTGGCCCCTCCCCGTCGCGCCAATGCTAACCGCCCCGGCGGCTGCTCAGCTGAGGTCGATCAGTACCGGCGCATGGTCGCTGGGTGCGGTGGTGCCCTTCTTGGGGCGGCGTTCATCCTTCACGATCTCGGCGTTCGTGACCCGCGAGGCGAGGCCGGGGGAGCCGAGGATGAAGTCGATGCGCATGCCGCGGCGTTTCTGGAAAGCCAGCTGGGTGTAATCCCAGTAGGTGTAGATCCCGGGACCTGGTGTGAAAGACCGCACCACATCGGTGAATTGGGCGTCGTTCATGGCCTGGAAGGCCGCGCGCTCGGGCTCGGACACGTGCGTGCTGCCGTCGAAGGCGGCCATGTCCCAGACGTCCTCATCCTGGGGGGCGATGTTCCAGTCGCCGACCAGCGCGATGGGCTGCTCCGGATCCGCTTGCAGCCAGCCGGCGGCGGTATCCCGCAGCGCGGCAAGCCAATCCAGCTTGTAGGCGTAGTGCGGATCGGCCAGCGTACGACCGTTGGGCACATACAGGCTCCACACCCGCACCCCGCCGCAGGTCGCTCCCAGTGCGCGAGCCTCGGCCGTGGCCTCCTCCTCGGGTTTGCTGCTCCACGCCGGCTGTCCCGGGAACCCGATCTCGATGTCGTCGAGGCCGACCCGGGAGGCGATGGCCACGCCGTTCCACTGGCTGAGCCCGATGTGTGCGACCTCGTAGCCGAGCGCCGCGAACGGCATCATCGGGAACTGTGCGTCGGTGCACTTGGTTTCCTGCATGGCCAGCACGTCGACGTCGGCGCGCTCCAGCCAGTCGACCACGCGGTCCACTCGGGTTCGGATCGAATTGACGTTCCAGGTGGCCAGGCGCATGAGGTTAGAGGTTACGGTCAGCGCGAACCGAGGATGTCCTCGGCCGCGACATAGCGGGTTTGGTGATGCAGCCGGAATCCCAGTGCGGTGTACAGCGCGATGGCCGGGTGGTTGTCCACCTCCACCTGGACGTAGGCCCGCCGGGCACCTGCCTCGGCGCCCCAGCCCAACAGCGCTTCACACACCGCCCGGGCATGGCCCTGCCTGCGATGGGCGGGGGAGACGCGCACCGACGAGATGCCCAGCCAGGCCGTGCCGTCCGGAGCGCTCGTCACCGCGCCGCGACCGACCGCGCAGTCGGGCACCGTCGCGAAGATCAGCTCTCCGTCGACCACGGCGGTCAGCACGTCGCCGGGGACCTCGCGTTCATAGATCCGCAGCCACTGTGCGTCCGGTTGCTGTGCCAGCGTGACACCCGACGCCGGGGGCTGTGCACCCGGCAACTCACGCACCATGACCCGTGCCGGCTTGATGCCGGGGGTGCGTATCGGCAGTAGCCGCTCCGGCAGGGCCAGCCAGGCCGGCAGGTCACGTTCGCGGTACCAGTCGCGCACCGCGGACAGATCGGCGATCTGCGCCGACACGCCCAGTGGGATCGCCGAATTGGCGCGGCTGGTGACACCGCGCCCGGCACGCAGCAGCCAACCGCCCAGCCATTGCTGTTCGACGCCGGGCCAGGCCAGCGCCGCCGCGTGTTCGAGCGCGCGGATTTCGGAGGCCCGCACCGGTGCGTGCGACAACTCACGCACGCTCACGATGTCGGCAGGAGAGATTTCGACGAGCTCGCCGTCCTTGGTGCGGATCAGCACCGTCGGCTCCAGGCGCTCCACATGGCCGATGACGTCGGTCAGTGGCTTGGCCGACCCGGCGGGCAGCTGGTAACGCAGGCTGACCCGGGACCCGAGCGCGGGCAATGCCGGCATCAGTGACCGAACGGGTCGGGAACCTCGCCGGGCATCCAGGACAGGCCGGGTACACCCCATCCGTTGCGCTTGACGGACTTCTTGGCCGCCCTCGCGTAGCGGCCCACCAGACGGTCGATGTAGAGAAATCCGTCGAGGTGTCCGGTCTCGTGCTGGAGCATCCGGGCAAACAAGTCGGTGCCCTCGAGAGTGACCGGTGAACCGTCGGCGTCCAGCCCGGTGACCCGCGCCCAGTCGGCCCGGCCGGTCGGGAAATTCTCGCCCGGCACCGACAGGCAGCCTTCCTCGTCATCGTCGGGGTCGGGCATCGTCTCGGGAACCTCGGACGTCTCCAGCACCGGGTTGATGACGACCCCGCGGCGGCGCGTGACTTGGCCCCGCGTCGGGGCACAGTCATAGACGAACAACCGCTTGGCCACGCCGATCTGGTTGGCGGCCAAGCCAACCCCGTTCGCAGCGTCCATGGTGTCGAACATGGTCTGGATGAGTTCGGGCAGGTCCGCGGGCAGCGAACCGTCCGGGCCGACCGGCACCGGCTCGGTCGGCGTGTGCAGAACGGGATCCCCGACGATGCAAATTGGTACGACAGCCACCGGGGAATCTTAGGCGGAAGTCCTTCCGGAGCCGACTCGCGGGTTTATGTGTCACCCAGACCCAGCAAGCCGTGGTTGAATAATCGCCGAACCACAGCGATGTTATTTCTCACGTGTCGGAAGGGTCCAGGGAGCAATATGGACGGCGCCATGGCGCGGACTGAGCAATCCGGGGACGACTCTGATCTGAGCGATGGGCTCACCCGGCGCGAGCACGATATTTTGGCCTTCGAACGCCAATGGTGGAAGTACGCCGGAAGCAAGGAAGACGCGATCAAAGAGCTCTTCTCGATGTCGGCTACGCGGTACTACCAGGTGCTGAACGCGTTGGTGGACCGTCCCGAGGCGCTGGCTGCCGACCCGATGCTGGTCAAGCGGCTGCGGCGGATGCGGGCCAGCCGTCAGAAGGCGCGGGCTGCGCGGCGGCTCGGCTTCGATATCAGCACCTAAAAGGTCACGGGGTGAGGGATCGGGCGGTTCGCTCGATACAGTGGTGGCGATGAATCAGCGAGACTCCTCCGGGTTGCCCCTGCGTGCCATGGTGATGGTGCTGTTGTTCCTCGGGGTCGTGTTCCTGCTGGTCGGTTTCCAGGCGATCGGCTCAGGCGACGACTCTTCGGATCAGTCGTCGTCCGTGGCCACGACCACCGCGACGACCACGACGAAGACCTCGGCAAAGGCCGCACCCGCACCAGAGGTCAAGGCCGACGTGCGCGTGTACAACATCTCCGAAGTCCCCGGTGCGGCCGAGACCACGGCCAACCGGCTGCGCGAGGCGCACTGGAATGTCACCGAGACCGGCAACCTGGCGTTGGAAGGTGTTGCCGGCACCACGGTGTTCTTCGGTGAGACTCCGGGTGAGAAGGAAGCCGCCGACGCCGTGGGCAAGGCGATCCAGGCGCCCGTCGAACCCCGGCGCCCGGAACTTCTGGAGCAACCACCGGGCGTGATCGTGGTAGTCACCGGCTAGGCTTTGGGCCATGCTGAAGCCCGTCAGTGTTGCCATACTGTTCGCTGCCCCCGTTGTCGCGCTGAGCGCCTGCAGTCCGCCCGGACAGGTGCCGTCCGACACGCCCGGCACCACCCCGGCGATCTGGACCGGATCGCCGTCGCCCTCGGCCGCTCCCGGTGAGCAGGGCGGCGGGCACGGTGCACCGGCCACCAGCGGCGGAGAGACCCTCACCGCGGATCTCAAGACCGCCGACGGGACTGCCGTGGCAACCGCCGAATTCCAGTTCGCCGACGGTTTCGCCACCGTCACCGTCGAGACCACCACTCCGGGCAAGCTGGCTCCGGGATTCCATGGTCTGCACATCCACTCGGTCGGCAAGTGTGAGGCCAACTCGGTGGCCCCGACCGGCGGCGCGCCCGGCGACTTCAACTCCGCCGGGGGCCACTTCCAGGTGCCCGGTCACTCCGGTCACCCCTCCAGCGGTGACCTGAGCTCGTTGCAGATCCGCGCCGACGGCTCGGGCAAGCTGGTGACCACCACCGACGCGTTCACCGCCGAGGATCTGCTGGCCGGCTCGAAGACCGCCATCATGATCCATGAGAAGTCGGACAACTTCGCCAACATCCCGCCGGAGAAGTACCAGCAGGTGATCGGCGGCGCACCCGGCCCCGACCCCGCGACCTTGGCCACCGGCGATGCCGGCAGTCGAGTGGCATGCGGTGTTATCGGCGCCGGCTGACAGCCGTATCGATTTCGCCGGGTCGCCCCGGCCCACTGTCGGCGTCGAATGGGAGTTCGCTCTCGTCGACGCCGACAGTCGTGATCTGAGCAACGGCGCCGCCGAGGTGATCGCCGAGGTCGGCGAGAGCCCACACGTGCACAAGGAGTTGCTGCGCAACACCATCGAGATCGTCACCGGGATCTGTGAGAACACCGGTGAGGCGATGGACGACCTGCGCGGCACGCTCGGTCCCGTGCGCAAGATCGTGCACGACCGCGGCATGGAACTGTTCTGCGCGGGTACCCATCCGTTTGCGAAATGGTCCGCGCAACAGCTCACCGACGCGCCGCGGTACGCCGAGCTGATCAAACGCACCCAATGGTGGGGCCGCCAGATGCTGATCTGGGGTGTGCACGTGCACGTCGGGATCTCCTCGGCGCACAAGGTCATGCCGATCATCTCGTCGCTGCTCAACCAGTACCCGCATCTGTTGGCGCTGTCGGCATCCTCACCGTTCTGGGACGGTGAGGACACCGGGTACGCGAGCAACCGGGCGATGATGTTCCAGCAGTTGCCCACTGCCGGCCTGCCGTTCCAATTCCAGACCTGGCCCGAGTTCGAGGGTTTCGTCCACGATCAGAAGAAGACCGGCATCATCGATCATCTCAACGAGATTCGTTGGGACATCAGGCCGTCGCCGCACCTCGGCACCGTCGAGGTGCGGATCTTCGACGGGGTGTCCAACGTCCGTGAGCTCGGTGCGCTCGTCGCGCTGACCCACTGCCTGATCGTCGATCTGGACCGCAGGCTCGATGCGGGCGAGCAGTTGCCGACCATGCCGCCCTGGCATGTGCAGGAGAACAAATGGCGTGCGGCCCGCTACGGACTGGACGCCGTGATCATCCTGGACGCGGACAGCAACGAGCGGCTGGTCACCGAAGATCTCGACGAATTGCTGAATCACCTTGAGCCGGTGGCAAAGTCACTGGGATGCTCGGACGAGCTCGCCTCTGTCACCGACATCTACCGCGGCGGCGCCTCGTATCAACGGCAGCGCCGGGTGGCCGAGGAGAACGACGGCGACCTCCGCGAAGTCGTCGACGCCCTGGTCGGCGAACTCCAACTGTGAGGATGA
Source organism: Mycobacterium sp. NPDC004974 (assembly GCF_053600815.1). Classification (NCBI taxonomy): domain Bacteria; kingdom Bacillati; phylum Actinomycetota; class Actinomycetes; order Mycobacteriales; family Mycobacteriaceae; genus Mycobacterium; species Mycobacterium sp. NPDC004974. Next base: position 177,984 of record NZ_JBSGAQ010000012.1, on the reverse strand, counting down.
GCGCTATGCGACTGCGGATCATGGCGGGGATTGTGGTGGCGGGCTTCGCCCTCTCGGGTTGCAGCACCGTCACCGCCGGAACGCCGATGGGTGATCCCGATCAGACCGGGATCTCCACCACGACGACCACCAGAACCCGGCCCAGCTACACGGCGGCGCCCTCGGCCCCGGCCTTCCCGTCCCCCAGGACCGGTGGCGGGACCAGTGGCGGGGCCAGCACCCCGCCACCCAACGGGATGTCGACCACCTGCCGGGAGTACGCGTCGATGGACGAGGCCACCCAGCTCGGCATGGTCGAGTTGCTGGCGAAGAACGGCTACGCGGGCATGCAGAAGAATCCGTTCCTGTGGACCTCGTTCATCGGAGCCATGTGCGTGCTGGCCGATCGGAATTCGACCGTGGTAGAGGCGATCAACAAAAAGGTGCCTGGCTGACATCTCTGGGATGAATTGCCTTGTAGTGCACTGCGATATAAGGCCAGGCCTGCATCGCGGTGACACCGTCCAGGCCTCGGATGCGCTCGTCGAGCACGTCGAGCAGATCTTCACCGCGGGCGGTCACCACCTCGGCCACGACATCCCAACGACCGGCGGTCAGCGCCACGTACGACACAGTTTCCACGCGGGTCAGCGCCTCGGCCACCTTCTGGGCGCCGGCCCGTCCGTCGGTGCGGATCGCCACCCAGCTGCTGTGGCGGTAGCCGAGCCGCAACGGATTGGCGATGCACATCACCCGGGCCGCGCCCGTCTCCACCATCCGGTTGTACCGGACCCGGATGGTGGTCTCGGACAGGCCCAGCGCGGAAGCGAAGTCGCGGAAGGCCGCGCGGCCGTCGACGGCGAGGCGCGTCAGGATCGCGCGGTCGATGTCATCGAGCGGGCGCGGCCGCACCGCGCCGTCGGCGAGCACGCCGGACAGCCGGGCCTGCTGATAGTGCAGCCGCAGGTAAGGGAGCAGTTCGACCGAACGCACCCCGGGCAGCGTCGCGATCTTGCCGAAGGCGACATCATGAAGTTCACGGGCGTCGGTGCAGACCAATTCCAGCACCACCCCGTACGGGCCCGTCGTGGCCGTCACGTAATCGGCTTCGCCCAACAAGGCGAGCTCGGCGGCGAGCTCGACCGGTGTGCGGGATCCGTCGACGGTCAGCAGAGCCAGGCCCAGCGAGCCGAACCCCAGCACCGCCGGATCGGTGATGGCGGCGATGGTCATGTAGCCCTCATCCAACAGTCGCGAAACACGGCGGCGCGCAGCCTTTTCCGTGATGCCGGCGCGACGGGCCAGCTCCGCGTAGGGAATACGGCCATCGGCCTGCAGCAATTCGATCAGTTGGCGGTCGACCGCGTCGAGGTCGGTGTAGCCCGGGTCGGACAGCAGCGTGCGGGCTGCCTCAAGCTCCGCTGACGGTGGCATCATCCGAGGTTACCGGCTGATGCGCATTGACCAACCCAAGGGCGAGGACGATCCTGGCCTCATGACGGTCTCACCGATGTTTCCTCTCGAAGTGGCCATGCTGCCTGGCCAGGAACTGCCGCTGCGGATTTTCGAACCGCGCTACGTGGCGATGGTGGGCGACTGTTTGGCCATGTCGGAGCCGTCGTTCGGGGTGGTGCTGATCTCGGCCGGCCGTGAGGTGGGTGGCGGTGACCGCCGGTGCGATGTCGGGGCGCGGGCCTTGATCGTGGACTGCCAGGAATTCGGTGTCGGCAAGTACCGGCTGCTGTGTGTGATGAGTGATCGAATCCGGGTGCAGCGCTGGCTCGACGACGATCCGTATCCACGTGCCGAGATCGAACTCTGGCCCGACGAACCCGGCGGCCAGGCGGATGCCGCCCGCATCAGCGACGTCGAAGACCGGATGGTGGCACTGCTCGACCGGATCGGGGAGGCTCGCGGCACGTCGATCCGCAGCCGCGAGATCGTGGAGTCGGCCGGCGTCGATCCGGAGAACCGCTTGTACGCCTTGGCCAGTCGGTTACCCATGGGACAGGCTGACCGTTATTCACTGCTGGCGGCGCCGTCGGAAGCGGCCCGGCTCGAGGTGCTCAGCGAGGCCGTGGACACCGTTACCGCGATGGTCGAGTTCCAGCTTTCGCAGTAGCGAGCGGACAATTGGTCACGAGATGAGAGTGTTGATCGTCGACGATGAGCCCGGGCTCACCAAGACGCTGAGCCTGGGGTTGCGGGCCGAGGGCTGCGTGGTCGTGGTGGCGGACAACGGTGTGGACGGGGCGCATCTGGCCGTGGAGGACGACTTCGATGTGATCCTGCTCGACATCATGCTCCCGGGCATGAGCGGCTACGAGGTGCTGAGGCGGATCCGGGCGCAGCAGGTGTGGACTCCGGTGCTGATGCTGACGGCCAAAGACGGTGAATTCGACGAGACCGACGCGTTCGATCTGGGAGCCGATGACTACCTCACCAAACCGTTCAAGTTCAATGTGCTGGCGGCCAGGATGCGGGCACTGCAGCGCCGGGGCGCACCTCAGCGGCCGGCCGTCATCACCGCGGGATCGCTGTCGCTCGATCCGGCCCGCAAGACCGTCGCCCGCGGCGATGTTCCAATTGAACTGACGCCCAAGGAATTCTGCCTGTTGCAGTACCTGATGCGGAACAAGGACACGGTGGTGACCAAGGCTGACATCCTGCGGAACGTATGGGATGCCCACTACGTGGGGCCACACAACGTCGTCGAAGTCTATGTGCGATACGTTCGCCTCAAGATCGATGCACCGTTCGGTACCAACAGCATTCACACTGTGCGGGGAGTCGGCTACCGGCTCGAATCGGAAGAGAGCCGAGGCAATTGAACACGGACGACGGTGCCGCCTCCGGCCCGGTCGTCCACGGTGACCGTACCGCCATGTGCGGCAACGATTTCAGAAACGATCGCCAAGCCGAGTCCCGTCCCGCCGCCATTGCGGGAACGATCGGAGTCCAGCCGGACGAACCGGGCGAACACCCGCAGGCGGTCGGCCTCTGGGATGCCCGGCCCGTCGTCGGCGACAGTCAGCATGACGGTGCTGTCCACCTGGTGCAGGTCGATGTCGATGCATGAACGCGCGTGACGCGCGGCGTTGTCGGTCAGATTTCGCAGCACCCGTGAGAGAGCCTGGGTGTCACCTGACATCCGGGCTTCACCAACGTCGGTGTGCACGGTCAGGTGGGTTCCGCGCCGTAACCGGTCGGCCTCGGCCTGGATGACCGGCCGGAGGTCCAGCTCTTCCAGGCGGAGTTTCAGACCGCGCTCATCGGCTCGGGCCAGCAGCAACAGATCATCGATCAGCGACTGCATCCGCTGAGCCTCGGGCATCAGTGTGGTTTCGAGCAGGTCCTGGTCGAGCAACCCGGGGTGTACCTGGGCGACGTCCAGCGCGGAGATGATCGTGGTCAACGGGCTGCGCAGCTCATGGGAAGCATCCCCGACGAACTGGCGCTGCGCGTTGTGGCCGGTTTCCAGGCGGGCCAGCATGGCATTCATCGTGTCGGCGAGCGCGGCGATCTCATCGTGGCTGTCGGGTCGAGGCACGCGCTCGGCCAGGTCGGATGTGCTGATCTCGGCGACCCGGGCGCGGATCGCGTCGACCGATCGCAGAGACCGCTTCACCAGCAGGTAGGTGACCATCGCCACGACGGCGATGACCAGCGGCGCTGATCCGCACAACAGCAGCGCGACGGTCTGGACCGTGGATTCGGCGAGTTCACTGCTGCCGGCAACCAAGATCGTGTAACGCCCGTGGGGCGTATCGACCGTCCGGCCGATGATCCTGAGATCGTCGTTGGGAACCGAATTGCCGGCCAGCCGGGTCGGCTTGGCGCCGACGGCGGTCACCGGCACCAGCGGCGTGCTCGGTGCATCGGTGGAACTGAGGACGACGGTGTTGTCGTTGGCGATTATCTGGATCGCGACAACCCGCTGATCGGTATCGAGCAGGGAGCTGTCGAAGGCGGCGGGGGACTCGGCCCTGAGTGCGGTGGTGATGTCATGCAGCTGCGTCGCCGCAGCCTCGTCGATCCCCGAGATCAGGTAGCGGTACAGCAGCACCGTCAGGCCCGCGCCCGCGACCACGAGCGCCATCAGCACCACCGTGGCCGCGACGAGGGCCGACCGGGTCGCGATACCCCACTGTCGTGGCCACGGCCGGATCCGCAGCCGCTGACGGCCAGTACCCGAAGCCGACGTCATCTCGACAGTCTGAGCTGCACCGCGTCCTCTCCGATCTCCGGGGTGTCGTCGGCCGGCCTCGCCAGGAAAGCCCAGCCGAGCAGTACGGCCGCCGAACCCAGCAGAAACCCGCCGCTGACATCGGCGAGCCAGTGCACGCCCAGGTAGAGCCGTGTCGCCGCGACCACGAGCGTCGCGAAAGCGCCGCACACGAGTAACCCGACTGTGTGCCCAGTACGTGCGCCGACGACAACCGCGAGGATGCCGAGGAGCGCCGCCGTTCCGGTGACGTGTCCGGAGGGGAACGAATGGTCGGTCTCGGCCAGCAGTTGAACTGCGGACGGCGGCCGGTTGGACCTCACCACTGCTTTGCCCAAGGTGCTTGCCACCGATGCGAGCCCAACGGTGGCCACCACCACGATCGCGGGTCGGGCCAGGCGCGTCCGGAACCAGATCAGCGCCGCGGCACCGACCGCGATCAGCGCGACAGCGGCGGGACTACCCAGATCGGTGATCACCGCGGCAACGCCGGTCAGCCATGCATTGCGCTGCGTAACGACCCAGTCGAGGACACGATGGTCTACTGCGGTGCCGGAGTGGGACGACCAGGAGATGAACCCCAATCCGACGAATCCGCTGAGCAGAACAACCGCCATCTGGACCTGCCACGTCACGCGCCGCATCGCATTCACCGTCCCACGGTGCCCAGGCGTTGCTGAGGCGGCGCTGAGAAGCACGGTGATCACGATCTTTATCAGCGTTTTCTCATCGACGACCTGTCACTCTGTGGCATCGCTGCGGTGATCACGCCGCGGACCTTACGAGGAGATGTTCGATGCCCCCGCTACAGAAGCCGTATCACCGGATGAAGTTGTTGGCCGCCGTCACCGGGATAGGTGCCATGGCGCTGCTCGGCGCGGTAACCGTCATCGACGGCGCCAAGACGGGTACAACTGACTCCGCCTTGCAGTTCAGCAGCACCACGACCGTGACCACCCCGCCGACCGCACCGGAGACTCCATTCGCCTCCCCGAAGGTGAAGGCTCCGCACAAGTAGCGCCGTCGGGGGCTACTCCGGAACGAAGGCCTCGCTGCCGAGCCGGTCGAGCGCACGGCCGTCGATCAGCTCGATGCGGTTCTCCGGTTGTCGAATCTCCGTCATCCAGAATAGGTTTCGGCCAGGATGCCCTCGACGAACTCCGTGGACATGGTGCCCTCGGTGGTATCGGCGGGCAGGGTGCGGTGGTAGCGCGCCATCAGGTCGTCGGCCGGCAGGGCCGCCACGTCCCAGCAGTGTTCGCTGAGCCAATCGGGGACGTGGGCGCGATCCTCGATGAACCACAGCTGCTCCGGATCCGGCATGTCGTCGCCGGCCTCGGCGGCCTCGGCACGCATCTTCTCGATGAGCTCACGGCGGCGGGCCAGCTGATCTTCGGAGAAGAACCCGGCGCTGAACGACTCGACCGCGATCCGGCTGTCCCGTGCCGACAGTTCGGTGATGCGCTCGAACAGCAGGTCCTGCGCTTCGGCCGGCAGGTAGGGGAGCAAGCCTTCGACGGACCACGCCGTCGGCTCGGTGGCGTCGAAACCTGCATCCCGCAATGCCTTCGGCCAATCCTGGCGCAGGTCGACCCCGACGGCGACATGCCGGGCCTTGGGCGCAGCCCGGTGCGCCGCCAGGACTTCCTCCTTGAACTGCAGCACCTGCGGTTGGTCGATCTCGAACACCACGCTGTCGTGGATCCAGGGCAACCGCCAGGCTCGGGCATCCAGGCCGGCCGCCAGGATCACCGACTGGCGGATACCCGACGCGCCGGCGGCGAGGAAGAACTCGTCGAACCATTTGGTCCGGGACGCGGCGTAATTGCCGATGGCGCGAATCCGCTGGGCCATCGCGCCGGTGGGCGGGCGCCAGCCCCGTGCGGCCGCGGCGTCGAGAAACATCCGCGCATACGGGTCGGTGAACAACGGAGATTCAGCGGCGGTCTCGTCGGCTCGGGCCATCGCCACCCCGAGCGCGGTGGCACCCACGCTCTCGGTGATGTCCCAGCTGTCGTCGTTAGTTCTGGCCATCACTGTCAGTCTCCCCGAACTCCGCCATCTCGTCGCGGGTCAGCAGATTCTCCCGGTTGCGCTGCTCGCGGTAGGCCAGTTGCCCGACGCGGTTGGCGATCACCGGGGCGGTGATCAGCGTGAACAAACCGGTGAGGATCAACATGCCGACATCGGCGTGGCCCCGGAGCCGGATCGCCGCACCGGCCAGCACCAAGAGCAGCCCGAGCACCTGGGGCTTGGTCGCCGAATGCATCCGCGACATGGTGTCGCCGAACCGCACGATGCCGATCGCGGCGGTCAAGGCCAGCGTCGACCCGGCCAGGATCAGGACGGCGGTGACGATGTCGAGGATGTTCATGGCACCCACTTCCGCCGCGGTTCATCGGTATCGGGCACGCGGAACCGCGCCACGCTCACCGAACCGACGAAGCTGATCAACGCCAGCGCCGTCAAGCTGTAGGTCACCGTGGTGTCAAGGCTGTACGCCGCCCAGGTCCCGATACCGCACAGCGTGACGGCCACCAGGGTGTCCAACGCGACCAGCCGATCCAGGGTGCTCGGCCCCGCCAAAAGGCGAAACATCGTGATCGCCGCGGCGGCCGTCAACATGACCGCGGCGATCGTCCACACGGTTGTCATGCGCCCTCCTTGTTGGCCGCAGGGCGCCAGTCCGACTCGCGCTCGAAAGCCGCCACCAAAAGCCGCTGCAGGGTGGTGATCTGGCTGTGGAACCGGTTGATCGCCTTGTCGGAACCCACGTCGACGACGTGTACATAGATCAGCCGCCGGGTCTGATCGATCTCCAGCACGATGGTTCCCGGGGTCAGGTTGATGATGTTGACCCCGAGGGCCAGGACCAGATCCGACTTGATCGCCAGATGCGCCCGTAACACGGCGTTGAGCGGCAGCGGCCCCGGTCTGACCGCCAACCAGGCCATCTGGAACGACGACATCACCAGCCAAACGGCGACCTGAATGACCAACCGCAGCAGCGACAACAGATGTACCCGCCCCTCCACCGGGACGGCGGGCAGCGGCAGCAACACCGTGATCACCACGGCGACCGCCAGGCCCGACACGATGTTGGCCGCAGAGATGCTGCCCCACAGCAGCACCCACACGAGCATCAGCCAGCACAAGATCCAGGCTCGTAGCAGCAGCCACCTCATCGCCCATCACCCCCGAGCACCGCCGAGATGTACTGTCCACGGTCCAGCACTTCGGCCGCGGCGCGCTCGCTGTAGGAGAAGATCGGCCCGGCCGCCACGGTCAGCGCCAGCCCAACCGCGATCAAAGCGCCTGTCGGAGCCAACATTCCCATCGGCATGCGGCCCACGCTGTCGCGATCGGCGAACTTGATGTCCTCGATGTCGTCGAGCAGCACCGCCGGTGCCGCCCCGGCCAGGTGCCCTTCGGGTGCGTCGGCACGGGCTCGCCAGAACGCCTTCGTCCACACCCGTGCCACCACGTAGAGCGTCAGCAGGCTCGTCACCACGCTGCCGGCCACCAGGATCCAGGCCAGTGGCGAACCGTTCGCGGCGCCCGCCTCGAGCAGCGCCACCTTGCCGATGAAGCCCGAGAACGGCGGGATGCCACCGAGGTTCAGCGCGGGCACCACGAACACGAACGCCAGCACCGGGCTGGCCGCGGCCAGCCCGCCCAGCCGTTGCAACGTCGACGCCCCGGCCTGCCGTTCGATCAGACCGACGACCAGGAACAGCGTCGTCTGCACGACGATGTGGTGGGCCACGTAGTAGATCGCGCCGGACATGCCGAGCTGGTTGGCCAGTGCGACACCGAACACCATGTAGCCGATGTGGCTGACGAGGGTGAAGGACAGCAGCCGTTTGATGTCGCTCTGGGCGATCGCACCGAGGATGCCGATGATCATGGTGAGCAGGCCCGCCACCAGCAGCACATTGTCCAGCGCCCCGCCCGGGAACAGCAGCGAATGGGCCCGGATGATCGCGTACACACCGACCTTCGTCAGCAAGCCGGCGAACACCGCGGTGACCGGCGCGGGCGCGGTGGGGTAGGAGTCGGGCAGCCACGTCGACAGCGGGAAGACCGCGGCCTTGATGCCGAACGCCACCAGCAGCACCGCGAACAACGCGGTGCGGGTGCCCGACGGGATGTCGTCGAGGCGTAACGCCAGCTCGGCCATGTTCAGCGTCCCGGTCGCCGCGTACACCAGCGCGATGCCGATCAGGAAGATCAGCGACGACACCATCGACACCAGCACGTAGGAGATGCCGGCACGGACACGGTCCTCGCTGGCGCCGATGGTCAGCAGGACGAAGCTCGCGGCCAGCAGCACCTCGAAGCCGACGAACAGATTGAACAGATCACCCGCCAGGAACGCGGTACACACACCGGCCGACAGCACGAGATAGGTGGGCAGGAAGATCGACACCGGCTGGCGTTCGTCGCCGTCGCGGATACCCTGCCCGATGGCGTACGCGACCACCGCCAGCAACACGATGGCCGACACCACGAGCATCAGCGCCGAAAGCCGGTCCACCACCAGGGTGATGCCCAACGGCCCCATGCCCGGCACGCTCTGACCCCACCCGCCGACGTGCAGGACCAGGGTGCCGTCCCGGTCGGCCAGGTACACCAGCGCTGCACACACCGCGACCACCGCCGTGAGTGCGAATTGGGTGATGAAGCGCTGCAACTGGGGACGGCGCCCGGCCACGAGCGTCGCCGCCGCGGCGAGCGCCGGGATCAGCACCGGCAACGGGATCAGAGCCTGGGCGTTCACTTCGACCCCTCGAATCCCGGCAGCGCATCGAGTTCGTCGGGCGCGTCGGTGTCGCGGTTGGGGTCGGGTTGCGGAATCTCTTCTTCTTCCTCGGTGCCCGACTGCTGCGACACGCGCGTGTCCTCGGGATCGTTGCTGACCTCTTCGACCGTGGTGAGGCGATACGAGCGGTAGGCCAGTGCCAGTACGAATGCCGCGAGCCCCATGCTGATCACGATCGCGGTGAGGATCATGCCCTGGGCCAGCGGATCAGCGTCGGTGGTGGCGCCGTTGCTGGTGCGCCCGCGGATCGGTGGATTGCCCGACTTGCCACCGACAGTCAGGATCAACAGGTTGACCGCATTGCCGATCAGCAACAGCCCCAACAACATCCGGGTCAGGTTGCGTTCGAGCAGCAGGTACACGCCGGTGCTGGTGAGCCCGCCGATGATGATCAGCGGGACCAGGAATGTCGTCATCGGGCCATCTCCGCATCCACGCGGGCGCCGAGGCTGCGCAAGATGTCGAGCACCAAACCGACAACGATGAGATACACCCCCAGATCGAAGAACAACGCGGTCACCATCTTGACCGAACCCAGCACCGGCACGTCGAACTGCAGGACAGCCGAGGACAATGCGGGCGCGCCCAACAAGATTGAGGCGACCGCCGTTCCCGCCGAGAGGCCGAGCCCGGTGCCGAGGATCTTGCCCGCGTCCAGCGGCAGCGTCTCGCCGAGCTCGTAGCGGCCACCGGCCAGGTACCGCAGCACGAGCGCCAGGCCCGCGGTCAACCCGCCGGCGAAGCCACCGCCGGGAGTGTTGTGGCCGGCGAAGAAGAAGTACGCCGAGAGCACCATGATGAGCGGGAAGATGACGCGCGTCGCCACCTCCAGCACCAGAGAGCGGTGTCGAGGATCGCGCAGCTCACTGCCGCGCAGCCAGGTGACATCGCCGACGGCCGGGCTGTACGCCCCGATGGGGCCGATGTCGGGCTGCCCGACGGCGGTGCTGACGCGCGGCGCGGCACCGAAGCGCCGGTGCCGGAACACCAGCGATGCCACCCCGGTCGCGGCGACCAGCAACACCATCACCTCGCCCAGGGTGTCCCAGGCGCGGATGTCGACCAGCAGCACGTTGACCGCATTGGCGCCGTGCCCGCGGTAGTACGCCGCATCGGGGATCAGCTCGGCGATGCCCACACCGTTGCGCGCGGCCATCGCGAACACCGCCAGTGTCGTGACTGCGGCGCCCACCGCCAGTGCCAGGGCGGCACGCGGCAGCCGGTGGCGGTTGATGTTGGTGGCGTCGGCCTCGGCCGGCAGGATCCGGAGGACCAGCACGAAGATCACCAAAACCAGTGTCTCGACCAGGAATTGGGTCAACGCCAAATCGGGTGCACCGTGGAAGGCGAAGATCGCGCCGCAGCCGTAGCCGGTCACCCCGACCAGCAGCACCGCGGCCAGTCGGTTGCGCATCACCGTCGCGCCGATCGCGGCGGCCAGCATCAACAACCCGATCACCACCTGCAGCGGGGAATCCCACAGCGCGAAATTCGGGCGGTCCCTCGCGCCCAGCGCCAGCATCACGATGGGCAGCACCACCAGCGTCGACAGGATCACCGACTGGGTGGCCGGCAGCGAGCCTCGCTGGGTCTCGCCGGTCAGCCGCACCGAGGTGATGTCCAGGCCGCGGATCACCGCGTCGTACATGCGGTCGGCGTTACCCAGTGGTCGATAGGCAAACCGGGTGCGGGGCAACCGGTTCCGGCCGAAGAACACCACGGTGCCGACGGCGAGTACGACGGCCGAGAGCAGCAGCGGCAGGCCGAACCCGTGCCACAGTGCCAGGTGGTAGCCCGAGCCGCCGGGCATGGTGTTGGCGTATTCGTCGAGCACCGCGTCCATCCCGGCGGGCCACAGTCCGAAGACCAGGCCCCCGGCGGCGAGGATCGCCGGTGCGGTCAGGAAAGTGATTGAAGGACGGTGCATTTCGGCAACCCGGGTACTGGGCTGCGATCGCCCCTTTGCGGCGAACGCGCCCCACATGAAGCGCAGGCTGTAGATGGTGGTGAACACCGAGCCCACCACGATGCCGGTCAGCACCCAGGGAGCCGCGGAGCCGAGCGCCGGGCTGTGCAGCACGGTCTCCAGGTCGGCCTCCTTGGCGACGAACCCGAAGAACGGCGGCAGCGCGGCCATGCTCGCGGTGGCGCATGCGGCAATGATCAGCAGCGGCCGGTTCTGGCGCCCCAAGCCCGCGAGGCGCCGGATGTCGCGGGTGCCGGTGGTGTGGTCGATGACGCCGACCACCATGAACAACGCGGCTTTGAACATCGCGTGCGCACACAGCATCGCCAGCCCGGCCAGCATCATGTCGCTGCCGCCGGCGCCCACCATCACGGTGATCAGGCCCAGCTGGCTGACGGTGCCGAACGCCAGGATCAATTTGAGGTCGTACTCGCGTACCGCGCGCCAACCGGCCAGCAGCATGGTCGCCAGCCCGAGACCCACCACCATGGGCCGCCACAGCGGAGTATCGGCAAACCCCGGCGTCATCCGCGCCACCAGATAGACACCGGCCTTGACCATCGCCGCGGCGTGCAGATACGCGCTGACGGGGGTGGGCGCGGCCATCGCGCCGGGCAGCCAGAAGTGCATCGGCACGATCGCCGATTTGGACAGCGCGCCGACCAGGATCAGCGCCACCCCGATCGCGGCCGCGGTGCCGCCCGGCGGAGTCGCGATCAACTCCGACAGCAGATAGGTGCCGGCCAGATTGCCCAGCAAGATGATGCCGACCAGCATCGCCAGGCCGCCGAACGTGGTGACCAGCAACGCCTGGGTGGCCGCCCGCCGGCTGGTGGCCCGCTCGGCGTAGTGGCCGACCAACAGGAAGGACAGGACCGTGGTGGTTTCCCAGAAGATGTAGAGAACCAGCATGTTGTCGCTGACCACCAGGCCGAACATGGACCCGGAGAAGGCGACGAGCTCGGCCGCGAAGCTGGGCAGCCGCTTCTCGGTCTTCCCGTCGTGGTGGTGGAAGTACTCGCCGCAGTAGAAGAGGACGAGAGCCCCGATGGCCAGCACCAGCACGCTCATGATGGCCGCCAGCGAGTCGAATCGCAGCGTGATGTCCATCGACAACTCGTGCACCCACGGGATGCTCACGGTCGGGACGCGGTCGTCGCTCGGCCAGTTCAGGCCGACCCAGGCCAGAGAGCCGAGCGGCACCAAGGCCAACGGGTAGAACGCTCGCCGGCCCCATTTGGCCACCAGAAGTGGCGCCAGCGCGGTGGCAACCGCGTGGGCGAGCAGAACGGCGAGCATGGCACTCCGATCGGGTTGGGGTCGGGGTGTCAGCCTTATGGCTAGGGCTTTGGGTTAACACGCAGTCTACGTGGCGGGTCATCGCTAGCATCGGCTGATGGCCCCTGGCGAGGTCGTGGTGGTCGGCGCCGGTCCGACCGGATTGATGCTGGCGTGCGAGCTCGCGCTCGGTGGCGCACCGGTCACCGTGCTGGAGGAACGCACCTCGACGCCGAACATCACCCGGGCGTTCGCCGTGCATGCGCGGACCCTGGAACTGCTCGACGGCCGCGGGCTCGTCGATGAGTTGCTGAGCCGCGGAGTCGAGGTGCACGAGGTGGCGCCGCCCGGCGGAGCCACGCTGAATCTGCGGGAACTGCCGACCCGGTTCGGAATGGTGTTGATCGTTCCCCAGAGCGGCACCGAGCACGTGCTGGAGGCGAGGGCCGCCGAACTGGGCGTGCAGGTGCGCCGCGGTGCCGAGGTGGTGGGACTGCGACAGGACGGCGACGGTGTCACTGTCGAGCTGGCAAACGGGGAGAGCCTCGGCGCCGAGTACGTCGTCGGCTGCGACGGGGCCCACAGCGCGGTGCGACGACTGGTCGGGATCGACTTCGTCGGCAAACAGTACGAGACCCACATCCTGCTGGCCGATGTCCGGCTCGCCTCGCCGCCCGAGGAGACCTTGTTCGCCCGGACCGGGACCGAGGGTGTGGTGTTGTTCGTCCCGTTCGGCGACGGCTGGTTCCGCGCCATCGCGTGGGACCGGCTGCGGGAACAGGCGCCGCTGGACGAACCGGTGACGCTCGACGAGATGCGCGACGCGTTCAACCGCATCGCCGGCGACGACTTCGGCATGAGCGATATGCGGTGGAGTTCGCGGTTCCTCAGCGAGCGGCGCCAGGCCCAGCACTACCGCTCGGGCCGGGTGTTTCTGGCCGGCGACGCCGCACATGTGCATTCCCCGCTGGGCGGGCAGGGCATGAACACCGGACTCGGCGATGCGTTCAACCTGGGCTGGAAGATTGCGTTGGCGGTGCACGGGCGGGCGCCGTCGTGGCTGTTGGACAGTTACGAACGTGAGCGCCATCCGGTCGGCGCAGGCGTGCTTCGGTTGACCGATGCGTTCAACCAGATCGTGCTGAGTTCGGCGGCGTCGCGGCGGCTGCGGGTGCTCGTGTTGGGGACGGTGTTGCGCATACCTCCCGCCCGACACTTCGTGGCCGAACGGCTCAGCGGCATCGGTATCGCCTATCCACGGTCGAAGGACGAGGACTGGTTGGTCGGACGCCGGATGGCAGATGTGGACTGCGGCGGAACCCGGCTCTACGAGCTGCTTCGCGCCGGCAAGTTCGTGCTCGTCACGGCTGAGGCGGTCGACGTCGCCGGTTGTGATGTGGTGCAGGCGATCGACAACCGCCCCGATCTTCCCGATGCGGTGCTGGTCCGGCCCGACGGCTATGTGGCCTGGGCCAGTGAGCGGTTGCCGCGTGCGGCGGAGGTGCGTACGGCGATCGCGCACTGGATGTCCGCTGCCGGGTAGGCACCTCACGGGTTGGGCTGGCGCCGAGACTGTATTGGGGGACAGAAAGCGGCCTGATTTTGTCCCTGACTACAGCCTCGGGGTTGTGTCGGTACCGCGTGCCAACATTCCGCCATGGGTGGGGTGTTGATCGGCAGTGAGGCGTTGGCCAAACAACTCGTCACGCGCAACGAGCTTCGACACCACTACCAGAGGCTGTTTCCGGACGTATATGCACGAGGGGAACCGACGCTGCGCGACCGGACAATTGGTGCGTGGCTGTGGTCGGGCCGTCGGGCAGTTATTGCCGGCGTCGCCGCGTCGGCGCTGCACGGGGCGTCGTACGTGGACGCCGATATCCCCATCGAGCTCGTCTGGAACAACACCCGGCCGCCGGCGGGTTTGGTCGTGCGCAACGAGACCCTTGCCGACGACGAGATCAAACGGGTCGTGGGCCTGCCGGTCACCACGCCGGCGCGCACCGTCTTCGACCTGGGCCGTCATTTCCCTCGCGACGAGGCCGTCGCACGGATCGATGCACTGGCCTGGACCCTGCGGGTTACCGTCGACGACGTCACCCCGCTCATCGAGCGCTATCCAAGCGTCCGGGGGATTCGAGCGTTGAAAGCCGCGCTGCCACTGGTCGACCGGGGTGCCGATTCGCCGCGGGAAACATGGCTGCGCCTGCAACTGACTGACGCCGGAATGCCGCCCGACGAAACCCAGATCATGGTGATCGAGGGGCGGGGCCGCATCGTCGCGATCTTGGACATGGGCTGGGAACAGTTCAAAGTCGGCGTCAACTACGACGGCAAGTTCCATCAGTCTGATCGCAAACGCTATGTGCAGGACCAGAAGACGTTGCGCAAGCTGGAGGCCATGGGGTGGATCGTTATCCGCGTGATCGCCGAGGACAACATCGCGGACGTCGTCGCCCGAGTCGAACGAGCACTGCGAAGCCGCGGCTGGCATCGAGACTGTAATGAGGGACAAAAGTCGGCCTGATTTTGTCCCTGACTACAGCCTCGGTGAAATCGCACCTCAGAAGTACCGCAGCCAGACGTATCCCCAGGCCAGGGCGGTACTGAGCGCGGTGACCGAGGCTGCCGACGGGTACGAGGCCCTGACCGCTCTGGACGCGACGCCGGTCGACCTGGCGATCCTTGACATCGCGATGCCGCGGATGACCGGGTTGCAGGCTGCCCGTGAGATCAACCGAACGCATTCGCACGTGCGGATTCTGATCCTGTCGATGTACGACAACGAACAGTACTTTTTCGAGGCACTCAAGGCCGGGGCGTCCGGGTATGTGCTGAAGTCCGTGGCCGACCGCGACCTGTTGGAGGCCTGCCGGGCGACCATGCGCGGGGAGCCGTTCCTGTACGCCGGTGCGGTGACGGCGCTGATCCGCGACTATCTGCACCGGTCACGCCAGGGCGGCGAGTTGCCCGAAACCATCCTGACGCCACGGGAGGAGGGGTGCTCAAGTTGATCGCCGAGGGCTATTCGACCCGGGAGATCGCCGCGACGCTGACCATCAGCGCCAAGACAGTGGATCGGCACCGAACCAACATCCTGGCCAAACTCGGCCTCCGGGATCGGCTGGCGCTGACGCGCTATGCGATCCGTGCCGGGCTCATCGAACCGTGAGCCCAAATCGGAATGGCGTGTGACACAACGCCGATGCCCCAACCCATGATCGGCCAGACCGGCCAGAAGTACCAGCCACCACCGCCGAGTCCGACGGCCAGCCAGATGCCGAGCATCAGGAGGGAGCCGGCGAGGTAGGCGGCCACGTGGATTCCGACGCTCATCCGGGCTGCCCGCTGTTGGGCGGCGCGGCGGCGCGGGTCGTGACGCCGCAGGCGGTTGACGGGTAGGTCGGCGACGAGCGCGCGCAGTTCATGGGTGGTCTGCGCCTGGAAGGTCGACTGCAGCCGATCCTCGTACTCGGGCATGGTCAGGTAGCCCTGGGTGAGGGCCTGGCCGAGGTCGTTGGCGGTCCGTTCACGCTCCCGGTCGCCGGCTCGGGCGGTGTCAACGGTGTGTAGGGCGGTGTCGGCCATCTCAACTCCCGTGAATCTAGTCAGTGACAAGTTGAACTATCCCACTGGAACTTGTCAGCGTCAAGATGCAATGTCGGTTGTTTCCTGTTCGGCCAGGTCGCGCAGGGTGAGGAGCTGTTTCCGCATCATCACCACGTCGCCCACGGCCATCACCCAGCCCAGGGGTCGTGGACCACCGAAGCGCACCCGCACGTGCAGTCGGGTGCCCGCGGCCTCGGGGTGCACGGCATAGGTGACCGCGACCTTCCCGGACTGCAACGTCACTTGCTCGTCTTCGGCGAATGAGCGCAGCGTGAAAATCTGCATGAAGCGTTGGCCGGTTCGGAGCTGGGTCAGTTCGGCGTTCCGCGTGCGCGGACTGCGCCGGCCGAAGTTGTCGATGAGGTCGTAGCTGTACGGCGCGACGCGCAACTGGCAGAGCCAGCCGAACACGGTCGACGGCGGCGCGTCGATGCTGATCGCCCGGTCGGCGGAGAGTGCGGTGGCCGGGGTCAGGGCGTCGCACGGAAGAGTGGCGTTGCGCTCTTGGGTCGTGGCGCCCCAATTCAGGATCACGCCAGTACGTCCGGGCGCGGGCGTAGTTGTCCCGCAATGCGTTTGAGTATATGGCGGACCGCCACCGCGTGGCCGCCCGAGCCGATCACCAGGGCGCGGTAGATCTTGCCGTGGATACCCGGAAAGGCTGCCCAGGTTTGAGAGCGCACCCGCGTGCGATGTGGGCCGAGATCATCCAGCTCGAAGACCCATTCGTAGATCGAGAAGGGGTGGCGGCCCTTGAGGACCAGGCGTTGGCGCGGCGTGCACTCACCGATGGCGAATCCGAATGGGGCGCGCGGTTCGGCGGGGTCACCGCACATCGTTCGCAGGACGGCGGCCCATGTCGTAGCAGCGTCGGCGTCGACGGTTATGGCATGCTCGTCGATATAGGGTAAACGTTCCATATAGAAGGACTGTACTAGATCATGGCGCCTCCGCGGAAGCATGAAACCGACGCAATCTTGGATGCCACGCGGGCGTTGGTGCTCGCCGAAGGGCCAAGGGCTGCAAGCGTTGCGGCGATTGCCAAGGTCAGCGGGGCCCCGGCGGGCACGCTGTATCACCGGTTCGGCAATCGCAATGGGGTGTTGACCGCGGCCTGGCTGCGGGCGCTGGAGCGGTTTCAGTCCCGCGCGATGGCGGCCACCGCGGACGACGCGGTGGAGGCGGCAGTCGCGATGGGCGTCGCTGCGGTGGACTTCGCCCGGGAGGTCCCCGAAGATGCCCGCTTACTGCTGACCATCCGGCCCCGTGACCTGCTCGACGGCGCCCCCGATGCGGAGTTCACCGCCACGCTGGCGGCGATGAACATGCCACTGGGGGAGCGGTTGCGTGATCTGGCGCGCGGCATCTACGGCAACGACGATGCGCGCACGATGGATGCGATGGCACGCGCCGTCGTCGACCTGCCCTATGCGATGGTGCGCCGCCACGCCAACGATGCCGAGTTGCCGGTGTGGATGGAGGAGGACCTGGCCGAGGCGATCCGGAAGTTGCTGGTTCGGTGAATTGTGTTCGTCTTCGCCGGTGATCTCCTGTACGAGCCACTGTGACGAATGTGTGTTTTCTTGAGGGGATTTCGGGCATTTCGTCGCGACAGGCTGCACACTCGTCACGCCGGCAACGTAGGAAACTGGGTATCGTCTGGGCCATGGATGACAAGGCCGACGCTTCAAGGGTTGTCGCAGCAAGTCGCGAGATCGCCGCACCGGCAGAGGTGATCTTCGAGCTGATCGCCGACCCGTCCCAACAGCCTCGCTGGGATGGCAATGACAATTTGGCGGTGGCGCCTTCCGGGCAGCGGGTCCGTGCGGCCGGCGACATGTTCGTCATGACGATCAGCCAGGGCGGCGACCGCGAGAACCGCGTCGTGGAGTTCGAAGAGGGCCGGCGTATCGCATGGCAGCCGTCGGAAGTCGGCAAAGAGCCGCCCGGCCATCTCTGGCGCTGGGAGCTGGAACCGTTGGGCGACAACCGAACTCTGGTCACTCACACCTACGACTGGACGCAGCTCAACGATGAGAAGCGGCTGGTGCGCGCACGCGCGACCACCGCGGACAAGCTGCAGGGATCGATCGACCGCTTGGCGGCGATCGCCGAGTAGAGCGGGTGTCGATGTGCCCGCCTATGAGCGACAATCGAGCGACAATCGCCACCTGCATCACGGTGGCACCTTCCGTCACGAAAGTGATCATTACTCGCGTCACGCGGATCCCATTCCACCTCGCCTGCCACAGATTTCGGCTTGCCCGCCTATCAGCGACAGTGTCGCTCTTAGTCGGGCGCTGGACAGGTGAGGCTGTCGTGGTTCCAGAGGAACGAGTGCCAGGTGAGGTTGCCGCATTCGTGGACGGTGTTGCGTGAGCGGCTCAAGAGGCGATTGTCGCTCGATTGTCGCGCGTAGGCGGGCAGATCGAGGGGGCGGTTCGGCGCCGTGACGCCTGGGGCACTCGTGACTCGCGGCGGGGCCGGGCGAGTGGGGATAGGCGGGCGGGGACCCGCGCTCCGCAGTGTCAGCGCCCCGCGGCGAACTCCCGCAAGGACTCCACCTGCGCTGCATCCAATGACGGCCGCACGGTCTCGCGAGCCTTGGCGACATCGGCCGCGGTGACATCCGCGGCATCGATGGACCGGCGCATCGCCGTCAAGGCCGCCTCCCGCAGCAGCGCCGCGCAATCGGCCGCGCTGTAGCCATCCAGCTCGGAAGCCAGGGCGTCGAGGTCGACATCGGGGGCCAGCGGAATGGATTTGCCTGCGGTGCGCAGGATTTCGCGGCGCGCATCGGCATCCGGCGGCTCGACGAACACCAGTTTCTCCAACCGTCCCGGCCGCAGCAGCGCGGGGTCGATGAGGTCGGGGCGGTTCGTCGCACCCAGCACGACGACGTCGTTCATCGGTTCGATGCCGTCGAGTTCGGTCAGCAGGGCGGCCACCACGCGGTCGGTCACCCCGGAATCGAAGCTCTGCCCGCGCCGGGGCGCCAGCGCGTCGATCTCGTCGAGGAACACCAGTGACGGCGCCGAGTCACGCGCCCGGGCGAACAGTTCGCGCACCGCCTTCTCGGATGAGCCGACCCACTTGTCCATCAGCTCAGCACCTTTGACGGCGTGCACCGAGAGCTTCCCGGAACTCGCCAGGGCCCGCACCACGAAGGTCTTGCCACAGCCGGGCGGGCCGTACAGCAGCACACCACGCGGTGGCTGCACGCCGAGCCGCTGGAACGTGTCAGGGTGCTGCAGCGGCCACAACACCGCCTCGGTGAGGGCCTGTTTGGTCTCGACCATGTCGCCGACGTCGTCGAGCGTCACCGAGCCGACCGACACCTCTTCGGTCGCGGACCTCGACAGCGGGCGGATCACGGTCAGCGCCCCGGCCAGGTCCTCCTGCCACAGGACCGGTTCGTTGCCGTCGGCGCTGGCCCGCGATGCGGCCCGCAGCGCGCCCTCTCGGACCAGGGCGGCGAGATCCGCAACCACGAAACCTGGTGTGCGGTCCGCGATCTGACCCAGATCCAACTCGGCGGCCGGAACGCCGCGCAGCAGCACCTCCAGCAGCGCCTTGCGGGTGGCGGCATCGGGCAGGGTCAGGGCGAGCTCACGGTCACACAGATCGGGCGCCCGCAGTCGGGGGTCCACCCCGACCGGAACGGCCGACGTCGCGATGAACGCCACGCCGCGGGTTCCCACGGCCTCACGTAGTTCGGCGATGATCAGGGCCGCGACCGGTTCGGGGCCCCGGTCTGTGGAGGCCGGCAGCAGGGCGTCGATGTCGGAGATCAGCAGCACCCCACCACCGTCGCGCACCGTGGCGACCGCATCGGATATCCGGCGCAACCGGTCGTCGGCGGCCAGTGCCCCCACCTGCGGCC
This sequence comes from Mycobacterium sp. NPDC004974, assembly GCF_053600815.1. Classification (NCBI taxonomy): domain Bacteria; kingdom Bacillati; phylum Actinomycetota; class Actinomycetes; order Mycobacteriales; family Mycobacteriaceae; genus Mycobacterium; species Mycobacterium sp. NPDC004974. The sequence goes on along the minus strand of NZ_JBSGAQ010000012.1, from coordinate 158,222 downwards.
CGTCGAGTTCCACCAACCGCCGCTCGGCGCATACCGTCCGCACCATCGTTGCCTTGCCGACGCCGGCGGGACCGGTTACCAGAACACCGAGATTCGGTGTGGCGCCCAGGGTTTCGAGAAGTTGAGGTTCATCGAGCGACAGCTTGAGCCATTCGGTGAGCTTGCGGGCCTGGGTATGGGAGCCCTTGAGGTCATCGAAGCTGACCGCCGGCTCGGCGCGCGCGGGGCTGATCGTGTGCGCCCCGGTGGAATCCGATGTGCTCGGCTCGAGGCCCGATCCCCACGACACCACCGAATTCGGTTGAATGCTCACGGGTCCGGACGGATCGACCCCCGTTACCGTCAGCAGCTCCGAGGTCCAGGTGATGCCCACCGACGACGCCAGCGCCGCAGTGGCCGCCGAAGTCGACGTTCCCGGCCCCAGATCGCGGGGCAGCAGCGACACCGTGTCGCCGACCGTCATCACCTTGCCCAGCAGCGCCTGGCGCAGCGTCGCCGACGAAATCGAGTCGGTCGCCAGCCTCGACCCGCTCACCGTGACGGCCCTGGCGCCGTACACCGTCACCGGCGCCACGATCACCGTGGCGGTTTCGCGCACCCCGGCGTTGGACAACGTGACGTCGTCGAGCAGGGCGGTTCCGGTCGGGGTACCGCCGGGGGCGATGCCGACGACTGCGGCGGTGGTGCGGGACCCGGTCAGCGAGATCGCGTCCCACTCGCGGATTCCCAGGGCGGCGATCGCCTCCGGATGCAGCCGGACCACCCCGCGACGCGAGTCGAGTGCCGAGGTGTTCAGCCGTGCCGTCAGACGCAGATGCCCGAGCGCGTGATCATCATCGACCTCGAGCTGCGACATGTCAGCGGCCCGGCTTCCGCAGTCCCAGGCGGGCCATCGACCGGCGGTGCGGCTGTGCCCGGCGAATCGCGCGCCGCGTCGCACGGCGCTGTTGCGGTTTGTCGTCCCATGATTCGGGGTGGCTGGCCACCCACTTCTTGGTGCGTACCGCGAACGGGATGTGGATCACGTAGGCCACGATGATCACCATGATCACGATGTAGCCGTAGAAGACGGACGCCGCCACGCCGATCGCGACCAGGGCGAGCAAGGGCGCCACCATGTTCGGCGGCACCGCGAACGTGTGGATCTTGCGCATCGGGATCCGGCTGACCACCAGCAGCGAGACGCCGATCATCCAGATCGACACGGCCCACTCGCTGGTCCACCAACCGTCGCCGAACTGCATCTTGGCCGCCAGCGGTCCGATCGCGCCGAGCGCACCCGCCGGGGCGGGCATCCCGACGAAGTACTCCTTCTCGTACGCAGGCTGATCCACGTCGAGCAATGCGTTGAACCGGGCCAGCCGCAACACGATGCACACCGCGTAGAGCAGCACCACGATCCACCCGACCCGCGAGTGCGACAGCAGGGTGCCGTAGACGATGAGGGCCGGGGCGACACCGAAATTCACCGCGTCGGCCAGGGAGTCGATCTCCTCGCCCATCTTGGAGGTGGCATTGAGCATCCGCGCGACCCGGCCGTCGAGCGCGTCGAGGATCGCTGCGACCGCCAGGAACGCCATCGACTCGGTGGGCCGGTTGTCGAGGGCCATCTTGATCGCCGACAAGCCCAGGCAGATGGCGGCCACCGTCATGGCACTGGGCAGCATCCGCACGCTGAACGGCGGCGGTTTCATGCGTCCCTTGATCAACGACGGGGGTCGCATGCGGGGTTTGATCATGGCAACTCCGCCAGGACGGTTTCTCCGGCCAGCGTCCGCTGGCTCCGGGTGACGAGCAGTTTCGAACCAGCAGGCAGGTAGGTGTCCAGCCGGGAGCCGAACCGGATCAACCCGTAGGTCTCGCCGATGTCGAGCTTGTCGCCGACGTGCGCGTCGCACACGATGCGCCGGGCGATGAGCCCGGCGATCTGCACGGCGATCACCTCGGCACCCTCAGGGGTGCGGATGACGACGCTGTTGCGTTCGTTGTCCTCGCTCGCGGCTTCGAGCTCGGCCGAATGGAAGCGCCCGGGGCGGTGCTGCACGGCCACCACGTCACCGCCGATCGGCGCCCGTTGCACATGTGCGTCGAGGACCGACAGGAAGATGCTGATCCGCGGCCGCGGGGTATCGGGCAGGCCGAGTTCCGACGGCGGCGCCGCTTCTTCGACCAGGCACACCAGCCCGTCGGCGGGGGCGACCACGACGCCGGGGCGGGTCGGCGGTACCCGGGGCGGGTGGCGGAAGAACGCCGCGTTCGCCCCGGCGGCCAGCAGGCCGGCCCGTCGCACCCAGCGGTGCTTGCGGCCCAGGGCCGCGACGGCGAGGCTGGCGCCGACAAACGGTAGGCCCGCCGAATGCATCGGCGGAACACTGGATCGCACCAGCGCCGCAAGGCGTTCTGGTCCGGACTGGAGGTCGGGGCGTCTGGCCATCGGGAGGATTCTACGTGCGGGCGGCGTCGGGATTGCTAGCTCAGGTCCCAGACGGGAACCGTCGACCCGGCCGTGAGTTCGGTGATGTCCTCGCCGATCTCCAACAGACAGTTCGCCGAGGCGAGCCAACGCAGATGATGCGAGGCCGGCGGACCGTAGCTGCTCACCGAATCTCCGGTCAGCACACCCCGCCGGAACTGCCGTTTTCCGCGCGGCGACGTCAGATCTTCGGTCAGCTGTGCGGTGCGTCGCGGCCGGTCGGGTTCGGCGAGGCCCATCGCGGCACGTAACGGTGAACGGACGAACACCTCGAAAGAAACCAGCGCGCTGACCGGGTTGCCGGGCAGCGTGATGATCGGCACTCCGTCGACGGTGCCCGCGCCCTGCGGCATGCCGGGCTGCATCGCCACCTTCACGAACTCCACCTGATCCGACAGTGAGTCCTTGACCACCTCGTACGCGCCCGCGCTCACCCCGCCGGTGGTGATGATCAGATCGGCATCGCCGGCGTGCGCGGTCAGCGCGGCGCGGAAGGCGTCGACGTCGTCGGCGGACATCGGGGCGATCGTCGCCTGGGCGCCGGCGTCGCGGACCGCCGCGGCCAGCATCACCGCATTCGACTCGTAGATCTGGCCCGGTTGCAGTTCGGTGCCCGGAGCCACGAGCTCGGTGCCGGTGGACATCACCATGACGCGTTGCGGCGGCAGCACGGGCAAGGTGGCCAGTCCCAGCGCCGCGGCCAGTCCGAGAGCGGCCGGGGTGATCACCTGACCGGCGCGCAGCACCGCCGTCCCCGCGGTGACGTCCTCACCGGCACGGCGGATGTGCTGGCCACCCCGGGCGGCCGCGCGGATCGTCACCGTGTCCGTCGCCCCGTCGGTGGCCTCGACCGGGACCACTGCGGTGGCACCGGACGGCAGCGGAGCCCCGGTCATGATGCGGTGCGCGGTTCCCGGCTGCAGCGTCAGCGGGTCCGTGCGCCCGGCCGGGATGTCCTCGGCGACCGGCAACCGCACCGGGGTGTCCTCGGTGGCGTCCGCGACGTCATCGGCGACGACGGCGTAGCCGTCCATCGCGGAGTTGTCGAAGCCGGGCAGGGAGAGCGGGGCGACGACATCGGTGGCCAGCACCAGTCCGAGCGCGTCGTTCAGCGGAAGATCTTGCGGTGCGCGGGATTTGATCAGACCCGCGACCACCTTCTGGTGTTCTTCGACGGTCCGCATCATCACACCGGGAAGCTGACGCCGGTGAGCTCTTCGGACACCGCCCACAGCCGGCGCTGCAGCTCCTCGTCATGCGACTGCTTGCTGGAGGTCACGAGCTTCGGGTAGCCGCGGAGTTCCCGGAACCCGTCCGGTCCGTAGTACTGGCCGCCCCGCACGCCGGGATCGGTTGCGGCGCGCAAGGTGGCCAGCGCGCCCTTCAGCGCGCTGTTGACGAGGAGGGTGGTGATCTTGCTGACGCCCGGCAGCCCGGCGCCGGGGATGTGCCGCGTGAGTTCGGTGTCCGAGATCCCAGGATGAGCGGCCACGGCGATCGTCGGCTCGTTCTTGGCAGCCAGACGCCGCTGCAGCTCGTAGGTGAACAACAGGTTCGACAGCTTGGACTGCCCGTACGCGGCGACGCGGTTGTAGCTGCGTTCCCACTGCAGGTCGTCGAAGTGGATGCCGGCCTGGATGTCGTGGGCGATGCTGGCGACCGCGACGACGCGCGATCCGTCCACCGGGAGCAGGTGATCCAGCAGCAGTCCGGTCAGAGCGAACGCGCCGAGGTGGTTCGTGCCGAACTGCAGCTCGAAACCGTCGACGGTGGTCTGCTTCGGCGGGTACATCACGCCTGCGTTGTTGATCAGCAGGTCGATGCGCGGATAGGCGGCCTTGAGCTCGTCGGCAGCGGTCCGGACCGAATCCAGCGAGCCCACATCCAGCTGCTGCAGTTTGAGGTCGGCCTTCGGTACGGCGGCGGTGATCTGGTCGACGGCCTGACGGCCCTTGTCCAGGTTGCGTACCGCGATGACGACGTGCGCGCCTCTGGTGGCGAGCACACGGGCAGTCTCGTAGCCCAGACCGGTGTTGGAGCCGGTGACGATCGCGACCCGGCCGGACTGATCGGGGACGTCGGCCTCGGTCCATTTGGAATTGGCGCTCATGAGTGTTGAACATACGGAATCTGGGTGCTGGACGGCACCCCGGCGCCATAGCAGTCTGGGAGCCATGCGGAACCCGCCGGCGGTCCAACCGTGCCGCAGATCCCGTTGTCCGCGTGGAACGAAACAGACTGGAAGACGGTGTTCGCCCGGTGAAATTGATCGATCCGGCCCAGCCGCCGAGCCGTAAGGCACCACTGGTGTGGGCGTTGAGCGCAGCTGTCCCGTGGGCGGTGCTGGCATTCGCGCAGTTGATCTGGTTCGCAATCGACTCTCGGATGCTGTGGTTGCACGGCGCGGCCGCGATCGTCACGGTCCTGGGCGCGGTGCTGTTCATCGCGGTGGTGCCGATGTGGCGTTACCGCGTGCACCGGTGGGACATCAACGTCGGGTCCGGGACGCCGGCGGTGTACACCCGCACCGGGTGGCTGGTGCAGGAGCGTCGTATCGCGCCGATCTCCCGGGTGCAGACCGTGGACACCTACCGGGGTCCGCTGGACCGGTTGTTCGGCCTGGCCAACGTGACGGTGACGACGGCGTCCTCGGCGGGGGCCGTGCGGATCGTGGCGCTCGATGACGACGTCGCCGAGCGGGTGGTGGCGCAGCTGACCGACATCGCGGCGATCGGTGAACAGGACGCCACGTGACGCCGCCGGCTGAGCCGGCCATCGGGCCGCCGCCCGCCGAGCGGACCACCGAGCCGACATGGCGCCGGCTGAGCCCGCGTATGCTCCTGGTCCACCCGGTTCATGAAGTGCTGCAGCAGATTCCGCTGCTGATCGGCGCGGTGGTGCTGGGCTCGGCGACCGGCAACTCGGGGTGGACGATCGCGGCCATCGCCCTGACCGTCGCCGTCGGTCTGGCGCGGTGGTTCACCACCAGCTACCGCATCGAACCGGACGAGGTGCAACTGCGCACCGGGCTGTTGCAGCGCAAGGTGCTCTCGGTGCCGCGCAACCGGATCCGGTCGGTGTCCACTGATGCCCGGCTGCTGCACCGGCTGCTCGGGCTGACCGTGCTGCGGATCAGCACCGGCCAGGAAGCCAAGGGCGACACCCAGTTCGCCCTGGACGCGGTCGAGGCGCAGCAGGTGCCGAGGCTGCGCGCGATCCTGCTGGCCGATGCCGTCCCGGTCGCCGATGCTCCGGCGGGCCGGGAGCTGGCCCGGTGGCAGCCGTCCTGGCTGCGCTACAGCCCGCTGAGCCTCACCGGCCTGGCGATGATCGCCGCCGCGACGGGGGTGATCTATCAAGCCGGAGTGGGTGTGGCACTGCGAAACTCGGCGATAGCCCAGTCCGGTATCGCGGTCGCAGAACGCCTGGGCGTCCTGATCAGCGTGGCGGTCGGCGTCGTGGTCGTACTGGTGGCCTCGGTGGTGCTCTCGGTGTTGCGGTCCTTGCTCACCTACGGGAATCTGGTGCTGCGCAGAGATTCCGACGTACTGCACCTGCAGCACGGCCTGCTGCGGCTGCGGGAACACACCTACGACATGCGGCGGATGCGCGGCGGCACACTGCGTGAGCCATTGCTGGTCCGTGCCTTCGGTGGTGCCCGCCTCGATGCGGTGATGACCGGCGTCGGTGGCGAGGGGGAGTCCTCGCTCCTGCTGCCACCGTGCCCTGCGGCCACCGCCAGATCAGTGCTGGCCGAGTTGGTCCACAACCCCGGCGTAGTGGAAGCACCGCTGGTTACCCACGGACCGGCGGCGATGCGCCGGCGCTGGACTCGTGCCCTCGTGCTGCCCGCGGTGGTCGGGTTGGGGATGCTCCTGGTCGGGGTGCCGGCGTGGGCCTGGGTGCTGTGGGTGTTGTTGGTCGGGTGTTCGGGGCTGGTGGCCGCGGACCGGTCGCGGTCCCTCGGCCACCTGGTGCGCGACGGCTGGTTGGTGGCTCGCGCCGGAAGTCTGGAACGCCGCCGCGATCACCTGGACACCGCCGGGATCATCGGGTGGACGGTGCGGCAGACGTTCTTTCAGCGTCGCGCCGGGGTGGCCACCCTGATCGCCGCGACGGCGGCGGGGGAGAAGCACTACCGGGTGCTCGACGTGCCGGCCGAACAGGCATGGTCGGTGGCGGTGGCCGCTACGCCCTGGGTGGCCGACAACGGTTGGGTCGAGAGTTGATGCGGCCGGCACCGGCACGCAATTCGTGCCGGTGCCGGCCGCTTTGCCGCTAGCGCGACGGAACCCAGGCGAGGTCTTTGACGTCGGTCGTGACCCGATCGTCGTCCCGGTGGACCTTCCCCTCCTTCATCACGAAGCACGTCGCTTTCAGATCGGCGATGTTCTGCAGTGGATCCCCGTCGACGGCGACCAGGTCCGCATATGCGCCGGCCCGCAGGCAGCCGATCTTGCCGTCCTGACGCAGGACTTCGGCCGCCACGGTGGTGGCAGACTGAATCGCCTGCAATGGCGTCATGCCGTATTCGACCATCAAGTCGAACTCGTCGAGTTGTTCCCCGTGCGGGAACGACCCGATGTCGGTGCCGAACGCGATCTTCACACCGAGTTCGAGGCCTCGTTTGAACGCACCTTCGTGTCGCTTGACGAAGCGCTTCTCGAAATCGGTGTTCTGGCGCTTGTAATACGTCTGCATCGTCGGTACCCAGTAGGTGCCGATCTGGAGCATCGCCTGCAGGTCTTCCTCAAGCAGCAGTGGACCGTGCTCGAGTGTGCGCACGCCGCCGTGAATGGCCGCCTGCGCACCGTGTCCGCCATAGGCGTGCGCGGCGACGTCACGACGGAATCGCTTCGCCTCCTTGACGATTGCTCGAACATCCTCGATGTCGAACTGATGCAGCGGCTCCATCGTCTCTGGCTCGACATCTTTGCGAGTGCTCGTGCAGTAGATCTTGATCCAGTCGGCGCCGATCTTGATCTGGCGGCGAACCTCGCCGATGTAGGCGTCCCGTGAGTCGGCCATCGCCGCGACATCAGGCAGATTGAGCTCCGGATTGACCTTGTCGTCGATCCTCATGTCGCCGCCGGTGATGGAGATCGCGTCGGTGGCAACCCACATCCGCGGGCCGGGAACCGTGCCGGCGGCGATCGCGTCGCGTAGGGCCGTATCCCCGTGCCAGACCTGCTCGTTGTCGGTGTCGCGCTGGCTGGTGATGCCGATCTCCAGCGCGCGCGCCGCGGCCGCCACTCCTTCGATCATGCGGTACACCTGGGTCTTGAAAAGGATTGCAGGAGGCCATACCTGGTCCTCCGGCCGCAGCAGCATATGTGTGTGGCAGTCGATGAGACCGGGCAGCAGCGTGCGATCGCCGAGATCGACGACCACGGCACCGGGCGGGGGAGTGTCGACTACCGACTCGATCTTGCCGCCGCTCAAGACGACAACGGCATCCTCCAGATACGTGTCCCGCTCCGGATCGAGAACGCGCTTCGCCCGTATCGCATATTGGGTTTCGGTTTCTACTGTATTCATTCCTTACCTTCCTGTTGATGGGTCCGGGAGTGTGTCGGCGTGCGCCGAGGTGTGCTGGGTACGAGGTGACACGAGACGCGGTGGGCGTGACCGTCGACGGGATCGAGAGACGGTGCCCGGACCCGACATTCGTCGACTGCCACCGGGCAACGCGTCTCGAACGAGCAGCCGGATGGGGGCTGGATCGGACTCGGGGGGTCACCGATGAGTGTTGGTGTCGGCAGTCCGCGTCCGGCGGCGTCCAAGGTCGGGACCGAACCGAGCAGCGCCTGGGTGTAGGGGTGCTGCGGTGTCGTCAGGACTGTGTCGACATCACCTACCTCTACGATCTTGCCGAGGTACATCACCGCGATCCGGTCACTGATCTGGCGGACGACATCGAGATCGTGGGCGACGAAGACACAGGTCAAGTCGAGTTCGTCGCGCACGAGGGCGAGCAGGTTCAGTATCTGGGCCTGGACGAGGACGTCCAATGCCGATACCGGCTCGTCGCAGACGAGTACCGACGGATTGACGGCGAGTGCGCGCGCAATGCCGATCCGCTGAAGCTGGCCGCCCGAGAACTCGTGTGGATAACGGCTCGCGACCTTGGCCGAAAGCCCCACCAGGTCAAGCATCTCCGAGACCCGGCGATGGATCGACTGCTTGTCTCCGAGCTTGTGCACGACAAGGGGTTCGCCGATGATCGCGCCGACGCTCATCCGGGGATTGAGCGAGGTGTAGGGATCCTGCAGGACGATCTGGACAGTTTTCGTCAGCTGCCGCCGGGTTCGCCGATCGGCCTGGCCGACCTCGGTACCGCCGACATGGATCTCACCTTCGGTGGGGCGGTCCAGACCGACGATGAGCCGGCTCAACGTTGATTTGCCACAGCCGGATTCGCCGACCAGACCGAGGGTCTCGCCGCGCACCACTTCGAGATCGACACCGTCGACGGCGCGGAGCAGTTGGTGACGACCCAACCCGCGGGCGACCTTGTAGTGGCGTCGGACAGCCCGCAATTTCAGCATCGGCTCTGTCGCCGGCTTGGAAAGGGTTTCACTCGACATGGCACGCACACGCTCCCTCAGAGGCTCGTGGACTCAGTTCGGGATCGGTTGTGGAGCAGATCTCGATGGCCTCGCTGCAGCGGAATCTGAACGGGCATCCGGTGAGCCCTGCGGTGAGTTCGGGTGGTCCTCCCGGCAGGACATCGAGCTGCCCTGCGCGCCGGTTCGGGCTGGGGATGGCGCGTAGCAAGGCTGCGGTGTACGGGTGGTGTGGCCGCGCGAGCAGAGACCGGGTCGGTCCAGTCTCGACGATGCGGCCCGCGTACATGACAGCCACCCGGTCAGCGATCGCTGCCGCCGCTTTGAGGTCGTGGGTGATGAGGATCAGGCCCATGCCGAGTTGCTCCTGCAGTGACTTCAACAGGTGCAGAATCTGCAATTGCACCGTCGGGTCGAGGGCGGTGGTGGGCTCGTCGGCGATCAGGATCCGCGGCGACTGCGCCAGGGCAATCGCGATGGCGACCCGCTGGCGCATCCCGCCGGAGAACTGGTGCGGATAGCTTCGGTACCTGGCTTCTGCGTCGGGGATGCGGACTTGGCGCATGAGTTCCAATGCGCGCTCTCGGGCCTGTGTGCGCGACAGTCCCTGCCGGATGCGAAGTGCCTCACCGATCTGTGCACCGACACGGTGCACCGGGTTCAGTGCCGACAGTGAGTCCTGGAAGACGAGACCGATCCGAGCGCCACGCACGGACTGCATCTGACGTGGGGTGAGGCCGCGAAGGTCGAGGCCATCTGATTCGATGCGGCCTTCGACCGTGCAGGTTTTGGGCAGAAGCCCCATGACCGCCTGGGCGGTGAGGCTCTTTCCCGAACCGGACTCGCCGAGAAGTGCAAGCCCCTCGCCGGCCTTGACCTCGAGATCCACCCCTCGCAGGAGGGGAGTGCCGTCGCGCAGTGACACGCGCAGGTTGTCGAGGATCAGGGCTGGTTGTTGTGATTTCCCGCGCTGTTCGGGTGAAACGACTGGCGTACTGGACGATTTGGCGTTCATTTCGCATCCTTGGGATCGAGTGCGTCGCGCAGCGAGTCGCCGATCAGGATGAAGGCGAAGACGGCGGCGGTGAGAAATCCGGCTGGTGCGAGAAGCGGCAGGGGCGCATCGAGGAAGCGGCTCTGAGCGTCGTAGATGAGCTGGCCCCACGAGATGGTCGGCGGTTGGAGCCCTACGCCGAGCATCGAGACGATCGACTCGTAGGTGATGAAGAGTCCGAGGTTCGTGGTCACGACAACGAACCAGGGCGCCAGGCTGTTTCGCAGAACGTGATGCACAAGGATCCGGCTGTGGGTTCCGCCCGTCGCGCGGGCAGCCAGCACGAAGTCGCGATGCCGGACCTCGAGCACGGCCCCACGCATGATCCGCGCAACCGGGGGCCAGCCGCTGAGGGTCAGCGCGATCACCACTGCGGCCAGGCCGCCGTTTCCGACCAGAGTCAGGAGCACGCTCGCGCTCAGGAGCAGCGGGATCGACAGAGCGATCTCGGTCATCTTGGTCAGGACGGTGTCGATCCAGCCGCCGGCGTAGCCGGCGATGGCCCCAATTGCTCCGCCGAGAAGTCCGGTGAACAGAGCGACGAGCAGACCGACGGTGAGACTTGCCCTCGTGCCGTAGATCGATTGCGTCAGAACGTCGCAACCTTGCAGGTCGGTACCGAGCAGATGTTGTGGACTTGGGGAGAGCAGGGATTCGCTCAGCGAGCAGTCGCTGCTGCTGTACGGCGCGAACAGCCCGGGCATGACGGCCAGGGCAATCATCAGCAGAAGGAGGAATGCTCCGATCTGCGCCTGCCGGGACTGACGTAGCTGGGTCCAGGACCGCTGTCGGTGTCCACCTGCCGGCTCTTCGACGGGCGGAGCGGACAGGTCGAGGTTATGCATGACGAATCCTCGGGTCTAGGAGGAGGTAGATGGCGTCTATTGCCAGGTTGATCAGTGCGTAGACCAAGATGATCGCGGTCACGATGCCCACCACCGCCGGTTTGTCGCCGAGGTAGATCGCGCGCGCGAGAGCCTGTCCCAGGCCGGGGATGTTGAAGATGAGTTCGACGATGACCGCCCCGCCGAACAGCGCTCCGAACTCGATGCCGGCAAACGTCACCACCGGGATGAGGCTGTTTCGCAACGCGTGATGCCGAACGACGCGCCAACGTCCGAGCCCCTTCGCCGTGGCGAGCCGCACGTAGTCCTCGTCCAGCTGCTCGATGAGCTGCGATCGCGTAAGTCGTGTGATGTAGGCCGTCGAGGCAACTGCCAGAACGAATCCGGGCAACAGGAAGCTCTTCCATCCGGCCTCCAGACCCGACACGGGAAGCCACTGGAGCTTTACGCCGACGACGAGTTGGAGAACGAACGCGATGACGAAGAACGGGATGGACAATCCGGCCAGGGTGGCTGCGCGGACGATGTGGTCGATGGTGCGGTGGCGGTTGAGGCTGGCCAGCATGCCGGCACCGATCCCCAGGACACACGCGATGAGTACCGCAACGGCGGCGAGTTGTGCACTGACACTGAGCCGTTCGGCCAGCATGGGCGCGATCGGCTGGCCGGTGACGGTCTGGCCGAAGTCTCCATGCAGAAGCCCTTGCACGTAGTACAGGTACTGGCGCCACAGCGGCTCGTTGAGGTGGTAACGGCTCTCGATGGCGGCGACGAAGGCCGGATCCGCGGCTCGTTCACCGGCGAGTGCGGCCGCCGGATTGGTCGGCAGTGCAAAGGCCAGAGCGAAGATCACCATTGTGCCGCCGAACACCACACCGAGCGTTTGCAGCGCGCGACCGAGGATGTATTTGACCATGATCAGTTGAACGCGACGTCTTCGACATGGATCCTGCGGAAGGCGTCCATGTGCACGTCGGTGACGCGCTCGGAGCTACCTACCGGGACCCGCTGTGTCCACAGCGGGACGTAGGGCATGTCCTTGAGCACGATCTGCTCTGCCTGGAGGTAGGTGTCGCGCGCTTGATCTGCCGACGCGGAGCCTTTGGCGCTCGCCAATTTCTCTTCGAAGGAAGGGTTTTGGTAGCCGGAGAAGTTCTCGGGAGATTTGGCACCGAAGACCGGCTCGAGATAGTTCCCGATGCTGGGGTAGTAGAAGGTCCAGGCAGTTCTGAACGCGGAGTCGACCGATCCGTTGCCCAGCTTTTCGAGTACCACCGCCAGGGTTGGATACGGCTTCGGCGTGACCTGAATACCGAGACTGTCCGACAGTTGCCGGGCCACAGCCTCGACCCAGGGCTTATTGTCGGGGCTGTCGGTGCTGTACGCGATCGAGAATCCATCACGGATGCGGTTGTTCGCGGCTTGATCGAAGAGGCGTCTGGCGGCCTCGGGATCGTGCGTGCAGGTCTGGCCGCATGCGTCTGCCGCTGCCCCCGGCACGAGGCTGGGCACGTAGCCGGTTGCGGGCTCGCGAGTGCCCGCGAATACGGCGTTGCTGACGGTCTGCCGGTCAATGGCCATCGAGACGGCGTGCCGAACGTCGGCGGAATCGAATTGCGATGAAGAGAGCGGGAATCCGAGGTACTCCAATCGTCCGCTGCCGAACTCCTCGTAGTTCCCGCCGAGGATTCGCCGCGCTTCGTCGACCTTCGATGCGGGAATCCCCGGCACGATGTCGACGCCGCCGGAGACCAGGTCGTTGTACGCGGTGTCGAAGCTCTGGTAGATCCGGTAGGTCAGAGACGAGGCCTTGGCCGGAGTGCCGGCATACTCGTCGAACCGGGTCATCTGGATCTCTTGGTCGTGGACCCATTCCCCGTTCATCTTGAAGGGGCCGTTACCGATCGGCGCCCGCTCGAATGCTTTCGGATCCTTGAAGGCCGCTGTCGGCAGAGGTGAGAAGGCGGGGTAGCCGAGCATGATCTCGAACTGCGAGTCGGGTGTTTTCAGGTCGATCCGGAATGACTTGTCGTCAATCACGCGAAGACCACTCATCGCGGTCGCTGAGCCTGCGGAGACGTCGTCGTAGCCCTGAATGTTGTTGAACACGTATGAATTGAGCTGGGCCGCATCGCGGCTGGCGTTGAAGTTCCACGCGTCGACGAATGAGGAAGCCGTCACCGGTTCGCCGTTGTGGAACGTCCAGCCGGGGGCGATACGCACATCCCAGTGCTGGCTGTCGGCGCTCTTGATCTCGGAAGCGACCCCGAGTCTCGTTTCATTGCTCCCTGGATCGAACGTCACCAGCGGCGTGAACAGCGACGTCACGACCTGCGAGCCGTACACCTCCGAATAGTTTGCTGGCATCAGCGATGAAGGCTCCAGGATGGCGACCGACATCTTGCCGCTCGACGCGTCCCCGGAACCTCCATTTCCACATGCAGTCGCACTGATGGCGATCGCCGCGATCGCTAGTCCTATGAGTCGTCGCATGGCCCTCTTTCCCGCTACTGTGTTCTGAATACAGTGTGCTACATTTTGGCCCGTGTCAAGGCTTTCAGCGGGATTCGGTGAACTTGATCACCGGTCGGCGGACGGCCGTGTGGCTGCATTCGTGGTGGTTGTCGAACGATGGAAAGGGCACCGATGCAACGACGTACGCTCCTGAAAGGCGCTGGGATCGGCATGGTGGGTGCATCCACCTTGGCCGCGGCCGGTTGCGGAAGTGAGGCAGCGACGCTGCGGGTCCGCAGCATGTCGGGCTTCCATGTCGGCGGACGATCGCTGTCGGTGCGCGGCGAGGCGACCCGGCCGATGTTCACCGCGGCCGGCGTGCCCGCGGCGACCGTTGATCCGAACGGCGACATCGAAATCGGGCAGCTGTACGCGCACGAAGTGAGACTCGACAACCCGCGCACCGAGGCCCCGGTCGTGTTCTGGCCCGGCGGCGGACTATCCGGGGTGTGCTACGAAGGCACGCCCGACGGGCGTGCGGGCTGGCAGGAGCGGTTCCTGCGCGATGGATACGACACGGTCGTCTGCGACCCGGTCGGTGGCGGCCGAGCGCCGTCGGCCCGCTATCCCGAGGTCTATCCGAGCGAGCCCCTGTTCCGCACCAAGGCGGAGATCTGGGATATCTTCCGGATCGGGCCGGGCAGCGGGTACGCGACGGACCCGGGGAGCCGCACGGCGTATCCGGGAACGCGCTTCCCGGTCGACGCGTTCGATCAATCGATGCGACAGGTGATTCCGCGGTACAAGCTGTCGGACGATCTGCGGTTGCCCGCTTATGACGCGCTGTTCGAGCGGCTCGGTCGCGGCATTCTGCTCTCCCACAGTGCCTCCGGGCCGGACGCATTCGCCACCGTCGTGGGGAACCCTGATCGCGTGGTCGCGCACATCGCGGTCGAACCGAGCGGTTCAGCGGTCCCGGCCGGCACTGATCTGAGTCCGATCAAACACATTCCGCACCTGGTGATCTGGGGTGACCGCATCGATGACGAGCCGGCCGCCGGGTGGCGAGATCTCTGGAACTCGACCCGCGAGTACACCGACCGGCTGCAGGCGGCGGGTGGCAACGTCACCTGGATCGACCTGCCTGCCAGTGGCATCACCGGTAACACGCACATGTCCATGTGGGACGACAACTCAGACCAGATCGCCGGCCTTATCCTCCGGTGGTTGAAAGACGTTGTCTAGCAGTCCGCGTGCGCTGGACTGCTTTCAGTGGGTGTGGCCTGTCTCGTCACTCCAACCGCCGAGCAGCCGCTGGAGACCCGACATGGCGTCCACCACGTCGCGGTCGCTGGCGGCGAACGAGAGCCGAATATGGCCGGGTGCGCCGAAGGCCTCGCCGGGGACCACGGCGATCCCGAGTTCGTCGAGAAGGTAGGTGGCGAACTCGATGCTGTCGGCGAACTGACGCCCGTTGACGCCTCTGCTCAGCACCTCGGAGACATCCGGGAAGCAGTAGAACGCGCCGGCGGGCTCAGCGGTGTGGACACCGGGCAGTCCGTCGAGCACCTGCAGCATGAGGTCGCGGCGACGGGTGAACGCGGCCACTGCGGCCGGAACATGCTCAAGTCCGCCCCGTAGGGCGGCCAGCGCGGCCGCTTGGGCGATGTTGCTGACATTGGATGTCAAGTGCGACTGCACTTTTGCCGCCGCGGCGGCAATTGGTCCGGGAGCGTGCAGCCAACCCACTCGCCAGCCGGTCATTCCATAAGTCTTCGAGACTGCGTGCACGGTGACGGTGGCCGCCGCGATCTCCGGACTGACCTCGCGGATGGTCGCAAACTCGCGGCCATCGAAGATCAGGTGTTCGTAGACCTCGTCACTGAGCACGGTCAGACCCCGGCGAAGGGCCCACTCGGCAATCGCCCCGAGTTCTTCGGCGGAGTACACCGCGCCGGTCGGATTGGACGGCGAGCCGATCACCACGATGCGGCTGCGGTCCGTCCAGGCCGCCTCCAAGGACTCGACGAGTACCTTCCCTTCCGGATCGGTGGGAACGAACACCGGTTCCGCCCCGACCAGACGTGCGGCCTCTGGGTAGGTCGTCCAGTACGGGGTTGGTATCAGGACCTCGTCGCCGGGGTTGAGAAGCACTGCCATGGCGATATATACGGCCTGCTTGGCCCCGTTGGTCACCACGATCTCATCCGGGCCGGCCACTCCGGCCATGGCGCTCGCCATCGCCGCCCTCAACTCGGGCAGGCCTGATGATCCGGAGTAGCGATGGGTCGCGCGTGCCGAGCACGCTTCAGTAGCTGCTTCGAGGACATGATCGGGAGGCGTGAAGTCGGGTTCGCCGGCGGCCAGCGACAGCACGTGTCGTCCCATTGCTCGCAGTTGTGCCGACCTGGCAGCGACTACCATTGTGGCCGAAGGCGATACGGCATTGACTGTGCGGCTAACGGTGATCATCGTTGCGCTCCTCAGAATCGGTGAAGGACGCGCTGGTGGGGTTGGCGCGGTCCAGAACTGCCAGGAAGGCTCGGTTGTCTGCAGGCGTGCCGATCGAGACGCGCAGCCATCCTGCCGGTCCGACATTGCGGATGGCGATCTTGGCGGCCGCCAGATCTTCGAAAAGGCTCTCGGAGCACGTCATGCCGGTGAACAGAAGGAAGTTCGCGTCGCTGTCGGCCGTCCTGAACCCTCGGCTTTCCAATTCTGCTCGTAGCCAGTCACGTTCGTCGAGGATGGCCGGAATCCGCTCGAGTAGTCGTGGGGCGTGGGCGAGAGCGACTTTCGCTGTCGCCGCGGCGAGGCTGCTGACCGGATACGGCAACGACATCATGCGTAGGTCGCGTATGCGAGCCTCCGCCGCGACGATGTACCCGATTCGCACGCCCGCGAGGGCAAAGGCTTTGGACAGTGTCCGGGCGACGACCAGGTTTTGATGTTCGTGGATGCGTGGCACGACCGACCGTGTGCGGGCGAACTCGTGATATGCCTCATCGATCACAACGATCGAGTCCCGGGCCGCATCGACGAGCTGCTCGATGGTGTCCGGCGGCAGCGGCATTCCGGTGGGATTGTTCGGATTCGAGACCATGATGATGTCGGGACGCACCCGTGCGATGACGGAGCGGGCGTGCTCGGCAGTCAACGTGAAGTCGTCTGCTCGCATCCCGTCGTGCCATTCACTTCCCGTGATGGCTGCCAGCTGCCGGTGCATGCCGAAGTCAGGGGTGAAACCCAAGATCCGGCGCCCGGGGCCACCGTAGGCGAGGAGCAGCTGAAGCAACACCTCGTTGGAGCCGTTGCCGGCCCAGACCTCAGCGGGCTGTATGTCGTGGCCAACGTAGCGGGCCAACGACTCCCGTAGACCGGTAACGGTCGTGTCGGGGTATCTGTGCGCGTTTTCGAGGGCTTGTTTCAGCTCGGCGAGCATGTTGGACAACACGTCGGCGGGCGGCGGGTACGGGCTCTCATTGTTGTTGAGACGGTGCACAACTCCGCTGAGTGCAGACGCTGCCGTGTAGGTTGCCAAACCCGCCAAGTCGTCCCGAATGGAAATCTGTCGTCGCGATGTCCCGATGGTTGTCACCCGGCGCCGCCGCCGTTGATGCGCTCGATGAGTCGTTCCATCCCGGTCAGCCAATTGCGGTCCAGCTCGCGGCAGGCTTCCTCGATGTCACCTGCCGCTATCGCGTCCGCGATACGTGTGTGCTGTCCGGCTGACTCCCCGAGGGCGGAGGGGTCACTGAGGTACGCGTGCTCATAGCGGTGCACCACCAATTTCTGGTCGCAGATAAGGCGTTTCAGGCGCCCGTTCGGGCAGGCGCTCATCAGCAGGTCGTGCCACTCGTCATCGGCGGCCTGCGCCACGACAGCGTTCGACGATTGCTGAATATCGCGAGCGTGGTCACCTAGCCGCGGTGCGATCGCGGCGAGCTGGGCGGCATCGGACGTCCGCAACGCGAACTGCTCCAACGCGGAGATGATGGGGTAGGTCTCCCGGACCTCCGTGTCAGTCAACGGCGACAGCCAGAATCCGCGGCTTGGGCGCGCTTCGATCAGGCCATCGTTGGCGAGGGCAGACAGTGCCTCGCGTAACGGTGTGCGACTTACGCCGAGCTCTGCCGCCAGATGAACTTCATTGATCCGCGTGCCGACGGGGTAATCGCCGCGAAGCAACTTGTCCAGAACCGCAGACTGAACGGCGTCGCGGAGCAAATGTCTCTCTACGACCATTGCAATCCCTCCTCGGGTGTGTACTGTACCGCAACAGTAGACTGAATACAGTAGGCAATGGAGGATTTGGTGGTCGAGATAACCCCGATAGCACGGTCGGCATCCGTCATCCGCGAGCTGGCGCTGACTGCTTCGCCGGACGACTACTGGCCTGGTTGCCGTCGATGGCACACGACAATGCCCGGCTATGTGCCGACTGAGCTGGTTCATGTCCCCACGCTTGCGGAATCGATGGGCGTCAAGAACGTCTGGGTGAAGAACGAGCAGGAGCGCTTCGGCCTGCCGTCGTTCAAGATCCTCGGGGCCTCGTGGGCGGTGAACCTGACACTCAGTGCGCTGTGTGGGAAGCCCCCGGCAGGCAGCTTCGCCCATCTCCGGCGACGGGTGAGCGGACGCGAATTCACGTTGACATGTGCCACCGATGGCAACCATGGCCGTGCTGTCGCGCGGATAGCGCGCGATCTTGGTCTCGGCGCTGTCGTCTATGTGCCCAGCACCATTTCCAGACCAAGGATCGACGCCATTCGCTCTGAAGGCGCCGACGTGGTCGTGGCGTACGCCTCATACGACGACACTGTGCAGTTCGTCGCCGACCAGGCCCAGAGAAACCCCCACTACGTGCTGATCTCGGACACGTCATGGCCGGGTTATGAGGATGTCCCCGCGGCGGTGATCGCGGGCTACGCGACCATCATGGCCGAAATCCAACAGCAGCTCGATGCCGGCGGCGTCCAGCCTGCCGAGTCACTCGCAGTCTTTGCACCGGCCGGCGTGGGGGCTCTCGCCGCGGCGGTCGCCCGCCATTTCCGATCCCGGCCCCGGACCTTGTTGGCGACCGTGGAACCGCAAGGGGCCGACTGCATTGCCAAATCGCTACGCGAAGGCAAGCGGGTTGAGGTCCCGGGCCCACATCGTTCGATAATGGCGGGGCTCAACTGCGGTGTTCCGTCGCTGCTGGCATGGGGGGAGCTCTACGGATCGATCGATGCCGCGATAACGGTCGACGACGACGATGCCCGAATCGCCATGCGGGAGTTGGCCGACGTAGGAGTCGAGTCAGGTGAGAGCGGGGCGGCATCGCTTGCCGGCGCGACGGCGTACTTCCGGCATCACCGGGACGGCGCCACCGAAGCCGGCGAGGTGTACGACCATGTCCTGATCTTGAACACCGAGGGGGCGGCGGATCCAGATGCCTACGCCGCCACCATCGCCGGCGACGAGGACACGGTCCAACCCGGCGGCGAGACGATCCATGCCGGGTGAATCGGCAGACGGCCGTTCGGCGGTTCGATCGGTAGCGGAAGCCATTGTCGTCGGCCGTCGCATCCGACTAGGCCATGATCAACCACGCCCGGAACCGGCCGCGATCCTGGTGCGGGGCGGCCTTGTCGAAGAAGTCAGCCCGGGGTGTGATCGTGCTCCGTCGAGTTGGCCGACGGCGCCGACGATCGACCTCGGTGAGCTCGTCGCCGGTCCGTCGTTCATCGACATGCATGTGCACGTCACTGAGCCGGCCCAAGGCGATTCAGACGTCGTGGCCGGCCCCGTCGACAACGGCGAATGCCGTGCGCACGCACGTCACGCACTCGAATCGCTTCTCAGCGTCGGGGTGACCACAGCTCGCGATTGTGGTGGGCCCGCACCGCTCATCTTCGAGATCGCCCGGGATGCGTGGCCGGCGTCAGACCGAGCCCGGCTCTATCCGGCCGGTGCGCCGCTGACACCGCCGGGAGGGCACGCAGCGCGGATGGGCGGCGAAGCATCGGGCGGGTTCGCACTGGAGAAACTCGTGGAGAAATTCGCAGCTGCCGGGGCAACCCAGATCAAGGTCATGGCCTCTGGTGGCGGTACCACGGGATCGAATCCCTGGGATGCCGCGTTCACAACAGCCGAGCTCGAGAGAATCATCGCGGCCAGTCGAGCAGCCGACCTTCCGGTGACTGCTCATTGCCTGTGTGCCAACTCAATTCGGCAGGTCCTCTCCGTCGGCATTCGCGTGATCGAGCACGCGAAATTCCGCTCTCCCGGCGATGGGCGGATCGATGCCGGAATACGTGCCGAGGTGGCACGCGAACTCGTGGACCATGAGGCAGTGGTGGTATCCACACTCAGCGTGGGCCACTACGTGCTGGACCGAGCTCCCGCCGCGGCCGCCATCCGCGAGGTGTGGACCCGTCGGCAACGAAACGACCTGCTCGACACGCGGGACCTCATCGACGCGGGTGTCACCATCGTGGCGGGTACGGACGCCGGTTGGCGATGGACACCCTTCGACGCCCTGCCCACCGAACTACGCCTCCTCACCCAGTCCGGTATGTCCGCGGGCGAAGCGCTGCGCGCCGGGACCGAGACCGCAGCGGCGGCGGCACGGCTGCCGGGGGTAAGCGGGAGACTGGCCGTCGGGAGCTTCGCCGACTTGGTTGCCTATCCGGCCGATCCGCACCGGGACATCACTGTGCTCGAATCAGCCGCACTCGTCGTACGCGGCGTCGCGGCGAAAGGTGCCAGCCCCGAGTTGCGCTGAAATCGCGGGCGTTTACTGTCGCTGCATGGCTATCGGTGGAGTGCTGTTCGACATCGATGGTGTGCTGGTCACCTCCTGGCAGCCCATCGACGGCGCGGCGCAGACACTGCGGGTCCTGGCCGAGAATCAGATCGCCCGGTCCTACCTGACCAACACCACTACCCGCACCCGCGCGCAGATCGCCGACCTGCTGACCGCGGCCGGCATGGACGTCGCCGCCGACGAAGTCATCACCGCGGCAGCGCTGACCGCCGAGTACGTGCGCGACCGCTATCCCGGCGCCCGATGTTTCCTGGTCAACAGCGGGCAGATCGGTGAGGACATGCCCGGCGTCGACGTCGTCTACTCGAGTGACTTCACCGGACCGGCCGCACCTGACACCCCCGACGTGGTGCTGCTCGGCGGGGCCGGGCCGGAGTACAACCACCTCACGCTGAGTTGGGTCTACGACTGGATGGCGCAGGGAGTGCCGGTCGTGGCGATGCATCGCAGCACCGCGTGGACCACCACCGACGGACTGCGGGTGGACACCGGCATGTACCTGGCCGGCATGGAGGAGACCTCGGGCCGCAAGGCCACCGCCGTCGGCAAGCCGGCCCCGGAAGGGTTCCTGGCCGCCGCGAACCGCCTCGGCGTCGACCCCGAAGAGATGTACATGATCGGCGACGACCTCAACAACGACGTGCTGGCCGCGCAGGTGGTGGGGATGGCAGGCGTGCTGGTGCGTACCGGCAAGTTCCGTCAGGCCACGCTGGACCGTTGGGCCGCAGACGAATTCGCGATGCAACCCAACTACGTCATCGATTCGGTCGCTGACCTTCCTGAACTGTTGGAGCTGTAGCCGTCCCGGTAGTCCTGGCAGTCGTCCTGGCAGCCGTCCCCGGCGTCGGCGCCGCGTCGTTTTCTACACCTGGGTAGTACTTTTCGGCGCGCGCGACGCTCACGTAGAAATCGGCGAGCGCGTTGTCGGGGGCAGGAGCGCCCCGCTACACCGTGTAGCGCCTGTCGTACCCGGCCTGGCGTTCGGCGATCTGCTGGGCGCGGTCGTAGTTCAACTGCTCGGGGTTGTAGTTGGGATCATTCGGGTCGTTCACGATGCCCGCGACCTCAGAAGCCTTCACCACACGCGTCGTCACCGTCGGGTTGTTGGTGGAATCCGGGTCCACCCCCTGGAACCGCATCGAGATGGTGCCCTGGTTCAGCCCGCCGGTGGACACCCAGTTCGCCACGCCAGGATCGTTCTTGGACACCACGATCGTGTACGTGCCGTCCGCGTTCTTGATGGCCTGACTGTTGTTGAGACTGGTCTGCTGGTTGCGGGTGTCGTTGGTGATGGTCCAGTCGTTGGTCACCGGCACCACGAAGTACTCCGCATCACCGGGATCCACGGTGATGATCATCGCCTCGTCGTCTTTGAGCTGGAAGTAACCCGCGCTCTGCAACTGCGTGGAGAGGAACTGGGCGTTGTGCTGTGGCTGGGACAGCGTGTTGGGCTGGCCGGTCGCGGTCGCAACCGACATGTAGGTGTTCTCGCCGCTGATACCGGTGACCAGCATCAGGATTGCGGTCTCGGCGGACGACAACAGCAGCGGCACCCTGTCGAACGCCGGGACGATCGACACCAGGCTCATCAGAAGCGGGTTCTTCACCACCGTCTCGCCGATGACCGGGATGGCGAACCCGCCGATCTGGCTGAACAAGCTGCTGGGCGGCCCGGCGGTCTTCTCGATGGTCAGTGTCATGGGCGTCTCGGTATTCCAGTCCCCCAAGGTGTTTCGGGTGGCGAGGATGGTTGAGTTGGCCGGCGCCTGGAGGTAGTTCATCCCCTTCTCGGGGTTGGCCGGCGCCGCGTCCGGGCTCACCACGATGGTGAACGTCCCGTCGTCCCTGACGCTGAGTTCCTCACCGTTGAGATTCGCCGCGGTGACGCCGTTGATGCCGGTCAGCACACTGAAATTGGTGTTGGCGGAAGTGGGGTGGGTGCTCGGGTCGGCCGGGTCGTATCCCTGGACCTTCCCCTCGATCTTGTAGGTCGAGGCTCCGTTGATACCCGTGAATCGATAGACGGTGTCGGGGTTGTCGTACCAGATCCGGGTGCCGCCGGCGTTCTGCCCGTTCCAACTGTGCGGCGGGTTGACCTGCAGCAGCAGCTTCGGATCGTTCGAATTCAGCAGCAGGAACTCGGTCGCCGACTGATTGGCGTACTCGGTCGCGGCCTCGTTGAGCTGTGCCAGGTTCGTGAAGTCGGGGCCGCCGACGGTCGCGAAGTTCTTGGCCGCCTCGACGTACCACGCCGCCATCAGGACCACCTTGGCCAGCTGAACGAATGGCGTGTTGACGATCTGGCTGACCTGTCGCTCGGCCTCGAGCTGGTCCTCGGTGGCCAGCGTGCTCGTCGCCGCGTCGGTGACCTGCGACGTGGTGACGGTGCTCTCGACCTGTTGCCCTTCCCGCGACCGGCCGAGGAGATCGAACGACGGGCCCTGCAGGCCGTCGCGGCGCGACCAGCCCAGCAGCGCCGCAAGGCTGAGGTCCTGGACCGGGCTCACCGGAGATTCCGGGATGCGTGGTTTGAGTTTGAGCCCCTGGGTCACGTCAGCCACCAACTCGGGTACGGCCTGGGCGGGCGGCGCCTGGATGCGGGGTGCCAACACCGGAATCACCTTGTTCACAACATCATTCGTCACAGTCTTGGTGACGACGGTCAGCGATTCCAGGGGTGTGGTGGCCTCGTCCTCGATCGAGCCCGGTGGCCTGGTGTCGAGCGTGGCCGGTCGCTTGCGGGGCGCATCGGCCGGCGTGCCGACGGCCCGGGAGACCTTCTGCCGGACATTGCCGATGGCGGTCTCGACGGCTTCGGCGGCCGTGGCGGATTTGGCATCGGTCTTGCGGTCAGTTGACGTTGTCGACGTTCGGCGCTCACCGGCCTTCGAGCTACCAAGGGCCGACTCCACTTTGGCGGACACCTCGCCGAGTCGTTTGGCCAGCTTGTCCGGGCCCGAGAGCGACGGCTTGCGGGGACCTCGCTTCGGGGTCGAGCTATCTGATTTCGGATTGTTGGTCGCCCCTGATGACGTTCCGGACGAGTCCGGGCTACCGGTCCCGGCGGACGCGATCGCGCTGCCGTTGGCAACCGCCACACCGATGCCCAACGCGACGGCGAGAGCACCCACCCGCCCGATGAATCGCGCGCCTCCAGCGGTTGCGGATGTCGTCGTCATCTCGTCTCCCCCAACTGTTCTGGCTGCAACAGAACGCAATTGGCCGACTGTAACAAGTTCCAGTTCGGTCTCGGGTGAGTTTGGGGGGACTCTGATTTTTTGTCGTGCGGGCGGCTGTCAGGCCTTCAGATCCCGCACGGCTTCGATACGGGCCTTCAACTGATCGGTCGTCGCCGCGGCCACCGGCGGCCCGCCGCAGATGCGCCGAAGCTCGTTGTGGATCCAGCCGTGCGGCTTGCCGGTGCGGTGATGGGCGATGGTCACCAAAGTGTTGAGTTCACGACGCAATTCCCGGATCTGCCCGTGTGTGGTGCGCGGTGGTGGGGGAGCACCCGATGCCGCCGCTTCGGCCGTGCGTTTGGTGAGTTGCTCATCCTGCCTGCGCCGCAACAGGTCTCGCATCTGCGAGGCGTCGAGCAGACCGGGGATACCGAGGTAGTCGGCTTCCTCGTCGCTGCCGGCCGGGGTGGCGGTGCCGAACGAGGCGCCGTCGAAGATGACCTGGTCCAACTCGGCGTCCGCGCCCAGGGACTCGAAGCCGTTCTCCAGCTCGCCCTTCTCGTCCTTGCGTTTCTCGGCGGCTTCGAGCGCCTCGTCGTCCAGCCCGTCGGATTCCCGATGCGGCTTGCCCAGCACGTGGTTGCGCTGGGCTTCCATCTCGCTGGCCAGCAGGAGCAGATTCGGTACCGACGGCAAGAAGATGCTGGCCGTCTCGCCGGCCCGGCGGGACCGCACGAACCGGCCGATGGCCTGAGCGAAGAACAGCGGTGTCGATGCACTCGTCGCGTACACCCCGACGGACAGGCGCGGCACGTCGACACCCTCGGACACCATGCGGACCGCGACCAGCCAACGGCTGGTGCTTGCCGAGTACTGACTGATCCGGTCGGACGCGCTCGGGTCGTCGGAGAGCACCACGGTGGGCACTTCGCCGGTGATCTTCGTCAGCAGATCGGCATAGGCGCGGGCGGTGGTCTGGTTGGTGGCGATGATCATGCCGCCGGCGTCGGGCACATGCTGACGCTTCTGCTGCAACCGCTTGTCGGCGGCCGCGATGACCGCCGGCATCCACTCGCCCGTCGGGTTCAGCGCGGTGCGCCAGGCCCGCGCGGTGTGCTCGGCGGTCAGCGGCTCGCCGAGGCGTGCCGCGTGCTCCTCGCCGGCGCTGTCACGCCAGCGGGCCTCACCCGAATAGGCCAGGAACACGACGGGCCGGACCACGCCGTCGGCCAGCGCGTCGGAATAGCCGTACACATGGTCGGCCTGCGAGCGCTGGAACCCGGCTTCGTCGGGCTCGTAGTTGACGAACGGGATCGGGCTGTCATCGCTGCGGAACGGCGTACCGGTGAGTGACAGCCGCCGCGTCGCGTCATCGAAGGCTTCGCGCATCGCGTCGCCCCAGCTCTTCGAATCACCGCCGTGGTGGATCTCATCGAAGATGACGAGCGTCTTGTGGTTCTCGGTGCGCACCCGGTGCCGGGTGGGGTGGCTGGCCACCTGGGCGTAGGTGACGACGACGCCGTGGTACTCGGCCGAGGTCCGGGAGTCGGAGTTGCTGAACTTCGGATCCAGCGCGATGCCGTTACGCGCCGCCGACTCCGCCCACTGGATCTTGAGATGCTCGGTGGGCACCACCACAGTGATGGCGTCGACCGTGCGGTCGTTGAGCAGCTCCGCCGCGATCCGCAGCGCAAACGTCGTCTTACCTGCGCCAGGCGTGGCGACCGCCAGGTAATCCCGCGGCTTGGCAGTCAAATACCGCACCAGCGCCTTGCGCTGCCAGCCCCGAAGTGCCTGGGTGCTGGGCGCTGCATCAGCCCGCACCCTAGGACTCCTCTCAGTCGGAAAGCATTCTAGGCCAGTGTGTTACGTCAGCGCATATCCGCAGGAGCGCGCCGGGCGTGTCGTTCAGATGAAGTAGTTGTCGTTCTTGATGAACCACTCGGCGCGTTCCTCGTCGTTGAGGTCGGCCAACTGGGCGAACCCTTCGAAATAGGCCTCCCGCGGCGCGCCTGGAGCAAACAACATCAACAGGGATGTCGGCGCGTCGGCCTCATTCCGGAAACCGTGGATTCCGCCCGGTGGAACATACAGGAAGTCGCCCTGGTTGCCGTCCACCCAGTCGTTTCCGTCGTAGAGCTTGACGGTGCCCGACAGGACGAAGAAGGCCTCTGACATGGCCCGGTGAAAATGAGGGCCGGGCCCGCCGCCCTGCGGGCTGATGTCGATGCGATACAGGCCGTAATCGCCGTTGGTCTGCTGCTGGTTGGCCAGGTAGTGGTACTTGACGAGGCCGAGGGAATCGTAGTCGGGCGGTTCGTCGCCCCGTCTCAGCCGGGCGCTGACTTCGGGCTCGTCTCTGGTGTAGCGGGCCGGGGGATATGGGGGCACATTCTTGGGATCCCAGAACGACACGAGCGCCAGCCTAGCCGCGGCGAGCTTGTTCGCGCCGAGATCGACGCCAGGGTCGTCCGCGTCGCGTCGGAGCGGCCGTGGTGTCGAAATCGGCGGCGAGAATTCAGGCGCGCGCGTCCTGCAGCTGTGGGTACGTCACGCCGCTGAGTTCCTCCGACACCGCCCACAGTCGACGCTGCAGCTCCACGTCATGGGACTGGTCACTGGACGGCACGACCTTCGGGTAGCCGCGGGTGGTGAGGTGCGGCCCGAAGTACTGGCCGCCGAGGGCGCCCGGATCGGTGACTGCCCGCAACGTCGGCAGTGCGCCGGCCGCGGCGTCCTGGAACAGCGGACGCAGCAGCGGGATCGCGCTTTGCAGGATGCCGGGCAGGTGACGCATCAACTCGGTGTCCGAGCCGCCCGGGTGCGCGGCGAGCGCGGTGGTGTGTCGGCCGGTGAGGCGGCGCTGCAGTTCGTAGGTGAACAGCAGGTTGGCCAACTTGGACTGACCGTAGGCGCCCACGCGGCTGTAGCTGTGTTCCCATTGCAGGTCGTCGAAATGGATTGCGGCCTGGATGCGATGCCCGATGCTGCTCACCGTGACCACCCTGGATCCGGTAACCGGCAGTAGGCGGTCGAGCAGCAGGCCGGTCAGTGCGAAGTGGCCGAGGTGGTTGGTGCCGAACTGCAGCTCGAACCCGTCCGCTGTGGTCTCTTTCGGCGGGTACATGACGCCGGCGTTGTTGATCAGCAGGTCGATGGTGTCGTGCTTTGCCTTGATCTCGGCGGCGGCCTCACGCACTGACGCCAGTGACCCGAGGTCGAGGCGTTGCAGTTCGAGATCGGCTTGCGGCACCGACCGCGAGATCCACTCGACGGCGGCCTCGCCCTTGTCCAGGTTGCGGACGGCGAGGACGACGTGGGCGCCCTTGGCGGCGAGGGCCTTGGCGGTCTCGAGTCCGAGGCCGGTATTGGCGCCGGTGACGACGGCCGTGCGGCGGCTTTGGTCCGGAATGTCGGCGGTGGTCCACTTGGTCATGAGAGACTCCTAGGAGGGCTAAACGGAGTGAACGCTCCGGTTGTGTACGAATATACGGAACGTGCGCCCCGTTTTGTCAATGGTTTGCCGCTGACCGATTTGTGAGGTGTGGACGAATGCGTGCGGATGCGGCCCGGAACCGGGCCCGGGTGCTTGAGGTCGCCTACGAAACATTCGCGGCCGACGGACTGTCCGTGCCCATCGATGAGATCGCGCGTCGGGCGGGCGTCGGCGCGGGAACCGTCTACCGGCACTTCCCGACCAAGGAGGCGTTGTTCCAGGCGGTGATCGCCGAGCGGATCCGCGGCGTCGTCGAGGAGGGGCGAACCTTGCTGGCCGAGGACGATCCGGCCGATGCGCTGTTCAGCTTCCTGCGGTCGATGGTGCTGCAGTGGGGTGCCGCCGACCGCGGACTGGTCGATGCCCTCGCCGGTCTGGGCATCGACGTCAAGAACGTGGTACCCGAGGCCGAGGACGAGTACCTCGCGGTCCTCGGCGACCTCCTGGCGGCCGCGCAACGCGCGGGCACGGTACGAGGTGACGTCACCGTCGCCGAAGTGAAGGCGCTCCTGGTCGGCTGCCAGGCCATGCAGGCCTATAACGACGACGTGGCCGAGCGGGTTACCTCAGTGGTGTTCGATGGGCTGCGCGCGGGAGTAGCGTCGGCCAAGTGAAGTTCGGCATCGCCACCTTCGTCGACGACGACACCATCGACACCGTGTCGCTTGCTCGTGCGATCGAGGAGCGGGGGTTCGCGTCGCTCATCATCGCCGAGCACAGCCACATCCCGGCGAGCCGGGAGTCCCCGTACCCGGAGGGCGGCGAGCTGCCGCCGTGGTACTACAACACCCTCGACCCGTTCGTGACGCTGGCCGCCGCGGCGGCGGTGACCACCACGATCGAACTGGTCACCGGAGTCGCCCTGCTCATCCAGCGCGATCCGATCCACACCGCCAAAGAAACCGCGAGCATCGACCTCCTCTCCGGCGGCCGGTTCGTCTTCGGCGTCGGCGCCGGCTGGAACCTCGAGGAGATGCGCGACCACGGCACGGATCCCAAGACCCGTGGGGCCCGCCTCGACGAGAGCATCGAGGCGGTCAAGGCGCTGTGGACCACCGAGCCCGCCGAATATCACGGCAAGTACGTCAACTTCGATTCGTCCTACTGCCGCCCCAAGCCGGTCCGGCAACCGCACCCGCCCATCTACATCGGCGGTAACTCCGACGCCACCGTCAAGCGGGTGATCCGCCACGGCGCGGGCTGGATCTCGACCGCGCAGCCACGCGATGTGCTGGCCAAGCGAATCGGGCAACTGCGTGCGGGCGCGGACTACGACGTGCCGCTGCTGATGTTCGGCGCACCCATCAAGGCCGACTATTGGCGTGCCGCTGAGGATCTCGGCTTCGGCCAGCTAGGGCTGTTCCTGCCGTCCGTCGGCAAGGATGAATCGCTACGACTGCTCGATGAGTTCGCAGAACAGGTGCAGAAGTATCGGGCGTAACTGGTGGTTGGTGGCGTTGATCGCGGTCGCCGTCCTGGTATCCGGTGTGGGCCTGTTGATCGTGGCATCGGTGGTTGTCTTCGCTGTATTCGGCTTCGGTGACGATGATCTCGGTCTCCATGACCTCGACGCCGACGGGGCCGCGAAGGCGATGGAACTGCGTCATGTCGGAATCCCCGACGGCTTCGCCTTCGAGGATATGACTCAGGCCCGAGTGTTCACCGGGGCCGACTTCTATCGAGGCCGGTACTCGGTGGTCGGGAGCTTCGATTCGGCGAAACAAGCTCTTGCCCAAGCAAATCCGGATTTCCCGCCATTGCGCGGTGTCACCTGCGATGACGAGATCGTGGACCGGGACTTCGTCGGCAAGCCGAGATTTCACTGCGATGCCCGAACCCAGCTTGCGGTCAGCACCCGTGCCCTGCACGGTGCTGATGTTCTGACCGACAACTACGCGGGTACGCCTCCCGACTGTGAGACCGTGTTGTTGGCACGCAACGGCGATCGCACTGAGCTGTTCGTGCTGTCCCAAGGGCACTGACGACGCAGGGCCCCAGCCAGCCCACAGCTAATCGACGGCCGATCATCAAGAAGCGCTCCTACCGTCGGCAGAGTGATCACCAGGCGTACGTTCCTGGCGGCGTCCGCGGTCGGTTCGATCGCCGCCGGCTACGCATTGCGTGTCGGGGTGCCCGCAGCTCAGGCCGACCCGAACGCGATCGACCCGCCGTCGGTCGCGGTGACCAACAAGCGACGAGCGCCCACACAGTGGGGGATGGCCCTGCCCGGAATAACCACGTCGTTCGCCGCGGCCGGCCGTCAGATCGCCTTGACTTTCGACGCCTGTGACGGTGCCTGCGACGACGCGTTGCTCGACACCCTGCAACGCAACGGTGTGCCTGCGGTGCTCATGCTCAACTCGAGATGGATCGACAGGAATCCGGACCGGGCGCGGCAGTTGGCCGGCAATCCGTTGTTCGAGATCGGGAACCATGGCACCCGGCATGTGCCGCTGTCGGTGACGGGTCGTTCTGCCTATGGCATCGCCGGGACCCGCTCGGCCGACGAAGTGGTGAGCGAGGTGTGGGGCAACGATCAAAAGCTCACCGCGTTGACCGGCCGGGCCCCGACCTGGTTCCGTCCCGGCACCGCACATTACGACGACGTGGCCGTCGAGATCGTGCACGAACTCGGCGAGCAACCATTGGGGTTCACCGTCAACGCGGACAACGGTGCGACGGCGTCCGCCGCGGCCGTGCGGTCCAACGTCATGAATGCGGCCCCGGGGTCGATCGTCATCGCCCACATGAACCATCCGCAATCGGGTACCCACGCCGGCTTCGCCGATGCGATCCCCGCCATGCAGGCGGCGGGCTGGCAGTTCGTGTCGCCGAATGGGCGGGCTGCGGGGTAGTCAGCATTACCCGTCGAGTGGCCAGTTATGTCACGGATTTTCACGTTCCGCGTGCCACAACTGGCCATTCACAGGGCCAACGCCGCCAATCGTTCCCAGCCGTTGACTAATCTCGGCGCATGGGGATCGAGGGGGCGGATTCATCTGGTGACGGGCGCAAGACCTATCCGCATTTCAGCGTTCCCATCGGTCTGACCTTCGGGTTCACCACTGCTGGGGCGCTGTGTCTCGCATATGCCTGGATCAACCGGATCCCGGAGGCACCGTTCGAAACAGACCACTCCGCGATCACCGCAATGTTGTGGCACACCACGATCGCCGTCGGCGTCGCTGTGGGTTTCGTCCTCGCGACGTTCGTGCCGCGATCAGGGCGCACACGTTCGACGAGTCGCGGTGCCCTGTGGCGGATGTGGGTGGCACCGGGTCTGCTGATCGTTGCACTGGGTGGCCTGCTCTACCTCTACCGGGGCACGCCGAAGAAGATCTTCGACGACGCCTCATGGCAGCAGGCTGGACTGGATCTTGTGCAGGTGACCACGGTGGCGCGGGTTGCCTGGTGGTGCGCCTGCCTGGCGGTATTCAGCTTGGCGTTCGTCTGGCTGGCTGGGCATGTACTTGCCGAGGATCGGCCGCGACCTGAGATGACCCTCGCATCCAATCCGAGGCTCGTCCTCCCGGTCGCGATCGTCACTGTCCTCGCCGTCCTCGTGGGACTTGCGGTGCACACGGTCAGGGCGGCACCCGACAGCACGACCGCAGCTCGCATCGATTCCGCTCTGCCGGATCGGATCTCGGGGGAGGTGGCCTACCGGATTGATCTGCCGCACACCCGAAATGTCACGGTGTTCCCCGGCGGCGCCGGTTTCCTCCGGATTCACAGCGGCAGCTTCGATACCCAGATCGAGGGCTACGACGGAGCCACCGGTCAACGACGGTGGGTGTTCAAACTGCCGGGAAACGGTTATCTCCAAGCCCTCGCTGTCACCGGGTTCGGGCCCGACAGCGTGGCAGTGCTGCAGGCGTCATACCGCACCGCGGGCGCACTGATCGGACTCGATGCCACGACGGGTGAATTGCTGTGGGTCTCGCACGGCGACACGGAGCGCAAGTTCCAGGTCGGACCGATAGACACGCCGCAGCTGTCCGAGCAGGTCGTGTTGATGGGACAGGCGGTCGCAGAAGGCATCTCAAGCTGGAGAAATCCCGCGGAAGTCGACTGGACGGCGTTGTCACCGCGGACCGGGGAAACCCTGTGGTCCACGACTGTTCGGCAAGGTTGCCGGGCCCAGCCCCGGGTGGCCCGCGACGTCGTCGTCATGGTGCGGTGCGACGCCGGACCCTACGACGACGAGGTCGCCTACCTGCTCGATCCGCAGACCGGCCAGCGGCGAGGCTCGATCACCGCGTCGCAGTTGGGCATTGATCGTCGCGCGAGTGGCTTGGACGGCGAGGTCTGGGTGTACACCGACCCGGACAGCACGTTCGCCACCCTGTACTTCCACAGCGCCGACCCGCATCGTGACGGCGTAGGCCGGGCGGTCGATCTGGCGTCCGGCCGCCCCTTCTATTCGATTCCCAAGAGCATGTCGGCGGCGCTCATACCTCCGGACTGGTTGAGATCAGCGGACCCTCGCGCGTCGCCTGAAATCCTCGTCGATCTTCCGAGCGGAAGAACGCTGCCCACCGACCGGATCGGGACCCGGAGGCTGCTCGGCATCGGCGGACAGTGGGCACGGGTCGGACCCGAGTTGGCGACACTGCTGCCGTCCACGGCTGCACCCGACGACAGCCATGCGCCGCTGACCCTGATCGATGACACCGGTGCGGTGCGCACGCTCACCAATCCGTGCGAGGACCCCGATCTGCCCGACACGGCACCTTCCGTGACGACCATCCCCGGCGCCCTCCTCGTGGACTGCGGTTGGCAACTGGTCGGGCTGCGATGACCGGTGAACATTTGCGGTGGGCCCACTCCCGGACGGGTTAGGTTTGACAGGTGACCGCGGGGGAGCTCGACGAAACTGTCATCGACAGCACGCAAAAAGAGTCATATCGGCAACCCGCTGTGCTGCTCGGGCTGATGCTGGGTCTGCTCATCGCCGCTGTCGTGTGCCTTGTGTTGGGTTGGCTGCACCGCACACCGGAACTGCCGTTGGGGGAAGACTTTTCGTCGCTGACGACGGTGTTGTGGCGGACCACATTCGTCGTCGTGGGCGTCGTGCTGCTGGTCGCCCTATATCTCGTGGTGGGGCGGGCATACCGGCAGGCGGCAGGGTGGCGGGCCAAGTTCGTGGCCTATTCCAGCCCGGCGCTCGGCGTGCTCGTCGTGGCGGCATTGATGGCACAGGGCCGGGGAACCATCGCCAACGCCTTCCGCGACGCCGCAGAGGATCAACTCGCGCTGGATCCGTTCGCCGTCACCACTGTCGCGCGCGCCGCCTGGTGGTTCGCGTGCCTGGCCCTGGCGGCGCTGGCTCTGCTGTGCGTTCTCGCCTGCCGCGGTCACCCGCCGCACCCGGCACCGCGCCCGCTCACGGTGAGCCGATGGGTGGCCGCGGCAGCGGCCGTCATCGTCGCCGCGATCGGCGTTGTGCCAGTGCTGGTGCAGGCCAAAGCTTCACCGTTCCACAACGAGACCGCCGAGCGCGTCGATCCGCCCACACTGAAGACACTGACCGGCAAGGTTGCCTACCGGGCCGAGGTGTCGTCTCTGGCCACCTACTCCAGGCCCGGCGGCGCGGGTTGGGTACACGTCGAGAACGGCCCCGAGTACCGACAGGAAACCGTCGTGGGCTTCGACGGCGCAACAGGGGAGCGACGCTGGACGTTCAGCGTGCCCCGATTCAACGTCAGCGAACTGCGGACGACTGGAATCGGGCCCGACAGCGTGGTTCTGGTGAAGGCCTACATTCCCACCGATGCGATGATCGCACTCGACGCCACCACTGGAGCGCTGTTGTGGACGCGGGTGGATCATGATGTGTTCGACGAGGACTATCCCCTGTCGTCCAGCGTGCTATTGACCAGCAGCCCAGACCCGGCCGGTGGCATGAAGTGGACCGCCCTGGCGGCACGAACCGGAAATGAGTTGTGGGCCAAGACATTCGCTCGTGACTGCAAGACGTCGATTCGTGCCACCGAGAATTTCATCCTGATGCGCACCTGCGATGACGGTCCCGACGTGGTGACACAGGTGCTCGATCCGCAGACCGGGCAGCAGCGTGGCGTGATCACCGCCTCGTCGCTCGGTATTCAGCCCAGCGAGATCCAGACGAACTCCAGCCTGAGGATCGATGCCACGTCAGGCGACCGTGTGCTGGTGTCCGGTGCGGGCTCGCCGCTGGTCATCGATGTCGCAGCGGGCCGGGTGATCGTCCGGGTGCCCGACCATCGGGACGCCATATTCATCGATGCGGAATCGCTCATGCTGACCCCTGTGAGCAAGAGTCATGAAGAGCTGCAACCGGTTTCAATTCACGACCTGCGTGATGGCGTCACCATCGACACGGGCCTGCTGTTGGCGTGGCAAGGCCGCGAGGAGGCTTGGGGAGCGATGGCGCGGGTCGGGGACCAGTGGCTGACATTGCTGCCCGACGCCCCACTCGCGCCGCTGCCGCCCGGCACGATGCGTGATCCGGTCCCGATGCGCATCATCGGCAAGCGGGGGCCGGCCGAAACGCTGCCCAACCCGTGCGACGGCCGCATGCAAGTCGCCCCGACGGTTTCCCTGGTGCCCGGGTCGGTACTTGTCGAATGTGGCACGTCGGATGCCGTCGCCGCCGTTCGGTAACGCCCTCAGCGCAGTCCGAGTACGTCATAGCCGATGATCGACCCGTTACCGGACTCGTTGGCGCACAACGTCAGTACTGCTCCAGGAACGGGTACGACCCTACTCGTGCGGTCGCCGCACGGATTCGGTTTCAGCGCGGCTTGCCCACCGGCCACCGATACGGTGGCCACCTTTTCGTCGAAATCCCCTTGATAGGCCGACGCGGTCACGAACTCCTCGCCGACCCGAGCCCAGCGTTGCGCAGCAGGATCTCTGAACAGCTCCAAGCCCGTGACGTGCACGCTGCGCCGCTCTGCGGGGACGTACAGGGTGACTGTCTGCGCGCTTCCGTCCCTGTCGATTTCGAGGACGGGCCCCGGAATCAGTGCCTCGGACTCTGGTCCGCGTGCGTAGGGTCCAGGCACGATCTGCACATCCTTCGTCTGGGTATCGACGATGAGAAGGATGCCATCCATGATCCTGACTCCCGCTGCCTGAATGACGGCGAGGCCTTTGTCGACGGCGACCAGCTCGGTGGATACGTCACCCGATGGAAAACCGGGCTGTTGACTGAGGTCGATCGTGCTCTCGGCATCCGCGTCATACACGTGCAGTTTGTCGCCGCAGGCGTCGACGAAGATCAGTCTGCCGCCCACGGCGTCGTAGCTGCTGCGACTGCAGTCGTCGTCATCGGGACGGTCCTTGACCCACAACGGTTTTCCGGTCCTCGGATCCAGTGCGCCGATCTGGCCGGGACTCAGCGCCGCCAGGATGTCACCGTCGGCATTGGCCCGGCCCTGCAAGCGCCAGTCGCTGTCGTTGATCCACAGCTGCTCGCCCGTCGTGGCATCGAGGCCGACCAGGAAGGCGACGTGATTCCGGCCCTCGTTGGTGTAGCTGTCGAGGGCGGGGTCATTCGGCGGGCGAGTGCACTGCACGATCACCACCGCGTCATCGGCGATCCCGGTCGACCACAACGACACGTCACCGCACCGCTTGGGAAGGTCCGCGGTCGGGAAGCGCCAGCGTTGAGCGCCGGTTGTCCCGTCGAAACCGATGACGGCGCCATCAGCGGTGCTGACGAATCCGGGCCCGGCCGGAAGGACCCTCTGCGCGTCGACCTTCACCGTGTAGGCCACATTCGTTCCGACGGACGTGGGCAGGGCGGGTATTGCCACCCGATCGGTCGTGGTCGCCGAGGATGTGCCGACCCCGCTGACCGACGTCACCGCGATGCCGGCCACGGCGGCCAAGGCGACGCCGGTGGCGGCCAGTCCGCCGGACGCGGCCGGGCCGGGCCTGCGCGCAGAGTCGGGAGATGCGGACGTGGCACCGGCGAGCAGGAACAGGGCCGCACACACAAGGACCACCCAGGAGATCTGCGCGATCAATACGACGGGACGCGCGCCCGGCCCCGAGATCAACAAAGCGAGCTGCGCGGGTTGTAGGGCGATGAAGCCGTAGGCCGCGGCCGCGACGGTTCCCGCGAGCAGTGCCGATGAACGGCCACCGACGGTGACGCCAGAGATGGCTCGCAGGCCGAGCAGGATTGTGGCGGCGCCGACAACGCATGCGGCGACCATCGAGACGAGCAGTAGGTGGCCCGCCGGAGCCAGGTAGGTCGCGGTTTGCCCGGACGGAACTCGTGCCGCATAGGCATAGATGGCGAGGCCCACTGCTCCCAACGCCAGGCCCACACTCAGTGCGATGGCCAACCGGCCCACCCGTGTCACCGTGGATCTGCGCTCGTCGTCGCCGGTACTCGTCTCGTCGCTCACTCGGCTACCCCCTCGGGCCAGACTCTGCCACAGCGTCGGGCCACATCAGGGCGGGAAATCGCGGCGGTCGGTACGTCATCCTCGGTGGACTGCCACCGTTTTCTACCCAGGGGTCGCCAGACTGCGCCGGGAACGGCCCTGAGGTAGAAATCGGCGACGGGGAGCCCATACGACGCGTAGCTGATGTGGGTGGCGACGGGGCGGTCCGCAGGGGTTTCGCCACGGGCGTAGGCGGGAAGCCGGAGCAAGCACCCGACAACCTTGCACTCACCCTGGTCGAGTGCTAAGAATGCAGTTGGCACTCTCGATCAGTGAGTGCTAGGTCGGGACAGTGAGACCGGGGCCGCACCTGCGGGAGCACACCCAGTCGTCCGTCGCGGGCACTGAACCCGACCAATGAACGTGCGATCCCCTATCCGGAGGAATCACTTCGCAATGGCTAAGACAATTGCGTATGACGAAGAGGCCCGTCGCGGCCTCGAGCGGGGTCTGAACGCCCTCGCCGACGCGGTAAAGGTGACGCTGGGCCCCAAGGGTCGCAACGTCGTCCTGGAGAAGAAGTGGGGCGCCCCCACGATCACCAACGATGGTGTGTCCATCGCCAAGGAGATCGAGCTGGAGGACCCGTACGAGAAGATCGGCGCTGAGCTGGTCAAAGAGGTCGCCAAGAAGACCGACGACGTCGCTGGCGACGGCACCACCACCGCCACCGTTCTGGCCCAGGCCCTGGTTCGCGAAGGTCTGCGCAACGTCGCTGCCGGCGCCAACCCGCTCGGTCTGAAGCGCGGCATCGAGAAGGCCGTGGAGAAGGTCACCGAGACGCTGCTGAAGAGCGCCAAGGAGGTGGAGACCAAGGAGCAGATCGCTGCCACCGCCGGTATCTCCGCCGGTGACCAGTCCATCGGTGACCTGATCGCCGAGGCCATGGACAAGGTCGGCAACGAGGGTGTCATCACCGTCGAGGAGAGCAACACCTTCGGGCTCCAGCTGGAGCTCACCGAGGGCATGCGCTTCGACAAGGGCTACATCTCGGGCTACTTCGTCACCGACGCCGAGCGTCAGGAAGCCGTCCTGGAGGATCCCTACATCCTGCTGGTCAGCTCCAAGGTGTCGACCGTCAAGGACCTCCTGCCCCTGCTGGAGAAGGTCATCCAGTCCGGCAAGCCGCTGCTGATCATCGCCGAGGACGTCGAGGGCGAGGCCCTGTCGACCCTGGTGGTCAACAAGATCCGTGGCACCTTCAAGTCTGTGGCCGTCAAGGCTCCGGGCTTCGGTGACCGCCGCAAGGCCATGCTGCAGGACATCGCCATCCTCACCGGTGGCCAGGTCATCAGCGAAGAGGTCGGCCTCTCGCTGGAGACCGCCGATGTCGCACTGCTGGGCACCGCGCGCAAGGTCGTCGTCACCAAGGACGAGACCACCATCATCGAGGGTGCCGGCGATGCCGACGCGATCCAGGGCCGTGTCGCCCAGATCCGCGCCGAGATCGAGAACAGCGACTCCGACTACGACCGTGAGAAGCTGCAGGAGCGCCTGGCCAAGCTGGCCGGCGGTGTTGCGGTGATCAAGGCCGGCGCTGCCACCGAGGTGGAGCTCAAGGAGCGCAAGCACCGCATCGAGGACGCCGTGCGTAACGCCAAGGCTGCCGTCGAAGAGGGCATCGTCGCCGGTGGTGGCGTGGCACTGCTGCAGTCGGCTCCGTCTCTGGATGAGCTGTCGCTCACCGGTGATGAGGCCACTGGCGCCAACATCGTGCGCGTCTCGCTGTCGGCCCCGCTGAAGCAGATCGCCTTCAACGGTGGTCTGGAGCCGGGCGTCGTCGCCGAGAAGGTGTCGAACCTGCCCGCGGGTCACGGCCTGAACGCCGCGACCGGTGAGTACGAGGACCTGCTGGCCGCCGGCGTTGCCGACCCGGTCAAGGTCACCCGCTCGGCGCTGCAGAACGCGGCGTCCATCGCGGCGCTGTTCCTCACCACCGAGGCCGTCGTCGCCGACAAGCCGGAGAAGTCGGCCCCCGCGGCCGACCCGACCGGTGGCATGGGCGGTATGGACTTCTAAGTCCTGCTCTTTACGTGAAGGCCCGGCTCGCTTGGCGAGTCGGGCCTTTTCGTGTCCAGTGGCCGGTTATTGCACGCTCGGAGGCCAGCTGCGTGAGATAACTGGCCACTCGGCGCGGCGACGTGTTGTGTCGAGATCAGTTCTCCGAGAGGACGATGCAGTCACTGTCGCACTGACCGGGCGGGCCGGGCTGCGCTGCCTTGCGATGCAGCACCGCGCGGCTGGGCACGATCTGATGCGTCTCGTCCCCGGCGGTACCCGCTTGCCCGCGCCCGTCGACGATCAACGAATACCCACCGGGCTGACGCGGCGGACAGACCAGCGTCGCGTGCTCGTGGGACGCGAGGTTTCTACGGGTGTGCCCTCCGACCGGGCCGACGTGAATCACGCCGTTGACCAGGTGTGGCTCCACCGCGACGGTGTGTGCGTGGTAGTTGTCGTCGACCGTGACGAGGTAGGCGAACGTGTAGTCCGCCAGCTTGTCGGCCAGCTGGTTGAGATCCACTTTCACGCTCATGACGTGAGAATAGTTCTGTTGGCGCCGCGTCGTGGCGGACCTGTCACATGGGTGCGGGTTGTTTGCCTCGGACCAGACGACCGGGGCGCGCCTCGGTCGGCACACCGTTCTCGGCGATGATCTCACCGGACACGACAGTCGCGACGTAGCCGTCTGCGGTCTGGTCGAGGCGACGCCCGCCGCCGGGCAGGTCGTAGGCGACGACCGGCCGGTGCAACCGCAGCGCCGCGTGATCGATGACATTGAGATCAGCCTTGTAGCCCAACGCAATTCGACCGCGATCGGCGAGCCCGGCGACCCTGGCGGGTACCGAGGTCAGTTCCCGGACGGCATCCGCCACGCTCAGCATGCCGTTGCCACGGTCCCGTACCCAGTGCGTCAGTAGGTAGGTGGGGAAACTCGCGTCGCAGATCATCCCGTAATGCGCGCCACCGTCGCCGAGGCCGAGTATGACGTCGTCGCGTCGGATCAACTCGGCGACGGTGTCGAGGGAGTTGTCGCGGAAATTGGCCAGCGTGACCAGCAGCATGGCGTGCCCGTCGTCGTCGAGCAGGCGGTCGTAAGCCTCCTCGAGAGGGTCGACGTCGCGGGCCCGGGCCCGCGCACCGATCGAGTTCGACGGGTCGGGCTCGTAGTCGGGCTGCTCGCCCAACGGATACATGTAGTCCCAGGCCTGCACCGCGAACATCAGCGGATGCCCGTCGCTGGCCGCCGAATCACTCAGAATCCGTTGGCGGACTTCGGGTTTACGCATCTCCGCGACCCGCTCGGCAAGCGGCAGGTGGGCGATCTCGCGATAACTCGGGTAGAGGACGAACGGGTTGCCGGACAGCTCAAGACCGAGGACCAGTCCGATCGGCCGGGGGAAGATCTGGGCGGTCACGACGGGATCAGGTGCAGCAGCGTTCGTATTGGCCTTCTCCACCATGCGCAGCGCGTCCTCGAAGAACGGCGGCCCGGCATTGCCGACCGCCAGCGTGAACGTGACGGGCAGTCCCACGTCGGCCGCGACGTCGAACACCGTCTGCAGTGCCGGTTCGTAGTCGCCTGCGACCAGATCGGGCACGAACTGGATCAGTCCGCCGCCGGCGTCGTCGACGCCCCGGGCGATCGCCTCGATCTCGGCATAGCCGGCGTCGTAACTGGGAATCGGCCTGCCGCTCTCGGTCTTGTGGATCGTCAGCCTCGACGAGGCGAATCCCAGCGCGCCGCAGTTCACGGCCTCGGCGGCAAGCTTGCGCATGAGTGCCAGATCTTCCGTGTTCGCTGGCTCTCGATCTATGCCGCGCTGGCCCATCACGTACACCCGCAACGGGGAGTGCGGCAGGAAGGCCGCCACATCGATATCGAGCTGGCGAGACCCCAACGCGTCGAGGAATTCGGGGAACGTCTCCCACGTCCAGGGCAGACCGTCGACCATGACGACCCCGGGGATGTCCTCCACGCCGGCCATCACATCGACCAGTACGTCGTGATCGTCGGCGCGGCACGGCGCGAACCCGACGCCGCAGTTACCCATCACGGCCGTGGTGACCCCGTGTGCCGAGGACGGGTTGAGCCGGTCCGACCAGATCGCCTGACCGTCGTAGTGGGTGTGCAGGTCGACGAAACCCGGGGTGACCAAGAGACCGGTGGCGTCGATCTCACGTTCGGCAGTCCCGGTCACGGATCCCACTTCGACGATGACGCCGTCGCGCACGGCGACGTCACCCACATACGGGTCGCCACCGAGGCCGTCGACGATGGTGCCGCCGCGGATGCACAGGTCATAGCTCATCTAACTAACTTACGACGACGATGCGCGTATGCCTATGGGGTACGCCAAAGTTCGTTGCATGTCGGTGGGCCATGCCAGGATCGGGACGTGATCGATCACTTCGGCATCAACTGCACCGATTTCACCAAGTCCGCCGAGTTCTACGACACCGTGCTGGGCGTGCTGGGCTACACCCGGCAGCTCGACTTCGGCATGGTCGTCGGCTATGGCATGGACGGCAAGCCGGATTTCTGGATTGCCGACGTCAACGCCGGCGATGCCAAGGGCCCCAACCGGGAAATCCACGTGGCATTCCAGGCCGCAGGCGTGGACGCGGTCGCGGCGTTCTACGACGCCGCGCTGAAACTGGGAGCCGAGTCGCTGCATGCGCCGCGGCTCTGGCCCGAATACCACCCCGGTTACTTCGGCGCGTTCGTCCGCGATCCCGACGGCAACAATGTCGAGGCGGTCTTCCATGGGGCGGCACCCGCAGCGCAGTAGCCGCTAGAGCTGTTCCAATTCCGAGATCAGCCAGTCGCCGTGGGCGCGGGTGAGGCTGACCCGGTATGCCAACGCATCCTTGGTCGATTGCCCGCCACCCGCGGTCTCGGTTTTCTGGTCGACGAACGCCACCACCGTGGCCTCGTCGGCCTTCAACGACTCCACGCCCGTGTTGCGGACCGTCGCGGTCTGGGTGACCTTGTCCGGCTTGGTGCGGATCGTCTTGCGGTACTCGTCGACCGCTGCGCCGGTCAGCAGTTCGGTGACCGCGTCGATGTCGGCCCGGCTGGTCGTGGGGGTGTAGCTGAGCACCTTGACCACGTTGGTGCCCACGAACTCGGTGACCTGCTCGCGCGCATGGTCGTCGTCGGCGATGGGTGCCGGCGCCGGCCGGCTCTTGACCGACAGCTGCCAGGAACCCAGGCCGACGGTCACGACGATGCCGACGACGAGGGCGACGACCAGTAGCGTCCAGCCTCGGGTGCGAGTTCCCATCAGTTCACGAACTCCAGCTTCGAGGCCTTGTAGCTGCCGTCGACATGTTCGACGGTGACCCGCACCCGTTGCAGTGAAACCACGCCGACCCGATTGCTCGTGACGGTGACCTTCGTGTCGACGGTGACGAGCACGACCGCTTCATCGGAGAACAACAATTCGACGCCGGCCCCGGTGACCGTTCCGTCGGTCTTGACGCCCAATTCCTGAGCCTTGCGTTTGATCTGCGGCGCCTGGTCCTTCAGGTTGGCGCGGAACTCGTCGGTGGCGCCGGCCATGATCGCCGCGAGATCGGTGTCGACGGTGTCCGCGCTCACGGTCACGGTGTGCAGCGCGAAAGTCTGCGCGGCCTCGACGTACGGCTGCCACGACGGCGTGCTGCGCGGCGCTGGGGTGGCGCGGACGAACTGGCTGGTCGCGAAGCCGAGGGCGCACACCAGCAGTACCGCCAGCACGGTCGGCACCACAACCCTTGCAGCGCTGCGCTTCTGAGGGATGCGCGGTTGCGGGATCGGGCTGGGCCCCGACCAGGTGGGGGAGTGGTGCGGCGCATTGACCACCGGGGGGCCGGGTGCGGTGAAGGTCGGGGCGATGATCCGTGGGGGCTCGGCGGAGACCGGCCGCGGCGAAACCGGTTGTGGTGGTACCGGTTGTGGCGCGGGAGGCCGCTGCGTAACGGGGGCGGTCGCCCGGGCGTCGGCGAGTGCCTTCGCGAAATCGCTGCACCGCGTATAGCGGGCATCGCGGTCCTTGGCCATGCCCTTGAGCATCACCTCGTCCAGGTGGGCCAGTTCCGGACGAATGGTGCGCAGGCTCGGCGGGAGCTCGTTGAGTTGCTTGCTGATGACCACGGCGGGATTGGAGTGATAGAACGGCGAGTGCCCGGCCAGGAGCTGAAATGCGCTGGCGGCCAAGGCATATTGGTCGGCCCGACCGTCCATCGTCTGCCCCAGTAGCTGCTCGGGGGCGGAGTAGGCCATGGAGCCCACGGCCATGTTGGTGGCGGTGATCCCGCTGATGTCGTCGATCCGGCGGGCAACGCCGAAGTCGGCCAACAGAATTCGGCGACGAGCGGCTTCCGGTCCGGTCAGCAGGATGTTGGCGGGCTTGACATCGCGGTGGAGCAGGTGGCGCTCGTGCGCGTAGTCGAGTGCTTCGGCGATGGCGGTGACGATCTCGACGGCCTCAGGCAGGGGCATGCCCCCGGGATGCCCCTCACGCACGTGTCGAGCGGCGTCGGTGCCGTCGACGTAATCCATCGCGATCCACAGCTGCCCCTCGTACTCGCCGCGATCATGCAGGCCGACGATGTGGGGATGCCAGAGCGAGGCGGCGATATCGGCCTCGCGGTTGAACCGGTCGCGGTACTGGGCGTCACCGGTCAGCGAGGCCGGCATGATTTTGAGGGCGTCCTGGCGGGGGAGGCGCGGATGCTGCGCCAGATACACCTCGCCCATGCCGCCTGAGCCGAGTAGACGCTGAATCGTGTACCCGGCGAACACGTCGCCGGAATTCAACGCCATGTGCGTGATCGTAGTCGGGACGGTGACGAGGCGGTTCGCGAGTAGCGTCGAGGCCATGGCTGCCGCTGATTCCGATGCCGTCCGAGAATTGCTGCGCGACGCATTCACGAGGCTCATCGAGCACGTCGACGATCTCACCGAGGGGTTGACCGAGGAGGCCTCTAGTTACCGGCCCACCCCGCAGGCCAACAGCATCGCATGGCTCATCTGGCACAGCGCCCGTTGCCAGGACCTGCAGTTGTGTGACATCG
Source organism: Mycobacterium sp. NPDC004974 (assembly GCF_053600815.1). Taxonomy (NCBI): domain Bacteria; kingdom Bacillati; phylum Actinomycetota; class Actinomycetes; order Mycobacteriales; family Mycobacteriaceae; genus Mycobacterium; species Mycobacterium sp. NPDC004974. The sequence goes on along the minus strand of NZ_JBSGAQ010000012.1, from coordinate 115,841 downwards.
CCGGGATCGAGCAGGTGTGGATCCGTGATGGCTGGAAGGATCGCTTCGGGCTCGACCTGCCGGCCGACGACATCGGGTACGGGCACAGCCCCGAAGACGTTGCGAAGGTGCACGCGTCGGCCGAACTGCTGGCGGGCTACTACCTCGCCGTGCACAAGGTGACGCTGGCCTACATCGCCGGTGTGACGTCCGAGGAGCTCGGCCGCATCGTCGATACGCGGTGGGATCCGCCGGTGACGGCGAGCGCGCGCCTGGTCAGCATCGTCGACGATTGCGCTCAGCACCTCGGCCAGGCGGCGTACCTGTGCGGCATCATCCCTTGATTGCCCGGTGGTGGCCACCGATCGCCCTGGCATGCATGGTGCTGCTCGGTTGGGCTGTTCATGGCGCTCCGGTTTCGATCGACCAGTGGTTTCAGGCGCTCGGCCATGAGATGGGCCGGCGAAGGATCGTCTTCCTCCTGTTCACCGATCCGCCCCTGGTGGCTGTCGCGTTGGTGATCGGCATCGTCGTGGCCGTGCGGCAGCAGCGAAAGCGACTGGCGGTCGCCATGGTGGTGAGCCCGCTGCTGGCGATCACCATCGTGCGGTTCATCAAGCCCCTCTTCGGCAGGGAGAAAGAGGGGGCGCTGGCCTATCCCAGCGGCCACACCACGTTCCTCGTGACGGTGACGGGGATGCTCGTGCTGGTGGCGTACATGCGACTGTGGGCGCTGGCGGTCGCGGTCATCGTCGTCCTGCTCGGCATCTTCGGTTTGGCGACGACGTTTCACTACTTCACCGACACCGTCGGCGGCGTGTTGCTGGGCACTTCGGTGGTGTGTATCGCCGCGATCTTCGCCCGCCAGGGGCAATTCGACCCGGTGAACGGCGCTTCGCCCGATCTTCGCTGAGCGATCACCTGTCGCGGGCTGCGCAGTGGGTGACGATGGGGGCCGCCACCCACTGCGCGGCTCGTCGAGATCGCCTCGAGCCTGCGTTCAGATCGCAAATTCCGGCGTTCGGGCGATCCGGGCGCAGGGTCGGCGAAAAGTCCATCGCAGGCTGTACTTGACAGGTGTCAACCCCAATGCGACGTGGGTCACAAACGGTGATTAACATAGGCCGCATGACAGCGACGCCAGATGTAGATCGGACCGGAGAGTTCACGGGTTCCGGCACCATTCACAACCCCGCGACCGGTGCCGTCGCGGGCCAGGTGACCTGGACCGACGCCGCCGACGTGCCGCGCATCGCGGCCGGGCTGCGGGAAGCTCAGAGGGAGTGGGAGGCCCGCGGCGCCAAAGGCCGCGCCAAGGTGCTGGCCCGCTACGCGGTGTGGCTGGGGGACCACCGCGACGAGATCGAGAAGCTCCTGATCGCCGAGACCGGCAAGTCGGCCATGGACGCCGCACAAGAGGTCCCGCTGCTGATCATGATCCTCTCGTACTACATCAAGGTCGTCGAGAAGGCGATGGCGCCGGACTCCCGCCCGGCCCCGCTGCCCTTCTTGTCCATCAAGAAGATCGCCGTGCATTACCGGCCGCGTCCGGTCATCGGGATCATCGCGCCGTGGAACTACCCCGTGGCCAACGCCATGATGGACGCCATCGGCGCGCTGGCCGCCGGATGTGCGGTGCTGCTCAAGCCGTCGGAGCGCACCCCGCTGACCGCCGAGGTGCTGCTGCGCGGCTGGCTGGATTCCGGCGCGCCCGAGGTGTTCGCCCTGGCTCAGGGTGCGCGCGCGGTGTCCGAGGCCGTCATCGACAACTCCGACTACATCCAGTTCACCGGCTCCAGCGCGACGGGCGCCAAGGTGATGGAGCGCGCCGCACGGCGCCTGACCCCGGTCAGCCTGGAGCTCGGCGGCAAGGATCCGATGATCGTGCTGGAAGACGCCGACGTCGAGCTGGCCGCCAACGCCGCGGTGTGGGGTGCGATGTTCAACGCCGGTCAGACCTGTGTGTCGACCGAGCGGGTCTATGTGCTCGACCCCGTCTACGACCAGTTCGTCGCCGCCACCGTCAAGGCCGTGGAGAACCTCAAGATGGGCACCGGCGAGGGCTACCACTTCGGCTCCCAGATCGACGAGAGCCAGGTGGCGATCACGGAACGCCACGTCAATGAGGCCGTTGCCGCCGGCGCCAAGGCGCTGACCGGAGGCAAGCGAACCGAAGGCGGGGGCAGCTTCTTCGAACCGACCGTGCTCGTCGACGTCGACCACTCGATGGCCTGCATGACCGAAGAGACCTTCGGGCCGACGCTGCCGATCATGAAGGTGTCCTCGGTGGAGGAAGCCGTCCGGCTGGCCAACGACAGCCCGTACGGGCTGAGCGCAGCGGTGTTCTCCAAGGATGTCGAGCGGGCCAAGGCGATTGCGCTGCAGCTGGATTGCGGTGCGGTCAACGTCAACGACGTCATCTCCAACCTGATGTGCACCACGGCCCCGATGGGCGGCTGGAAGACCTCGGGCATCGGAGCCCGCTTCGGCGGCCTCGACGGGGTGCGCAAATTCTGCAAGCAGGAGACCGTGGTGGTGCCGCGCACCAACGTGGGTGCCGGCGGCAGCTACTACAACAACTCGGAGAAGGCGACCGCCCGGATGAACAAGCTGATGACCAAGCTGGCATTGGCACGTCCGCGCCGTAAGTCCAAGTAAGGCCGGGTAAGGACCTACCGGGCGTTCACCCCGGCGACACCTTCGTGTTCGCCGGGGTGGATACCGTCGGCCGGTGACTCTCGACATCACCGGTTACGCGGTCCGTGACGACGACGATGACGACCCTGAGTTGTTGCTGGAACCCAGCGGCGAGGTCGTCGACACCTGGCGGGAGAACTACCCGTACTCCGACCGCATGTCGCGTCAGGAGTACGAGGAGCAGAAGCGCCTGCTGCAGATCGAACTGCTGAAGCTGCAGAAGTGGAGTCAGGGCAACGGGTTGCGGCACGTCATCGTCTTCGAAGGCCGTGACGCCGCAGGCAAGGGCGGCACCATCAAGCGGTTCATGGAGCACCTGAACCCCCGCGGGGCCCGCGTCGTCGCCTTGGAGAAGCCGACCGAAAAAGAGCGCACCCAGTGGTACTTCCAGCGCTACGTGCAGCACCTGCCCGCCGCCGGTGAGATCGTGCTATTCGACCGCTCCTGGTACAACCGCGCCGGGGTGGAACGCGTGATGGGTTACTGCTCGCCCAAGCAGCAGGCCGAATTCATCCGCCAGGCCCCGTTGTTCGAGCAGATGCTGGTCAACGACGGCATCAGCCTGACCAAGCTGTGGTTCTCCGTCACGCAGTCCGAACAGCGCACCCGGTTCACCATCCGCCAGGTCGACCCGGTGCGGCAGTGGAAACTCTCACCCACCGACCTCGCGTCGCTGGACAAGTGGGAGGACTACACCGCGGCCAAAGAAGACATGTTCGCCTGGACCGACACCGAAATGGCGCCCTGGACCGTGGTCAAGAGCAACGACAAGAAACGCGCCCGCATCAACGCCATGCGTCATGTGCTCGGTAAGTTCGACTACGACAACAAGGATTTTGACGTGGTCGGCCACGCCGATCCGCTGATCGTGGGGCGTGCCCTGTCGGACTGAGCAGTTCCGGCCGCCGCCTGAGAACTAGGAGGACGGCGTGCGATTCGTCATGACGCTGTTCCTGTGGGTGCTGACGACGATCCTGCTGGCGGCCGCGGTGCCGTCGGCGTGGGTCCAGAAGAACATCATCGACCAGCAGGGCTACTCGGCGTTCGCCACGGCCGCGGCCGAGGATCCGCAGCTGCAGCAGGCGGTGGCCGGCGAACTGACCACCCAGGTGCAGTCCCTGGCCGCGCAGAGCGGGGCGGACGTGGACTCGCGGCGGATCCGCGCTGCGGCAGGGGCCTACACCACCGGCCCGGACTTCCCCGGGCAGTTCGCCCTCGCCAACCAACTCGCGCACACCTGGATGTTCACCGACCGGTTGTCCCGGAACGAGAACGGCAGCTGGGTGATCGACCTGGCCCCGATGCTCTCGGATGCCTCCTTCCGCAAATCCCTGTCCGATTTCGGTGTCGAAGTGCCGCAAACGCTTACGGTCCCCATCGCCTCGACGGCGCCGGACAGTCTGCGGCCCGGAATCTTGCGTCCGCTGGCGGTGTGGGGTCCGTGGGTCAGTGTCGGGGTGACGGTTCTGGCGGGCGTCTTCGCCCTGCTGACGTTGGCTGCCGCCCGCGCTCGCGGTAAAACCCTTGCTGCACTGGGCATTTCCGCGTTGCTGGTGGGTGCGGCCGGCTGGGCCGGTTTGGAGGTGGGCCGACGCTATCTCAACGAGGCGCTCAACCACACCAGCGGGGACATCCGGCAGATCGCCGACGCCATGGTCGGCCATGCCATCGCCAGCCTGCACCAATGGCTCAACCTGACCCTGGCCGCCGGCGGTGCGCTGGTGGTGTTCGGGATCGTCGTGGCGCTGCTCGGTGGATTGCGGCGTCGCGACTGACGTCTAGCCTCCCCGGACGCGTTCCCACAGCCGCAGGTAGACCTCGGCGCCGTGGAACATGTCGGTCATCATCTCCGGGCCGGCGAGGACGCGGATCGCTTCGAGCCAGTCGGCGTAGCTGCCGTAGGTCGCGGTGCCATCGGCGTTGATGTCGAAAATGCGGTCGCCCCACCGTTCCCGGTCGAAGGTCACTTTGCCGTCGTGCGAGGTGAAGGGGTAATTGACGACGCCGGCGCCGAGCGGTCCGCCCTGTGGCGCAAGGCCATTCGAATCGGAGCCGAAGCCGAAGCCGAAATCGGCGTTCGGCCGGTACATGGCACGGGCCTGGCGCCAGGCTCCGATGGTGCCGCCCGGGCCGCCGGCGTAGGGCGTGGCGAAACCGCCTACGGCATAGACGCGTTGGATGGTGCGGGTCGAGCCCCAGCTGTGGGAGGACACGACGCCGGGATACTGACGCTGTTCGACGATCGTCATGACCTGGTCAGCGGTGACCTCGTCCATGTGATCGACCTCAAGGAGAAAGCCCCGGTCGATCATCGCGTTGATCAGGTACCTGCCCAGGTCGGTGAGACCGCGGACATTGCAGTGTGGTCCGGCGGCGTAGAGCGGTAGCGGCGCGCCTCCGGTCAGGGGGCCGGTGAGGCGGGCCAGGAACTGGTTGACGTTGCCGGCCAGCGGCACCGAGAGTTGAGTGCTGTCGGACTCGGGACCGGTGCAGGACTGGACATTCCAGAATGTGCCGGTCTGCAGAAAGTTGCCGGCGTTCACCAGCAGGCCGGTGGCCTCGGGGTCCATCTTGGTGCCGCCGAAGGCGTTGTCGAATTTGTGGATGGGGAAGAAGCTGCTGACGCCGAGGTTGCGCAGTTCCGTGAGCCAGCGGTCGACGTTGGCTCGCCCGCATTTCGGTTGGCCCAGGATCACGCCGCAGCCCATGGGGTCGGACAGCTCCATGCCCATCACCACCGCGAGTTTTCCGGACGCCGCGACCTGGCGCGCGGTCGCGGGATCCGTGACGATGCGGAAGAAGCCCTGCCCGGGGCCGCCGGCCTGGGCGTCGATGTAGTCCTGCAGGGCGCGCAGGCTTGCGGCCTGGGTACGCACGGAAGCCATGTCGTCGCAACGGTTTCGGCGATCAGTCATCAGCATGCACAGTGACTCGTTGTCGACCAGGTCGACGGTCATCATGCGCAGACCGGCCTTCCAGGTCCGCTGAATACTGGTCCAGTAGGTGTTCTCGGTGGAGAGCACGTACGGCTTCGGCCAGTCACGGAAGGTCGGCCAGCCGCGCTTGTCATAGGCTTTGAACGGCTCGCCGTAGTCGAGGAAACTGGCGACCAGGCCATTGGTTCCGGTCCGGTACCGCGAACAGTCGGGTAGCGCGAACGGTGCTCCCAAGGGATGCCACGGGCGGCCGCAGTGGAAATTGCCGCCCATGAATTCGTAGGCGGTGACATGCACATGCGGGTCGATCGTTCCCACGACCGACCCGTCCGGGCCGACGCTCGGGCCCGGGGCGCCGGAGGTTCCGTCGTTGGCTTCGGGGTAGTCCGCGCAGCCGGTCGCGGGCACGAAAGTGACGGGCCCACTGGTCCTGGTGGCCGTATTGGTGAGGGTGAATCCGGTTGCGCCCGAACCATCTACGCGCCATACGGAGGTCCATGTCGGCGTCGTCGTCGTAACTACCGACTGTGGCGGCAAAGCATTGAGGATCTCGCGGTTCCGGCCGTAAAGCAGGTATTCGCCGAGCGCCGTCGCCTGCATCCGATACGGCCCGGAGGCTGGGGCCAGCGGGCCCGTCGGCGTATCGATCATGTAGCAGCCGTTCACCAGGGAGTAGCGCGTCTGCGTGGGATCGGCGGTGGCCGTACCCATTGCCGGCCCGGCGCTCAGGGCGGTCAGCACAACTGTGAGGAGTACTGACAGGTATTTCAAAGATCTTCTCCTGGTAGCGATTCCCGAGTTCTTACCCAAGTGCGGACCAGGCAGATGCGCAGCACATACCGACCCCCTCCTGCCCGACCGGCAGATTACCCACGACGGTGTGAGCGGAGATAGGGACCGGTATCCATCGTCAGCGTTTTGTGACCCACCCGTTAAATACCGGGCGATCCGCTAACTGACTGTCGTCATTACAGTAACCTCCACAGCATGCTGCGTGTCATTCAGTGGGCCACCGGATCCGTCGGCAAACACGCGATCGCCGCGGTGCAGGCCCACCGCGAGCTTGAGTTGGTCGGGGCGCTGGTTTACAGCGATACCAAGGCGGGCCGCGACGTCGGTGAGATCTGCGGGATCGGCCGCATCGGCGTCACCGCCACCGCCGATCGGGACGAGATCGTGGCGGCCGACGCGGACTGCGTCCTCTACATGCCCCAGGGCGAGATGAACCCGATGGGCGCGGTCGACGACATCTGCCGACTGCTGGCCTCGGGAAAGAACGTGGTGTCCACCGCGGTCACCGGACTCATCTACCCCCTGAGCATGGGGCAGCGCGTGGTGGACAAGCTGGAGGCGGCCTGCGCTCAGGGACAGACCTCCTTTCACGCCACCGGAATCGAACCGGGTTGGGCCGCAGAGGTTCTACCGCTCACGATGTCGGGGCTGTTTCAACGCATCGACACCCTGCTGGTGCAGGAGCTGATGGATTACAGCACCTACGACAGCCCCGAGATGATGTTCGACATCATGGGATTCGGCAAGCGGCCCGACGAACCGGTGCCGATGGCCGATCCGGCGCTGGCCGGGCTGACCTTCAAGGCACCGCTGATGCTGCTCGCCGAGGGGCTCGGCGCCACCATCGACGACTTCATCTTCGATCGCCAGGTCGCCGTCGCGGCCGAGGCGTTCGACATCAAGTCCGGCCGTATCGAGTCTGGAACTGTTTCCGCTCAACGATTTTCCTACACTGCCGTCGTCGGCGGCCGACCCGCCCTGACCGTCGAACACATCACCCGCCTCGGCGACGATCAGGCACCCGACTGGCCGGCCGGGCGCGGCTGGCACGTCACCGTCGAAGGCAACCCGTCGATGGAGCTCAGATCCCGTATCGCCAACCACGGTGAGGACGAGACCGAGCAGGGCTGCCTGGGCACAGCGATGCACGCGGTGCACGCGATCGCACCGGTGTGCGCGGCCGCCCCCGGGATCCGGACCTTCCTGGACCTACCGATGATCACCGGACGTGGAGTGCTCGACGGGCGCTAGCCGCTACGACACGTCGCTGGAGGGCGAGAGCCAGGTGTTGCACTGTCCGATCTTGTTCTCGCGGTAGCCCTGATCCCACCAACCGCTGAAGTGTGCCTTTGATCCGTGGTCACGAGGCGCGCTCGGATTCCAGTCGCCACGGGTCGCGTTGTCGTCAAGCGCAATCTGGTAATCGGCCACGGTGAATCGTCCTCCGGTGTCGACGATGGAACCGATGAACATGCCGGAGAAGCACTGTGCCTGCAATTCGTAGCGGCGCGTCAACTCCAGCCCTTGCTCGGACTGTTCACCCACCGCGTCCCTCTGTCTGCTCTCCTCACTCCCTGTTCCGAGGAGCGATTGGATGTGGTGGCCGTATTCATGGGCGAGCATCGACAGGTAGATGATCGCCTTGTCGCCGTATCGATCTGCCGGCATTCCGGCAAGTGGCATATAGATGGTTTCGCTGAGGGTTCCCTGCGGAAGCTGCCCAGAGCAGTAGCGGGCGGGGTTCTGGCCCGGGCTCGTCGAGTAGGTGCCACATGGCGTTGTCATGACGTCGCCCGTCGGCACCGACAGCGTCACGTTCCGAAACTCGAAACCTGCGGCCGTCACGACGGGTTTCCACGCGGCCTCCAAGCACTGGAGGGCCGCCTGGTAGAAGATCTCAGCCGCCACCGCGTCGCTCGGCCAGCCGACCGGGTTGCATGGCTGTTTGGTCAGGCCGGCGTCGAAGTTGGCGTAGATCCGGTTTTGTCCCAATGCGGCCTCGCCGGTGGGCAGGGGCATTGCACTGGTGGTGGTCGGGGGAGGTGTGGTGGTGGCGGTGTAGGACGGTGTGGAGGTGAGTTCGCTGGTGGGGACTGCGCCTGCGGGGCTGGCCGGCTCGCTGGCGCTGGTGCTGCCCTGTTGTTTGAACACCACGACTCCTGCGGCGATCAGCGCGAGCACGACGACGACGGCGACGGCCGAACCGATCAGGACGGCCGGTCGTCGAGCGCTTTTCGGTGTTGGCAACGGGGCCGGATACGCGGGGGATGGCCCACCCCAGGGGTCGGCATGGCCCGGCTGATGCTGCGGTGGCATGGGCGGCCCCGTTGGCGCGGTGGCCCATGGATCCGGGGTCGACACCCGGGGATCCGCGGGCTTGGCGTTGTCCGATTTGGCCCGTGCGAACGGGTCGGCGCCCGCAGCGAAGGGATCATCGCCCCAGGACTTGGGCGGCGGACCGAACGGACCCCACGACTGCATTTCGAGTACGTTACTGCCCGGACCGAGCCCGCGCGTGCGCGAGTTTTCGCACGAGTGGGCTCAGCGCCGGGCAAACTTCCGCTAGGTGCGGTCCCCGAGCGTCTGCCAGAGGAACTCGTAGGTCAGCGCCGCCTTGAACGCGGACTGCTTGTTGTCGGCCGCGCCGCCGTGGCCACCTTCGATGTTCTCGTAATACAGCACCCGATGCCCGGCCGCCTCCAGCGCCGCGGTCATCTTCCTGGCATGCCCGGGATGCACCCGGTCATCCCGGGTCGAGGTGGTGATCAGGATCGGCGGATACTTCGCCGAGGCCGAAATATTCTGGTACGGCGAGTATTCCGCCATGAACTCCCAGTCAGCCGGATCGTCGGGGTTGCCGTACTCGGCCACCCATGACGCGCCCGCGAGCAGCAGGTGGAAACGCTTCATGTCCAGCAACGGCACACTGCACACCAGTGCCCCGAACAGCTCCGGGTAGCGGGTCAGCATCACGCCCATGAGCAGCCCGCCGTTGCTGCCGCCGGCCGCGCCGAGCTGCTCGACCGTGGTGATGCCGCGGCGCACCAGATCGGCGGCGACCGCGGCGAAATCTTCGTACACCAGATGGCGGTTCTCCCGCATCGCCTGCTTGTGCCAGCCCGGGCCGTACTCGCCACCGCCGCGGATGTTGGCCTGCACGTACGTGCCGCCGCGCTCCAGCCAGCCGCGGCCGACCCCGCCGATGTAGCCCGGGGTCAGCGAATTCTGGAACCCGCCGTAGCCGTAGAGATAGGTCGGGCTCGGTTCGTCGCGGCGCCCGACGACGAAATACGGGACCTTCGTGCCGTCCTTGGAGGTGGCGAAGAACTGCTCGACGCCGATGCCGTCGGCGTTGTAGAACGCCGGTGCGGATTTGATCTGAACCAGCGACCCGCCTGCGGTGCCGTACAGCAGCCGCGACGGAGTGGTGAATCCGCTTGAGTTGTAGAAGACCTCGTCACCGAGGTGGTCGATGTCGACGACGATCGTATCGGCGGCCGGCGGGATGTCCGGTGCGTCCCTGCGTTCCCACGTCCCGGGCGTGACGACCTCGACGTGGCTGGCGACATCGCGCAGCGTGATCAGGATCAGCTTGTCCTTGGTCCACTGCACGCTCGACAGGCAGCTGTGCTCGTCGGGCTCGTAGATCATCGCGAGATCAGCTGTGCCGGACAGGAAATCGTCGAACTTGGTGGCCAGGAGCGCGCCCGCGGGATAGGTGACCTCACCCACCTGCCAGTCGGTCCGCAGGGAGATCAGCAGCCACTCTCGGTGCAGTGACAGTGACGAGTCGGTCGGGACCTTGAGTTCGATGAGCTCGCCGTCGCGCACCTCGTAGCGGATGCGGTGGTAGAAGTCGGTGTAACGGCCCAACCGGGTGTGCTCGAAGCCCGGGGTCCGGTCGATCGAGGCGATCACCCGGACATCAGTCGGCTCGGCCTCGTACACCGTCTCGGCGTCGGCCAACGGCTGACCACGGCGCCAGCGCTTGGCGATCCGCGGATACCCGGATTCGGTCATCGAACCCTCGCCGAAGTCGGTGCACACCAGCAGGGTGTCCTCGTCCTCCCACGACACCGAGGACTTGGCTTCGGCCAGCTCGAATCCTCCGGAAACGAATTCCCTTGTCCGCATGTCGAACTCGCGCACCACAGTGGCGTCGGCGCCGCCCCGGGACAGGCTGATCATGGCCAGCGTGTGCTCCGGCTCGATCACCTCGGGCCCGGCCCACACCCAGTTCTCGTCCTCGGCGCGCGCCAGCTCGTCCAGATCCAGGATCACATCCCAGTCCGGATCGTCGGTCCGGTAGCTCTCCAGTGTGGTGCGCCGCCACAGGCCGCGCGGGTTGGCCTCGTCGCGCCAGAAGTTGTACAGATACTCACCGCGCCGGCCCGGATAGGGGATCCGCGCATCGGTGTCGAGGATCTCCAACACCTCGGAGCGCATCGCCTCGAAACGGTCGCCGCTCAACTCGGCGATCGTCGGCTCGTTGTGCGCCCGCACCCACGCCAACGCGTCGTCGCCGGTGATGTCCTCAAGCCACAGGTAAGGGTCGTTCGCCACCCGTCCATTGTGACCGCGCGCGTACTGTGAGCTGGACAACACCACTGACGACAGAAGCGAGGACGTGATGGGCCAGGCACCGGCGCGGGCCCTGATCACCGCGGCCGCCGCTGAACTGCTGGCACGGCTACGGGAGCGCCACGGGTCGCTGATGTTCCACCAGTCCGGCGGCTGCTGCGACGGGTCGTCGCCGATGTGTTACCCCGACGGCGAGTTCATCGTCGGTGATCGCGACGTCCTTCTGGCGGTTCTCGACGTCGGTGACGGCGTTCCGGTGTGGATCTCCGGTCCACAGTTCGAGGCGTGGAAGCACACCCAGCTGGTGATCGACGTCGTCCCCGGCCGCGGCGGTGGTTTCAGCCTGGAAGCGCCCGAAGGCATGCGGTTCCTGTCTCGCGGCCGGGCCTTCACCGACGCTGAGAACGACCTGTTGGCCGAGCAACCCCCGGTGACCGGTGCGCAGTACGGAGACGGAATCAGGCCGCCCGGCACCGGCAGCCACATCGTCGACGAAGCCGCCGACGCCTGCCCGATCCCCGGGGGACGCGCCGCGCAGATGTAGCGGGTCGGCGTGGTCGCGGCGTTATCGTCGAAGAGTGATTCCGCTGCCACGGGCGTGGCTGCTGACCAGCGCAATGTTGGTCGGCGTAGCGGTCGGGCTGTTGGCAGGCATCGCCACGACACTGCTGGTCACGGTCGCCGTCCGGCCTGATGTGGTGATCGCCCTCGCCCTCGGGGTGCCCGGGGTCCTGGGGATACTGATGGTCCTGGTTTCGGGGCGGCGGTGGGTCACGACGCTCGGCGCATGTGTGCTGGCCATCGCGCCCGGCTGGTTCGGTGCCCTGGCGATCATCCAGGTGGCAACCCATGCCTGAAAACGTCGACACCTCCACCGCGGACTTCGCCCCGCTGTTCGACACGGGGGAGAACGAGGTCCTCGACGAGGAGTTGTCGCCCGAAACGACGTCCGCGGAAGACATGACCCCGGACGAGACGGCCTTCGACGACGCGCCCTCGGCACCGCTGCCCGCCCCGGCTCCGCCCATCGTGGTGGAAGGGATCTACCTGTCCGTCAAATGGTGGACGTTCGTGGGCGGGCTGGCCGGGGTGTGGTTCGTCTCCGCAGCGGCGGGGGCCGGTCTGTACTACTACTGGTACCAGTCAGCCGACAAGACCTGGCCGGTGTTCGCCGTGCTCGCCTACATCGTCGTCACCACGGTCGGGGCCCTGGTGGCGTCGACGGCCCAGCGCAAACCCCTGGTATCGGCCCTGGCCATCGCCCTGATGTCGGCGCCTCTGGCGGCGATGGCAGCGGCGGCGGTTTTCTACGGCGCCTACGTATTCGGCTGGATCGCCCGGTAGGGCCATTGCACGGCCCACTAGGGTGGGGTCGTGACCCACTTTGACGTCGTCGTTCTCGGAGCTGGTCCCGGTGGATACGTCGCGGCCATTCGTGCCGCCCAACTGGGGCTGAACACCGCAATTGTCGAACCCAAATACTGGGGCGGCGTGTGCCTCAATGTCGGGTGTATCCCGTCCAAGGCGCTGCTGCGCAACGCGGAACTCGCGCACATCTTCAACAAGGAAGCCAAGACCTTCGGCATCAGCGGTGAGGCCACCTTCGATTACGGTGCCGCCTTCGATCGCAGCCGCAAGGTCGCCGACGGTCGCGTCGCCGGCGTGCACTTCCTGATGAAGAAGAACAAGATCACCGAGGTTCACGGCTACGGCACCTTCACCGGGCCCAAGTCGATGTCGGTCAAGCTCAACGAGGGCGGTACCGAGGACCTCACCTTCGACAACGCGATCATCGCCACCGGATCATCGACCCGCCTGGTGCCGGGCACCGCGCTGTCCGACAACGTGGTCACCTACGAAACCCAGATCCTGTCGCGCGACCTGCCGGGCTCGATCATCATCGCCGGCGCCGGCGCGATCGGCATGGAGTTCGCCTACGTGCTGAAGAACTACGGCGTCGACGTCACCATCGTCGAGTTCCTGCCGCGCGCGCTACCCAACGAGGACGCCGAGGTCTCCAAGGAGATCGAGAAGCAGTACAAGAAGCTCGGCGTCAAGATCCTGACCGGCACCAAGGTCGAGGGCATCGCCGATGATGGGTCGACGGTCAAGGTGACGGTCAGCAAGGACGGCACCACCGAAGAGCTCAAGGCCGACAAGGTGCTGCAGGCCATCGGGTTCGCGCCCAATATCGAGGGCTTCGGCCTGGAGGCGGCCGGGGTGGCGCTGACCGACCGCGGGGCCATCGCGATCGACGATTACATGCGCACCAACGTTCCCGGCATCTACTCGATCGGCGATGTCACCGGCAAGTTGCAGCTGGCCCACGTGGCCGAGGCCCAGGGCGTCGTCGCAGCCGAAACCATCGGCGGCGCAGAGACTCTGGCGCTCGGTGACTACCGGATGATGCCGCGCGCCACATTCTGCCAGCCGCAGGTGGCCAGCTTCGGTCTCACCGAGGAGCAGGCCAAGGCCGAGGGATACGACGTCGTCGTCGCCAAGTTCCCGTTCACCGCCAACGGTAAGGCGCACGGCCTGGCCGATCCGACCGGCTTCGTGAAGCTGATCGCCGACAAGAAGCACCTCGAGCTGATCGGTGGACACCTGATCGGGCCGGACGTGTCCGAGCTGTTGCCGGAGCTGACACTGGCGCAGAAGTGGGACCTGACGGCCAACGAGCTGGCCCGCAACGTGCACACCCACCCGACCCTGTCGGAGGCGCTGCAGGAGTGCTTCCACGGGCTGACCGGCCACATGATCAACTTTTGAGAAACGAAATCGTTGCCGGCATAGCCGGATTGGTGGTCGGCCACATTCTGTGGCTGGCTGCCATCACGTTGGCGACCGAAGGCTCCCGGGTGAACATCTGGGTGCTTCTGGTCGCGGCCCTGTCGCTCATCGGCGGCGCCGCGGGCGGATATTTCGGCTGGCGTAAGTACCAGCAGAAGTCCCACACATGGGCGGCGTTCCTGTGGACGTTGCCCGTGTCTCCGGTGCTGTTCTCGCTCGTGTTGCTCGGGGTCACCTACCTGTAGGTTTGTGTGATCGCACAACAACAGGGCGTGCGTTTCGTGCGATTTTCCGCTACAGGACAGGTACACCCTGGACGAATGTCGATGTGAACAGATCGGGCCGCGGCCCGTCCACATCGGCAGCACAGGGAACCCAATGGCATCTAGCAGTGGACTGATCGATGACGCGCCCCTGACGGCATTCCACAAGAAACTGACGCTGTACTCGTCGGGTGGACCGTTCATCGACGGCTATGCCATTGCGATCATCGGGTTCACCTGGGCGACCATGAGCACGTCGTTCAACGTCACGACGGCAGACAAGGGACTGATCGCCGCCGCGGTCCTGGTCGGCATCTTCGTCGGCGGCGGCCTGTTCGGCTGGGTGACCGACAAGGTCGGCCGCCACATGATGTACATCCTGGATCTGCTTGCCCTGGCGGTCTTTTCGGTGGGCTGCATGTTCGCCACCGAGGTCTGGCAGCTGATCTTGCTGAGGTTCCTCATCGGCATGGCCATCGGCGCCGACTACCCGATCGCCACCTCGCTGCTCGCGGAGTACCTGCCCGCCAAATACCGCGGCCGCATGCTCGGCGCCACGTTCGTCGTGTGGGCTGTCGGCGCTACCGTTGCGCCCGTCGTGGCGATGGTGTGCACCCACTTCGCCGGCGACAATGCCTGGCGCTGGATGCTGGCCAGCCCGGCCGTCTTCGCGCTCGTCACCCTGTTCCTGCGGTTGGGGACACCGGAATCGCCGCGGTGGCTGATCAGCAAGGGACGCGTCGAGGAAGCGGACCGATCCATCAAGCAGGTCTTCGGGCCCGACTACGGGGTCGAGGATCTCGGCGAGCCGGCGACCGCCGAACGCGCGACCTTCACGTCGGTGTTCAAGCCGCCGTACCTGAAGAGGACGCTGTTCGTCAGCCTGTTCTGGATGTGTCAGGTGATTCCGCTGCTGTCCATCTACTCGTTCTCCTTCGACATCCTGGGCGAGGTCGGCATCACGGGTAACGGTGGAGAGGTGTTCCTCGCCGCACTGTTCGCGGTCGGCGGCATCCCGGGACTGTTCCTGGTCGACCGGATCGGCCGCAAGGCCCTGCTGATCTACACCTTCGCCGGTATCGGAATCATCTGGGGCATCGCCGGTCTGATCCCGGGTCTGCCGGTGATGATCGTCTTCACCGCCGTGTGCGCGTTCGCGTTGCTGTCCGGGGCGTCCAGCTTCCTCGAAATCGTCTATCCCAACGAGTTGTTCCCGACGGAAGTGCGCGCGACGGCTGTCGGCATCGGCACTGCGGCCAGCCGGATCGGTGCGGCGGTGGCCGTCTACCTCATGCCCTTCGCCCTCGACAAGGGAGTCAACTGGGTGCTGCTGGCCGGCTCCGCCGTCTCATTCGTCGGGCTGGCCGTCACGGTCGCGTGGGGTGTGGAAACGGCCGGCCGCTCGTTGAGCGACGCGGCGGACGTCAAGGCAGGGTCAGACCGGGAGGCGGTACGTTCCGCCTGACTCGGTTTTCTACACCCGGGCTGTCGATGGGCCGCCGTCACAACCCAGGTGTAGAAATCGACGTTGGGATGCCGCCGCCGCCTAGTCCGGGAAGTCCAGTGGGATCCGCAGCGTCGTCATCATGGCGGCCAGACCATCGTATTGGGCTGCCAGCATGCAGAATTCGATGAGCTGCTGCTTGGTGAGGATCGCCGAGAGTGTGGCCCAGGTTTCGGCCGAGATCGACCGGGTCACGACGAACTCGTCGGTCGCGGTGACCAGCACCCGCTGCCGGTCGGTCAGCCCCTCGGCGTCGGGCCCCTCGAAGATGCGGGCCTGGGTGTCGGCGTCCACCCCGCGGCTGCGGGCCAACCGGCGGTGCTGCTGCAGTTCGTATTCGCAATCCCGCAGATGGCCCACCCGGAGGATGACCAACTCGGCGTCCTGACGCGACAACTTGCCCAGCGGGCCCAACAGCACCCCGGAATAGGGCAGCCAGGCCAGGAACAGCAGCTTGTGCTGGCCCAGGACGTTCATCAGGGTGAACCTCGGTGCCCGGATGGCCCTGGCGCCCAGCTTGGCGATGGCCCAGTTGACCGGGCCCAGCTCACGGAATCCGCCGGGTGCGATACGGGCCGGCTCGAGTGCACTCACCTCGCCGAGTCTGGCACAGGTGGTGCGGCTCAGAAGGTCCAGGCGCCGGTGGGTTCGATGACGAAGCCGTGGTTGTGGCGGGTGTCGATGCACGCGACGAGGCCGTTCTCGCCTACGGCGCAGGTGAATACACCCACTTGGGGCCCCCAGTCAGCGACCAGTTTCTGGCCAACCTCGAGAAGTCGGCCCTTCGGGCCCGCTTCAGACTGACATTTGTCATCGAGCCGATTGATCGAGTACGTGTGTTCGCGGTCTGGGTGTTCACGGTTGGATCGCCCGGCATGCGAGCAGACGTTGTCGGTCGATTCATAGGGGTCGGGCGAAAAGTTTCCTGAGCACCAAGGTCCGCCGAAGTTGATCTCACAGCTAACCCCAGTCGAGGTGGTGAATTGATAGCTTGGCCCTCCGCGGAGTGGTACGTAGAAATTTTCCGGGTTTGCGGAGACGAATTCGTCGAGGTTTGGGAAGACGTGTGGCTGCGGTTCTGCTTGTGCAGTACCCGATATTTGGCGTGTACAGCCGGCGATTGAGGCGGCGACCAATACCGCCACGGCGAAAAACATCGCGATTGTGCGGATCACCGAAGCCGGCCACACGTTGGGAAACGTTTCATTCGCGTTTGCGCCGACTGTGAGTGTGCAGGTCGGCGACCCGCGTCACGTAGTCTGCGCTGGCCGCCAGCTCGGTCACCGCAGCGGAACTCGGCTGGAAGTCAGGTCCCGGATCCATCGGGGTGACCGCATCCTGCATCTGTGTGCCGAGGTCATTGAACTGGCCGGCGAGCACCGTCAGTTCAGCGGTATCGACCTCGAGCTGCGGCCCAGTCATTTCCCAAGCTTATGGCCATCTCCGGGCCGCCCGGCGCGCCAATTAACTACGGCTGCCGCACCAGATACGGGGACACGGTCGAGCGGTGCTCGTTGAGGTCCAACGCTTTGCCGAGTGCGGGGAACGCGCGTTGCGGGCAGTTGTCGCGTTCGCACACGCGGCAGCCCGAGCCGATAGGTGTGGCAACCTCTCCGGAGAGGTCCAGTCCTTCGGAGTACACCAGCCGATGCGCGTGGCGCAGTTCGCATCCCAGCCCGATGGCGAAGGTCTTGCCGGGCTGCCCGTAGCGCGACGCGCGGCGCTCCACGGTGCGGGCCACCCACATGTAGTTGCGACCGTCGGGCATCTGGGCGATCTGCACCCCGATCTTGCCCGGATTGCCGAACGTCTCGTAGACATTCCACAGCGGGCAGGTGCCGCCTGAGGATGAGAAGTGAAAGCCGGTGGCGGACTGGCGCTTTGACATGTTGCCTGCGCGGTCGACCCGGACGAAGGAGAACGGCACCCCGCGCATCGACGGACGCTGCAGGGTGGACAGCCGGTGCGCGATGGTCTCGTAGCTCACCGAGTAGAACGCCGACAACCGCTCCACGTCATAGCGGAAATTCTCGGTCACATCATGGAATTGGCGGTAGGGGAGCACCGTGGCCGCGGCGAAGTAGTTGGCCAGCCCGAGCCGGGCCAGGGTGCGGGATTCGTCGCTGGTGAACATGCCCTCGTCGACCATCTTGTCGATGAGCTCGCCGAACTCGAGGAAGGCAAGTTCGGCCGCCATCTTGAACACCTGCTGGCCGCTAGAGAGGTGGTTGCCCATCTCCAGGGTCTTGGTAGCCGGGTCGTAGCGGTGCAGCACGGTGTCGCCCAGGTCGATGCGCCGAACGATCCGGACGCCGTGCACCGTGGTCATCCGGTTGGCCAGCTCACCGGCAAGGTCACCACGGTGCATGCGGATCTTCGAGGTCAGATCCTCCGCGGCGGTATCGAGTTCGTGTAGATAGTTCTGCCGTTGGTAGAAGTAGTCGCGCACTTCCTCGTGCGGCATGGTGATCGAACCGCTGCCGCTGCCGTCGGAATACCGGTCCTCGGTGGCGGCCGCCAATTGCGTGGTGGTGAGCCGGTATCGACGGTGCAGGTTGACCATCGCGCGGGCGAAATTCGGATATGCCGCGACCATGTCGGCGACTTCGGCGACGTCCATCTCGGCGCCGAGGTCGCGGTCCATCGTCACCTCGCGCATCTCGGCGACCAGGCGGGTGTCGTCGTGGGAGGCGAAGAACGTCGCGTCCACCCCGAATACCTCGGTGATGCGCAGCAGCACGGCCACGGTCAGCGGCCGCACGTCGTGCTCGATCTGGTTGAGATAACTGGGGGAGATCTCCAGCATCTGGGCCAGCGCCGCCTGGCTGAACCCACGCTCGCTCCGCAGTTGACGCACCCGCGACCCGACGAACGTTTTTGCCACGTCAAATAGCCTAACAAGGGTGTGAAGGCGGTCTTTGCATTCTTGGCAGTTTGGTCACTACTGGCAGTATCGGGCTGCCTGGCATGATCGGCTCAGACGACAGCGACTGGAGATGACCATGACGGGAACCGCGCAGAATTCGACCACCGGGCTGAACAAGGTGATGATGCCGGTGCCCGATCCCCATCCCGATGTCTTCGACCTGGAATGGCCGCTGCGGATGGCCGATGTCGATCGCACCGGCCGACTGCGGTTCGACGGCGCGTGCCGGCACATTCAGGACGTCGGCCAGGACCAGCTGCGGGAGATGGGATACGAAGACGTCCACCCCGCGTGGATCGTGCGGCGCACGATGATCGATCTGATCCGGCCCATCGAGGGCAGTGACATCCTGCGGATGCGGCGGTGGTGTTCGGGCACGTCCAACCGGTGGTGCGAGATGCGGGTGCGCATAGATGGAAGGCGCGGCGGCCTCATGGAGTCCGAGGCGTTCTGGATCCACATCAACCGCGACACCCAGGGGCCCTCCCGGATCTCCGACGACTTCCTGTCCGGCCTGCGCCGCACCACCGACGAGTCCCGTCTGCGCTGGAAGTCCTACCTGAAGGCCGGAAGTCGTGAGGACGCGGCCGAGATCCGCGAGTACCCGGTGCGGGTGTCCGACATCGACCTGTTCGACCACATGAACAACTCGGTCTACTGGACGGTGGTCGAGGACTACCTGTACTCGCACCCCGAGCTGCTGGAGAAGCCGCTGCGGGTGACCATCGAGCACGACGCCGCGGTGGCCCTCGGCGAGAAGCTCGAGATCCTGTCGCACGTTCACCCGGCCGGATCGACCGACAAATTCGGTGAAGAGCTCTCGGATCGCACTGTTAGAACGCTCACATATGCCGTCGGCGACGAGACAAAAGCGATCGCATCACTGTTCTCGCTCTGACCCCACTCGGTTTAACAGTACGAGCGTACTGACCTGCGCCTTTGCGCTACTCGTCGGTAGCTTCTGAACCGGTACAGCCATCATATTTCTTCGCAACCTTTGCAAGTTAACTAAGCGCTTTGGCGAAACTTGGCAACTGAAACGGGTGGACCTGCGGATATGGGCTGTGCCATCGTCGGGTTAGCACAACAGTGAAGCTGTCACGGCGTTAGCAATTAACAAGGCGAACGACGCGGCGGTGGAACAAGGCGACTGAAACAACCCGAAGGAGCAGTCCTATGTCGACCGTGGGCACCCCCAAGTCACCGGAGCAGATCCAGCACGATTGGGATCACAACCCCCGCTGGAAGGGCATCACCCGTACCTACACCCCGGCCGACGTGGTTGCCCTGCAGGGTTCCGTCGTCGAGGAGAACACCCTGGCCCGCCGCGGCGCCGAGGTGCTCTGGGAGCAGCTCCACGACATGGACTTCGTCAACGCGCTGGGCGCGCTGACCGGTAATCAGGCCGTGCAGCAGGTCCGCGCCGGCCTCAAGGCCATCTACCTGTCCGGGTGGCAGGTCGCCGGTGACGCCAACCTGTCCGGCCACACCTACCCCGACCAGAGCCTCTACCCGGCCAACTCGGTGCCGCAGGTCGTCCGCCGCATCAACAACGCGCTGATGCGCGCCGACCAGATCGCCAAGGTCGAGGGCGACACCTCGGTCGAGAACTGGCTCGCCCCGATCGTCGCCGACGGTGAGGCCGGCTTCGGTGGTGCGCTCAACGTCTACGAGCTCCAGAAGGCCATGATCGCCGCCGGTGTCGCCGGTTCGCACTGGGAAGACCAGCTGGCCTCGGAGAAGAAGTGCGGCCACCTCGGTGGCAAGGTGCTGATCCCCACCCAGCAGCACATCCGCACCCTGACCTCGGCCCGCCTGGCCGCCGACGTCGCCGACGTCCCGACCCTGGTCATCGCCCGCACCGACGCCGAGGCCGCCACCCTGATCACCTCCGATGTGGACGAGCGCGACCGCCCGTTCATCACCGGTGAGCGCACCAACGAGGGCTTCTACCGGGTGCAGAACGGCCTGGAGCCGTGCATCGCCCGCGCCAAGGCCTACGCGCCGTACGCCGACCTGATCTGGATGGAGACCGGCACCCCGGACCTGGAGCTGGCCAAGAAGTTCGCCGAGGGCGTCAAGAGCGAGTTCCCGGACCAGATGCTGTCCTACAACTGCTCGCCGTCGTTCAACTGGAAGCAGCACCTGGACGACGACACCATCGCCAAGTTCCAGCGCGAGCTGGGCGCGATGGGCTTCAAGTTCCAGTTCATCACGCTGGCCGGCTTCCACGCCCTCAACTACTCGATGTTCGACCTGGCCCACGGGTACGCCCGCGAGCAGATGAAGGCCTACGTCGAGCTGCAGGAGCGCGAGTTCGCCGCCGAGGAGCGCGGTTACACCGCCACCAAGCACCAGCGCGAGGTCGGCGCCGGCTACTTCGACCGGATCGCCACCACCGTGGACCCGAACAGCTCGACCACCGCGCTGGCCGGTTCCACCGAAGAGGGTCAGTTCCACTAGCAGCTGCTGAGCTGCCGAGCGTGGGTGCTGTGTGCGTATTCCGACACAGTTTCGTGCACAGCACCCACTCTCGCGCGCAGTAGTTCTCGACAGCAGCAGGCCCCGCTCAGAATTTTTGGGCGGGGCCTGTTCTGCGTATAGAAAGAGAAGTCGTGAGCAATCAAATTGAACGTGTAGGTGTGATCGGTGCCGGCCAGATGGGCGCAGGTATCGCCGAGGTGTCCGCGCGTGCCGGCGTCGACGTGCTGGTGTTCGAGACCACCGACGCACTGGTCACCGCGGGCCGCAACCGGATCACCAAATCACTCGAGCGTGCGGTCAGCGCGGGCAAGGTCACGGAGCGGGAGAAGGACGCCGCGCTGGGCAAGCTGGCGTTCACCACCACGATCGACGATCTGGCCGATCGTCAGCTGGTCATCGAGGCTGTGATCGAGGACGAGAACGTCAAGGCGAAGATCTTCGCAGACCTGGATCGCGTGATCACCGACCCTGACGCGGTACTGGCCTCCAACACCTCCAGCATTCCGATCATGAAAATCGCAGCAGCTACACAGAATCCTTCCAGGGTGCTGGGCCTGCACTTTTTCAACCCCGTTCCGGTGTTGCCGTTGGTCGAACTGGTCAGCACTCTGGTGACCGCAGATGCCGCCGCGGCGCGCGTCGAGGAATTCGCCAGCACGGTGCTCGGAAAACAGGTTGTGCGTTGTTCTGACCGGTCGGGTTTCGTGGTCAACGCGTTGCTGGTTCCGTACCTCTTGGCAGCCGTCAGAATGGTCGAGGGCGGCTTTGCCACAATTGACGATGTCGACAAGGCAGTGGTGGCGGGGTTGTCCCATCCGATGGGGCCGCTGCGGCTGTCCGATCTGGTCGGTCTGGACACCCTAAAGCTCATCGCTGACAAGATGTTTGACGAGTTCAAAGAGCCTTTGTACGCCGCGCCGCCGCTTCTGCTGCGTATGGTCGAGGCGGGTCAGCTGGGCAAAAAATCGGGCCAGGGCTTCTACAAGTACTGAGTAGGGCCGAGCTGGCACTATGGCCAAGGCTTAGCTAGTCTACCCACAGGAGGGCCTGCCGGCTCGCTCTATAGAGTCTGCATGTAAGAACACGTGTCGGCCCCAAACCAACGGTCGTCAGCAGCAGAAACGCAAAGAGGTAATTTTTCGTATGTCTAACGTCGAGTCCGATCTTGCTCCGTACTACGAGGAGTCGCAGTCGATCTACGACATCTCGAATGAGTTCTATGCGCTGTTCCTCGGACCGACCATGGGCTACACCTGCGGTTACTACGAGCGCGAGGACATGAACCTCGAGGAGTCGCAGAACGCCAAGTTCGATCTGGCGCTGGGCAAGCTCGACCTCAAGCCGGGTATGACGCTGCTGGACATCGGCTGCGGCTGGGGTGGCTGCCTGGAGCGTGCGCTGATCAACCACGACGTCAACGTCATCGGGATCACGCTGAGCAAGGAACAGTCGGACTATGCCCGCAAGCGGCTGGCCAAGATCGACACCAACCGGAACGTCGAGATCCGGTTGCAGGGCTGGGAAGAGTTCAACGAGCCCGTCGACCGCATCGTCTCGATCGGTGCATTCGAGGCGTTCAAGCAGGAGCGCTACCCGATCTTCTTCGAGCGGGCCTACAGCATCCTGCCGGAGAACGGCGGCCGCATGCTGCTGCACACCATCCTGGCGCACACCCAGCAGTTCTTCCGTGAGAACAACATCAAGCTGACGATCAGCGACCTGAAGTTCATGAAGTTCATCGGTGAGGAGATCTTCCCCGGTGGGCAGCTGCCTGCGGTCGAGGACATCGAGAAGCTCGCCGACGGCTCGGGTTTCAAGCTGGAGCGCATCCACCTGCTGCGTCCGCATTACGCGCGCACGCTGGACATGTGGGCGGCCAACCTGGAGGCCAAGAAGGACGAGGCCATCGCCCTGCAGGGTCAGGAAGTGTACGACCGGTTCATGAAGTACCTGACCGGTTGCGCCGACTTCTTCCGTCGCGGCATCACCAACATCGGCCAGTTCACGCTGGTCAAGTAGTTACTTTCCAAAAGCAGCCTCCGACACCGTCGGGGGCTGCTTTTGTTTGTGCCCTGTGTGCCGAAACTGTACTCAGGGACAGAATCCGCGCGGATCTTGTCCGTGAGTGCAGTCTCGGCGCGAGAAACTCAGGCGGAAGCCAGCCGCTTCTTCTCGGCCTCGACGTCGAAGTCCGGCGGTGGCCAGGACATGTTGAGGCCTTTGAGGGCCTCGATCAGCAGCTCGGTGATCGCGAGCCGGCTGTACCACTTCTTGTCGCACGGCACGATGTGCCAGGGCGCGTAATCGGTCGACGTCTTCTCCAGCATTGCCTGGTAGGCCTCCTGGTACTTGGGCCACAGCAGCCGCTCGTCGATGTCAGCCGGGTTGTACTTCCAGTACTTCTCGGGGCGGTCCAGCCGTTCGGACAACCGCGCCTTCTGCTCGGCGAGCGAGACGAACATGGCCACCTTCACCAGCGTGGTGCCGGCATCGACCAGCTCGCGTTCGAAGGCGTTGATCTCGTCGTAGCGGGCGCCCCAGACGTCCGGCGGCACCAGGTTGTGCACACGGACGATCAACACGTCCTCGTAGTGCGAGCGGTCGAACACCCCGATATGTCCGGCCGGTGGTAGCGCATTGCGGATCCGCCACAGGTAGTGG
Organism: Mycobacterium sp. NPDC004974; assembly: GCF_053600815.1. Lineage (NCBI taxonomy): Bacteria > Bacillati > Actinomycetota > Actinomycetes > Mycobacteriales > Mycobacteriaceae > Mycobacterium > Mycobacterium sp. NPDC004974. The sequence continues at coordinate 92,228 of NZ_JBSGAQ010000012.1, read as the reverse complement.
TGGGCGCGCTCCTCCTCGGTCGGCTTGCCGAAGCTGGTGTACCGGATGCCCTGTGGGTTCGCTGCTCCCACAACATGTTTGACGATGCCGCCCTTGCCTGCGGTGTCCATGCCCTGCAGGATCAGCAGCACCGAGCGGTTGTCGTCGCCACTCTTGCTGCGGGCGTAGAGCATTTCCTGTAGCGAGGCGAGTCGCAGATTGCGCTCGGTCTGCAGGGTGGGTGCGTCGCTCTTGTTCCCGCGGAATCCCGGCGTGCTGTCGGTGTCGATTCGCGCGACCTCGTCGCCCGGGCGGAAAGCCAGCTGGTCATGTGGTTCGTGGGTCCACAGGGCAGGCAGATCTCTGTCGCTCACCCGATCAGTCAAGCAGTTGTGGCGGCAAAACCGGTGACGGGTGCGGCAGTGAGTTGAACTTTTCCAGCGAGCCGCCGACTTCCACGATGCCGCACAGCGCGTTCCACTCCAGCATGGTCAGGTAGTCGATCAGCTCGTCGGCGGTCATCCGCGGGTTCGACATCCACGAGTGGGTGGCCAGCTGCACGCCGCCGACGGTGTGGAACGCCCACGCCTCTGCGCCGCGGGTATCCATACCGGCCTGGGCCATCCGGCGGCGCAGCATGACGCCGAGCATGCGCGCGATGATCTGCTCGGAATCGGCGACCGCCTTGCTCTTGCTGGCCGAGTTGTTCGCCATCACGAAGCGATACGGTTCTGGTTCGGCGGCAACGGTTTCCACGTACACCTTGATGATCTCGCGGGTCAGGTCGAAACCGTCGAGGTTCGAGGACAGGGCTGCCGCCATGTTCGGGATCAGGGTGGTCTGGGCGAACCGCATCATCACTGCGGTGGTGAGATCGTTCTTGTCGACGAAGTAGCGGTAGAGCACAGTCTTGGACACGCCGATCTCGGCAGCGATCTCATCCATGCTGACGTTGCTGCCCCGGCGTCGGATCGCTTCGAGGGTGCCGTCTACCAACTCATTGCGCCGCTCCACCTTGTGCTGGTGCCAGCGCCGCTTGCGTCCATCGGTCTTCACCGTCACCGGCGGAGTCTGCTGTGCCACTGTCGCAGTAGTCCCATTCCCTAGTTCCACTTGATACTACGGCGAAACTGCGGATACCGGCCTGTGGGTCAGACCGTCAGTCGCGGCGATAGCGCAAGATGGAAAGGTGGCACATCGATCCGACGCGGGAGTCCGCGCGCTTGCGGGCACGCGGCCAAGTTTTGCCGAGACGCTGGTCGGTGCGGACAGCGCCGCCGACGCCGAACGTCTACGGGGTTTGCGGAGGATGAAGCTCGTTGCGCTGAGCTTCCTGGTCGGCGCCACAGTGATCTTCCTGTTGTGCACCTGGGCCCAGTCGCGGGGGGCGGCCGGTTGGGTCGGGTATGTGCGGGCTGCGGCCGAGGCCGGCATGGTCGGCGCGCTTGCCGACTGGTTCGCTGTGACGGCGCTGTTCAAGCATCCCCTCGGGCTGCCGATCCCGCACACCGCCATCATCAAGCGTAAGAAAGACCAGCTGGGGGAGGGTCTGGGCGCGTTCGTCCGGGAGAACTTCATGTCCCCCGAGGTGATCGCGAACAAGTTGCACGACGCGCAGGTGGCGGGTCGGTTCGGCAAGTGGCTGAGCGACCGATCCCACGCCGAGCGGGTGGCCGCCGAGGCGTCGACCGTGCTGCGCGTCGGGGTGGAGATGCTGCGCGACGAGGACGTTCAGCATGTGCTGGACCGGATGATCGTCAAGCGCATCGCCGAACCGAAATGGGGACCGCCGATCGGCCGGGTGCTGTCGACCCTGCTGCAGGAGGGTCGTCAGGAAGCGCTGATCCAGTTGCTGTGCGACCGGGCGTTCCAGTGGTCACTGAACTCCGGTGAGGTCATCGAGCGCGTCATCGAGCGGGATTCGCCGACCTGGTCACCCCGTTGGGTGGACCACCTGGTCGGGGACCGGATCCATCGGGAGCTGATGGACTTCACGGACAAGGTGCGCCGTAACCCCGACCATGAGCTGCGGCGCTCGGCCACCCGGTTCCTGTTCGAGTTCGCCGACGACCTGCAGCACGACGAGGCGACGATTCAGCGCGCCGAGAACGTCAAGGAACAGCTCATGGGCCGCGACGAGGTGGCCCGGGCGGCCGAGACCGCGTGGGCGGCTGCCAAGCGGATCATCTTGGAGTCGGTGGATGACCCGTCTTCGGCGTTGCGGACCCGGATCGCCGACTCGGTGATGCGGATCGGCGAGTCGTTGCGCGACGATGCCGAGCTACGCGACAAAGTCGACGGCTGGATCATCCGGGGCGCAAAACACCTGGTCGCTGAGTATGGGACCGAGATCACAGCAATCATCACCGAGACCATCGAGCGCTGGGATGCCGACGAGGCGAGCCGCCGGATCGAGCTCCATGTGGGTCGTGACCTGCAGTTCATCCGGATCAACGGCACCGTGGTGGGTTCGTTGGCGGGCCTGATCATCTATTCGGTAGCTCAACTACTCTTCTGACCTGCGCTAACTAGTGCTTGCAAAAGTTAGCACCCCGTCGTAGCGTGAATTTCGTCGTTAACGGATACCCGGGCTACGAGGGGAATGACATGGCGCAAGAAGAAAATCTCGCGGCTGTCGTCTCCAACGCTGCGCAGGACATCGGGAGCTTCATCCGCGCCCAGCGTGAGGCGGCACAGGTATCGGTACGGCAGTTGGCCGAGAAGGCCGGCGTCAGCAATCCCTACCTGAGCCAGATCGAACGGGGATTGCGGAAACCCTCCGCCGACGTGCTCAACCAGATCGCGAAGGCACTGCGGGTGTCTGCGGAAGTTCTCTATGTGCGTGCCGGGATCTTGGAGCCCAGCGAGCCCAGCGAGGTCCGCGACGCCATCGTCAACGACGTGGGGATCACCGAACGGCAGAAGCAGGTGCTGCTCGACATCTACACGTCGTTCCGTCAGCAGAACGAAGCCGATGCAGGTGAGGAGCCGACAACTGACTGACAACTCACCAGCTGCCCGAATAACCACTCGCACGAAAAGCCATCCTGAGAAAGGAATTCGCATGACCGAGAAGACTCAGCCCACCATCGAAGACCTCAAGGCCCCGCTGCTGGCCGCCGTCGGCGCCGCTGACCTGGCCCTGGCCACGGTCAACGAGATCGTCGCCAGCCTGCGCGAGCGTGCCGAGGGTGCGCGCACCGACGCCGAGGCCCGCGTCGAGGAAGGCCGCGCCCGCCTGACCAAGCTGCAGGAAGACCTGCCGACCCAGTTCGACGAGCTGCGCGACAAGTTCACTTCCGAGGAGCTGCGCAAGGCCGCCGAGGGCTACGCCGATCAGGCCACCGCGACCTACAACAAGCTGGTCGAGCGTGGCGAGGCGGCGCTGGAGCGCCTGCGCAACCAGCCGGCCATCGAGGAAGCCGCCAGCCGCGTCGAGGGCTACACCGACCAGGTCACCGAGCTGACCCAGGATGCGCTGGGCACCGTGGCCTCGCAGACCCGCGCGGTCGGCGAGCGCGCCGCCAAGCTGGTCGGCGTGGAGCTGCCGAAGAAGGTCGAGAAGGCCACCGAGACCGCCGCCGCGAAGGCTGCCGCCCCCGCCAAGAAGGCTGCTCCGGCCGCCAAGAAGGCCGCCCCCGCCGCTCCGGCCAAGAAGGCCGCCCCGGCCGCCAAGAAGACCACGGCCGCTCCGGCCAAGAAAGTCACCCAGAAGTAAAACCGGTGTTGACCCCTGTCGGTCGACGCTAGTGATGACGCCCGCATAGGCTGGTGAGGTGCAACTCGCCAACCTTGCGGGCGTCATCCTTACAGCGCTCAGTTATCTGGTCGTTGTCGCGGGCGTCTACGCCTTCGTACATGCGGCAATGCAGCGTCCGGACGCCTACACGGCCACCGGCAAGCTCACCAAGCCGGTTTGGCTCGCCATTCTGGGAGCCGGCGTGGTGCTGACGCTGCTACTCGGCGGTGTTTTCATCGCCGTCATCTCCGCCTGCGCCACCGGCGTCTACCTCGTCGACGTGCGACCAAAACTGCTTGAGATCCAAGGAAAGTCGCGCTGACCCGATGCGCTCACCTCTTGCCGCGCTCGGCGCGGCAGCCATCGCGCTGGGCGCACCACTGACCTCGGCTCCCGCTGCGACCGCCGACCCAGGCGTCGACCACGTGTACGTCGACCACGTCGAATGGGCCAAGTGGGGCGATATGTCGAGCCTGCGCGTCTATCCCACCGACGCTGCCCGCGCACTGACCCACCAGCCCGGCAGCGTGGCCCAGGCGGATCAGGCCTGGGCCGAGGTACTGGCCCTGTCCCCGGACGCCGACCTGCCCGGAATGCGTGAGCAGTTCGTGTGCCACTGGACGTTCGCCGAACTTGCCGAGCCGGGCAAGACCAGCTGGAACCTGGAGCCGTGGCGACCCGAGGTCAGTCCCGAGGTGATGCTGGCCAGCGGATGCAATCCCGGCGGCAGCGAGGAACCGTTCTGATGGGCAGTTACACCCGTGCCCAGGTGGCGGCACTGGTCGACCACACCCTGCTCAAGCCCGAGGCCACCGTGGCCGACGTCGAAAAACTGGTGGCCGAGGCCGTCGACCTCGAGGTGTTCTCGGTGTGCGTGTCACCGTCGCTGGTGTCCGCCGCGGCCGCGGTCGCCCCGTCGGGTCTGGTGGTGGCTGCGGTGTCCGGCTTCCCGTCGGGCAAACACCTGGCCGAGATCAAGGCCCGTGAGTCTCAGCTGGCCGTGGCCGCAGGCGCCGCCGAGATCGACATGGTGATCGACGTCGGGATCGCGCTCAGCGGAGACCTGGACGCGACCGCGGCCGAGGTGGCTGCCGTGCGCGCCGCCGTCCCCGGCGCCACGCTCAAGGTCATCGTCGAGTCCGCGGCGCTGCTGGAATTCGCCGGCGAGTCGTTGCTACAGGACGTGTGCCGGGCCGCCGTCGGTGCCGGGGCCGACTTCGTCAAGACCTCCACCGGATTTCACCCCAGCGGCGGCGCTTCCGCCCGCGCCGTCGAACTGATGGCGCGCGCGGTGGGAGACGGCGTGGGGGTCAAGGCCAGCGGCGGCATCCGCACCGCCGAGGCGGCCACGACCATGCTCGACGCCGGGGCCACCCGGCTCGGCCTGTCGGGCACCCGGGCGGTGCTCGACGGCCTCACCGGTTAGCCCGGCGCGGACTCGCTACAGCTTGTCGAAGCAGGGGTCGTCGGCGGCCTTGGGCATCGAGGCGTTCGTGGTCGAGAACTTGGCCACCACGCCGCCGTCGGTGACCTGCACGCTGTCGGCGTGGATCCCCATCGGGTAGTTCTCGGTGAGCTGGGCGGTGAACTTGTCCAGGATCGGCTGCAGGGTCTCGCGCGGCCAGGACAGGCCGATCGCGCTCAGATCGACGATCTGCAATGAGATGCCCTTGTTGACCACCGTCGGCTTGGCGGTGATGGTGCCGAGCAGGCCCTTCAGTTCGATCGTCCCGTTGGACGGGTTGGTCTTCACATCCGAGATGGCCGAGCCGATGAACGGCAGCTGCACCAAGTCGGCCACCGTCTGACGGATGCCGTCGGTGCTCCAGTTGATGTCGGCGACCAGCGAGCCCACGGTGCCGCTGGCGTCAGCCGTTTCCTTGATCCGCACGTCTTCGATGCCCAGCTTCACCTGCATGCCCTTGGCATCGCGGATCTGGTTACCGGCCGTCTCGATGTTGATGTTGGTGTAGTGGCCGCTCACATGCTGCAGCAGGAACGGCGGCAGCGGGTCGAACGACGCCTTGGCGCCGTCCTGCACGATGCATTCCACGATCGAGGCGACGATCTTGTCGGCGCGGCTGCGGGCGAAAAGCTCACCGCCGAGCACACCGGCGGCGACCAGGGCCAGCACGATCACGAAGACCAGCACCACCGACAGCGGATCCGAGAACAGCTTCCTGACCTTCGCCAGTGCCGAGGGGTCCTGCGGCTGGGGCGCGGCGGGTGCCGGTTGTTCGACCTGACCCGGCTGTGCCGGCTGACCCGGCTGATCCGGCGCCGGGGGCGACGGAGGCAGCTCCGCCGAAGGCGCTGACGGGGACTGGTCGGTTGGGCGAGCCCAGGGATCGGTCACCCCAGCGATTGTGCCTTACCCAACTGAGCGAACTGTGAGCGGTTCTGCAGCACCGCGATGGTGTCCCGGACCTGGTTGGCGGCTTCGAGGTCGACGTCGAAGACCAGCAACTGCGGGTCCGCGCCGGCCGAAGCGAGCACCTCGCCGGTGGGGGAGGTCACCACGCTGCCGCCGACGCCTGTCGGTCCGACCTCGGCGATCTCATCGCCCGGGTAGGCCTGGTCCACCGCGGCGATGAAGCCGGTGGTGTCCAGTGCGCGGGCCCGGGCCAGCAGGGTCCACTGCTCGAGCTTGCCGGGCCCGGATCCCCACGAGGCATGCACGGTGATCAGCCGGGCGCCGCGACGGGCCAGCTCCACGTAGAGCTCCGGGAACCGGACGTCGTAACAGGTGGTCAGGCCGACCGTGACTCCGTCGACAGTGATCGTCACCGGATCGAAACCCGGTGCGACAGTGCGTGATTCGGTGAATCCGAAGGCGTCGTAGAGATGGATCTTGTGGTAGTGCGCGTCGACGCCGGGGCCCGTCGCGATCAGGGTGTTGGTGACCCGTCCGTCGTCGCCGGGGACGAACATCCCGGCCACCACGACCACTCCGGCCCGTGCGGCGATCTCGCGCACCCCCGTCGCCCACGGCCCGTCCAGGCCCTCGGCGACCGGGGACAGCGGCACGCCGAACCGGCACATCGTGGCCTCGGGGAACAACACCAACCGAGCGCCGGCATCTGCAGCGCGCCGGGTGAACTCATCGACCAACGTCAGATTCGACGACGGGTCGGTGCCGGTGGCGATCTGCGCCAGGGCAATTCGCATGCGCCTCAGCCTAGTGGCGCCACGGTGTTCAATGCGTGGCCGGCGCCACGGAAGACCAGGGGACCGTCAGCACGCCGTCACGCAGCCGGCGCCGCGGCGGCGCGACCTGGTAACCCTCCGCACGCAACAGCTCCACCATGGCCCGCCATCGCACCCGCGGCCCGAACACGCCGTGCCCGGCCGCGCTGGCCCAGGCCCGGTCGGCAGCGCCGAGCAGCGTGTGGATCGGCTGGCCTTCGACGTTGTGATGGATCAGCACTTTGGGCAGCCGCTCGGCCAGATCCGAGGGGCGCTCGATGCCGAAGGGATCGCAGGCCAGGGTCAGGCTCACCGGCCCGCCCTGGTCCAGCAGCACCCAGCAGCATCGGCGGCCCAGCTCGTCGCAGGTTCCGTCGACGATCAGCCCACCGGGCGCGAGCCGGCGCGACATCGTGGCCCAGGCCTCCGGCACCGCCTCGACCGGGTACTGGCGCAACACGTTGAAGGCCCGCACCAGCACCGGGCGCAGCCCGGCCAACTCGAACCCGCCGAGCGCGAACCGCACATCGGTGCCGCCGGCCACCGCCCGCGCGGTGGCCACCCGCTCAGGGTGGATCTCCAGGCCGACGACCCGGACGTCCGTTCGGACTGCCTGCAGGCGCGCCGCCAATTCGAGAGTGGTCACCGGTAGAGCGCCATACCCGAGGTCGACCACCAGCGGATCGGCAGCGGCCCGCAACACGGTGCGCACCCGCGGCGAGTGCACCAACCAGCGGTCGCTACGGCGCAGCCGGTTGTACCCGGTGGTGCCCCGGGTGACCGCGCCAACAGGCTTAGACGTGCTCGGAGATCCAGTCAGCGGTGAACGCCCCCTCGATGCCGAACACTTCGTTGACGGATTGCAGCACCAGGTCTTCGAGCTTGCCCCCGATCAGGGGCATCGACACCTTGCACGTGCTGTCGACCTGCAGCCGGCTACCCGTGGAGGCCCCGGTGAGCGCATAGCGGCCGTCGAGCCGGCCCGGCGCGTGGGAGACCGACGCCGCGTAGTGGCCGTTCACACCATGCTGGTCGAAGGGGCCGAAAAACTGCCTGCGGGTGATGGCCATGTCGAGCGGTATCACCGTCCGCAGGATCGCGGGCAGCTCCGCGCGCGGCAGCACCTGGCGGAACTCGACCTCGATCCCGTGCTCGTCGGACCGGAATTCCGTGATGTCGGACTTCCCCGGCGTGAGGTCGTCATATCGGTCCATCAGGGACTGCCAGTACTCGTCGCTCGCGTACGCGGCATAGACCGTCTCGGCGGGGGCGTCGAACGCCAGCGTGTACTCCAGGCGCCTGCTCACGGATAACGACGGTACCGGTGCCCTCAGGAGTGATCGGTGATCCACACCGAGGTGAAGCGTTGCTCGGCGGTCAGCAGCTCGACCAGCTGCCTGCCGATGAAGCTCTCGATCTTCCCGCCGACCAGCGGCACCCTCACCTCGACCGTGATGCGCACCGACAACCGGGACCCGCCGTCGGTGGTGGCGAGAGTCGCGGTTCCGGACAGGGATACCGGGGCGCCGGCGACGGAGCCTTGGACGGTGCCCTGGGCCGCGCCGTCACGGATCGGCTGCCAGTGCTCCTCACGCCGGATTCTCAGATCGCCGCGGTGAAACTGCGACACCAGCCCGGGCAGGCGGTCTGCGCGCAGGATCTGTGTGGTGACCGCCTCGATACCGCCGTCGTCGGTCACCGTCAGGGCGTCCAGCGTGGTTTTGTCGGCCCCCGAATCGGCGAGCCGCGCCAGCCAGTACCGTTCGTCCGCGAATGCCCGGTGGACCTGTTCGACGCTGCCTTTGTAGTCGGTGGCCATGTCGAATGATCGCGGCATAGCTGGTCAGGCTACCGTTACGGCCCGTGGTCAGTTCGTATGTTGCCGGTGTCGCAGTCGCCGAGGCGGTTGCGCTGGCGCCGCTGACCACACTGCGGGTCGGCCCGGTGGTACCCCGGGTGCTCACCTGCACCAGCACCGACCAGCTCGTCGATGTGCTGCGCGCCGTGGCCGAGCCGATCCTGGTGCTGGCAGGTGGTTCGAACGTGGTGCTGGCCGACGACCTGGCCGACACGATGCCCGACCTCACCGTGGTGCGCGTGGCCAACACCGCCGTCACGGTCGAGGGCAACCTGCTGCGCGCCGAGGCCGGCGCGGTGTTCGACGATGTCGTCGTCACCTCACTGCGGCACGGGCTCGGCGGGCTCGAATGTCTGTCCGGGATACCGGGATCGGCCGGGGCCACCCCCGTGCAGAACGTCGGCGCCTACGGGGCCGAGGTCGCCGACACCATCAGCCGGGTGCGGCTACTCGACCGGCGCACGGGTGAAGTCCGTTGGGCCGCACCGGAAGAACTCAAGTTCGGGTACCGCACCAGCATCCTCAAACACTCCGATGCCGTCATCGTGCTCGAAGTCGAGTTCGCCTTGACTGCGGATGGGGCCAAGGACAGGCGAAGCGCCCCGCTGCGTTACCGCGAGCTGGCCAATGCGCTGGGCGTCGAACCGGGGGAGCGCGCCGACCCGCTGCGAGTTCGCCAGGCCGTGCTGCAGTTGCGCGCGGGCAAAGGCATGGTGCTCGACGCGAACGACCACGACACGTGGAGCGTCGGATCGTTCTTCACCAACCCGGTGGTGACGCAGGCCGAGTTCGAGCGGGTGCAGGCCACTTTCCGGGCCGGCGCCGGGGCGGAAGAGGCCGGACCGGTGCCGCACTACCCCGCGCCCGATGGGGTGAAGCTGGCCGCCGGCTGGCTCGTCGAGCACTCCGGCTTCGGGAAGGGCTACCCCGGCGACGGCGCTCCCGCGCGACTTTCCACCAAACATGCGCTGGCTTTGACCAATCGTGGCGAGGCGAACAGTGCCGACGTGATTGCCCTGGCCAGAGCGGTGCAAGCGGGTGTCCGGGACCGCTTCGGGATCACTCTGGAGCCCGAGCCGATTCTGATTGGGTGCGAACTATCAGTACCCTAGATCCACGTGAGCCCTGCCGGTGATATAGAGGCCGATGCGCCGTTGTTCAATCGGCGGCGTGCCCTGACGGTGTTGACCGTCGGAATGGGAGCCGGATTGCTGGCTGCCTGCTCGGGAGAATCACCCATCTCGAAGCCTCAGGCCGAGGAGCCGACGGCGCCGACGGTGACCTACGAGCCTGCCGCCGACTCCGAGGATGTGCTGCCGACCGCGCCGGTCGGAGTGAAGGTCGACAACGGCTCGTTCCAGCGCGTCAGCCTGACGAATGCCAACGGCAAGGCGGTCGCCGGCAAATTCAACAGCGACCGCACCGCGTTCACTGTCACCGAACCCCTCGGCTACGAGTCCACCTACACGTGGGCCGGCGCCGTGGTGGGGAAGGACGGCAAGGCCGAACCCGTGCAGGGCAAGTTCACCACCGTCGCCCCACAGAAACAGGTCAACGGTCAGTTCCAGCTCGCCGACGGCCAGGTCGTCGGCGTGGCCGCGCCGATCATCCTGCAGTTCGACGCCGCGATCGACGACAAGTACCGCGCGACCGTCGAAAAGGCCCTCCAGGTCACCACCACGCCTGCGGTCGAGGGCAGCTGGGCCTGGCTGCCCGACGAGGCCGGGGGCTCGCGTGTGCACTGGCGCACCAGGGAGTACTACCCGGCCGGAACCAAGGTCAGCGTCAAGGCGCCGCTGTACGGGATCAGCTTCGGTGACGGCGCCTACGGTGCGGCCGACTCCACGCTCGACATCGAGATCGGCCGCCACCAGCTGGTCAAGGCCGATGCGTCCACCCACCGCATCCAGGTGTTCGACGGGTCCGGCGCGTCGATCATGGACTTCCCGTGCAGCTACGGCGAAGGCGATCTGGACCGCAACGTCACCCGCAGCGGTATTCACGTGGTCACCGAGAAGTACGAGGACTTCTGGATGACCAACCCGGCCGCGGGCTACTCCAACGTGCACGAGCGCTTCGCGGTGCGGATCTCCAACAACGGCGAGTTCATCCACTGCAACCCCAACAGCATCGGGGCGCAGGGCAACACGAACGTCACCAACGGCTGCATCAACCTCAACCTGGAGAACTCGCAGCAGTACTTCAACAGCGCGATCTACGGCGACCCCGTCGAGGTCACCGGCACCCGCATCGACCTGTCCTACGCCGACGGCGACCTCTGGGACTGGGCGGTGGACTGGAACGAGTGGAAGTCCATGTCGGCGTTGTCCTCGGAGGACTCACCGGCGAACCTGCCTGCCAGCGCGCCGGCGACACCGACGGACGCGCCCACGCTGTCGGGTACTCCCACGACCACCACGCCGCCGAAGCCCGCGCCCGGGGGCTAGGGCCCTGCGTTGATCTGGCGGCTATTTCCGGTTGAACCGCCCGTGTGGCGCCTGGTCGCGCGGCCGGATCACGATCTGGTCGAGGTTGACGTGTGACGGCCGCGAGGCGACGAAGCCGATCACCTCGGCGACGTCTTCGGCGACGAGCGGGGTGATGCCCCGGTACACGTTGTCCGCACGTTCCCGGTCGCCGTCGAAGCGCATCAGTGAGAAGTCGGTCTCCACTGCGCCCGGCGCAATCTCGGTGAGCCGCACCGGTTTTCCGAGGAGCTCACCGCGCAGCGTGCGGTGCAGCGCACCCTGGCCGTGCTTGGCCGCGGTGTATCCCGAGCCACCGTCGTACGTCTCGAACGCCGCGATCGAGGTGACCGTGACGATCAGGCCGTCGCCGGAGGCGATGAGCTTGGACAACAGCGCCCGGGAGACCCGCAGGGTGCCCAGCACGTTGGTTTCCCACATCCACCGCCAATGTTCCAGGTCGGCGTCCAGTACGGGCTCCAGCCCCCTGGCCCCGCCGGCGTTGTTCACCAGCACGTCCACCCGGTCCAACTGGGCCGCCATGGCGTCGACGGCGGCCTGGTCGGTGACGTCCGCCACAATCGCGGTCCCGCCGATCTCCTGGGCCAGCGCCTGGATCCGGTCGGCCCGGCGGGCTACGCAGACAACATGAAATCCCAGGCCGGCAAGTGATTTGGCGGTTGCAGCACCGATTCCCGCGCTGGCGCCGGTCACCACTGCCACTCTTTTGTCTGACTGAGATGTCGTCACCTGACCAACATTAGATGGCGTGCTAAGTTCTTCGTGTGTCCGGAAGTCTCCAGTCCCGCTTCGTGCGGCGTGCGTGTTGTTGTCGCGCACCCCGCCGCGCCTGACTGAACCCGGACACCGTTTTCCCGTCCTGCTGAGTCGCCAGGTGTGGTCTCTCCCCACCAGCCGACAAATCAGTAAGGACAATTCACGTGACCACCGTCATCGCCGCTCCCCGCCGGAATCCCGCCCGTAATGCCGCCGTCTCCTCGTCCGGCACGTCGGCGCGCACCTCCCGGTCCCTGGCCGCCGCCTCGCGTTATCCGCAGTCGCGGCTCCTGCACATCGTCGCGCCGTCGCTGAAGGTGCCCGATGCCGCCGCGGCATCGGTGTTCAGCGCGGTCCGCACCCGCGGCCCCATCGCCCGGGACGCCATCGCGCAGCTCACCCAGCTGAGCATCGCGACCGTCAACCGTCAGGTCACCGCGCTGCTCGAAGCCGGAATCCTGCGTGAGCGTGCCGATCTCGCGGTTTCGGGGGCCATCGGACGGCCTCGCGTTCCCGTCGAGGTCAACCACGAGCCTTACCTCACGCTCGGCATCCACATCGGTGCCCGCACCACCAGCATCGTGGCCACCGACCTGTTCGGTCGCACCCTCGACGTGGTCGAGACGCCGACCCCGTCGGGATCGCAGTCCGCGGCGTTGGCCACGCTGGCCTCCAGCGCCCGCCGTTACCTGAGCCGCTGGCACCGCCGTCGTCCGTTGTGGGTCGGTATCGCCGCCGGTGGCGTCGTCGACAGCGCCACCGGGTATCTCGATCACCCCCGACTGGGGTGGGTCGATGCCCCGGTGGGGCCCGTGCTCGCCGAAGCCCTCGGGTTGCCGGTGTCGGTCGCCTCACACGTCGACGCGATGGCCGGTGCCGAACTGCTGCTGGGTGGACGGCGTTCCTCGCCGGAGTCCGTCGGCGCCCCGTCCCGGACCAGTCTCTACGTGTATGCCCGCGAGACCGTCGGCTACGCGCTGTCGATCGACGGCCGGGTGCACTCGCCGGCCAGCGGACCAGGCACTATCGCCGGTCTGCCTGCGCAGTCTGAATTGCTCGGTGGCACAGGACAACTGGAGTCCACCGTGAGTGACGAGGCGGTACTCAACGCGGCCCGCAAGTTGCGGATCATCCCGGCTGAAGGCCCGTCCTCGACCCTGGGGACGGTGCTGCGCGCGGCCCGGCAGGGCAACGAGAAGGCGGTCGAGCTGTTGGCCGATCGGGCCCGGGTGCTCGGCGAGGCCGTCGCGCTCCTGCGTGATCTGCTCAACCCCGACGATCTGGTGCTCGGCGGCCAGGCCTTCACCGAATACCCGGAGGGCATGTCCGTCGTGGAGGACGCCGTCGCGCGGCGTTCGGTGCTGGGGCCCCGCGATATCCGGCTGACGGCCTTCGGAAACCGGGTGCAGGAGGCCAGTGCCGGCATCGTTTCGCTGGGCGGTCTGTACGCCGATCCGATCGGTGCCATGCGGCGCGCTCAAACCCGCCGATCCGCAGCGGTGTAGACATGTCTGTGTGCGTCTAGCCCCGGACCTCGAGATTCCGCGCCGCGTTGCGGTGCTATCCGTACATACTTCGCCGCTGGCGCAGCCGGGTACCGGTGATGCCGGCGGGATGAATGTCTACGTGTTGCAGACCGCATTGCAGCTGGCCCGGCGCGGTGTCGAGGTGGAGGTTTTCACCAGGGCCACCTCGTCGTCGGACGCCCCGGTGGTGCAGGTGGCTCCGGGCGTGCTGGTGCGCAACGTGGTGGCCGGGCCGTTCGAGGGCCTGGACAAGTACGACCTGCCCACCCAGCTGTGCGCGTTCACCGCAGGGGTGTTGCGCGCCGAGGCGACCCATGAGCCCGGCTACTACGACGTCGTGCACTCGCACTACTGGCTGTCCGGTCAGGTCGGCTGGCTGGCCCGCGACCGCTGGGCGGTGCCGCTGGTGCACACCGCGCACACCCTGGCCGCGGTGAAGAACGCCGCGCTGGCCGCCGGGGATTCACCCGAGCCGCCGTTGCGTGCGGTGGGGGAGCAGCAGGTGGTCGACGAGGCCGACCGGCTCATCGTCAACACCGAACATGAAGCACAGCAACTGGTTTCACTGCATCAAGCTGATCCGGGACGGATCGATGTGGTACATCCGGGCGTCGATCTGGATGCGTTCACCCCGGGGGATCGCGCCGCGGCACGGGCAATCCTGGGCATTGCGCCCGACGAGCAGGTGGTCGCGTTCGTGGGCCGGATCCAGCCGCTCAAGGCGCCCGACGTGCTGCTGCGCGCCGCGGCCAAACTGCCCGGGGTCCGGGTGCTGGTCGCCGGCGGACCGTCCGGCAGCGGCCTGGCCGAGCCCGACACCCTGATCCGCCTGGCCGACGAACTGGGCATCACCGACCGCGTGACCTTCCTGCCCCCGCAGTCCCGTGACGAGCTGGTCAACGTGTACCGCGCCGCCGATGTGGTCGCCGTGCCCAGCTACTCCGAATCCTTCGGCCTGGTCGCCATCGAGGCCCAGGCCTGCGGTACCCCGGTGGTGGCGGCCGCGGTCGGCGGTCTGCCGGTCGCGGTGGCCGACGGGGTCAGCGGAGCCCTGGTCGAAGGCCACGACGTCGACGACTGGGCCGCCGCGATCGACGGCGTGCTGCAGCGCGATCCGGATCCACTGAGCGTGGCCGCAGCGGCCCACGCCGCGCAGTTCTCCTGGGGGCACACCGTCGACGCCCTGCTGGACAGCTACGCGCACGCGATGAGCGACTACCGGTCCCGGCACCGCAGGCCCGGCCGTCGTCCCGGGCGGCGGTTCGCACTGCGTCGCGGGGTGCGGGCATAACCATGGGCACCGGCGTCGAACAGATCATCACCGACACCCTCGACGAGCACGAGCTCGTCTACCACCGGCACGAGGGCGCCCACGGCGGGCTGCCCGGCATCATCGTCGAGCTGCCCGGCGAACGGAAGCTCAAGACGAACACCATCCTGAGCATCGGCGAGCACTCGGTACGCATCGAGGCGTTCGTGTGCCGCAAGCCCGACGAGAACTTCGAAGGCGTCTACCGGTTCCTGCTCAAGCGCAACCGCAGGCTCTACGGCGTCGCCTACACCCTCGACAATGTCGGCGACATCTATCTCGTCGGCCGGATGGCCCTGCACTCGGTCACCGCCGAGGAGATCGACCGCGTGCTCGGCCAGGTGCTCGAGGCCGTCGACTCCGACTTCAACACCTTGCTGGAGCTGGGTTTCCGCTCTTCCATCCAGAAGGAGTGGGAGTGGCGGGTCTCGCGCGGTGAGTCACTGAAGAACCTCAAGGCATTCGAGCACCTGATCGAGGACTGAGTCTCAGGCTCAGGCTCACGCGCGAGCGTGGGCCCTGTGCACACGGATTCGCCCGAATACGTGCACAGCACCCACGCTCGGCCGGCGCGACCGCGACCGTGAGAAGATCCTCTGCATGCCGACGCTGATCCTGCTCCGCCACGGTGAGAGCGACTGGAACCAGAAGAACCTGTTCACCGGATGGGTCGACGTCGACCTCACCGACAAGGGCCGGACCGAGGCCGTCCGCGGCGGCAAGCTGCTGGTCGAGAATGACGTGCTGCCCGACGTGGTCTACACGTCGCTGCTGCGCCGCGCGATCACCACCGCGAACCTCGCCCTGGACGCCGCCGACCGGCACTGGATCCCGGTACACCGCGACTGGCGGCTCAACGAGCGGCACTACGGCGCCCTGCAGGGCCTGGACAAGGCCGCCACCAAGGAGAAGTACGGCGAAGAGCAGTTCATGGCGTGGCGCCGCAGCTACGACACCCCGCCGCCGGCCATCGAGAAGGGCAGCGAGTTCAGCCAGGACGCCGACCCGCGCTACGCGGACATCGGCGGCGGCCCGCTGACCGAATGCCTCAAGGACGTGGTGACCCGGTTCGTGCCGTACTACGAGGACACGATCGTGCCCGACCTCAAGGCCGGCAAGACCGTGCTGATCGCGGCCCACGGAAACTCGCTGCGTGCGCTGGTGAAATACCTCGACGGCATGTCCGACGAGGAAGTCGTCGGCCTGAACATCCCGACCGGCATCCCGCTGCTCTACGAACTCGACGAAAACCTCAAGCCCCTGGTCACGGGCGGGGAGTACCTCGACCCCGAGGCCGCCGCTGCCGGGGCCGCCGCGGTCGCCGCGCAGGGTGCCAAGAAATAATTCGCTGGACACTCGGGCCTGCGGGCAAACAGCAGGTTACCGGGGGTTAACGACAGCCGAACTCCTGTATTTGACGGTGTGACATGTCCCGTTTTGGTCGCACGCTGCTGGGATGACGTTCACCGGGTGCGTACGATTTTCGCGTGAGCTTGGTGTCGGCGTTACTGCTGACTGCGGTCGTATCGTTGCTCGCGCTGATCGTCGGTGCGGGGGTGGCCGCCGCAGTCGCCCCTCGCCTCGTGGCCAACCGGCAGCGTCGCGAAGCTGATCAGGCCGGCCTGACTGTGTCGCAGATGCTGCAGCACATCGTGTCTGCAGCGCCCAACGGCATCGTCGTGGTCGACACGTTCAACGACGTCGTCTACGCCAACGACCGGGCCTCCGAGCTGGGCGTCGTGCGCGACCGGCTTCTCGACGACCGGGCCTGGCGGGCGGCCGAGCAGGTATTCGCCACCGGCCAGCCGATCGACGTCGACCTGTCGCCCCGCAAGCTTCCGCACCCCGGACGTTCGGGTATCTCGGTGCGCGGCTGGGTGCGGCTGCTGTCGGGTGAAGACCGCCGTTTCGCCGTCGTCTACGCCGACGACCAGTCCGAACACGCCAGGATGGAAGCGACCCGGCGGGATTTCGTCGCCAACGTCAGCCATGAGCTCAAGACCCCGGTGGGCGCCATGCGCGTGCTGGCCGAAGCGTTGCAGGCCTCCGCCGACGACCCGGACATGGTGCGCCGCTTCTCCGACAAGATGGTGGCCGAATCGCTGCGGCTGGCCGACATGGTCGGCGAGCTGATCGAGCTGTCCCGGCTGCAGGGCGCCGAGCGGCTGCCCGATCTGGGCGCCGTCGACGTCGACACCGTGGTGTCCGAAGCGCTGTCGCGGCACAAGGTGGCCGCCGACAAGGCCGACATCTCGATCACCACCGACGCCCCGACCGGCTACCGGGTGCTGGGCGACCAGACCCTGCTGGTGACCGCGATCGCCAACCTGGTGTCGAATGCAATTGCTTACTCGCCCAACGGATCCGGCATATCCATCAGCCGGCGCCGGCGGGGTGGGAGTGTCGAGATCGCGGTCACCGACCGCGGTATCGGAATCGCCAAGGCCGATCAGGAGCGGGTCTTCGAGCGGTTCTTCCGGGTCGACAAGGCCCGGTCGCGCGCCACTGGCGGTACCGGGCTGGGCCTGGCGATCGTCAAACACGTGGCCGCCAACCACAACGGAACCATCCGGCTGTGGAGTCAGCCGGGCACCGGGTCGACATTCACGTTGTCGATTCCGGCCTATCCCGATACCGATGAGTCCACAAGTGACTCAGACGACCGAGAGGATTAGCGAGACCGATGACCAGCGTGTTGATCGTTGAGGACGAGGAGTCGCTGGCCGATCCCCTGGCATTCCTGCTCCGCAAGGAAGGCTTCGAGGCCACCGTGGTGGCCGATGGTCCCTCCGCACTGGCCGAGTTCGAGCGCTCCGGCGCCGATATCGTCCTGCTGGACCTGATGCTGCCCGGGATGAGCGGTACCGATGTCTGTAAGCAACTGCGGGCCCGATCCAGCGTGCCGGTGATCATGGTCACCGCGCGTGACAGTGAGATCGACAAGGTTGTCGGCCTCGAGTTGGGTGCCGATGACTATGTCACCAAGCCGTATTCGGCCCGCGAGCTGATCGCGCGGATCCGGGCGGTATTGCGCCGCGGCTCCGACACCGACGACAGCGCCATCGGCGACGGCGTGCTCGAGGCCGGCCCGGTGCGGATGGACGTCGAACGGCATGTCGTGAGCGTCAACGGGGAGCAGATCACGTTGCCGCTCAAGGAGTTCGACCTCCTGGAGTACCTGATGCGCAACAGCGGGCGGGTGCTCACCAGAGGCCAGCTCATCGACCGGGTGTGGGGCGCCGACTACGTGGGCGACACCAAAACCCTTGACGTGCATGTCAAACGGCTGCGCTCCAAGATCGAGGCAGACCCGGCCAACCCGGTGCACCTCGTGACCGTGCGCGGTCTCGGCTACAAGCTGGAGGGCTGAACCCCGTTGGAGGCCGGGGTCGCTCGATGCTCGGCCGCGCTGGTCGCCGGATGTACGGCGACCAGCCCCAGCGCGCTGCGCCGCCGGCACATCGCGGCCAACTCGGCGTAGGCCTTCTCGCCGAGCACCGCGATGAGCTCGGGGGCGTAGGACTCGAAAACCGGGCGGGCGCCGACATGCGCGGCGGGATCACCGGTGCAGTACCAGTGCAGGTCGGCACCGCCCTCGCCCCAGCCGCGCCGGTCGTATTCGGTGATGACGGTCCGCAGGATCTGGGTTTCGTCGGGCCGGGTGATCCACTCCTGGCTGCGGCGGATCGGCAACTGCCAGCACACGTCGGGCTTCATGGTCAGTGGCTCGACACCGAGCTTGAGGGCCTTGCTGTGCAGCGCACACCCGATTCCGCCGGCGAACCCCGGACGGTTCAGGAAGATGCATGCGCCCTTGTACTTCCGGGTGCGCAGGTTGGGCTTGCCGTCGTACTCGTCGTCTTCCAGGTAGCCCTTGCGGCCCAGGCCCTTGTCGCGGAACTGCCAGTCTTCATCGGTCAGTTGACTGACCGCGTCGTCAAGCCGGGCCCGATCGTCGTCGTCAGAAAGGAACGCTCCATGGGAGCAGCAGCCATCGTCCGGGCGGCCCTCGACCGTGCCCTTGCAGGCCGGTGTGCCGAACACACACGTCCAGCGGGACAACAACCACGTCATATCGGCCGCGATCAGATGTGTCGCGTCCTCCGGGTCGTAGAACTCCACCCATTCGCGGGCAAAGTCGAGTTCGACTTCGCCGGGATGCACATCTGTCACGGCGCAAACGGTACTCGCATACGCCGTAACGCATTTCCCAACCGTGGTACGACGCGGAGTGGGACACACCACAAGCCTGGCCTGCCCATCCCGAAGGTTGCGGGTGGTCCGGCCACGAAGCGCCTCTCGACTGCGGTTAGGTTGGTGCAGTGCGGTTAGGCGTGCTCGATGTCGGGAGTAACACGGTGCATCTCCTCGTGGTGGATGCGCGCCGTGGCGGGCACCCGACCCCGATGAGCTCCACGAAGGCGGCCCTGCGGCTGGCCGAGGCGATCGACAACTCGGGCAAGCTGACCCGCAAGGGTGCCGACAGCCTGGTGGCCACCGTCGACGAGTTCGCCAAAATTGCCACCAGCTCGGGCTGTGCCGAACTGATGGCGTTTGCCACCTCTGCGGTGCGCGACGCCACGAACTCTGAGGAAGTGCTGGCAAGGGTGCGGGCCGAGACCGGGGTGTCCCTCGGGGTGCTCAGCGGCGTCGACGAATCCCGGCTGACATTCTTGGCGGTGCGCCGCTGGTACGGCTGGAGCGCCGGTCGAATCATCAACATCGACATCGGCGGCGGCTCGCTGGAGCTGTCCAGCGGGGTCGACGAAGAGCCCGAGGTGGCGCTGTCGCTCCCGCTCGGTGCCGGGCGGCTGACCAGGGAATGGCTGACCGAAGACCCACCTGGGCGGCGCCGGGTCGCGATGCTGCGGGACTGGTTGGCCACCGAACTCGCCGACGCCGGTGCCACCATGCGCCGGGCCGGGAATCCGGATCTCACGGTGGCGAGCTCGAAGACCTTCCGGTCGTTGGCGCGGCTCACGGGCGCGGCCCCTTCAGGGGCAGGCCCGCGGGTCAAGCGGACCCTCACCGCGGCTGGATTAAGACAGCTCATAGCTTTCATCTCTAGGATGACAGCGGCTGACCGTGCCGAACTGGAAGGGGTGAGTGCCGAGCGCGCACCACAGATCGTGGCCGGTGCTTTGGTAGCTGAAGCTAGTATGCGAGCACTGGAGATCGATTCCGTCGACATTTGCCCCTGGGCTTTGCGGGAGGGTTTGATTCTGCGGAAACTCGACAGCGAGGCCGACGGCACAGCCTTGGTAGAGACGTCGGCGCGCGACGCCGCACGTTAAGGAAAAGCTAGCCCCAAAGGCAACATAGGTATGACAGGACCAGAGAACAGCCCATCCGGCACCCGACCGATCTCGGTAGCGGAGTTGCTGGCGAAGAACGGGACGATCGGGGCGCCCCCGGTCGGCGGTCGCCGTCGGCGCCGTCGCGGTAACAGCGACGCGGTGACCGTCGCCGAACTCACCGGCGAAATCCCGATCATCACCGACGACATCGAGTTCGAACCCCGCGGTGAATCGGTTCCCGCCCCTGATCCACTGGTCGACACCGCCGTCGTGGCACCGATCCTGGATGAACCCCGCGAGCCGCGTGAGCAGCCGCAGCCGCGTGAGCAACCGCAGCCGCGTGATGAGCCGCGGGTCCGCAGCGGGAGTCGCGGCGGTGTCTCCAGGCCGCCTCGGGCCAAACCGGCCGCCAGGCCGGCCGAACCCGTTGAGGTGCGCACCGACGCCGAGGACGACTACGAGGCGCACCTGGCTGCGCGCGACGCCGATCCGGAACCCGTCGAATTCCGGCCACGCCCGCGCCGCGCGCCGTACAAGCGCTCGGCGCCCGACTACCAGCCGTCGGGCACCGGCGCCGAGCGGATGAGTCCTGATCCCCTCTACGACCTCCACGAGGACGATGCGGCCGAGCCGGTCGACACGTTGGTCGAAGCCGACGCTCGCGATGTCCGCGACGTGGACACCGACGACGCGGCATACGACGACTACGACGATGAGTACGGGGACCGTTCCTACTCCTCGCTCGGGCCACTGTTCGGCGCCGAGTCCGGCGCCGACGACCGCGCCCGTCGTCCCCGCGGCGGCGTCGACGACATCGACCTCGAGGACGAAGGGCTGTCCGAGGGCGCCGATGAAGCCGACGTCTTCGACGAGCACGACGAATTCGACGAGGATCAGCCGCCCAGCTCCCCGCTGGTTCGCGCAATGTGGATCGTCGGGCAGTGCGTGATCGCGGTGGGCTTCGGTGCCGGCCTGTTCATCGCCTTCGACCAGCTGTGGAAGTGGAACACCATCGTCGCGCTGGTGCTCGGCGTGCTGGTGATTCTCGGCCTGGCCGGTGGCGTGCGGGTGGTTCGCAAGACCGAGGACATCGGCAGCACGCTGACCGCGGTGGCGGTCGGAGCGCTGGTCACCTTCGGACCATTGGCTCTGCTGCAGGCGAATTAGGCCGCGGCGCTGCGGCCGAGTTAGTACGGCGGTACACAATTGGTTGTGCGCCCAGCCATCAAGATCGGCCTGTCCACCGCTTCGGTCTATCCGCTGAGGACGGAGGCCGCCTTCGAGCACGCCGCCCGACTCGGCTACGACGGTGTCGAGCTGATGGTGTGGGCGGAATCGGTCAGCCAGGACATCGACACCGTCGCCAAGATGTCCGCGCACTACGGGGTGCCGGTGCTGTCGGTGCATGCACCCTGCCTGCTGATCTCGCAGCGGGTGTGGGGCGCCAACCCGATCCCGAAATTGGAACGCAGCGTGCGGGCCGCCGAACAACTGGGCGCGCAGACCGTCGTCGTGCATCCGCCGTTCCGCTGGCAGCGCCGCTACGCCGAGGGCTTCAGCGAGCAGGTCGCCCGACTGGAGGCCGACAGCGAGGTCCTGGTGGCGGTGGAGAACATGTTCCCGTTTCGGGCCGACCGGTTCTTCGGGGCGGGCGGCACGTCCATCGAGCGGATGCGCAAGCGCGGCGGTCGACCCGGCCCGGGTATTTCTGCGTTCGCGCCGTCCTACGACCCGCTGGACGGCGATCACGCGCACTACACGCTCGATCTGAGCCACACCGCGACCGCAGGCACCGACGCCATGGACATGGCCCGGCGCATGGGCGACGGCCTGGTGCACCTGCACCTGTGCGACGGTAAGGGCGCGTCCACCGACGAGCATCTGGTCCCGGGCCGCGGCACCCAGCCGACCGCAGAGGTGTGCCGGATGCTGGCCGCGGGAAATTTCTCCGGCCACGTCGTCCTGGAGGTCACCACCTCGGCGGCCAAGACGGCCGCCGAACGCGAGGCGCTGCTGACCGAATCGCTGCAATTCGCCCGTACCCACCTGTTGCGCTGAAACCTGACCCGGCCCCTGCAAAAAGGACTCGTACATGACTGGCTCCACCCTGTTCACCGACGCCATGGCGCTGACGCCGGCCGGTGACGGCGTCTATCACGGTGAGCTCAACGAGCATTGGACGATCGGGCCGAAGGTGCACGGCGGCGCGATGCTCGCGCTGTGCGCCAAGGCCGCGCGCACCGAGTTGGGCACGTCGGCGCAACCTCTAGCGGTGTCGGGGAACTTCCTCTGGGCACCGGATCCCGGTCCGATGCAGGTGGTCACCACGGTGCGCAAGCGGGGCCGCCGGATCGGTCTGGTGGACGTGGAGCTCCGTCAGGGGGAGCGCACGGCGGTCACGGTGTCGGTGACCCTCGGCGAGCCCGAACATCACGTGCCCCCGCTGCTGTCGTTCAACCCGGTGGTGCCGTTGATGACGCCGGAACCGCCGCCGGGTCTGGAGCCGATCGGTCCCGGCCATCCGATGGAGCACATCGTGCACCTGGCACACGGCTGTGACATCCGGCCGGCGTTGCACACCATGGGCCCGCGGACGGATGGCGGTCCACCCGTGTTCGAGTACTGGGTGCGGCCGAAGGGAGTCGCTCCCGACGTGCTGTTCGCCCTTCTCTGCGGCGATGTGTCGGCTCCGGTGACATTTGCCGTGGAACGCACCGGTTGGGCGCCCACGGTCCAGCTGACGGCCTATCTGCGGGCATTGCCGGCCGATGGCTGGCTGCGGGTGATGTGCACCTCGGTTCAGATCGGCCAGGACTGGTTCGACGAGGACCACATCGTGGTCGACTGCGAGGGCCGGATCATCGTGCAGACGCGGCAGTTGGCGATGGTGCCCACGCCGGGCTGACACGGCCCTGACGCGCGGGCATGGAATGCTGTCGCCCATGTCGAGAATCGCGATAATCGGCGGCGGAAGCATGGGCGAGGCGCTGCTGTCGGGGCTGTTACGGGCTGGCAGACAGGTCAAGGACATGGTGGTCGCGGAGAAATTCCCGGACCGGGTCAAGTACCTGTCAGAGAAGTATTCGGTGCAGGTGACCTCGGTCGTCGCTGCCGCCGAGAACGCCACCTACGTGGTCATCGCGGTCAAACCTGGCGATGTCGAGAAAGTGATCGACGAGATCGCCGAGGCGGCGGTTCGCGCCGACAGCGACACCGCCGAGCAGGTGTTCGTCTCCATCGCCGCGGGTGTGGCCACGTCGTACTACGAGAACAAGCTGCCGGCCGGATCGCCGGTGATCCGCGTCATGCCCAACTCTCCGATCGTGGTCGGCGGCGGGGTGAGCGCCTTGGCGCCGGGCCGGTTCGCGACCGCTGATCAGCTCAAGGCGGTCTCGTCGATCTTCGATGCGGTCGGTGGCGTGATCACCGTCGCCGAGTCGCAGCTGGACGCGGTGACCGCGGTTTCCGGCTCGGGCCCGGCGTACTTCTTCCTAATGGTCGAGGCCTTGGTGGATGCGGCCGTGGAATCGGGCCTGTCGCGTGCCGTGGCCACCGATCTGGCGGTGCAGACGATGGCCGGTTCGGCGGCGATGCTGCTGGAGCGCCTCGATGAGGTGAACGCGGCCGGAGGCGCCGCGCTGGACACCACGCCGGCCCAATTGCGGGCGATGGTGACGTCGCCGGCCGGGACTACGGCCGCTGGGCTGCGGGAACTGGAGCGTGGGGGACTGCGGACCGCGGTCTCCAATGCCGTTCAGGCCGCGAAAACGCGCTCTGAGCAGCTCGGAATTACATCTGAGTAATTAGATTAATTCCAACTGATTAGCCCACACCCGTCGCAGTAACCCCACCCGCCACGCTATTCTCCCTTTGTATGCGCGGGTCGGTGCCAGCGGTGGGGAAGCCGCTGGGACTGCCTGTGCCTGATTGATTGGGTTGCGATGACGTCTATGAACGGGCCATCGGCGCGGGATGCTGGCGACGGTCAGCCTCGAGCTCAATTTCTGACGGTCGCCGAAGTGGCGAGCTTGATGAGGGTCTCGAAGATGACGGTGTACCGGTTGGTGCACAACGGTGAACTGCCAGCGGTGCGAGTGGGTCGATCGTTCCGGGTCCACGCCAAGGCGGTCCACGATCTGCTGGAGTCTTCGTACTTCGACGCCGGTTAGGCACACGCCGCAGCGGTCTGGGTGGGCCTGAGCAGGCTGGCGTTTTCCGTTTCGGTGGTCGGCCCGGGTAAAGTGACCGGGTCAACCATCCAGCGTGAGTAGCGGAGACACCAGACTTTATGGGCTCAGTCATCAAGAAGCGGCGTAAGCGTATGTCGAAGAAGAAGCACCGCAAGCTGCTTCGCCGTACTCGGGTGCAGCGTAGAAAGCTTGGCAAGTAGCCTTCCGCTGCAGCCGCTAGGCTGAGCCGATGGATTCTGATGGTCGTTCGGGGGGACGCCCGACGGGAGTCCCCGGGTCGTCTGGCGCGGACTCTTCCGGTGGAACGCAGTCCGCAGGTGCGGCGCCCGCTCCGAAAGTGGTTCTGGTCACGGGTGCGTGCCGGTTCCTCGGTGGTTATCTGACCGCCAGGCTGGCACAGAACCCGTCGATCGAGCATGTCATCGCCGTGGATGCGGTGGTGCCGAGCAAGGACCTCATGCGTCGGATGGGGCGGGCCGAGTTCGTCCGGGCCGACATCCGCAACCCGTTTATCGCCAAGGTGATCCGAAACGGGAATGTGGACACCGTCGTGCATGCCGCGGCGGCGTCCTACGCGCCGCGGTCCGGAGGGCGCGCCACGTTGAAGGAACTCAACGTGATGGGCGCGATCCAACTGTTCGCGGCCTGCCAGAAGGCGCCGTCGGTCCGTCGGGTCGTGCTCAAGTCCACCTCAGAGGTGTACGGCTCGAGCTCCCGTGATCCGGTGATGTTCAGCGAGGAGAGCAGCGCCCGGCGTCCGCCGGGTGACGGGTTCGCCCGCGACAGCATGGACATCGAGGGCTATGCCCGCGGCCTGGCCCGGCGTCGTCCGGACATCGGCGTGACCATCCTTCGGCTGGCCAATATGATCGGGCCGGCCATGGATACCGCCTTGTCGCGGTATCTGGCGGGGCCGGTGGTCCCGTCGTTGGTCGGCCACGACGCACGGCTGCAGTTGTTGCACGAACAGGACGCCCTCGGCGCCCTGGAGCGTGCGACCATGGCCGGCAAGGCGGGCACATTCAACGTCGGCGCCTCGGGCATCATCATGATGAGCCAGGCGATCCGGCGGTCGGGGCGTGTCCGGCTTCCCGTCCCGCGCGGGGCGTTGTCGGCGATCAATTCACTCAGTCGCGCAACGCGTTACACCGAACTCGACCGCGATCAGATGAACTATCTGAGCTACGGCCGGGTCATGGACACTACGCGAATGCACAGGGATCTGGGTTACAGTCCCAAGTGGACGACCGCCGAGGCATTCGACGACTACGTCCGTGGTCGCGGATTGACACCGATACTTGATCCGCGATGGGTACGCTCAATGGAGAGTCGCGCCATGGGGGTGGCGCAGCGTTTGGGATATTAGGACTGGCTCTATCCGGGGTGGGAGAAGGTATCGACGTGGCGGCTGAATCCAAGGCGAAAGTTATTCCGCTGCATGGGAACTCGAGCCGTGCCTCCGCTGCGCGCCGGGCGGCGGCCCGGTCCGACAGTGCCCGCAGGCACCCGTCTGTCCTGGCCGATCCGGGTAGCCGGGCCTCGGCCGAGCAGATCGCCGCGGTAGTCCGGGAGATCGATCAGCGGCGCAGCAGCGCCTCGGGTCACTCGCCGGCCGACGACGGCCCCAGCGAACTTGTCAAGGGCATCGCGGCGGTCTCTGAATTCGTCCGCACCCGGATGACCGGTGAGTACCCGGTGGACGAGTTCGGGTTCGATCCGCACATCACCAACGCAATCTTCTTGCCTTTGCTGAGAACGTTTTTCAGGTCCTGGTTCCGGGTCGAGGTGTCCGGCATCGAGAACCTGCCCGAGAGTGGCGCGGCGCTCGTGGTGGCCAACCACGCCGGGGTGCTGCCCTTCGACGGGCTGATGACTCAGGTGGCCGTGCACGATCACCATCCCGGACACCGGGATCTGCGTCTGCTGGCCGCGGACCTGGTCTTCGATCTGCCGATGGTCGGTGCGGCTGCCCGCAAAGCCGGGCACACCATGGCCTGCACCACCGACGCGCACCGACTGCTCGCCAACGGCGAGCTCACCGCCGTGTTCCCCGAAGGCTTCAAGGGGCTGGGCAAGAACTTCAAGGACCGGTACAAGCTGCAGCGGTTCGGCCGTGGCGGGTTCGTTTCCGCAGCTCTGCGGGCACAGGCGCCGATCGTGCCGTGCTCGATCGTCGGGTCGGAGGAGATCTACCCGATGATGGCCGACGTCAAGCTGCTGGCCCGGTTGCTCGGTCTGCCGTACTTCCCGGTGACCCCGCTGTTCCCGTTGGCCGGCCCGCTCGGGCTGGTGCCGTTGCCGTCGAAGTGGCACATCCAGTTCGGCGAGCCGATCGAGACGGCCGATTACGAAGAGGGCGCCGCCGACGACCCGATGATCACCTTCGAGCTCACCGATCAGGTCCGCGAGACCATCCAGCACACGCTCTATCAGCTGCTGGCGGGGCGCCGAAACATGTTCTTCGGCTGAGGTTTTCGCCTTACCTTCTCCCGGCCAGCAGACACAAAACTGCCCCTTTTCGTGTGAAAAGGGGCAGTTTTGTGTCTGCTCGCGGAAGGGAAAATCAGGCGCCGGACTTTTGCCCAGCAACCATCTTGGCGATCGCGGCATCGCGGGCCGCGGCGATCTGTGAACTGATCTCGTCGGCCTCGTCGATGGCCGCCTCGCCGAGCATGGTGACGATGCTGGTGGCAACCGGGTTGCCGTCGTCGTCGGAGACCTCGGCCCGGACCTCGGCGATCACGGTGCCGTGCGACTCGATGACCGAGTCCAGGTACGAGTCGAACCACAGCTTGTCGCCGACCAGGATCGGGCGGTGGAAGATCAGCTTCTGGTCGCGGTGCAGCACGCGCTCCAGGTTGATCGGGATGTCGAACTTGTCGAACAGCTCCAGCTGGACACGCCGGCCGGCCACCGCCAGGAACGTCACCGAGGCCACGACCGAGTCGTAGCCGTATTCCTTGGCAGCCTCGGCGTCATAGAGCGCCGGATGCTCGTCCTTGACCGCGCGGGCGAACTCGCGGACCTTCTCCCGGCCGACCTCGAAGTAGTCGGGGTACCGGTAGTGAGTCCCGATGATGTTTGCGGCGATGCTCATGTTCCCTGCGCTGTTCGGTATGCGGTGCGCGGTGCGCACAAACGTGCATGGCTGCGGGGGCCCGCTGGCGCGGCCCGCCGCGGCAGCTTATCAGCGCGGGACACCCGCTCAGCGAATGTCGTGGCGGCGGGACGCGGCAGCCGCCAGTGCGCCGCCCAGCGCCCCGAGCGCCAGTGCCGACGGCACGCCGATGCGCGCCGCCTTGCGTGCGGTGCGGAAATCGCGGATCTCCCAGCCCCGTTCCCTGGCCACATCGCGCAGGGCGGCGTCGGGGTTGATCGCCACCGCGGTACCGACCAGCGACAGCATCGGCACGTCGTTGAAGCTGTCCGAATAGGCCGTACACCGGCGCAGGTTCAGCCCTTCCCGGATGGCCAGCGATCGCACCGCATGGGCCTTGCCGGTGCCGTGCAGGATGTCGCCGACCAGCCGGCCGGTGAACACCCCGTCGACCGACTCGGCCACCGTGCCCAGCGCGCCGGTCAGCCCCAGGCGCCGCGCGATCGTGGCGGCCAGCTCATAGGGGGTCGCGGTGACCAGCCACACCTGCTGACCGGCGTCCAGGTGCATCTGGGCCAGCGCCCGGGTTCCCGGCCAGATCTTGTCGGCGATGATCTCGTCGTAGATCTCCTCGCCGAGTTCGACGAGCTCGGCGGTGGAGCGACCCTCGATGAACGCCAGGGCCTTCTGCTTGCCCTCGGCGACGTCGTCGCTGTTCTCCTTGCCGGTGAACTGGAACTTGGCCTGCGCGTAGGCGATGCCGAGGATGTCGCGGTAGGTGAAGTACTTGCGGGCGGCCAGGCCGCGGGCAAAGTGCACCAGCGACG
This sequence comes from Mycobacterium sp. NPDC004974, assembly GCF_053600815.1. NCBI lineage: Bacteria > Bacillati > Actinomycetota > Actinomycetes > Mycobacteriales > Mycobacteriaceae > Mycobacterium > Mycobacterium sp. NPDC004974. The sequence goes on along the minus strand of NZ_JBSGAQ010000012.1, from coordinate 63,978 downwards.
ATCCGTGGACCAGGGTGTTGTCGACGTCGAAGAACGCCGCGGCCGTCAGATCGGGCGGCGGCGCCGGTGCCCCGGCGGGCTCGGTGTCGGACTCGAGCTCGGTGACAGCGAGTTCGGCGCCGGCCTCGGCGGCAAGCTCCTGTTCGAGCGCATCGGCACTACCGGATTCGGACACGAATTCACCCTAGGTCACCGGGCCGGGATACTGGCGGTGTGGAGCGCGAGCAGGCGGGTAGCGGCGGTCGAGCCACTGTGACGTTGCTGACCCGGGCCGGGTGCGGTATGTGCGAAAAGGCGGCCCGGCAGCTGGCCGCGTTGCGCGAGGAACTGGACTTCGACCTGGTGAACACCGACGTCGACGTGGCGGCCGCTGCCGGGGACACGACACTGCGGGCCCGGTACGGCGATCTGTTACCGGTGATTTTGCTGAACGGGACCGAACACAGTTACTGGGATGTCGACGAGCAGGCCCTTCGGGCCGACGTCCCCAGCAGATGACGCCGCCAGATGAAATTTGGTGGGCGGGCGGGAAACGATTACCTTGGTGACGTGGTGATGAAGCCGTGAGTGTGCTGCTATTCGGGGTTTCGCACCGCAGCGCGCCGGTGTCTGTTCTCGAGCAGTTGAGCACTGACGAGTCGGATCAGGCCAAGATCATCGACGAGGTCCTTCGATCCTCGTTGGTCACCGAGGCCATGGTCCTGTCCACCTGCAACCGCGTCGAGATCTATGCCGTGGTCGAGGCCTTCCACGGTGGCCTGTCGATCATCGGGCAGGTGCTGTCCGACCACTCCGGCATGTCGCTCAACGATCTCACCAAATACGCCTATGTGCGCTACGCCGAGGCCGCCGTCGAGCATCTGTTCGCGGTGACCAGCGGCCTGGATTCGGCCGTCATCGGTGAAGCCCAGGTGCTGGGGCAGGTGCGTCGCGCCTATTCGTCGGCCGAAGAGCACCAGACCGTCGGGCGCACCCTCCATGAACTGGCCCAACGCGCCCTCAATGTCGGCAAGCGGGTGCACTCCGAGACCGGGATCGACGCCGCGGGCGCATCCGTGGTGTCGGTCGCCCTCGGCATGGCCGAGACCAAACTCACCGGCGGGCTCGCCGGGCGCACCGCAGCCGTGATCGGCGCGGGCTCGATGGGCGCGCTGGCCGGCGCGCACCTGGTGCGGGCCGGAATCGAGCGGGTCCACGTGGTGAACCGCTCGCTGCCGCGCGCTGAGCGCCTCGCCGCCAACCTCACCGAGCAGGGTGTGCAGGCGCAGGCCTTTTCTCTGGACGATCTGTCGGAGGCTCTGGCCGACGCCGATGTCGTGGTCAGCAGCACCGGGGCGGTACGTCCGGTGGTGTCGCTGGCCGACGTGCACCACGCCCTGGCGCAGCGAAATGCTGCCGCCGGCGGCGACCGGCAGTTGGTGATCTGCGATCTCGGCATGCCGCGTGACGTGGACCCGGCGGTAGCCGGGCTGCCCGGTGTCTGGGTGGTCGACATGGACCGGATCCAGCGGGAACCGTCGGCGCGTGCGGCGGCCACCGATGCCGACGCGGCCCGCACGATCGTCGCCACCGAGGTTGCCAACTACCTGGCCGGCCAGCGGATGGCCGAGGTCACCCCGACCGTCACCGCGCTGCGGCAGCGCGCCGCGGACGTGGTCGAGGCCGAGTTGTTGCGCCTGGACAACCGGCTGCCCGGGCTGGACGCGACGCACCGCGACGAGGTGGCCAAGACGGTCCGCCGCGTCGTCGACAAGCTTTTGCACGCACCCACGGTGCGGGTGAAACAACTCGCCAGCGCGCCTGGCGGGGACAGCTACGCAGAAGCCCTGCGTGAGCTGTTCGAACTCGATCCGCAGGCCGTCGAAGCTGTGGCGGCCAGCGAATTGCCCTTCATGACAACAGATCTCGATAAGTCTGAGTAGGTTTTGGTAAAAACGCGCGATACGGTAATCCGGATCGGCACCCGGGGTAGCCTGCTGGCGACCACGCAGGCCGGCACCATCAGGGACGCTATGCGGGCGGCCGGGCATGCCTGCGAGCTGGTGATCATCTCCACCGAGGGCGACCGCAACCAGGGCCCCATCGCCGACATCGGTGTCGGGGTCTTCACCGCGGCGCTCCGGGAGGCGATCCACGACGGCCGGGTGGACATGGCCGTGCACTCCTACAAAGATTTGCCCACCGCACGTGACGATCGGTTCGTGATCGCCGCCGTGCCGCGCCGTGAGGACCCCCGTGACGCGCTGGTGGCGCGTGACGGATTGGTGCTCGGCGAGTTGCCGGCGGGGTCCGTGATCGGCACATCGAGTGCGCGACGGGCCGCGCAGCTTAGAGCACTGGGTCTCGGTTTGGAAATCCGCCCCCTACGAGGCAACCTAGATACCAGGTTGAACAGGGTTACGAGCGGTGATCTCGACGCCATCGTGGTCGCCCGCGCGGGTCTTGCCCGTATCGGACGACTCGATGTAGTCACCGAGTCGCTCGAGCCGGTGCAGATGTTGCCAGCGCCGGCTCAAGGTGCGCTCGCGGTGGAGTGCCGCTCCGGCGACACCGAGCTGATTTCGGTGCTGTCGGAGTTGGACGACGCCGATACGCGCGCCGCGGTCACCGCCGAACGGATCCTGCTCGCCGAACTGGAGGCGGGCTGTTCCGCACCGGTTGGCGCGATCGCAGAAGTGGTCGAGTCGATCGATGAGGACGGCAATGTCTTCGAGGAGCTGTCGTTGCGCGGCTGCGTAGCGACGCTGGACGGATCCGACGTGATTCGTGCGTCCGGTATCGGAACTCCCGATCGGGCCGCCGACTTGGGTGTCTCGGTGGCCGCGGAGCTTTTCGAGCTGGGTGCACGCGAGCTGTTGGTAGAGCGCGGGAGTGAAGAATGACCATGCGAGGTCGCAAGGCGAAGCCCGGCCGCATCACATTTGTGGGCTCAGGCCCGGGAGATCCGGGGCTGCTGACGGCACGGGCACAAACCGTGCTGGCGCACGCCGAGTTGGTGTTCACCGATCCTGACGTACCCGAAGCCGTGTTGGCGCTGATCGGCACCGAGCTGCCGCCGGCGTCCGGCCCGGCCCCGGCTGCGCCGGCCAAGGCCGACGCTGCCGCCGGTGACACGGCCGACGCCGATGCCGCCGGAACATCCGACGCTGCACAGGCCGCGGTCATCGCGGGTGGACCCGAGGTCCGTCCGGCGCTCGGCGACCCCGCCGAGGTGGCCAAGACGCTGGTCGCCGAGGCTCGCCACGGCTACGACGTGGTGCGCCTGGTCGCGGGTGACCCGCTGTCAGTCGACGCCGTCATCACCGAGATCGGTGCACTGGCCAAGTCCCATGTGAACTTCGAGATCGTCCCCGGGTTGCCCGCCACCAGTGCGGTGCCCACCTACGCGGGCCTGCCGCTCGGTTCGTCGCACACCGTGGCCGATGTCCGCGGCGACGTGGACTGGGCGGCGTTGGCCGCCGCTCCCGGGCCGCTGATCCTGCACGCGACCGCGTCGCACCTGCCGGATGCCGCACGCACCCTGATCGAGCAGGGGCTGGTCGACAGCACCCCGGCGGTGGTGACCGCGAGCGGCACCACCTGTCAGCAGCGGTCGGTGGAGACCACGCTCGGTGGGCTGCTCGACAAGGCCACGCTGGAGAAGCCGGCCGGAAGCGAGCTGGTCGGACCTCTGGTGGGGCCGCTGGTCGTCACCATCGGCAAGACCGTGGCCAACCGGGCCAAGCTGAACTGGTGGGAGAGCCGCGCCCTGTACGGCTGGACCGTGCTGGTGCCGCGCACCAAGGATCAGGCCGGCGAGATGAGCGACCGGCTCGTGGGCCACGGCGCCCTGCCGATCGAGGTCCCGACCATCGCCGTCGAGCCCCCGCGCAGCCCCGCGCAGATGGAGCGCGCGGTCAAGGGTCTGGTCGACGGTCGGTTCCAGTGGGTGGTGTTCACCTCGACCAACGCCGTGCGCGCGGTCTGGGAGAAGTTCAACGAATTCGGCCTGGACGCACGGGCGTTCTCGGGTGTGAAGATCGCGTGCGTCGGACAGGCCACCGCCGACAAGGTGCGGGCGTTCGGCATCAACCCCGAGCTGGTGCCGTCGGGGGAGCAGTCCTCGCTCGGCCTGCTCGATGAGTTCCCGCCGTTCGACGAGGTTTTCGATCCGGTGAACCGCGTGCTGCTGCCGCGTGCCGACATCGCCACCGAGACGCTGGCCGAGGGCCTGCGCGAACGCGGCTGGGAGATCGAGGACGTCACCGCCTACCGCACCGTGCGTGCGGCTCCGCCGCCGGCGCAGACCCGCGAGATGATCAAGACCGGCGGTTTCGACGCGGTCTGCTTCACCTCGAGCTCGACGGTGCGCAACCTGGTCGGTATCGCCGGCAAGCCGCATGCCCGGACCATCGTGGCCTGCATCGGACCCAAGACCGCTGAAACCGCAGCAGAATTCGGCCTGCGGGTGGATGTGCAGCCCGAGTCGGCCGCGGTGGGACCGCTGGTCGATGCGCTCGCCGAGCATGCTGCCCGTCTGCGGGCAGAGGGGGCGCTGCCCCCGCCGCGCAAGAAGAGCCGCCGCAGGTAAACACCCGCCGAAACGGTATTCCAGCAGGGCCGCTCTCGAACTCTTCCTTCTGGAATACAGTTTCGCGGAGAAGCGCAGAAGGAGCTTGCCATGGTTTACCCGAGGCATCGTCCACGTCGGCTGCGGTCCACGCCGGCGATGCGTCGGCTCGTGGCCCAAACCTCTTTGGAGCCGCGCCATCTGGTGCTGCCGATGTTCGTCGCCGACGGTATTGACGCACCGCGCCCGATCTCCTCGATGCCGGGCGTGGTGCAACACACCAGGGATTCGTTACGCCAGGCGGCCGCTGACGCGGTGGCCGCGGGTGTGGGCGGGCTGATGCTGTTCGGCGTGCCCCGCGACGAGGACAAGGATCCGACCGGAGCCGTGGGCATCGACCCCGAAGGCATCCTCAACGTGGCGCTGCGTGATCTGGCCAAGGACCTCGGCGACGCCACGGTGCTGATGGCCGACACCTGCCTCGATGAGTTCACCGACCACGGGCACTGCGGCGTGCTGGATGCCGCGGGCCGGGTAGACAACGACGCAACCAACCTGCGCTACGTGGAACTTGCCGTGGCACAAGCGGAATCGGGTGCACATGTGCTCGGCCCCAGCGGCATGATGGACGGCCAGGTGGCCGCCATCCGTGACGGGCTGGATGCGGCCGGCCACACCGACGTCGCCATCCTGGCCTACGCGGCCAAGTTCGCCTCGGCGTTCTACGGCCCGTTCCGCGAAGCGGTGTCGTCCAGTCTGGTCGGGGATCGTCGTACCTACCAACAGGATGCGGGCAACATCCGGGAAGCCGTGCACGAGGTCGAGCTCGACATCGACGAGGGCGCCGACATGGTGATGGTCAAGCCCGCGATGAGCTACCTGGACGTGGTGCGCGCCGCTGCCGATATCTCGCCGGTACCCGTTGCGGCATATCAGATTTCGGGCGAGTACTCGATGATCTGTGCGGCCGCCGCCAATGGCTGGATCGATCTGGAGGCGGCGGCACTGGAGTCGCTGATCGGGATCCGGCGGGCCGGCGCCGACATCGTGCTGACCTATTGGGCGGCCGATGTGGCCGGCTGGCTTGCGTGACGGAACAGGTGACCGAGCAGCAGCAGGGCCCGACCGGCCGTCCCGAGGACGTCGACACCGGGTTCTGGTTGTGGACCGCCGCCCTGGTGCTCATGGTGGTGGGGTATCTGATCGACGCGCTCACCGGATCCGGCAGTGGTGTGCAGCGGTCGATGACCATCGTCTTCTCGGTGATGTTCCTGGTCGTGCTGTCCTCGATCGTGGTGACATTCCTGCTGTTGATGCGCCAGGGATATCGCTGGGCCCGCACCCTGCTGACCAGCGGCGGGATCGTCTCGGTCCTGCACGCGATCAGCAGCCTGCTGACCGGCGAACGCCAAGATGCGGCCGCGGTGGGCTACGCCGTGACCGCGATCGTCGGATCGGTGCTGATCGCGGGTGGGCTGTACCTGCTGCACCGCAAGGACGCCGACAGTTTCTTCACCCACTGATTGGCTACGCTTCCCGACAATGTCCTCATTACCAGCGTCGCGCCGCGCGACCATCGTGTTCAGTTGCTGGCTCGTCGGCGCGGTGCTGTTGATCGCCGGCGGGATGCTCGCAGTCTCGGCAAGCCCACCTGGCGGTAACGCGATGTTGTACCGCGGGATCGGAGCGCTCGTCGCGCTCGCCGGGCTCGGGATGGCTTTTCTGGCGGGCCGCAGCCGCTCCGATGATCCGCGCTACCGCCGCGCGGCGATCGCATTGTCGCTGGCTATCGTGGTCCTGGTGCTGTTGACCGGCCTCAACATTCTCGTGCTGGTCTCGCTGCTCCCGCTCATCGTGGGTACCGGGCTGAGCGTGCTGCCATTGCGGAGGGGTGACGATGGAGAGTGAACCGGTGAGCAAAGTTGCCTCCGAGGTGCTGTTCTACGAGCAGGGCGCCAGCTGGGCCTGGCTCCTGTTGGGGCCGTTCGCCGGTATCGGCATGGCGATTCTGCAGATGACCGGCGGATACGGCTACGACCTGTGGATTCCGATCCTGTTCCTGGTGCTGGTGTCGGGGTTCGTGGCCATCCAGATCAAGGCCGCGCGCATCCACACCTCGGTCGAGTTGACCGCCGACGCCCTGCGACAGGGCGCCGAGATCCTCAAGATCGACGAGATCGTGCTGATCTACCCCGAAGCCTCGGGCTCGGAGGCCCCGAAATGGCAGTCGGCCCGTGCCCTCGGGGAACTGTCCGGGATGCCACGGGGCCGCACCGGCATCGGGCTCAAGCTCACCGGCGCCCGTACCGCCCAGGCCTGGGCGCGCAAGCACCGGAAGCTGCGGGAAGCGCTGACGCCGCTGGTCGAGGAGCGCACTTCGTGAAGCGCCGGGCCGTGCTGGAGTTCATCGTGGCCGCCGTTGCGGCGGTGGGCTGTGTGTTGAGCTGGATCGCTGCGGCAACGACGATCGAGGTGGCGCCCGTGCTCGACGGTGAGCCGGCCACCACCGCGGTCAGCTATTCGGCACCACTGCTGGTGCTGGCACTGGTGCTCGCGGGTCTGGCGGGCGTGCTGACCGTGCTGGGCGTCGCCCGGTTGCGCCGCTGATCCCGTGACCGGCTGGCATCCCGTTTCGCGCGGTGAATCCGGTGCCGGTGTGTTCCGTAGTGCGGACGGTTCCAGATTCGCGAAGATGGTCGGCCCAGCGGCGGTGACCGATCTGGCAGCCGAGCGGGACCGGGTGTCGTGGGCGCACGATCACGGCGTGCCGGCACCGGCGGTGATCGACTGGGGCGCCACCGAGGACGGCGGTGCCTGCCTGGTCACCAGTGCCGTCGCCGGCGTCGGGGCCGATGGGCTCACGGAAGCGGAGCTTCGGTCGGTGTGGCCCGCCGTGGTGGAGGCAGTCCGCTCCTTGCACGGCATCGCCGTCGACGATTGTCCGTATCGGCGCGACCTCGACGACATGCTGTCGCGGGCCCGCTCCGTCGTCGCCGCGGGCGCGGTCAACCCCGAGTTTCTGCGCGACGAGGACCGGGACGTTCCGGCCGCCGAGTTGCTCATGCGCGTCGAACGCGAGGCCGACCTGCGTCGCCGCCAGGAGGCCGCCGATCTCGTGGTGTGCCACGGCGACCTGTGTCTGCCCAACATCCTGATCGACCCGGACCGGCTCACCGTCGAGGGATTCGTCGACCTCGGTCGCCTGGGTCTCGCCGACCGCCACGCTGATCTGGCGTTGCTGTCGGCGAACACCGCCGACACCTTTCCCGGATTCGCCGAGGACGCCGCGGCAGGTCTGGCCGCGGGCTATCCGGCGGCGATAGATGAGGACCGGCTGCGGTTCTACCTCGCGCTGGATCCGTTGACCTGGGGGTGAGAGCCCAAGGCGCGGTTCAGGAATCGAGCCAGGCCAGCTCGTCGGACAAGTGCGCGCGCCAGAAGTCCTGATCGTGGCCGCCGGGGTAGAAGCCGACGGCTGGGGTCTTGGGCAGTTGGTTGACGAACATTCGGGTCGCGGCGTAAAACCCGTCCCCGGTGCCGCAGTCGATGCGTAGCGGGATCGACCCCAGCGCCGGCAGCAGCCTCAGCGCTGAGTTCTGCTGCCAGTCTTCGAGGCTGTCGAAGGCGTCGGGCGGCGCGCCCCAGTACGTCAGGTACAGCGCCGGGCTGATTGCGCAGACCGCCGCGGTGCGCGCCGCGCCCAGTCTGGCACCCAACAGCATGGCGCCGTAGCCGCCCATCGACCAGCCCATGAAGGCCACTCGCGAGGTGTCGATGCCCTTGGTGGCTAGCATCGGGATCAGTTCGTTGAGCACCATCGCCCCGGAGTCCCCACCAGAGGCTCGACGGCGCCAGAACGAGTTGCCGCCGTCCACACTGACCACGGCGAACGGCGGTCGGCCTGCCGCGGTCAGCTGGGCCAGCGCTTCCGGGATGCCCAGGTTCATCACGCCGGCGGCATCGTTGTCCATCCCGTGCAGGGCGATCACCGGACGCAATGGGCCGTGCTGGCCCGGCGGACGGGCGATGATCCAGTTGGTTTCGACACCGCCGCGGGCCGCGGAGGTGAACGACCCCGAATCGCGGGTCGGCAACGGGGCGCCCGCGGAGGCCGTTTGGTTGGGGCTCGGAGACGCTCGGGGCGTAGCCGGACCGAGCAGGCTGCCCAGTGTCATCAGTCCCGCGGCACCGGCACCGGTGACGCCTAGGCGCAGCGCGTCGCGGCGGGTCAGCGAGGTCACCTGCGCATCATTCCAACTATGGGTCTCAGCGCGGGCCACGGTCCGGCAACAGCGCGATAACGCCTCCCACCTCGTCGGTGACCCCGGTCACAGACCTGTTGGTACAAAGTGCGAAATCTGTAACACTGTGTCCATGACCGAATTGGCCGAGCAGCCTCAGCAGACCGACGCCCTGTCCCTGGGGCCGCAATCGCTGGTCTGGAAGTACTTCGGCGACAACCGGATGTACCTGATCGGGCCGCGGCCCGCCGTCCTGCAGAACATGCTGGCCGAGCTCGGCCAGGGGGTGCTGGACCATTCGGTGTTCTTCTCCGACACCGCCGCCCGCGTCAAGCGGTCGTTGCCTCCGATCTACATGACCGTCTACGGCACCGATGATGACAACCGTGGACAGCAGGTGCGCGACTACCACCGCGACATCAAGGGTGAGATGCCTGACGGCGCGCGCTATCACGCCCTGGACCCCGAGACGTACTTCTGGGCGCACGCCACCTTCGTCGAGCAGGTGCTGTATTTCGCCGATACCTTCGTCAAGCGGCTCAGCGACGCCGAGAAGGAACAGATCTACCTGGAGTCCAAGACCTGGTACCGCCGCTACGGCGTCAGCGACCGCGCGATGCCGGCCACCTACGCTGAGTTCGGGCAGTACTGGGACCGGATGATGAACGAGATCGTCGTCGCCCACAAGACTGCGCAGTACGGCATCGGGTACGTCACCAAGGGATTCCCGCGGCCCAAGGCGGTGTCGCCGCTGGCCTGGAAGCTGGCCGCGCCGGTGTTCAATCCGGTAGCCGCGTTCATTACGACCGGCGGTATGCCGCCACGTGCCCGTGACCTGCTGAACCTGCCGTGGAGTGACCGTCAGGAACGCAACTACCAGCGGTTCGCGGCGTTCTGGCGGTCCCGCCCGGTGAACTGGGTGTGGGACCATCTACCGATGAGCGTGCGCTACAACAAATTTGCGCAAAAGGGCTATGCCCAGGCCTGATTCGTCGCCCGCGGCGGTGGCTGATTCGGTGACTGGGATCCTGGACGCGGCGCTCGTCGAGTTCGAGCGGCACGGTCTACGCCGGGTCGCGCTCGACGACGTCGCGCGCCGGGCCGGGGTCAGCCGCACCACGATCTACCGCAGGTTCGCCAACCGCGACGAGCTGGTCGCGGCGGTGATCGAACGGGAGAACGTCGCGTTGTTCTCCGATATCGCCAACGAGTTGAAAAATGCTGGACCGCAATCGAATTACTACGTCGAGGCGTTCACGCTGTCGATCCTGAAGTTCCGTCGTCACCATGTGCTAAACCAGATGATCGCCGATGAACCGGCCTTGGTGATGGAGATGCTGCACACCCACTACGGCGCGGCGATCGAGCGGATGGCCGCGGCGCTCAAGGTGATCTTCCCGGCCGGCTTCGCCGAACGGATAGGGGAGCAGACGGTCAACGACCTGGCCGACACCATCCTGCGTTACGCGGGGATGGTGCTCCTGCTGCCCAGCGTCGAACCTCTCGACACCCCCGAGGATCTCCGGGCCTTCGCCACCCGGCATTTCCTGCCCAGCCTGCCGGCCTCGCTTCGCACAGTCTCGGCCTGACCCGATCCGGCGCCCGGCGTGCCGAAGTGTTTGGCAGCTCACGCTTTCGGGCAGCCATAGGTATGAGCACCGAGAAGCCGCCCGTCACGGCCAAGCACCACAGAGAAGCCGAACGCGTCCTGAACTCCTATGACGACGAGCGCCCGACCGTCACGCTGCCAGGCAGTCATGGCACGGTATCCGGCACCGCCGTCAACGACTGGCTCGACGACGACGGCAACCCCATCTACGGTGAGGCGGACCGCGAGCAGTAACCGCGAACCTGCGCCGGTGAGGGGGGTCCCTTGCCTAATGTGGCTGACGTGACCCCGCTGGACCGGATTGCCCCTGCCTTCGTGACGATGGCCCACGAGATCGTGTGGGCTTCGGTGGCCACCGTCGACGCCGACGGTCAACCCCGAAGCCGCATCCTGCACCCGATCTGGGAATGGGACGGAACCGACCTGTTCGGCTGGGTCGCCACCGTTCCCAGTCCGGTGAAGCGGGCGCATCTGGCGGTGCACCCGCACGTCTCGGTGAGTTACTGGACCACCAATCACGACACCTGCGCCGCCGATTGCCTGGTGGAGTGGTACACCGACGACGAGACCTGCACACAGGTGTGGGACCGCTTCGCCAATGGCCCCGCGCCGGTGGGGTACGACCCGTACGTCATCCCGCAGTGGAGCGACGGGCCGACGTCGGATCAGTTCGCGGCCTTGCGGCTGACCCCGTACCGGTTGCGGGTGATGCCGGGCACGGTCATGACAGCGGGGTCCGGTGAGGTGCTCACCTGGCGGGCGTGAAGCCTGAATTGCCCACTACCGGGTGCAGCGGCGATCGCCGCGGCTGCTCGGTGCTGTGACCGGTATGCCATGACACAACGGCATCGGCGACATCGGGGACATCGTCGTCGGTGTCGATCGCCGCATATGAGGCCGAGTGGCCGGGCAGTCCGTTGACCGCGCATTCGTAACCGACCCGGTGCGCCAGATTGCGGGTCCAACGGGTGGCGGACGCACGCCGGCTCGGAGGCAGCCGGCGTGCGTCGCCGATCAACAGGGCCCGTCGCGCGCCCACGGTGAGTGCGGCGGTGGTCGCCATCTCACACGCTTCGCTCGCGCACGCGCGCAACCGCCTGCGCGAAGCGCAGTTCTGGCGCCCGCCGAACCGGGAATGCATGAAATGCCCGTCGAAAATGGCGATCACCGATTCGATCGACTCGATCTCAGCTGCACTCAATGGCAGCGCTGCCGAATCGGTTGCGCGCCAGCGTGTCCGGATCGGCACCCGGGTACACGGCGGATGCGCATGTTTGGTCACGATGTCGTCGCGCCCCAGGGCCGCGGCAATCGACCCGGACAGGTCGGTCAGCCAACCGAGCACCAGTACCTGCGGGCCGGCGGCTTCTCGATCCGCCACAGCAATTCCACCCGCCATTCTCCATATTGGCCGGAAATTGTCATGCTTCGGCCGACCATTATTTCGCAAATTGATCCACGCTGATCAATAAATTGGACGAGCGATTAACGCGCGGATTTCGATGTTCAATGAAAAGGCGATAATTCGATGCGAATCAATTTCTGCCGACCCGGTGTGTGGTGCGTTCAGTCGGTGCGTGGATGCCGAAAAATCGTAAGAAGCCGCAGCTCAAAGGCTATGCGCGGTCCGGCCGCTTCCTCTTGGGAATGGTCTCCCCGGCCTCGGCGGCCTTGTCTCGCTTCGCTGCCCGCCGTTCCTTGATGGACATTGCCGCCGGTTTCTTGGGCGCGCGACTGTGGGATTTATCAGCCATCGTTGCTCCTTTACTCGCAAACAATCACTGAGCCCGACCATACATCAGAAAAAAATAAAAGCCAGTCGGCGTTTTTCGGCGTTGACGCGTACGGCGCTCCGTCCGGCGGAGTCTGGCGGGCCTGTGGTCGGCGGTGGGTTGGGCGTGTTGCTCGCCGGGTGTCCAGGACGAAATGGGCGAATGCTACTAGCGAGTAGCTGTGAGAATTCTTTACGCTACCGTAAGTAGCTATATTGTCGAAAGTGCAGATAGTGGCGATTGATTCACGTTGCTAAATGTTGCGGGTGCAAACGGCCTCCGCTCCACCTCGGCAAAAACTGCAACACGTTACAACCCGTCGAGTACGTTTCCTCGTCGTTGGCTGCGTGCGGTGCGTCGGGCCCCGTCCGGAATGTCAACTCGGACGAAGGGGATTACATGCACGCAGGTGTTCGGCCCTATCTCACTGCCGGAATCGCGCTTGTCGGAGCCGGTGTCATCGCCACGGCACCCGTCAACCCGCCACCGCAGATCCATTCGGGCAGTGTCGAACTCGTGGCCGCGGTGGAGAATCCGGTCGAGGTGTTCGCCCCGGTCCTCGAGTTCTCGCAGGAAGTCATCGCCGGACTCATCGCCGCTGAACTCAGTGACCCGGCCCCGATTCTCAATCAGCTCCTGATGAACCAGCTCGCCACCGTCAACACGACGGGAGCGATTGTGGTCGACGGCATCAAGACCGCCGTGGACGTCGTTACCGGGCTACCCGCCGGTCTCTCAGCGGCGGCCGACGCGATCGTGCACGGTAACCCCGGGCAGGCACCCATCGAGATCCTCAATGCAGTCGGAACGCCGGTCATCCAGTATGTGATTCGGTCGGTCCCGTCGGTGGAGTACCTGCTGCAACGCCCGCTGGCCGTCGCCCAGGCCTTGGTCCCCGTGCTGGTGGAGAGTGCGATCTCGATACCGATCTACCTCGGGATCGGCTATGTGAAGCCGCTCATCGACCAGGCGGTCTATTCGATAGGTGAGGTGCTGAAAGCGGCGGCCACGCTTGACCCGGGCGCCACCATCAACGCGTTCCAGCACGGGGTGAAAGACGTCGCCATGCGCACGATCGATCTGGCCAACGCCACTGCGGCGGTTGGTCACGACACCCGGCAGGCGATCAAGACCGCCCTCCAAACCCAGCCCGTGACACCGAATCTCGCACTGGAGCGTAGGGCTGAAGCCGGTCCTGCCACCGGTACAGGTGACGATCAGGACGTCGCACCCGCTGCCCGGGTGGCGGCAACGGTCAACACCTCGGATTCGACCACGCATGCCCGTCCCGCGCTGCGCTCGATCTTCGGCAAGGGCAACAAGGTTCGGCCCGGGCAGACCGTGGCGAGCCTCGGTGACACGGATACGGACAGCGCAGGTGCACCGGCGGAGGGCAAGCCCGAATCTCCGGCGGCGACGTCAGTGAAATCCTTTGTGAAGAAGGTGAAGTCGGGTCTGAACAAACCTGCCAAGGCTTCCGGAGGGAACGAGTCCTCGGGCGACGCAGACGGCGGCCAGGAGTAGTCGCATGCCGGGTGTGGTTTGGGCGGACGTCGCTCACCACACCCGGCTGGTCGCGAGCTCCCGGCGGTTACGCCGGGCGGTGCCTGGCCCTCGGGGCGGGATGGTCGTGACCGAGGTGCAGTCCTGGAGTCAGCATCGCCACCCGGTGCCGGTAGTCGCGGTACTGATCGCCCATCTTGACCACCATGTCGTGCTCCTCGAGCTGGATCGCGACCAGGATGTAGGCGGTGCTGACGGCCGCGAACAGCAGATGCCCCGCCGTCATCGTCGGGGTGGCCCAGAAGGCCACGATGAATCCGGCCATGATCGGGTGCCGGATCACCCGGTAGAACATCACCGTGCGGAACCCCAGTTCGTCATAGGGTCGGCCGCGCCAGTTCAGCCACACCTGGCGGAGCCCGAACAGGTCGAAGTGGTTGATCATGAACGTCGAGGCAAACACGGTTGCCCAGCCGGCCCAGAACAGCGCCCACAGAATCACCCGTCCCGCAGTGGATTCCACGTTCCACACGACCGCGGGCATGGTGCGCCACTGCCAGTACAGCAGGAACAGCGCCAGGCTGGCCAACAGTACGTAGGTGCTGCGCTCGATGACTTGCGGGACGATCCGCGTCCACCGGTCTTTGAACCAGGGCCGGGCCATCACGCTGTGCTGAATGGCGAACACCGCGAGCAGTAGCAGGTTGACGAGCACGGCCTCACTGGTCGGTGCGGCGATACCGGCATCGACCGTGCGCGGCACCACGAAATTGCCGACGAACGCGATCGCGTAGAGGAAGGCCGCGAGGAACGCCAGATAGCTTGCGACCCCGTAACCGATGATGAGTAGGCGCTTCATGGTGACCTCCTGCCACCGATGGGACAGATGCCGCGCCCTGCCGCAGATCGCAGCAGTGACTTATCTACGGTAGACCTTGAATCCCCAGGTGAACAGGGGTTTGTGGGTTTGCTGAATCAGCCGGTTCCGGACCGTTTCGGATCCAGCAGGCCGTGTCGGTCCGCCTCTGACAATCCGCCCCACACCCCGAACGGTTCGCCGATGGCCAGCGCGTGTGTGCGGCATTGCGCCAGTACCGGACAATCCCGGCACAGCGCTTTGGCCCGTTGCTCACGATTCAATCGAGCGCGCCCGCGTTCACCCTCGGGGGAGAAGAAAACCGAAGCGTCCATGCCTCGACACCTCGCGTGCAGTTGCCAGTGCCATCCGTCCGCGTCGTCATGTGCCATGGACACCATCCCAGCGGCTTCGGTGCTCGCTTCTCGGGTTGTTCACGACTTCTTTACGGGTGCAACGAGATTCTGCACGGGCTGTTGGCGCGCATGATCTTCAGGTCCTGTAAGGATTCGAGCGTCGGCCATCAAGAAACCGTTGAGATCGATGACGGGTGCCCCGGGGCCCGGGTAGACCGGCAGGTATGCGAGACAAGACACCGACTGAGTTGCCCGCCCCCGCCGTTGCCCCGATTCCACCCGGGCGGGCAAGGCGCAATCCGCGATGAGCGAGATGTTCCAGATCATCGCGTTGATGGCGGTGCCCGTCGCGACGATGCTCGGCCTACGCCGCGTGGTGATCTGTCAGAACCGTCGACTGGATTCGCAGGCGTCTCCGGTTCCGCGGGTGACCACTACACCTTTTTGAGCAGCACGGCCTGTTCGAAGGGCAGACGCGCGAACGGGCGACGCATCGCACCGGTCACATGCTCGGCGGCTTCGGCCTTGGATACCACCCGCGGCCCGCTGACCTCGATGGTCTTACCGTGGCGCCGGATCCGTGCGTGACCCGCTGAGGTGATGTTCTTCAGCCAGTCCCGATCCGGACCGTAGGTCAGCATGATGGCCACGCCGTCGTCGGTACTGAAGACGCTCAAAGGGGTCCGGTAGGTCTTGCCGGATTTCCGGCCGACGTGCTCGAGGATCCCGAACGTCGGCGCCCAGCCTGCCCACAGGCGCTGGATGGGGTTGGTCACATGGCGGTTGAACCTGGCCAGCGATTGCGGAAGTTGCATGCCCGATTCAATCGCAGTCGTGACGGCGGTCACAACCTACTACGGTCGGATTTTGTCCGAACGCCTGAGCAACAGCGTGTGCTCGACGCCTGCGCGCGCCATCAGTTGGCGCCACGGCGCCTTCAGCCGTGGCAGCGCCTCGGCAGTGGGCACGATTCGCGGTTGATCGACGGCGAAGGTCCGCCCTTCGAACTTCACCCGGCCACCGCCCGCGCGTTGCAGGTTTTTCACCCAATCCCGTTGTCGCCCATAGGGCAGTAGCACGGCCACCCCATCGGCGGTGCTGAATGCGGTCACCGGCGTGCGATAGGTGGTACCGCTGCGTCGCCCGGTGTGCTCGACGATCGACCAGATCGGTAGGTAACCCGACACGGGGCGGAAGATCCGGTTGGTGACGCGTCGATTGAACCGAGCGCGGCGTTCTGAGAATCGGACCATCGTGTCATCTTGCCGGGCCTCGTTGTTCATGAGCATGTCCACCTCTGGCGCGCCGGGCGATATGTGCCGAGACTGGAGCCATGGCCTACCTCAAGCCCCCTTGGTTTGTCCGGAAGGTGTTCAACCGGATCGCGATGGCGACCGGCGTGGGACACAGCGAGACCCTGACCGTGACCACCCGGGTCAGCAAACAGCCGCAGCAGATTCCCGTTGTGGTTCCCGAGGTCGACGGCGTCAAGTATCTGGTCTCGACCCGTGGTGAATCGGAATGGGTGCGCAATATCCGAGCCAACCCGCGCGTAACGCTGGGCAAGTCCAGCTACCTGGCGGCGGAGGTTTCGGTGGATCAGCGGGCGCCGATCATCGCGGCCTACCGCCCGCTGGCCGGCAAGGTGGTGGAGGGCTACTTCCGTGACCTGCCCGACGACGCCGATCATCCGGTGTTCGCGCTGACGCCGGCCGGGTGACCGCGCCCACTACACCCTGTAGTTGACGCATTTGCACCGGCTGGGACACTGGTGGCCATGCGTGTGGACAATCCACAGACCCAGCGATCGGCCCAGCTGTTCGCCGATGCCTGCGCCGTCATCCCCGGTGGAGTGAACTCCCCGGTGCGTGCCTTCAGCTCGGTCGGCGGCACCCCCAGGTTCATCACCTCGGCCAAGGGCTACTGGCTGACCGATGCCGATGACAACCGGTACGTCGACCTGGTCTGTTCGTGGGGCCCGATGCTGCTGGGTCACGCTCACCCGGCGGTGGTGGAGGCCGTGCAGAAGGCGGTGGTCAACGGGCTGAGCTTCGGCGCCCCGACTCCGTCGGAGACCGAGCTCGCCGCCGAGATCATCGACCGGGTCGCCCCCGTCGAGCGGCTGCGTCTGGTCAACTCCGGCACCGAGGCCACGATGAGCGCCATCCGGCTGGCCCGCGGGTACACCGGACGCGCCAAGATCATCAAGTTCTCCGGCTGCTACCACGGCCACAGTGATGCGTTGCTGGCCGACGCCGGTTCGGGCGTCGCGACCCTGGGTCTGCCGTCCTCGCCCGGTGTCACCGGCGCGGCGGCGGCCGACACCATCGTGCTGCCGTACAACAACGTCGCCGCGGTGGAAGAGATCTTCGGCCGGTTCGGTGACGAGATCGCTTGTGTCATCAGTGAAGCCAGCCCCGGCAACATGGGCACGGTGGCTCCGCTGCCCGGGTTCAACGCGGCGTTGCGCCGGATCACCGCGGCTCACGGTGCCCTGCTGATCCTCGACGAGGTGATGACGGGATTCCGGGTGAGCCGGGCCGGCTGGTACGGACTCGACCCCGTCGACGCCGACCTGTTCACCTTCGGAAAGGTGATGAGCGGTGGCCTGCCGGCCGCGGCGTTCGGCGGCAGTGCCGAGGTGATGGGGCGGCTCGCCCCGCTCGGGCCGGTCTACCAGGCCGGGACCCTGTCCGGTAACCCGGTGGCGATGGCCGCCGGGCTGGCCACGCTGCGCAACGCCGACGACGCCGCCTACGCCCGGTTGGATGCCAACGCCGACCGGTTGGCCGGCCTGCTGACCGGTGCTCTCACCGACGCCGGGGTGGTCCACCGCGTGCAGCGCGCGGGCAACATGCTCAGCGTGTTCTTCACCGACGAGCAGGTCGACGACTTCGCCGCGGCCAAGGCCACCGAGACCTGGCGGTTCCCGCCGTTCTTCCATGCGCTGTTGGAGTCCGGGGTGTACCCGCCCTGCAGTGCGTTCGAAACCTGGTTCGTCTCAGCGGCTTTGGATGACGAGGCGTTCTCTCGCATCGCCGACGCGCTGCCCGGTGCGGCCCGCGCCGCCGCGGAGGCCCGCCCGTGACGACCAGAACCACGGTGCACGTGATGCGTCACGGCGAGGTGTTCAATCCGGAGAAGGTGCTCTACGGCCGGCTGCCCGGCTACCACCTGTCCGACCGCGGGCGGGCCCAGGCGCAGGCCGCCGCCGATTGGCTGGCCGGCCGGGACATCGTCTACGTGGTGGCCTCACCGCTGGAGCGGGCGCAGGAGACGGCCACGCCGATCGCTGAGAGTCACAGGCTGCCGATCGCCACGGACGGCGAGCTGATCGAGTCGTGGAACACGTTCGAGGGGGAGCGGGTGGCCCCCGGCGACGGTGCCCTGCGCGACCCGAGGAACTGGCTCCGGCTGCGTAATCCGATGAAACCGTCGTGGGGTGAGCCCTACGACGAGATCGCGCCCCGGATGATGGCGGCCATGCACCGGGCCCGGGAGAAGGCGGCCGGGCACGAGGCGGTGTGCGTCAGCCACCAGCTTCCGGTCGAGACGCTGCGCCGGGCGATGACCGGACGCAAGCTCGCCCACCTGCCGTTGCCGCACAGCCGGCTGTGCAATCTGTCCTCGATCACGTCGTTCACGTTCGACGACGACGAGCTGATCCGATGGGGCTACACGGAGCCCTGGGGAATCTGAATGAGGTCGTTGGTCGCCCGGGTGAGTGCGGCGGTGCTGGCAGGGCTGGTGCTGCTCACCGCATGTTCGACGGGTGACGACGCGGTGGCCCAGGGTGGCACCTTCGAGTTCGTCGCCCCCGGCGGCAAGACCGACATCTTCTACGATCCACCTGAAAAGCGCGGCACCCCAGGCGAACTGAGCGGGCCCGAACTCACCGACCCGACCAAGACCATCTCGCTGGAGGATTTCGCCGGCAAGGTCGTGGTGATCAACGTGTGGGGCCAGTGGTGTGGGCCGTGCCGGGCCGAGATCGGTCAGTTGCAAAAGGTGTACGAGCAGACTCGCGACAAGGGCGTGGCTTTCCTCGGCATCGACGTACGGGACAACAACCGCGATGCCGCAGTCGATTTCGTCACCGACCGCAAGGTCACCTTCCCGTCCATCTACGACCCGGCGATGCGCACGATGATCGCGTTCGGCGGTAAGTACCCGACGACGGTGATCCCGTCGACCGTGGTGCTGGACCGTCAGCACCGGGTGGCCGCGGTATTCCTGCGCGAGCTGCTGGCCGAGGATCTGCAGCCGCTCGTGGAGCGGTTGGCGGCCGAACCGGGACCGCAGAAATGACCGGGTTCGCCGAGATCGCCGCGGCCGGACCGGTGCTGCTGGCGCTGGGGATCAGCGTGCTGGCCGGGCTGGTGTCGTTCGCTTCACCGTGTGTGGTGCCGCTGGTGCCCGGCTACCTGTCCTATCTGGCCGCGGTGGTCGGGGTCCAGGAGGACCCGGCGGCCACCGGGGCCGGGGTGACGAAGCAGGCCACCAGGGCTGCGCGGCTGCGGGTGGCCGGCGCGGCCGGGCTGTTCGTCGCGGGTTTCACCGTGGTGTTCCTGCTCGGCGCGGTGGCGGTGCTCGGGATGACCACCACGCTGATCGTCAATCAGGTTCTGCTGCAACGCATCGGCGGTGTGGTGACGATCGTGATGGGCCTGGTGTTCGTCGGCTTCATCCCGGCGCTGCAACGTCAGGCCCGGTTCGCGCCGCGGCAGTGGTCCACGATGGCCGGCGCCCCGCTGCTGGGCGCGGTGTTCGCGCTGGGCTGGACCCCGTGCCTCGGTCCGACGCTGACCGGGGTGATCGCGGTGGCCTCGGCCACCGACGGCGCCACCGTGGCCCGCGGAGTGGTGCTGGTGCTGGCCTACTGCTTCGGTCTGGGCATCCCGTTCGTACTGCTGGCCCTGGGTTCGGCGCGAGCGGTGACCGGCCTGGGCTGGTTGCGCCGGCACACCCGGACCATCCAGATCTTCGGCGGGGTCCTGCTGATCCTGGTGGGCACCGCACTCGTGACAGGTCTGTGGAATGAGTTCGTGTCGTGGGTGCGTGACGCCTTCGTCAGTGATGTGAGGCTGCCGATATGACCGACGCCGAAACCCGGCGCCCTGGAGTGTTCTCCCGATTGTTCGCGTTGATTCGGAACACGTGGCGGACCCTGACGTCGATGGGCACCGCGCTGGTGCTGCTGTTCCTGCTGGCGCTCGGCGCGATCCCCGGCGCGCTGCTACCGCAGCGCAGCCTCAACGAATCCAAGGTCGACGAGTACCTGGCCGCCCATCCCACGCTGGGACCGTGGCTCGACCGGCTGCAGGCCTTCGACGTGTTCTCCAGCTTCTGGTTCACCGCCATCTACGTGTTGCTGTTCATCTCCCTGGTGGGTTGCCTGACCCCCCGGATGATCGAGCATTTCCGCAGTCTGCGCGCGATGCCGGTGCCCGCGCCGCGCAACCTGGGTCGGCTGCCCAAACACCACATCGAGCACGTCAACGCCGAGCCTGCCGAGGTCACCGACACCGTGACCCGACGGCTCAAGGGCTGGCGCACCGTCACCCGCGAGACCGACGCCGGCACCGAAATTTCGGCGGAGAAGGGCTACCTGCGCGAGTTCGGCAACATCGTCTTCCACTTCTCACTGCTCGGGCTGCTCGCCGCGGTGGCGATGGGCAAGCTGTTCGGCTACGAGGGCAACGTCATTGTCATCGCCGACGGCGGCCCCGGGTTCTGCACCGCCTCACCGGCCGCCTTCGACTCCTTCCGGGCCGGCAACACCGTCGACGGCACCTCCCTCGATCCGATCTGCCTGCGGGTAAACGGCTTCGACGCGCACTATCTGCCCACCGGGCAGGCGTTGTCGTTCGCCGCCAACATCGACTATCAGGCCGGAGACCACCTGGTCAGCGACACCTGGCAGCCCTACCGCCTCGAGGTGAACCACCCGCTGCGGATCGGTGGAAACCGGATCTACCTGCAGGGGCACGGGTACGCGCCGTCGTTCACGGTGACCTTCCCCGACGGTCAGCAACGCAGCCAGACCATCCAGTGGCGGCCCGAGGAACAGATGACGTTGCTGTCCTCCGGGGTCGTGCGCATCGATCCGCCGGCGGGTACCTATCCGGATCCCGACGAGCGTCGCAAGCACCAGATCGCGATCCAGGGCCTGTTCGCGCCCACGAAGGAACTTGAGGGCACGCTGTTGTCATCGAGTTTCCCGGCGCTGAACGACCCGGCGGTGGCCATCGACATCTACCGGGGTGACACCGGCCTGGACACCGGCCGGCCGCAATCGTTGTTCTCGCTCGATCCCCGGTTGATCGAGCGCAAGCAGCTGAACAAGGTGGCCCGGGTCAACCTGGTGAAAGGCCAGGACACCCGGCTCGATGACGGCACCAAGGTCCGGTTCGACGGCGCGGTCCCGTTCGTCAACCTGCAGGTCTCGCACGACCCGGCCCAGGTCTGGGTGCTGGTGTTCGCGATGTCGATGATGGCCGGGTTGCTGGTGTCGTTGGTGGTGCGCCGGCGCCGGATCTGGGTTCGGATCCAGCCCGCTACTGCGGGTACGGTGAACGTCGAGCTGGGCGGGCTGGCCCGTACCGACAACTCCGGTTGGGGCGATGAGTTCGAGAAGCTGACCGCGCGGCTGTTGGAGGGGTACGACGACGTGCCGGCGGTAGAAGAGAAGGCGGAGCAGTGAATACCGAGCACATCGACATCGGACTGGCCAGGTACTCCGACTGGGCGTTCACGTCGTCGGTGGTGGTTCTGGTCGGCGCGCTGATCCTGCTCGCCGTCGAACTCGCCTACAGCCGCGGCCGTCGGGTCGAAAATCGTGAGCTGGTCGGCGCCACCGTCGGCGCCGACAGCGTCACCCCCGGCGTCGTCGCCGAGGAACCCCGGCGCCCATTCGACGAGCGGGTCGGCCAGACCGGCCTGGCGCTGACCTACGTCGGCATCGGCATGCTGTTCATCTGCATCGTGTTGCGCGGCCTGGCCACCTCGCGGGTGCCCTGGGGCAACATGTACGAGTTCATCAACCTGACCAGCTTCTGCGGCCTGATCGCGGGCGCGGTCGTGTTGCGCAAGCCGCAGTACCGCGCGCTGTGGGTGTTCGTGCTGGTTCCGGTGCTGATCCTGTTGACGGTGTCCGGGCGCTGGCTGTACTCCAACGCCGCGCCTGTGATGCCCGCGCTGCAGTCCTACTGGCTGCCCATCCACGTGTCGGTGGTCAGTCTCGGCTCCGGGGTGTTCCTGGTGGCCGGTGTGGCCAGCATCCTGTTCCTGCTCAAAATGTCGCCGCTGGCCGACCGCGACAATGCGTTCGGGCGGATCATGCAGCGCGTACCCGACGCGCAGACCCTGGACCGGATTGCCTACCGCACCACGATCTTCGCGTTCCCGATCTTCGGCTTCGGCGTGATCTTCGGCGCCATCTGGGCCGAGGAGGCCTGGGGCCGGTACTGGGGCTGGGACCCCAAGGAGACGGTGTCGTTCATCGCGTGGGTGGTGTACGCGGCGTACCTGCATGCGCGTTCGACCGCGGGTTGGCGGGACCGCAAGGCGGCCTGGATCAACGTCGTGGGCTTCGTCGCGATGGTGTTCAACCTGTTCTTCATCAACCTGGTGACCGTTGGCCTGCATTCGTACGCGGGGGTTGGCTAGACACCGCCAGATTGGTGAGATGACCGTGCGCCCTGAGGTTGTGGCGCGGCTGCGGTCCGGTCGGGAGTGTTTGGAAAAGAGGGGATTTCGTGTCCGAACCAGTGTCTGAGCCGTCCGAAACGCAGGAGCCTGCCCCGCAGGACAACAGCGAACCGTCAACGGACGCCCCAGCCGACCAGCCGACCGTGGTCCATGAGGCCGCCCCACCCGCCGCTGACCCACCGCCCGCCGTTTCCCCGGCATCCCCGCCCGTGGCCGAACTGCCGCCCGTCCCGTCGGTGTTCGCCCCGGTGCCCGGGTTCCGCAGTCAGAAGCGGTTCAGCAATCCCGCCGAGCCGGGAGTCTCCACCCCGCTGCCCGCGGAGTGGACCGCCCCGACGCCGCCGCACGGCCTTCCGGTGATCACCGCACCGCCGGTGCCCGCAAGCTTCTCGGGGCCCGTCGCGGGGACATTTGAGCGGCCCGCTGCCGGGTTGGTTGCGCCGCCTGCCCCCGGGCACCATGAGCGGCCCGCCGCTGGGCCCGACTTCGCCACCCCGTACCGGGATCTGTCCACCGCCGCGCTGCTCGGCCAACGCAAGAACCCGCCCACCTCGGGCTGGCGCAAGGCCCTCTACGTCGCGTCGTTCAAGCAGGTCAACGTCGGCGAGAGCCCCAAGATCACGCACCGCAACAACCTGGTGGCCGAGGTCAGTGAGCCGCTGCAGGGTTGTTACCGGATCGCGTTGATGTCCTTGAAGGGCGGCGTGGGCAAGACCACGATCACCGCGACACTGGGTGCCACGTTCGCCTCGATTCGCGGCGATCGGGTGGTAGCGGTGGATGCCAATCCGGACCGGGGCACGCTGAGCCAGAAGGTGCCGCTGGAGACGGCTGCGACAGTGCGGCATCTGCTGCGCGACGCCGAAGGCATCGAGCGCTACAGCGACGTTCGGGCCTACACGTCACAGGGGCCGAGCCGCCTGGAGGTGCTGGCTTCGGAGAGTGACCCGGCGGTGTCGGAGGCGTTCAGCTCGGACGACTATCTGCGCGCGCTGGAGGTGCTGGAGCGGTTCTACAGCCTCGTGCTCACCGACTGTGGGACGGGTTTGATGCACTCGGCGATGTCGGCAGTGCTGTCCAAGGCCGACGTGCTGGTCGTGATCAGCTCCGGTTCGGTGGACGGGGCGCGGAGCGCGTCGGCGACGCTGGACTGGCTCGACGCCCACGGACATCAGGATCTGGTGCGCAATTCCATCGCGGTGATCAACGCGGTGCGGCCGCGCTCGGGCAAGGTCGACCTGTCCAAGGTGGTGGACCACTTCTCGCGGCGCTGCCGTGCGGTGCGGCTGGTGCCGTTCGATCCGCATCTGGAGGAGGGCGCCGAGATCAGCCTGGATCGTCTCAAGCCCGGCACCCGGGAGGCGCTGATCGAGCTGGCAGCGGTGGTGGCATCCGACTTCGTGGGGGCGCGCCGATCGACGGACTCGCGCGCCTGACGCAGGCTAGCTGCGCGGATTGTCGCCGTGCCCGAGCCGACGCAGGAACTCTGGGTCGTCATCAGGGCCGATCACCCGCGTCTTGGGTTGACTGCCGGAAACCCGCGCGAGCCGCCAGCCGATGTACACCAGGCTTGCTGCGACAATGAACAGGAGTAGATACGCCACTCGAAACCTCCTTGATCCGAATATACGCGCCGTCGGTAGGCTCGGAGCGTGTCAGGAAGTGGTTCGACCTCCCGCATGGTCACCGACGTCGTGGTTTACCTCATCGCCCGGCTGGTGCTGGTCGCTGTATTGACCGGAGCGATCTACGGCGTGGGGAGTCTGGTCGTGGCGGATTTCCCGGTCGTGGTGGCGCTGTTGTTCGCCATCGTGATCGCGCTGCCCGTGGGAATATGGCTCTTCCGCCCGCTGCGTGAGCGGGCGACGGCCTCTATCGCGATGGTCGACGAGCGGCGCCGCAAGGATCGCGAGCAGCTGCAGGCCCGGTTGCGCGGCGATGAGCCGCCCGACGAGGGCTGAGGCGCCGGCGCGCGGCGCCTTTCCGGCGCAGCAACTTTCGTTTCGCCTGAGCTACCGGATGAAGGCCGAGCCCTTCTCCTGGTCCAGGTAGGTTTCGGCCTTGTTCTTGAGGAACAGCACGTACACCGCGAGTGACATGGCGATGCACACCGTGACGTAGGCGATGAACCACGGCACGAGGTCGCGGTCCTTGAGCGCCTGATAGATCACCGGCGCGGTCCCGCCGAACATCGAATTGGCCAGGGCATAGCCAACTCCCACCCCGAGCGCGCGCACATGTGAGGGGAAGAGCTCGGATTTCACCAGGGCGTTGATCGAGGTGTACCCGGTCAGGATCACGTAGCTGACGGCGACCAGGAGGAACGACAGGATCGGTGAATGTGTCTGGGGCAGATAGGTGAACAGGACGTAGGTGTAGATCACCCCGCCGATACCGAACCACACCAGCAGCGGCTTGCGGCCCACCTTGTCGCTGATCATCCCACCGATGGGTTGGATGGCCATCAGAAAGATCAACCCGATCAGGTTGATCCAGGTGGCCGTCATCGCCTGGTCTTTGTACGTCGTCTTGACGATCGCCGGGGCGTTGACGCTGTAGGCGTAGAACGCCAGGGTGCCACCCATCGTGATCAGGAAGCACAGCACCAGGGGCCTGGAGTAGCGGGTGAGCAGTTCGCGCAATGAGCCGGAGTTCGTGTCCTCGCCGGCCTTGATTGCTTCGAGTTGTTCCTCGGACAGTGATTCGTCCATGGTCCGGCGCAGCCAGAACACCACGATCGCAGCCACGCCACCGACGGCAAAGCCGATGCGCCAACCGAATTCGTGCACCTGGTCGGTGGTGAACGTGGTCAGGATGATCAGCAGGGTGAATTGTGCCAGTACGTGACCGCCGACCAGCGTCACGTACTGGAACGAGGAGAAGAAGCCGCGTCGTTCCCGCGTGGCGGCCTCGGACATGTAGGTCGCCGAGGTGCCGTACTCGCCGCCGGTCGCGAAGCCCTGCACCAGCCGGCACAGGATGAGGACGATGGGCGCTGCGACACCGATGGTTTCGCGTGAGGGTACGAACGCGATGACCAGTGAGCACAGCGCCATCAGCGAGACGCTGACGGTCAGTGCGGAGCGGCGGCCGCGGCGGTCGGCGAAGCGGCCGAAGAACCACGAGCCGATCGGGCGGGTGAGGAACGTGATCGCGAAGATCGCGTAGACGTAGACGGTGGCGTTCTTGTCGGCCTTGTCGAAGAATTGCGCTTCGAAGTATGTGGCGAACACCGTGTAGACGTAGACGTCGTACCACTCGACGAGGTTGCCCGACGATCCTCTGATGGTGTTCCAGATGGCCCGACGGGTTTCGGCGCGGCCCGACGGTGCGGGCTGGTGCGCCTCGGTCGAAGTGGTCATGCACATCCCCCAGGTGGTTGGCGTTGCAGGCCGACGGCCACGTTAGTGCACCGCGGCTGTGCCACGCGCGGTTTGCAGACCCGGGGTTCGCCGAGTTCTACGTCTGGGTCGTGGATGTCGACGTGCAACGACCCTCACGTAGAAGTCGGGGAAGAGAGCGCCTCGTTAGGCCGCCAGGAACAGGGCCGCAGAGACCGCGACCGACCACACCAGCATGGTCAGCCCGGTATCGCGCAGCACCGGGATCAGCTGGGCTCCCGTACTGCCGTCGCGTACCGGCCGCAGTGCCCGCACCGCCGGCGCCAGCGCCAGCAGGCCCACCGCACACCATGGGGTGGCCAGGATCAGCACCAGGGGCAGCACCAGGGCCACGCCCACCAGCAGTTGATACAGCAGCCGGGTGCGGGCGTCGCCGAGTCGCACTGCGAGGGTGATCTTGCCGGACTCGCTGTCGGTGGGGATGTCGCGCAGGTTGTTGGCGACCAGCACGGCCGACGACAGCGAGCCCATGGCCACCGCGGCGACCAGCCCGACCCAGTCGATGCGCAGGGCCTGGGTGTACTGCGTGCCGAGCACCGCGACCAGGCCGAAGAAGATGAACACGGCTACCTCGCCCAGGCCGAGGTAGCCGTAGGGCTTCTTGCCGCCGGTGTACAGCCAGGCGCCGGCGATGCAGACCGCGCCGACCACGATCAGCCACGGTGCACTGACCGCCGCGAGTACCAGTCCGGCCACCGCGCCGATCGCCAGGCTCACCACCGCCGCGGTCAGGACGGCCCGGGGCGAGGCCAGCTTGGACCCCACGAGACGCAGCGGGCCGGACCGCACGTCATCGGTACCGCGGATGCCGTCGGAGTAATCGTTGGCGTAGTTCACGCCGATGATCAACGCGAGTGATACGGCCAGCGCCAGCAACGCTTTCCACCACACGGCGGAGCCCATCCAGGCGGCGGCGCCGGTACCGGCGAGCACCGGGGCGACGGCGTTGGGCAGCGTGCGGGGGCGGGCGCCCTCGATCCATTGCGAGAAACTGGCCACGACCGTCATCGTATGAGCTGACCCGGTGCCATCCCGCGCGGACTCCTACACTGAGCCTCATGAAGGAGCAGCTCAGCAAGACCGAGATCGGCAAGGACGTGCTGCAGGAATCCGTCGAGGCAGTGGCCTCCACGGTCGGGCAGGTCACCTCGATCATCACCACGGCCGTCAAGGACGTCGCGACCGCCATCGGTGGCCTGGCCACCGATGTCTTCGAGATCGCCGACGGCGCCCGCAAGGCGAATGAGGATTTCGACGACTTCGACGACGACCTCGACGCAGGCGTCGGCCCGGACGTTGACGAGGGCCCGGCGGACGTCAAGGCCCCCGACGAGGCCGAATAGCACTGCATGCTCGGCGTCATCGGCGGTAGTGGGTTCTATTCGTTCTTCGGGCCCGAGGCCCGCTCCGTCACTGTGGACACCCCCTACGGTCCGCCGAGCGCGCCCATCACGGTGGGCGCGGTGGGCGGGCACGAGGTGGCCTTTCTGCCTCGGCACGGGGTCAACCACGAGTTCTCGCCGCACACGGTCCCGTACCGGGCCAATATGTGGGCGCTTCGCACGTTGGGGGTGCGACGGATCTTCGGTCCGTGTGCGGTGGGCAGTCTGACGACGCAGTTGGGTCCGGGTTCGATCGTGGTGCCCGATCAGCTGGTGGACCGCACGCGTGCCCGCGCCGACACGTACTTCGATTCCGGCGGCGTCCACGTCGGTTTCGCCGATCCGTACTGCCCGGCCTTGCGGTCCGCCGCGGCCGGGCTGCCCGGGGTGGTCGACGGCGGCACCATGGTGGTGATCCAGGGGCCGCGGTTCTCCACCAGGGCCGAGAGCCGGTGGTTCGCCGATCAGGGTTTCACCCTGGTCAACATGACGGGCTACCCCGAGGCTGTGCTGGCGCGTGAGCTTGAGATGTGTTATGCGGCAATCGCTTTGGTGACCGATCTGGATGCCGGGATCGAGGCGGGTGCCGGGGTCACGACGGTGGACGTCTTCGCCGAGTTCGAACGCAATCTGGTGCCGTTCAAGAAGCTCGTGCACGAGGCCTTGGAAGCGGTCGATACCGAGCGTGCCTGCACGCACTGCCTGGCCCACGACGGCGTGAAGTTGCCATTCGAGCTGCCGTGAGGATTCTGCTCACCGGCGCGGCGGGGTTCATCGGCACCCGCACCTGGGCCGCGTTGGAGGCCGCCGGGCATGAGGTCATCGCCGTCGACACCCTGCTGGCGGCCGCGCACGGTCCGGGCGCCGAACCCCCGCCGCGGTGTCGGGTGGCCGACGTCCGCGACCGCGATGCGCTCAAGCCACTGCTCGCCGGGGTCGATGTGGTGTGTCACCAGGCCGCGGTGGTGGGAGCCGGGGTCGACGCGGCCGACGCGCCGTCTTACGCCGGCCACAACGACTTCGGGACGGCGGTGCTGCTCGCCGAGATGTTCGCCGCGGGCTGCACGCGTCTCGTGCTGGCCTCGTCGATGG
This sequence comes from Mycobacterium sp. NPDC004974, assembly GCF_053600815.1. Lineage (NCBI taxonomy): Bacteria > Bacillati > Actinomycetota > Actinomycetes > Mycobacteriales > Mycobacteriaceae > Mycobacterium > Mycobacterium sp. NPDC004974. The sequence goes on along the minus strand of NZ_JBSGAQ010000012.1, from coordinate 35,507 downwards.
TGGTGTACGGGCAGGGCGGTTACGACTGTCCCGAGCACGGCGTCGTCGACCCGGCGCCGCGCACCCGCGCCGACCTGGACGCCGGCGTGTTCGAGCACCGCTGCCCGGTCGGCGGGGAGCAGTTGCGGTGGCGGCTCGTCGGCGAGGACGCGTCGCTGCGCCCCCGCAGTCTCTACGCCGCCAGCAAGGCCGCACAGGAGCACTACGCGTTGGCCTGGGCGGAGACCGGCGCGGGGAGTGTGATCGCGCTGCGCTATCACAACGTCTACGGCCCGAACATGCCGCGCGACACCCCGTACTCCGGGGTCGCGGCGATCTTCCGCTCACAACTCGAATCCGGAAAGCAGCCAAGGGTTTTCGAGGACGGCGGTCAGATGCGCGACTTCGTTCACGTCGACGATGTGGCGGCCGCCAATGTGGCCGCGGTCGGTGCCGGGCTCGACGGCTTCAATGCGTTCAACGTGTGCTCGGGGCGGCCCGTCTCGATCATGGAGGTGGCCACCCGGCTGTCCGAGGCCCGCGGTGCGGAGCGGCCCGTCGTCACCGGTCAGTACCGCAGCGGCGACGTCCGCCATATCGTGGCCTCGCCCGCGCGCGCCGCAGCGGTGCTGGGTTTCGAGGCGGCGATCGACCCGAGCGACGGGTTGGCCGAGTTCGCGTTCGCACCGCTGCGCGCCTGACCACGGGCCACTCTTGACACCCGTCAAGTCCGCGTGCCAATACTGACGGGGTGAAACCCGCCATCTGTGAGCAGTTCGGGATCGACTTTCCCCTCTTCGCCTTCAGTCATTGCCGCGACGTGGTGGCCGCGGTGACCAATGCCGGCGGCTTCGGTGTCCTCGGCGCGACGGCGTACACACCCGAGCAGCTGGACCGCGAGCTCACCTGGATCGACCAGCAGGTGGGCGGCAAGCCCTACGGCGCCGACATCATTGTCCCGGCGAAGTTCGAGGGCAAGGGCGAGAACTTGTCCCGCAGTCAACTCACCGACCGGATCCCCGGCGAGTATCGGGAGTTCGTCGCGAAACTGCTGGCCGATCACGGCATCGAGCCCGAGTCCGAGCAGCGCCTGGGTGGGTCCTCGCTGTCGGGCGACACCGGCCACGAGCTGCTGGACGTGGCGATGAGCCATCCGATCAAGCTCATCGCCAACGCGCTCGGGGTGCCGCCGGATTACATGATCGAGGCCGGCCGCGAGCGCGGAGTCCCGGTCGCTGCCCTGGTGGGTGCCCGCGAGCATGCCCTCAAGCAGGTGCAGGCCGGGGTGGACCTGATCGTCGCGCAGGGCACCGAGGCCGGCGGGCACTGCGGTGAGGTGTCGACGCTGGTGCTTGTTCCCGAAGTCCTCGAGACGCTGGAGCAGGCCGGCAGCGACATTCCGGTGCTTGCCGCCGGTGGCATCGTCACCGGACGGCAGATGGCGGCCGCCGTGGCGATGGGGGCGGCCGGTGCCTGGACCGGTTCGGTCTGGCTGACCACCGAAGAGGCTGAGACGGCGCCGCACACGGTGCAGAAGATGCTCGCCGCGACCTCGCGAGACACCGTGCGCTCGACCGGGCGGACCGGCAAGCCGGCCCGCCAGTTGAAATCGGAATGGACCGATGCCTGGCAGCCGAATCCCAGTGGCCACCAGACGCTTCCACTGCCGTTGCAGAACATGCTGGCCGAGCCCGTCATCCGCCGGGTGGATGTGCTTGCCGCGCAAGGGCATCCGGGCGCGCAGGCATTGGCGACGTATTTCGTGGGGCAGGGCGTCGGGCTGATGAACAAGGTGAAACCGGCGCGCGAGATCGTGCGCGAGTTCATCGAGGACTACGTGGCCGCCACCGAGCGGCTGAGCAACTCGCTGCCGGACTGACGCCTAATCGGCAGAACCGGCCGCCAGTGGCAGTCGCACCTCGAAGCGCGCCCCGGTGTCCAGGTTGCGGGCGGACAACGTGCCACCGTGCGCCTGCACCAGGCCTGCCGCGATGGTCAACCCCAGTCCGGACCCGCTCGGTAGCGACGAATCCACGCGTGGCACACGGCCGTTGGAGCCCCGGTAGGCCACGTCGAACACCCGGGGTAGGTCGGCCTCGTCGATGCCGACGCCGGTGTCATCGACGTGGGCCCATGCGCCGTCGGCATCGGAACCGAGGGACAGCGTCACGCTGCCGCCGTCCGGTGTGTGGGCGATGGCATTGGCCACCAGGTTCGACAGCACGCGGACCAGGGAACGGTCGCTGCCCAGCACCTGCACCGGTTGCGGGGGAAGTTCCGCGGTCAGCCGCACGCCCGCCCGGTCGGCCGGTATCCGGTGGGCGGCGATCACATCGGCCACCACTTCGTCGAGGGCCACCTGTTCGCGTACGGGCTGCACCGAACCGGCGTTGATCTTCGACATCTCGAACAGGTCATCGACCATCTCCGACAACCGGATTGATTCCTGCTCAATATGTTTGGCCTGCGTCCTGACCTCGTCGTCGGTGACCACACCGTCGGCGATGGCCTCGGACACCGCGCGGATACCGGCCAGCGGGGTGCGCAGGTCGTGGCTGACGAACGCCACCAGCTGGCGGCGGGAATGCTCGGCCGCCCGCTCGGAATCGCGGATCTCCTGCTCCCACACCGTGCGCCGGGCCTGGTAGCGGGCCAGCATGACGGCTGCGGGGATGGTCACCACCGACACGATCACCAGCACGACAGCGGTCTGCTCGAAGGTCTCGGTGATCATGAACCCACTGGCGCCCAGCACTCCGGTGAACGTGGCCAGCGTCGGGATCAGCACCAGCACCACCATGCTCAGCGCGAGCGACCAGGACCGGGCGAACCGGATGATGATCGCCCCGGCCACCACCACCGGCAGCGAGCAAGCCAGCGCCCAGCCGATGATCTCAGCGAGATTCTGCACCAGAACTCCACAGGTAGCCCCGTCCCCATACGGTCTGGATCCGGTGCTGATCACCGAGTTTTGACCGCAGCCGCTTGATGTGCACCGTCACGGTGGACAGGTCGCCGAAGTCCCAGTGCCAGACCCGTTTCAGCAGATCCTCGCGGGAGAACACGACGTCGTTGTTGGTCAGGAAGAACACCAGCAAATCGAACTCGCGATTGGTCAGGTTGACCGGGCGTCCGGCGAGGGTGACCGAGCGCGCCGCGGGCAAGACGTGCAGATCGTCGACGGTGAGTTCCGGAGGCGCCGGGCCGACCGGCCCCGTGCTGCGTCGCAGCACCGACCGCACCCGTAACGCCAGTTCACGAGGGCTGAACGGTTTGGTCAGGTAGTCGTCCGCGCCGGCCTCCAGGCCCGCGATGCGGTCGTCCTCCTCGCCCAGGGCGGTCAGCAGGATCACCGGCATGCTGTAGTCGCCGTCGCGCCGTAGGACACGGCACAACGACAGCCCGTCGGAGCCGGGCATCATCACGTCCAGAACCGCGACGTCGATCTGCTCGGAGTCGAGTAACCGCAGCGCTTCGGTGCCGTCGTGCGCGATCGAGACGTCCAGGCCGTCGCGTTCCAGGTAGCGCCGTACGACATCGCGCACCACGGTGTCGTCGTCGGCAATCAGTACCCGGGTCACCCTTCGAGGTTACTGCCGCGGCGCCGCGACCTGCGGCTATGTCACAGTTTCGTCATGGTTGGGCCCTGGTCAGCGAGCCGTGAGCGGCCTAGCGTCGGATCACATGACCCCTGCCGGCCACGTGACGGTGGTGCTGCCCTGCCTGGACGAGGAGCACTCGCTGCCCGGCGTGCTGGCCGCTATACCCCAGGGGTACCGGCCGCTGGTGGTCGACAACAACAGCGCCGACCGCACGGCCGAGGTGGCCCGGGCGCTCGGAGCGACAGTGGTGGTCGAGTCTCGTCCCGGGTACGGCTCGGCCGTGCACGCGGGTGTGGTCGCGGCCGCGACGCCGATCGTGGCGGTGCTGGACGCGGACGGGTCGCTCGATGCGGGGGAGCTCCCGGCGCTTGTCGCCGAACTCGACCGCGGTGCCGACCTGGTCATTGGTAGGCGCCGTCCGGTCCCCGGCCTGCGCTGGCCCTGGCATGCCCGGTTGGGTACCGCCGCGGTGTGCTGGCGGCTCCGTCGGCGGCACCGGCTGCCGGTGCACGACATCGCGCCGATGCGGGTGGCCCGCCGGGACGCGCTGATCGGGCTCGGGGTGACCGATCGCCGGTCGGGTTACCCGCTGGAGTTGCTGGTCCGCGCCGCTCAGCAAGGTTGGCGGGTGGTCGAGCGCGATGTGGCCTACGGACCCCGCACCGGCGGGCAATCCAAGGTGAGTGGATCGGTGCGGGGCAGTGTCATTGCGGCGCTGGACTTCTGGCGGGTGATCAGGTGAAACCCCTTGCGGTGCTCGTGGTTGCCAAGGCCCCGGTGCCCGGGTTGGCCAAGACCCGGCTGGCCGCGGGGGTCGGCGACCAGGCGGCCGCCGACATCGCGGCGGCGGCGCTGCTGGATACCCTCGACGCGGTGGCCGCCGCGGCGGTCTCGGCGCGAGTGGTGGCGCTGACCGGTGACCTTGGGCGGGCCCGCTGTGGCCGGGAAATCTGGGACCGCTTGGACGATTTCATCGTCGTGCCCCAGCGGGGCGCCGGCTTCGCCCAGCGACTGGCCAATGCGCACGCCGACGCCGCCACGGCGACGGGGCTGCCCGTGCTGCAGATCGGGATGGACACCCCGCAGGTGACCGCCGCGTTGCTCGACGAGTGCGGGCGGGCGTTGGCGGACGCCGATGCAGTGCTCGGGATGGCGCATGACGGCGGCTGGTGGGTGCTGGGTGTCCGAGACTGCCGCACGGCCGGGTGCCTGGCCGACGTCGAGATGTCCACGTCGCACACCGGTGTGGAAACCCTTGCCGCACTGCGCGACACCGGGGCGACGGTGGCCCTGGCCGCCGAACTGGCCGACTTCGACACGGTCGACGACATCGCCGAGGTGCGCCGGGCGTGTGCGCCGGGCAGCCGATTCGTCCGCGCGGCTGAAGGATTCTGACATGCACGGCCGGCTCTACGACCGGGCACTCGACGGGGAAAGCTGCTGGATCCGCCGCGCCGACGGCAGCCTACGTCAGCTGCCGGTATGCAGCTGGCTGGGCGGTGCGCGCGCCGACGGCCGCTTCGATCGCACGATTGTGAACCTGTGTTCGGGTCCGACGCTCGATCTCGGTTGTGGGCCGGGGCGCCTGGTCGCCGGTCTGGTGCGGCGCGGGTTGCCCGCGCTCGGTGTGGACCTGTCCCGCACGGCCGTCGAGTTGGCGCGGGGCAGTGGGGCACCGGTGTTGTGCCGCGACCTGTTCGAACCGCTGCCGGGAACCGGTCGCTGGCACAACGTGTTGTTGGCCGACGGAAACGTCGGGCTGGGCGGTGATCCGTGGCGGGTGCTGCAGCGGGCCGGTGAGCTGCTTCGGAGCGGTGGCCGCTGCCTGGTCGAATTCGACACGGTGGCAACGGGTGTCGACGCGGCGTGGGTGCGGTTGGAGACTCTGCGCAGCATCGGGCCGTGGTTCCGTTGGGCGACGGTGGGTTTGGACTGCGCGGCCCGGCTTGCCGGGGATGTCGGCCTCGGTGTGGCGGCGGTGTACCCCGTCGGTGACCGGGCGATCGCGGCACTGGAAGCGATATGAGCGGCCTGCGGTCGACCGCGGTGACCGTCCGGGTCGGAACGGCTCTGGGTATCGCGGTGGCGGTTTGCTTCGTCACCGGGCTGATCAGCCATTTCATCCAGCATCCGCAGCCGTGGTTCTTCTGGCCGACCCGGCCGGTCTGGCTGTACCGGCTCACCCAGGGGCTGCACGTGATCTCGGGTATCGCGGCGATCCCGCTGCTGGTGGTCAAGCTGTGGTCGGTTTGGCCGAAGCTGTTCGAGCGTCCGCTGATCGGCGGGCTCACCCGCCAGCTCGAGCGATTGTCGATCCTGGTGCTGGTCGGTGCGATGCTGTTCCAACTGTCCACCGGACTGATGAACATCGCACAGTGGTACGCATTCAGGTTCTTCTTCACCACCGCGCACTACGCCATGGCCTATGTGGCGGCCGGCGCTGTGCTGGTGCACCTCGCGGTGAAACTGCCGGTGATCCGCCGGGTGCTGGGCGAACCGCTCGGCGACGTGGTTACGAATCCACCGGTGGGTCCCACCCGGCGCACCGTGCTGCGTGCCACCTGGGTGGCGGTGGCGCTGGCGACGGTTGTCACCGCAGGGCAGACGGTGCCGTTCCTGCGCCGTGTTTCCGTCTTGGCGCCGCGTTCCGGGCAAGGGCCGCAAGGAGTTCCGGTGAACCGATCGGCGATCGCGGCCGGTGTGCTGCGCAGCGCGACCGCACCGGACTACCGGCTGACGGTGACCAGGGGAGAGGTCGTGCGGGCGTTCAGCCTGACAGAGTTGTCGGCACTACCGCAGACGACTCGGCGACTGCCGATCGCGTGCGTCGAAGGCTGGAGTGTCGATGCGGAGTGGACCGGGGTGGTACTGGCCGATCTGATCGCCGCGGTCGGCGGTGCGCCGGACTCCGATGTGCGGATGGTCTCGCTGGAACCGCCGGGGCCGTACTCCCGTACGGTGCTGCCCGCGCGGCATGCCCGTGACGGCGCCACGTTGATCGCGTTGCGGCTCAATGGTGCGCCTCTCGATCTGGACCACGGGTATCCGTGCCGGCTCATCGCTCCGAGCAGGCCCGGTGTGCTGCAGACGAAGTGGCTGTCCAGGATCGAGGTGATGACATGACGGCGACGCGGCTGCTGCTCGCGGTGATCGGAATCGGGCTGGCCGGCTACGGTGGGCTGCTGCTGTCGGAGAACCCGCCGGTGATCGTTGTGCGGATCCTGGTGTGGGTGGTCGTCGGGGTGGTGGTGCATGATTTCGTCTTCGCACCGTTGTGCGCCGCGGTGGGATGGGCGGGCCGTCGGCTGATCCCGGCCGGTTCCCGCTCGCCGATCGCGGTGGCCGCACTATGCAGTGTGGTGCTGGTTCTGCTGGCTGTCCCGGTGTACGGCCGGCCGGGTATGCGGCCCGACAACATGACGGTGCTCGATCGCAACTATCCACTGGGACTGGCGGTTTCACTGGCCGCGGTGTGGCTGAGCGTGCTGCTGTATCAGCTGCTGCTGCGGCGGCTACCAGTTGGTGAGGATGACGTGGTTCAGCGCCAGCGCACCGAGGACGTTGACCGCCAGCCACCAGCGCTGTGACCGAGCCGGTAGGAATGCGCCCGCCGCGGTCAGCCACACCGTGAACGGTAGCCAGATGCGTTCGGTTTCGGCCTTGCTGAGCATGCTGAGATCGGCGAACACGATCGCCACGAGCGCGGCGATCAGCACGAGGCGGAGCCCCGGCTGGCGCCGGATCGCCGCGAGATCGAACAGCCGGCCGATCCCGGCGACGCTGCCCAGGCCGATGGCACAGACCACGGAGGCCAGGTTGGCCCATGACCAGTACTGGAACGGACGGTCGGCGGCGATACCTTGCCAATAGCGTTGTTGGACCAGGGTGTAACCGTCGAACCACCAGAATCCTGCCGCCGCGAACACGGCGACCACCGCCAGCGCCGCCACCGCGGCCGGCACCATGACACGGAGGGCGGCCCGCCGGTCGGTGGCCGTCGCGAGGACGGCCAGTGCCGGCAGCGCCATGAGGGCCAGTCCGTAGTTGAGGAAGATCCCCCAGCCCAGCAGCAGGCCGGCCGCACCGGCCCACAGGATCTGACGGCGGCCCGATCCGTGCACAGAAATGGCCAGCGCCGTGATTCCCCATGCGGCCACGCCCGCGTAATACCCGTCGGCCGAGACCGCGATCCAGATGGCCGTCGGTGCCACCGCCACGAACGGCGCCACCTGCCGTGCGGTGGCCTCGTCGGTGAGGGCACGCGCCGCGATGACGATCGCCGCGGCCGCGCTGGACCCGGCGAGCAGGCACAGCAGCCCGGCCCACGCGCCGCCACCCAATCCGATACGGTCCAGCCAGACGAAGCTCAAGAGCGCGCCGGGTGGGTGCCCCGATACGTGGGTGATCCATGAATCGGGCTGGTAGTCGAGAATTCTCGAGGAGAACGTGCGGAGCGCCTCAGGAATGTCGGTGATCGTCGGAACCTGGCGCAGGTACTCGTGGCGCGCCGTGAGGCGGCCGGCGAAGCCGCGCTGCCAACCGTCGATCATGGCCAGCGAGAACGCCCAGGCGCACGATACCGCCCACGCCGTCACAGGCACGGCCCGCCATGGAATCCGTTGTGCGAGTGCGGGACCCCACCACACCGCGGCCAGCCCGATGACGATCGCCGGGATGGTTCCCCAGCCGACATGCGCATTCCACCAGCCGAAAATCGGTGCGGTGTCGGTGAAGCTGTGGATCTCCTCCGGTGTGCTGTTGATCAGCGGTGTGACGATACCCAGGTGCAGGTGGGGCACGACGAACGCCGCTACCACCAGGATCAGGCCGATGACCACCGCGACAGCGTCCCGGCGGCTGATCTGCATGCGCCAAGCCTAGGCGGGCGCCGCCGGGGCGTGTCTGACGTTTCGGTGACGTCGGGTGCGCAGCCATGGGATTCGGCCGTCGTCCGGCGCATCGTGGAACTCATGAGATCGGATCAATTCGAGACGATGAGTGCAGCGTTGCCTGAGCGCCTCACCGCCATCGGACAAGGTGTGAGCCGCTACGGGCTCGTCATCGTGCTGGCGTGGATCGGCATCGGCAAGTACGTGAAGTTCGAGGCCCGTGCCCTCATCGAGCACAGCCCCTTGATGTCGTGGATCTATCACTTCCTCAGCGCCGGAGCGGTGGGGGTGACGCTGGGGACCATGGAGATCGTTGCCGCGGTTCTGATTGCGCTGCGCCCGTGGTGGCCTCGGCTTTCCGCCGCCGGCAGCGCCCTGGCCGTGGTCTTGTTCCTCGGCACCCTGAGCTTCCTGTTCACGACGCCCGGCGTGGTGGTCAACCACGCCGGGCCGATCCCGGTGCTCGGCGCACAACCCGGTCAGTTCCTGTTGAAGGACCTGGTGCTCATCGGCGTTGCGCTCTGGACACTGGGAGAGGCGCTGGGCGCACAGCCGAATAGGGTCCGTCAGTGCCAGTCCCAGACGGACATGTCGTTGGGCGGGTAATTCATGCAGACGTCGGTGGTGTTGGCCGCGACGCCCTTGTTGTTGAAGAACAGCTTGGCCCAGTTCGGCCAGCGCCAGGCCATGTTCTCGAAGAAGGCGTTGGTGGCGGTGTTCTCGGAGTACTGGCGGCGGCCCGCGTAGTCCATCGAGAAGAACCAGTGGATCCGGTCCTGGGCGCCCTGCTGATCGGCGACCGGCTTGTTGTTGTAGTCGATCATGTAGCGCTCGTAGTACACCGGTTCGACGTCGCGGGCGGCGGCCATGATCTGCTCGGCCGTGCACGGCGTCTTGAGGATCCGGTTGGGGATCGGGTAGTCGTCGGTGGCGTCGGCGTTAGCGATGCCGGCCCCGGCCAGGCTGCCGGCGACCGCACAGGCGGCCAGGCCGGTGCGGATCAGGTTACTGACACTCTTGCGGTTCGACATGTTGCTCCAAAGTCGTTCAGTGCGCGGCTTGTTCGTAGACGAAGCGCTGATCGGGGCAGTAGTAGTTGATGGCGGTACCCAGGAACTGCCACGACTGAGCGTCGGTGCTGTCCTTGGCCAGTTGCTTCTTCACGAAACCGACCGAGTCCTGGGCATTGTGGTCGACGCCGTTGTGCAACCGCTTGCACGCCAGCTTGCCGATCCAGGCGTTGTAGTCCTTCTGCCCGTAGACGCCGTAGGTGTGCAATTCGTTGGCGAACTCCGTGTCCGGATCGGCGTAGGCCGGTGCGGACAGCGCGACACTGGTTGCGGCACAGAATGACAGGGCGATCAACATGCGTTTCATCAGACCAGGGCCTCCTCAGGCTCGCGTTGGATGGGCTTCGGCCAGGGCTGCGGTAACGGACGCTGGCGGACGTGTTGCGGCCACCAGAACCAGCGCCCGAGCAGCGTGGCGATGGACGGTGTCATCAGCGACCGGACCACCAGGGTGTCGAACAGCAGGCCCAGGCCGATCGTCGTTCCGACCTGACCGATGACGATGAGGCTGCTGACCGCCATCGATGCCATGGTGAAGGCGAAGACCAGGCCTGCCGAGGTGACCACGGCACCGGTGCCGACCATGGCACGGATGATCCCGGTCTTCAGCCCGGCGTGGATCTCTTCCTTTATTCGTGAGACGAGCAGCAGGTTGTAGTCCGCGCCGACGGCCAGCAGGACGATGACCGACATCGGCATCACCATCCAGTGCAACGGGATCCCCACGATGTGTTGCCAGAGCAGTACCGACAGACCGAAGGCCGAGGCCAGACTCAGCACTACCGTGCCGACGATCACCGCGGAGGCCACCACCGCACGGGTGAGCACCAACATGATGATGAAGATCAGGATCAGTGCCGCCGCGGCGACGATGATCAGGTCGTAGTCGGCGCCCTGCTGCATGTCGTTGTACGTCGCCGAGCTGCCGCCGAGGTAGATCTTGGATCCCTCGAGCGGGGTTCCCTTGATCGCGTCGGCCGCTGCGATCTTGAGCGGCGCGATGCGTGCGGTGCCTTCCGGAGTCAGTGGGTCACCCTGGTGAATGATGGTGAACCGCACCGCATGTCCGTCAGGCGACATGAACAGCTTGATGCCTCGCTGGAAGTCCTCGGTCTCGAATGCCTCCGGCGGCAGGTAGAACGAATCGTCGTTCTTGGCCGTATCGAATGCTTCGCTCATGGCGGTGGCGGTGTTCTGCATCGCCATCGTCTGATCCTGTTGGGCCTTCTGCACCTGATACTGGTTCAGCAGCAGCTCTTTCTGATGCTTCATCGACTGGATCTGCCGCGGCATGGTGGCGACCATCTTCGGCATCAGGTCGGCCATGCGCTGCATCTCGGGAACCAGGTCCTGGAAGTCATCCGACATCGTGTTGATGCCGTCGAGCGCGTCGAAGATCGACCGGATGGACCAGCACATCGGAATGTCGAAGCAGTGCGGTTCCCAGTAGAGGTAGTTGCGCAGCGGCCGGAACTGGTCGTCGAAGTCCGCCAGGTGATCGCGCACGTCGTTCATGTCGCTGGACGTGGTCTTCATCTTGTCGGCCATGCGCTGCGACACCGCTGCCAGATCCGTTTGGATGGACATCATTTCGGTCATCGCATCGATGCTGGTCTGCAGATCGTCGGCCTGGTCGAGCAGATTCTGCAGATTGGCCTGCGCATAGTCGTTGTTCATCAGCTGGGTCGTGCCGCTCTGGCCCAGCGTGTACGGGATCGTCGAGTGCTTGATCGGATCGCCATCGGGACGGGTGATGGTCTGCACCTGGGCGATTCCGTGCACGCTCTTGAGTGCCTTGGCGATCTTGTCGATCACCAGGAAATCGGCGGGGTTACGCAGATCGCGATCGGACTCGATCATCATCAGGTCCGGGTTCATCTTGGCCTGCGAGAAGTGCCGGAACGCGGCGTCGTATCCGACGTTCGTCCCGACGTCCTTGGGCAGGAAGATGCGGTCGTTGTAGGTGGTGTGGTAGCCCGGCAGGGCGAGCAGGCCGATCAACGCCGCGACGATGGCGCACACCAGGATTGCGCCCGGCCAGCGAACCGTGGCGGTGCCCACCCGGTGCCATCCGCGGGACTTCGAAAACCGCTTGGGCTCAAGGATCTTGCCGAATCGGCTGGCAACCGAGATGACGGCCGGCCCCAGGGTCAGGGCCATGGCGACCACCATCGTCATTCCGATCGCCAGCGGAATGCCCATGGTCTGGAAGTACGGCAGGCGGGTGAAGTGCAGGCAGAACGTCGCACCGGCGATGGTCAGGCCCGACGCGAGCACGACATGGGCCGTGCCGTGGAACATGTCGTAGTAGGCCGCTTCCTTGTCCTCGCCGGCTCTTCGTGCTTCCTGATATCGGCCGATCAGGAAGATCGCGTAGTCGGTGGCCGCGGCGATGGCCAGGGTCACCAGCATGTTGGTCGCGAACGTCGTGAGGCCGAAGAAGTTCTGATAGCCCAGTAACGCGACGAGGCCACGGGCGCCGGACAATTCGAGCACGACCATCACCAGCACGATCAGGGTGGTGATGATCGACCGGTAGACGCCAAGCAGCATCACCGCGATGACACCGAAGGTGACGAGCTCGATCAGCTCCATGCTCTCGTCACCGACGATGTTCTGATCGGTGCTGGATGCCGCGGATCCGGTGACATACGCCTTCACACCGTCGGGTGCGGGGCTGTCGGTGGCGATGCGCCGCACCGCCTCGACCGACTCGTTGGCCAGCGTCTCGCCCTGGTCACCGGCGATGTAGACCTGCACGTAAGCGGCCTTGCCGTCGCGGCTCTGCGCGCCCTTGGCGGTCAGGGTGTCGCCCCAGAAGTCCTGCACATGCTGCACGTGGGTGGTATCCGCGCGCAGGTCGCGCACCATCTTGTCGTAGAAGACGTGCGCCTCGAGGCCCAGCGGCTGGTCGCCTTCGAGCACGACCATCACCGAGCTGCTGGTGTCGTACTCCTGGAACTTCTTGCCGACCTCTTTGATCGCGATCATCGACGGCGCGTCGTTGGGACTCATCGACACCGCGCGCATCTTTCCGACGACCTCGAGCTGAGGGACGACGGTGTTGAGCAGTGCAACGATCACGATCCACGCCAGGATGATCGGCAGGGCGAACGCCCGGATGAATCGCGGGAGCCGCGGGCGCGGAGGTGCCGCGTGGCGTCCCGTTGCGATGGCGTCGGTCGGGGCGTCGTCGGTCGGCGCGCTCATGCTGCCTTCACAAAGCAGAAGGTTTGTGCGTTCACTCCAGTAGCCGTTCTCTCTTCTTTGACCGCGTCATCGACGGTGACCCGGCAACTGATGCTGTGCCCGTCGCCTTGCGCCATGATGTTGGGCTGCACCGAGGGCAACGTGGTTTGCAGTGTCAAAGTCCATGGCAGCGGCACGGTTCCGGTGCGCTGGGGTTTGCCTTCAAGGTCCATGTAGTTGATGACGGCAGTGCCGCCCGTGCCGAAGATCTCGTACTTCACGAACTTGGGGTTGAAGTCCTCGGCGTTGTCCGACGTGGTTTCGGTGATGATGACCGGATGTGCGCCGAAGACCTTGCGGACGTTCATCACGATCAGCACGCCGGCCACCATGGCGATGACGATCAGTACCGGAAGCCATATCCGTCGGATTGCCTTGGTCATCGCGCCCGCCTTGGGGATCGGGCCGCGGCTGGCGGAGCGCTGACGGCTGTCATTGTGGGCCTCCCGACGTTCGATGCGTTCGCGACGACCTGTCAGTTAGGCGGCCTACGCAGTCCGAAGGGTAAAGTTAGTCGAACAAGTGGATAGGATCAATCCACTTATGACCCCGATCACTTAAGCTGAGAGATATGACCGAGGAAACACGTCGCGTGCTGCGTAGGGACGCAGAGCGCAACCGGCAGCGGGTGCTCGATGCCGCGCGGGAGCTGTTTGCCGAAAAAGGTCTTGAGGCGACGCTCAACGACGTGGCACATCACGCCAATGTCGGGGTCGGAACGGTGTATCGACGGTTCGCCACCAAAGAGGAGCTGCTCGAGGCGATCTTCGTGGACGGTATGGATCAACTCACCGCATTGGCTGAAATTGCACTGCAGCAAGAAGATTCATGGCAGGGGTTCTCGTGGTATGTCGAGAGCATGTGCAAGATCACGGCCACCGACCGCGGGTTGAGGGAGATCGCGTTCAGCAAATGCTATGGGGGCGACCGGGTCAAGGCCTGCCAGGAGCGGCTCGTCCCGGCGTTGACCAAACTTGTCGAGCGGGCGCAGAGCGACGGCTATCTGCGTCCGGAGGTGTCGTCCACGGACATGCCGCTCTTCGGGCTGCTGGCCGGCACCGTGAGTGAATACGCCGGGCATGTCGATGCCGACCTGTGGCGCCGGTATGTGGCCATTCTTTTGGACGGCATGCGCTACCACGACGACCAGGCGCCGATTCCGGTGAAGGCGCTCGACAGCGATGAGCTCGATACGGCGATGCAGACGTGGGAACCCGCGGGGCCGCCCCGCTGACCGACGCCGGGGTTGGTACCCACGTTTCGGAAAAGCCTGTGCGGGCACAATATCGACGTGGCTATCAAAGGTGACTCAGACCAGGGCTCGGACCAATTGTTCTGCGGTGTCGATTTGGCCCGCCGCATCGAGAAGGCCGAGGCGGACCTGATCGCGGCGGCGACGCGCGCTGCCGGACACCGTGGCGCCGATGGGCTGGTCCTGCCCGTCGCCGGCGGGTACGCCTGTTTCGCCGAGGCGGAATCGCCGATGAACAAGGTGGTCGGCCTCGGCTTCGACGGGTTGCCCGATGAAGCGGTGCTGGGTGAGATCGAGCGCGCGTTCGCGGGCAGAGGCAGCTCCACGCGGGTGGAACTGTCCAACTTGGCCGACCCGGAGATCACCGAGTTGTTGTCCGGCCGCGGCTATCGCCTCGTCGAGTTCGAGAACGTGCTGGGCAGGCCGATTCACGACGAGCGCCCGCCGGCGTCAGACGTGCAGGTGCGCCGGGCCGACGATCTCGCCGCATGGGTGAACGTCGTGGTGGAGGGCTTCGCCCATCCCGATGGTGAGGGTCCCATCAGTCACGAGCAGTTCCCCGCTGACATCCTTGAGCGGGCCGAACGGGACATGGAAAAGGCCGGGGCCACCGCGTATATCGCGCTGTTGGACGGAGCGGTCGCCGGTGGCGGGATGATGCGGCTGGCCGGTGGGGTCGCTCAGCTGGCCGGGGCCGCGACGGCGCCGGCCTACCGGCGCCGCGGGGTGCAGGCCGCGCTGCTGGCGGCTCGGCTGGCCGAGGCGGCCGACGCCGGATGCGAGATCGCCGTGGTGACAACGGCGCCCGGCTCGAAGTCCCAGCACAACGTGCAGCGCCGGGGCTTCCAGCTGCTTTACACGCGGGCGGTCCTGGTGAAACCGGCTGAGGAAGTTCAGTAAAGGATCTTGCGCAGGTTGTCCTCGCTGTAATACGCGTCGAGTTCGGCCTGGCTCTGGTCGGGCTTGAACGCCTTGGCCATCTGCGCCACCGAGGGCACCGACGTCGGATTCCAGGTCTCGGGTTTCCATGTGTCGGAGCGCAGGAATGCCTTGGGGCAGTGGAAGAACACTTCTTCGACGGCGATCTCCAGCGCGAGGATCGGCCGCTTGCCGTCGACCACCATGTCCTCGAAATAGTCTGCGTCGGAGAGGATCCGGGCGGTGCCGTTGATCCGCAGGGTGTCACCGCGGCCGGGGATAACGAACACCGTGCCCACGTGCGGGCGCTGCAGCACGTTGAGGAAACCGTCGACGCGCCGGTTGCCGGGCCGCTCCGGGATCGCGATCGTGGTGTCGTCGATGATCTGGACGAAGCCCGGTGGGTCGCCCTTGGGGGAGACGTCGACGCGGCCGTGTGCATCGGTGGTCGCCACGAAGCCCAGCGGTGACTGCTTGAGCCAGACCTGCTGTGCTTCCGACAGTCGGTCCGTCACCTTCTTGGCGACGGCTGCGGTGGGTTGCCCGACGATGGCGCGCAGCTCATCCGCGGAGGTCACTTCTCGGCGCATGCCTCCATCATGCCCAAGCCGACAACTGAATTGTCTGACCAGGAATTCGCCGGCCGGCGCCCGGAGCTCAGCCGCCGTAGCGGGCGGCCAGCGTGCGCCGGTCGAGCTTGCCGATGCCGCGACGGGGCAACTCGTCGACGATGTGCACCTCCCGCGGGGCCGCGGTGGCATCAAGGGTCTGGGCCACATGGGCCCGCAACTCGGCCACATCGGGGACCGATGAACCCGGGGCCAGTACCAGTGCGGCGACCACGCGCTGGCCGAGCCGCTCGTCGGGGACCCCGAAGACCGCGCAGTCGGCGATCGCCGGATGGTCGGCGAGTGCCGATTCGACCAGTTGCGGCAGCACCGTCAACCCGCCGGTGCTGACCGCCTCATCGACCCGGCCCAGAACCCGCAACACGCCCGAATCATCCACGGTGCCAAGGTCATCGGTGCGGAACCACCCCGGCTCGGCGAAGGGGTCGGGGCTGATCGGGTTGCGATAGCCGCGGGCCACGGTGGCTCCGCCCAGCAGGATGCGGGAATTGTCGATACGCACCTTCACCCCGTCGAGTGCCACGCCGTCGTACACACATCCGCCCGCGGTCTCGCTCATCCCGTAGGTGCGGACCACGTTCACCCCGGCCGACTCCGCGCGTTCGGCCACCCCAGCCGGCATCGGCCCGCCGCCGATCAGAACGGCGTCGAGCTGGGCCAGCGCGTCCGCGGCGGCCGGGTCACGCAAGGACTTGTCGAGCTGCACCGCCACCAGTGAGGCGTAACGACGTCCATTGCCCAGAGCCGCCACCGCAGAAGGCAATTCGGACGGATCGAAGGACGCGGAGATGGTGACGGGCGTGGTGCCGGCCAGTGCACTGCGCACCAGGACCTGCAGGCCCGCGATGTGATAGGCGGGCAGGGCGAGCAGCCACCGGCCGTCACCGCCCAGCCGGGCGTGCGTGGCCGCGGCGCTGGCCCGCAGCGCGTCGGCGGTCAGCAGCGCGCCTTTGGGCTCGCCCGTGGTGCCCGAGGTCGAGATCACCACTGCGACGTCGTCGTCGATTTCTTCCCCGGCGCGCAAAGTGGTTGTCAACAAAGAACTCTGACGTTCGTCGTCGGCAGGGACGGGCAGGATCGCCGACCCGCGCCCGGTCAGGACGTCATCGAGGACTGCCGGCAATTCGTCCGTCGCGGATCCGACGGTGACGGAGCGTAGGACAGCTATGCCGGGCCCCCTGGCTCTTTCGGGTCGTCACCGTTCTGGCGGCCGGCGTCATCGGAGTCGATCGAGTCCTCGGCATCGCGCGGATCGTCCAACGGCCACCCCTTGGCCGCCAGTCGTTCCCGGACCCGCTCGACGTCTTCCGCGCGGGGCAGCTCGTCGGTGATCTGGGTGATGAGTACGCCGATGTCGATGTGATCGAAGTCACCGCGATCGATGAGATCCCGTGCGACGGCTTTGACTTCGTCGTTGGTGAGGCGCCGGGTCAGCAGGGCCAACAACGGCACCCGGTCTGGCCCAGGCACCCCCTCGGGGTACCCGGCGTTCAGCCAGGCCGCGATCTTCGCGAGAAATGCGTTCACTGTGCCTACTCCTGATGCACCCGAGCGAGGTTCCTCCGGACAAACGAGTTTGAGCCGGAAGACCGCATTGATGTTAGTGGTGCCAGCCGACTCTGGCTCGCAGTGAACTTATCGGCCGCTCGGGGATCGGCAAACCGCCCCGGCGAACAGCCCGGGGTGCGGAGATGAACACTCGGTGAACTCATTCGTAGCGTATTCGAATTCCCAGCTCAGCGAGGTGTTTCCGGCTGGTCAAAAACGCCAATGGTCCGACAGAATTACCGCCATGAGCGCTGAGCTGATCGTCCTGGTGCTGTTGATAGCAACTGCACTGGCTTTTGACTTCACAAACGGCTTTCACGACACCGGCAATGCCATGGCCACTTCGATCGCCACGGGGGCGTTGAAGCCGAAGACCGCTGTGATCCTGGCGGGTGTCCTCAACCTTGTCGGCGCGTTCCTCTCGGTCGAGGTGGCCGTCACGGTCACCACATCGGTGCTCAAGATCCAGGACAGCAAGACCGGGTCGCTGGTATCCGGCATCGATGCCTCGACGGGTCTCACGATCATCTTCGCCGGTCTGATCGGCGGCATCCTGTGGAACCTGCTGACCTGGCTCTTCGGTATTCCGTCCAGCTCGTCGCATGCGCTCTTCGGCGGGCTGATCGGCGCCGGGCTGGCAGCCATCGGCCTGTCCGGGGTCAACTGGTCCGGCGTGCTCCAGAAGGTGCTCATCCCCGCGATCGCGGCTCCCTTCATCGCCTGCCTCGTCGCCGCCGCCGGAACCTGGCTCGTCTACCGCATCACTCGCAACGTGCTGAAGAAGCGTCGTGAGCAGGGCTTCCGCTGGGGCCAGATCGCCACCGCCTCGCTGGTCGCACTGTCGCACGGAACGAATGACGCCCAGAAGACCATGGGCGTCATCGCGCTCGCCCTCATCACCACCGGCCACCTCACCGGGGACGTGAAGGAGAACGGCCTACCGATCTGGATCATCGCCTCTTGCGCGCTGGCCATCGGCCTCGGCACATACATCGGCGGCTGGCGCGTCATTCGCACGCTGGGCAAGGGCCTGGTCGAGATCGAATCCCCGCAGGGGCTTGCCGCTGAAGCATCGTCGGCTGCAATCATTTTGAGCTCCAGCGCGGCGGGCATGGCGCTCTCCACAACTCACGTCGCCACCGGCTCGATCCTCGGTAGCGGCGTCGGCAAGCCCGGCGCCGAGGTGCGCTGGGCCGTGGCCGGGCGCATGGCGATGGCTTGGTTGATCACGTTGCCCGCCGCCGGTCTCGTCGGCGCGCTGGCCTTCTGGCTGTCGCACGGTGTCGAGTCGCTCACCGGATCAGCGCTCGCCGGTGACGGCCTGATCTTCCTGGTCCTGGTCGCCCTGTCCGGGTACATGTGGTGGCGCGCCCAGCAGCAGAAGGTCGACCACAAGAACGTCAATGCCGATTGGGACGACTCCACCAACTCGGTGGTGCCGGCTGAGGTACGCGACGCCGCCAAGCCCGCCGCCACCGCCGACAAAGCCGCAGTCTGACCGGATCTAGCTAAGGAATCAGCTGATGATTTATGTGGACTCCATCTTCAAGGTGCTGGTTGTGGGGTTGATCCTCGGAGCCGGTCTGCCCGCGGTGTTCGCCACGGGCCTGGTGGCCTACTCGAACGGTGCCGGCGGTACACACGAGGACGGCACCGTCGTGGCGCCCAACCCCGCGCTGAAGGTCCTCGGTCTGGCGCTTTTCACCATCGTCGCTGCGGTGATCGTGATCGCGATCCTCTGGATCACCAAGACCACGATCATTCACCACTTCGGATTCAACCCCGTCCCCTTCATTCCGGGTAAGTGAGCTGAGCATGACCGAAACGACGAGCTTCCTGGACAACGTGCTGAGCTGGCTGCGGGCCGGCTATCCGGAGGGAGTGCCGCACAAGGATCAGTTCGCCTTGCTGGCGCTGCTGACCCGGTCGCTGACCGAGGATGAGGTGGTCAAGGCCACCCACGACATCCTGCGGTCCAGCAATGGCGACAGCCCGGTCACCGACGACGAGATCCGTCTGGCGGTGCACAATGTCATCGACAAGGACCCCAATCCGGAAGAGATCAACCAGGTCGCCGCTCGGCTGGCCTCGGTGGGTTGGCCGCTGGCGATTTAAGGGCAACGTTCGCAAGGCAATTCCTTCATCCAGGGCGGAATGCGTTGGTCCGGGCACCATGCCGGGTCAGGGGGTGAAGATCTTCTCGGTCTGGTCACGCTGGACATGCAGGTCCCAGTACAGCGGGGAGATCTGGTCTGCGGACGCGCTAGGGGTGCCCTCAGGAGCGCGGTCGCCGATCCATGCCCCGATGGCTACATGTGCGGCCTGAATGCCCTCGGGCTCGAGCTCCTTGTGCAAGTTCAGCACCCATGAGCGCAGGGCCGCGCCGGCGGTGTTGATGTCACTGAGCATCGGGGTGGGATCGACCGACCCGGCCCCGGTGGTGAACAGCAGTGTGCCCGAACCGGCTTGCCGCATTGCGGGCAGCACCACGCCGGTTGCTGCGATCGCACCGTAGACCAGGTATCGCATCTGCAGCTCCACGACTTGGTCTCGGACAAGTGGTCGCTCTACGTCGTGGCCGCTTTGGGGCATGGCCCGTTGCGGTTCAGCCAGGCCCGGCGGGTCGTAGTCGGGATCAGCCAGCGCATGCTCACCGTGACCCTGCGTCGTCTCGCTCGCGACGGACTGATCACGCGCACAGTGGTCCCCACGGTGCCGCCGCAGGTCACCTATGCGCTTACGGAGACCGGCGACGGCCTGCGTCTGGCCGTCCAGCCGTTGATCGATTGGGCTTTGGCCACCGCCGATGAAATCGGTGCCGCTCGCGCGGCCTACGACGCCCAAGGCGAAGGGCAGGCATGACCACGACACCGTCGAGAATTCACGGATAGGTGCTGGTCGCAGCGGCGCACTTCCTGTAACGCCGGCGCAGGATGCCTCTGTGTCGGCGATGTCGTTGAACGTCGGATCCGACGATCAACTCGCCCTAAGCCGCACCCTTGAGGCGATCGCACGATCCCCGGCCGTGCCATGTCTGCTGGGCAACTGGCTCCCATCATCGTGAGCAGTTCGCCTAATGGCTAGTTCATCTATTGCTACTAGATAAATGGCACTTAGCCGATCGGCTTGTTTCAAGTCGGCCAGTTGTATAACTTAAGTGCCATTGATGGCCGAGGCTGTCTGGTTCGGGTACCGGGGACGACGGCAGGGTGCGGGAGGAAGTGGCAATGCAATTGCTCAAGCGGGCGTGGTTGCCCTTGGTCTTCGTGGTGGTGATCGGCATAGCGGGGCTGGCCGTCGATCGGGTCCGCGGCGTGTTCGCATCCGACCCGCCTCTGACCACGCCGGTGGAGTTCGCGAACGATCCGGAACCGTTCGATCCAAAAGTGTTGACGTACGAGATCTTTGGTCCTGAAGGAGCGGCTGTGGATGTGAACTATGTGGATCTGGAAGGCGAGCCGCAGCGGGTCGACGACGCTATCCTGCCGTGGTCCATCACGCTGCAGACCACGGATCCGTCGGCTGCGGCCAACATCGTGGCGCAGGGCAAGACCAGCTTCCTGGGATGCCGGGTGATCGTCGACGGTGAGCTCAAGGACGAGCGCACGACTACCGGTACCAATGTTCAGACCTACTGCATCGTGAAGTCCGCGTGAGCGCGCACGGCGGCGAGCCGCCCACCGGGCCCATCGCCACCGTCGCCCCGGCCCGACACGAAACCGCGCACTTCGGCCGGATCGCCCGAGTGCTCCGCAAGCTGTCGATTCCGATCATCCTGATCTGGGTGGGTATCGCCGTCTTTTTGAACGTCGCGGTGCCGCAGCTCGAGGACGTCGGCGAGATGCGGTCGGTCTCGATGAGCCCCAAGGAGGCTCCGGCGGTTGTCGCCACCGAGCACATCGGCGAGGTGTTCGGCGAATATGAGTCCAACAGCTCGGCGATGATCGTCCTGGAAGGTCGGGAGAAGCTGGGTGCGGACGCCCGCCGCTACTACTCCGAGCTGATCGACAAGCTGCGGTCCGACACGGTTCATGTCGAGCATGTCCAGGACCTGTGGAGCGATCCGCTGACCGCGTCCGGGGTGCAGAGCGGTGACGGTAAGGCCGTCTACGTCTCGGCCAACCTGGCCGGCAACCAGGGAGAGGCGCTGTCGCTCGAATCCGTCGAGGCCGTCAAGCACATCGCCGAGAGTCTCTCTGCGCCCGAGGGCGTCGAGGTCTTCGTCACCGGTTCCGCGGCGATGACCGCCGAACAGACCGAGGCCGGCCACGGCAGCATGCGGCTGGTGGAGGCGCTGACCTTCCTGGTCATCATCGTCATGCTGTTGGTCATCTTCCGGTCGATCATGACCACGCTGCTGATCATCGGGATGGTCATGGTCAGCCTGCTGACCGTGCGCGGCGCGGTGGCATTCCTGGGGTACTACGAGATCATCGGCCTCTCGACCTTCGCGACCGGCCTGCTGGTCACGTTGGCAATCGCGATCTCGGTGGACTACGCGATCTTCTTCGTCGGCCGCTACCAGGAGGCACGAGGGAATGGTGAGGATCGAGAATCGGCCTACTACACCATGTTCGGGGGCACCGCGCATGTCATCGTCGGCTCCGGTTTGACGATCGCCGGTGCCACCTTCTGCCTGAGTTTCACCCGGCTGCCGTACTTCCAGACGCTCGGTGTGCCGCTGGCCATCGGCATGCTGGTGCTCATCATCACGGCGATGACATTCGGTCCGGCCATTGTCACCGTCGCCGGCCGGTTCATGGATCCCAAACGCTCGATGCGGGTGCGCGGTTGGCGCAAGGTGGGTGCCGCCGTGGTGCGGTGGCCCGGCCCGATCCTGATCACCACCATCGCGGTATCGCTCATCGGTCTACTGGCCCTGCCGGGGTACCAGACCAGCTACAACGACCGGCTGTACCTACCCGCTGACATTGCGTCCAATCAGGGTTACGCGGCCGCCGAGCGGCACTTCTCGCCGGCCCGGCTGAATCCCGAGATGCTGATGATCGAGAGCGATCGCGATCTGCGCAACCCCGCCGACTTCCTGGTCATCGAGAAGATCGCCAAGGCCGTCTTCCAGGTCGACGGCATCGGCCGGGTGCAGACCATCACCCGCCCCGACGGCACGCCGATCGAGAACACCTCGATCCCGTACATGATCAGCCAACAGGGCACCCTGCAGCGGCTCAACGAGAAATACAACACCGACCGCACCGCCGATATGACCAATCAGGTTGCGGATATGCAGAACACCATCGAGACCATGGACAAGATGACCGCCATCACCGTCGAGATGGCCGACACCACCAGTCAGATGGTGGCGTCCATGGACGGCATGGTGGGCAACATCGAAAAGCTGCGCGACAACATCGCCAACTTCGACGATTTCTTCCGGCCGATGCGCAACTACCTCTACTGGGAACCGCACTGCTTCGACATCCCGATGTGCTGGTCGATCCGGTCGGTCTTCGACGTCATCGACGGTATGGACGTGATGACCAGCGATATGAACAAGATGATGCCGCAGATGCATCGGCTCAACGAGTTGATGCCGCAGATGATCGCGATCATGCCCGAGATGAAGCAGACCATGGTGAACATGCGGGAGATGATGCTGACCATGCAGCAGACCCAGCAGGGTATGCAGGAACAGCAGCGCATCATGCAGGAGACGTCGACCGAAATGGGGAAGGCCTTCACCGATGCGATGAATGACGACTCGTTCTATCTGCCGGCCGAAGCGTTCGAAAACCCAGATTTCGCAAAAGGTTTGGAGCAGTTCCTGTCCCCGGACGGGCATGCGGTGCGGTTCATCATCAACCACGAAGGTGATCCGATGTCCGCGGCGGGTATCGAACGGATCGACTCGATCAAGAATGCGGCCAAGAAGGCGATCAAGGGCACACCGTTCGAGGGGGCGACCATCTACCTCGGCGGCACCGCGGCCACCTTCAAGGACATGGCCGACGGCACGCAGTACGACCTGCTGATCGCCGGAATCGCCGCGATCGCCCTGATCTTCCTGATCATGCTGCTGCTGACCCGGGCGATCGTCGCCGCGGCGGTGATCGTCGGCACGGTGGTGCTCTCGCTGGGTGCGTCGTTCGGCCTTTCGGTACTGCTGTGGCAGTACCTGCTGGGAATCGAGCTGCACTGGATGGTGCTGCCAATGGCGGTGATCATCCTGTTGGCGGTCGGTGCGGACTACAACCTGCTGGTCGTCTCCCGGCTCAAGGAGGAGATACACGCGGGCCTGAACACCGGCATGATCCGGGCGTTGGGTGGCAGCGGTTCGACGGTGACCGCGGCGGGCATGGTGTTCGCCTTCACGATGATGGTGATGGCGGTCAGCGATCTCACGATCATGGGCCAGGTCGGTACGACGATCGGTCTGGGTCTGCTGTTCGACACCCTGGTGATCCGCGCGTTCATGACGCCGTCGATCGCCGCGCTGCTCGGCAAATGGTTCTGGTGGCCGCAGCGGGTGCGGCCCCGGCCGATACCGCAGCCGTGGCCCCCGGTTCAACGTCACCCACAGGAGGCTCTGGTCTGATGCGGATCTCGTCGATGAAGCGCGGAACAATCGCGGCAGTTGCCATCGCGGCGGGTCTGATGGGCGCTGCCGTGCCGGTGGCCCACGCCGATCCCGATCAGGAGTTCGCCGAGCAGTTGCACACCCACGGGATTTACGGGCAGAAGGACTACAACGCCTGGATCGCCAAGATCATGTGCAAGCGGCTGCGCAACGGGCTCGACCCGGACGCGTTCGCGTCGGCGAAGTTCGTGCACGCCCAGCTGAACAGGGACACCACCACCGACCAGGCCTGGCAGTTCATCGGCGGCGCGATACCGACCTACTGCCCCGAACAGGCGCCCGTGCTGCAACACGCCACCGACCAACGCTGAGGAGCCAAACCCCATGCGCCGCAAGAAATCCATCGGTACCTGCCTGGCAGTGGCCGCCACGGCCACGACTCTGGTGTTCACGCCCGGCATCGCGGCCGCTGATGCCACCGACGAGTACCCGATCCCGAGCAACATGCTCAGGACCACCTGCACGGTCGACCAGTACATGGCTGCGGTGCGGGACACCAATCCGGTGTACTACGAGCGCTACATGATCGACTACAACAACAAACCCGCCGCCGATCAGCAGGGCGCCCGGGACCGCATCTACTGGTTCTTCTCGATGGACTACCCCGGCCGTCGCCAGTACTCGGAGAACACCGCCACCAACGCGTTCTTCGAGAACATGTCCTGGCGCTGGCCGAACTGGGCCAAATTGTTCTTCAACAACAAGGGCGTCGTCGCGCACGGCACGCAGAACTGCGCAACGTACCCACCCGTGGATCCGACCGTCTGGACCTGGTAGCGCTCGATTCGCACTGCGCTCACTCGAAATAGGATGAAGTGCGCATCAGTTGCTGCGCCGCTGCCAACAGCGTCCGGCGCAGATCCTCGTCGCTGACGTCCTCCAGTGTCTTGTCGGTCACGGCGGCATAGATGCCGCTGGTGACCATGGAGATGACGACTCTGCCCGCAGGCCCGTCGGCGCCGCCGAGTAGCAGGTTGGTGAACCGCTCGGTCATCTCGGTGAGGTCCTCGCGTGACTGGATCAGGCTTTCCAGCGCCGGGTCACCAGCCAGCACCGCGGCCAGCCGGCGGTGCCGCACGCTCAGGTCGATGAGGCCGCTGATGCTGATCTCCCGGCCGGTGGCCGGGTCGGAGACGGCCTCGGCGATCGCCACCACCCGCGCGATGTCGTCGAACATCGGTTGCGCCGCGGCCGCCACGATGTCTTCCTTGGAGTGGAACTGGTAGTAGACCGACGCCTTACCCACGCCGATGCTGTCGGCGATCATCTGCAATGTGGTGCCGCTGACGCCGTGTTCACCGAACAGCGTCAGCGCGGCCTCAAGCACGCGTGCGCGGGCGGTTCCACGGCCGAGCACTGATTTCGCCACGACGGTCTCCTCGTCAGTCCCGAGTGTCCCGGCGAAGCGGATGGGTGTCGGGCACCTGCACGAAGATCAGGGTGATGCCGTCGGGATCGGTCACGTGCATCTCATGCAGACCCCACGGCTCCTGGGCCGCGGCCCGGGCGATCGCCACGCCGCGGCTTTCCAGTTCCGCCTGGGTGGCGTAGACATCGCGCACCTGCAGCCACAGCGCTCCGGGGAACACCCCGGATTTGGTGGGGCTGTGGTGACCGGCCAGCTCGATCAGTGACTGCCCGGCGTAAAACACTGTGCCGGCGCCGTATTCGCGCGCGATGGCCAGACCGATCGCGTCGCGGTAGAACTCGACGGACTTCGGGTAGTCGACCGGCCGGATCAGCATCCGGCTGGCCAGGATTTCCATGTCCCTTGTCTACCACCGCCAGGTGTCGGGGCGAATCCGCGACACGGATCAGGCAGGGTGCCCGGGCATCCGGCGGGCGCGGTCGCTGGCGCGCAAGCCGATGGCGAACGCGGCCTGATCCTCGAAATTCATCGGGTTACGTCCCGTGATCTCGTGGATGCGACTCAGCCGGTGACGCACGGTGTTGGTGTGCAGGAACAGTTCGCGGGCGGTGTCGATGAGTGACCCGTTGGTGGCCAGGAAGGCCCGAAGAGTCCGCACGTGCTGGGTGCCCCGATCGTTGTCCAGGCGCTCGAGCGGGTCGATGAGTTGATTCTTGAACGGGGCCAGCCGGCTCAGCGGTAAACCCTCGACCAGGCTGTCGAAGGTGCTCAGTTGATCGGGTCCGATGCTTCCGCCGTGCTGCTGGGCCAGGTCGAGGGCGATGCGGGCTTGGGTTATCGCCGCCCCCAGCTCGGCGAGCGGTACGGCCGCGGCGTGCCCCGAGGGCATCGAGAGTTCGGTGGCGGCCTGAGCGCGGGCGCCGGCCTCAACAACCAGACAGACCTCGGGTGCGTCGCCGACCAGGGCATCGGGAAACGCCATCGACAGCACGGCGCCGGCCCCGGCCGGCCAGGCCGAGCAGGTCAGTTCGGGTGAGCTCAGCCCCGCCCAGTCCAACAGCTGATTGAGGGCGTCGGGCAGCAGCATGCGTCGCTCGATCAACGACAGCAGCTGTCCGACCCGTTCGCGGGTCAGCGTGGTTTCGATGTCGCGATCACCTTGGGCGGCCTGGGCGAATCGCGCGATCAGCTGCAGGACAGCGGTTTCGGGCGGGTCGCCGCTGCCCACCCAGGTCAGGGCGCCCAACCCGTCGACCACGGTGGTGGTGCCGGTGTCCTCGGGTGCCCCATCAGGATCCAGCAGGAGGTAGCCGCTCAGCACCTCACCTGCTCGGTCCAACAGCTGCCTCACCGATTCGCGCCGTCGTTGTGACGAAAGTAGTTCGGGCATCAGCGAATTGGTGGCCCGTGCGACGGATATCTCACCGCCGACCTGGAAGTCGGCAACATAGCGGCTCACCGACGAGAACGGCACATTGGGAGGGGCGATGAGGATCGGCAGGCCGTCTCGGGCGGCCGAGGTGATCAGCGCGCCGGGGACCGTGTCGTGCACATCGCCGATGCCGAAGCACAGGCCGGCGGCCCCGGCCCGGGTCAACGACTCGACGAATGCCGCGCAGTCCTCGGCGGTCTGCAGGCTGATGCCCACCGTGCAGACCAGCTCGCCACCGTGCAGATACCGCGACGGGTCCCGCAACTCGGTGGTGTGCACCCAGCTGATCCGGCGGTCCAGGTCGCCGGTGGGTTCGTCGGGCGTGAGCAGCCCTCGGTGTGACTCGAGGAGATCGCGCAGTGTCGGGATGACGTCGCTGCGGTCCGACATGGGGTGAGCGTAACGCCGACGTCACACCCGTGTCGGCGGGCATTGTCGGATCCTCCAATGCCGCCATGGGGCAACAGTGGGTTTGCAGCGTGTTCGCCGCGATTGCTTGGCGGTTGCACCACCGCGGCGTGATAGTTCCTGCAACCACGTCAGAGGGAGCACAGATGACTGCATCGCCGATCTCGGCGCCCGCGCACGACCCCGACGGACCCCATGTTCTACGGCGCGAATTCTCGCTGTGGTCAGCGTTTGCCTTCGCTTTCGCGTTCATCTCGCCGATCGTCGCGCTCTACGGGATCTTCGGTTTGGCACTGGCAGCGGCCGGCCCGAGCTTCTGGTGGGGCTTCGCGCTGGTGTTCGGCGGCCAGCTGCTGGTGGCCCTGGTCTTCGCGATGCTGGTGTCCCGCTGGCCGTTGGAGGGTTCCATCTATCAGTGGTCGCGGCGGCTGCTGGGCACGACCTACGGCTGGTTCGCCGGCTGGGTGTACATGTGGACGCTGGTGATCGCGATGGCGACGGTGGCGCTCGGCGCGGCCGGGTTCGTGGCCAACATCGCCGGGGTGGAATCTCCGTCCGGGGGCCTGCGGGCCGTCATCGCGCTGATGATCCTGCTCGGCGGGACAGCGATCAATCTGATCGGCCGCGGCGCGCTCAAGGTGTTCATGACCGCCAGCATCGTGGCCGAAGTGATCGGTTCCATCGGGCTGGGCACATGGCTGCTGGTGTTCCATCGCAACAACTCGTTGTCGGTGCTGTTCGACGGAGGCGGTCCCGGGCTGGATACCTGGAGCTACCTGAGCGGGCCGTTCCTGATCGCGGTGGCCTTCATCGGGTTCTCGTTCGTCGGGTTCGAAAGCGCGGGCGCGATCGCCGAGGAGGTGCATGAGCCGCGGCGGGATCTGCCCAAGGCGGTGATCTTCTCGCTGGGGTTCATCGCGTTGGTGGTGGCCTACTCGAGCCTGGCGATCATCCTGGCGATCCCGGATCTCGATGCGGTGGTATCGGGTTCGGTGGCCGACCCGGTGTACGAAACTCTCACGGCGGCACTGGGACACGGCATCGCCAAACCGGTCGAGGTGCTCTTCGTGATCGGCTTCCTGGCCAGCTTCCTGGCCCTGCAGACTTCGGCCTCACGCGTGATCTGGGCCTACGCCCGTGACGGTGCATTGCCGGCCTCGGCCGCGCTGGCCCGGTTGCGCGGCAGGGCCCGGATCCCGGTGGTGGCGATCCTGGTCACCACCGTCGTCGGCGGGGCACTGTTCCTGCTCAGCATCGTGGCCGGCGACATCTATTCGCTCATGGTCAATTTCACCGCCGGCGGCTTCTATCTGGCCTTCCTGTTCCCGCTGATCGGGTTCGTGGTGGTGCTGGCCCGCCGCGGCTGGACCGACGGTGCATTCAGCCTGGGCCGGGCCACGGTTCCGGTTGCCGCCGTGGCCGCGGTGTGGGCGATCCTGCAGACCCTCAACATCGCCTGGCCGAGGCCGGTTTTCGAGCAGCGCTACCTGGACTGGTCGGTGTGGATCGGGCTCGCGGTGCTGGGTGTGATCGGTCTCGGGATCCTGCTCAGTGTGCGCAAGCGGATCGTGAGCGCCGCGGTGATCGATGGGGTCGAGATCCTCGATGAGCGCGCCGACGTCAAGGCGGTGGCCGGTGACTGAGGCTCCTGTCGCCGTCGTCACGGGTGGCGCCAGCGGGATCGGCGCTGCCGTGGTCTCCGCGCTGCGCGAGCGTGGCTACGTCATCGGAACGCTCGATCTGTCGGGCGCAACCGAGGCGGATCACGCTGTGGCAGCCGATGTTTCCGACGGCACCGCCGTCGCCGGCGCGGTCGCCGAGATCCGCGCCGAACTCGGCCCGATCGCCGCGCTGGTGACCTCGGCCGGGTACTACGAGATGGCTCCGGTGAGCGAGATCAGCGCCCAGGCCTGGCAGCGCATGCTGCGGGTGCATGTGGGCGGGCTGTTCCACGCTGCCCGGGCCTGCCTGCCCGACATGCTCGAACGGGGCTCGGGTGCGGTGGTCGCGGTGGCCAGTGAACTCGCGGTCGGCGGCGGCGACTGCGACGCTCACTACGCCGCGGCCAAGGGTGCCATCCTCGGTCTGGTGCGCAGCTTGGCCGCCGAGGTCGCCGATCGCGGTGTGCGGGTGAATGCGGTGGCTCCCGGGCCGACTGACACCCCGCTTCTCGCCGATGATTCTCCTTGGCGGGCAGCGGATTACCTGGCCACGCTGCCGTTGCGGCGGTTGGTCACCCCGGCCGAGGTGGCGCGCTGTGTGCAGTACCTGGTGTGCGACGCCACCTTCAGCGTCGGCGACGTCGTCAACGTGAATGCGGGAGCGGTGATATGAGCTCGTTGCAGGGCCGGGCCGTGTTGGTCACCGGTGCGGCGCAGGGCATGGGTGCCGCCCACGCGCGCCGGCTGGCCGCGGCCGGAGCGACGGTCGCGGTCAACGACATTCGTGGCGGTGCCGCGCTGGATGCGCTGGCTGCCGAGATCGGCGGCTTGGCTGTGCCCGGTGACGTCAGTGACCCGGCCACCTGTGCCGAGATCGCAGATGCGGTGGTGGCCGCGGCGGGCAGGCTCGACGTGCTGGTCGCCAATCATGCCTACATGACCATGGCCCCTCTGCTTCAGCACGACGAGGCGGACTGGTGGCGGGTCGTCGACACCAATCTGGGTGGCACCTTTCATCTGGTGCAGGCGGTGTTGCCGCACATGCGCCGGCTCGGCGCGGGGCGCATCGTCGTGATCTCCAGCGAGTGGGGTGTCACCGGCTGGCCCGAGGCCACGGCCTACGCGGCGTCCAAGGCCGGGCTGATCTCGTTGGTCAAGACGCTGGGGCGGGAGTTGGCGCCGGAGGGGATCATCGTCAACGCGGTGGCGCCCGGCGTGACCGACACCCCGCAGCTGCAGGTCGACGCAGACTCCGCCGGAATCCCACTGACAGATATGCACAAGCGTTACGCCGAGTCGATTCCGTTGGGCCGCATCGGTTCTGTCGACGAGATCGCGGCCGCGGTGGAGTTCCTGGCCGACTTCGAGATGTCGGCGGTCGTCGGGCAGGTGATCGCCTGCAATGGCGGGGCGACCCGGACCAGGGCGTGACGCAGTGAGAGAAGGGAATCAGGTGGCAAGCCAACCGTATGTGCGGTCGGAGACCGGAAATGTCGGGCAGGTCGATGCGATGGCGGTGCCGCGGTATGCGGGCATCGCCACCTTTGCCCGGCTGCCGCAACGCCACGAGGTCTCCGACTACGACATCGCGGTGGTCGGGGTGCCGTTCGACACCGGCGTCACCTACCGGCCGGGGGCCCGGTTCGGCCCGGCCGCGATCCGGCAGGCCTCGCGTCTGCTCAAGCCCTACCACCCGGCGCTGGACGTGAGCCCGTTCGCGCAGGCACAGGTGGTCGATGCCGGCGACATCGCGGCCAATCCGTTCGACATCGAGGCGGCGGTGGAGCAGGTGCGCGAGGGCATCGCCGACCTGCTGACCACACCGCGACAGCGGGTGGTGCTCCTCGGCGGGGACCACACCATCGCGCTGCCGGCACTGCAGGCGATGCATGCGGTCCACGGCCCGGTGGCGCTGGTGCACTTCGACGCCCACCTCGACACCTGGGACACCTACTTCGGTGCGCCCTGCACGCACGGCACCCCGTTCCGCCGGGCTTCCGAACAGGGCCTGATCGTCAAGGGCCACTCGGCGCACGTCGGGATCCGCGGCTCGCTCTACGACCGCGCCGACCTGCTCGACGACGAGTCATTGGGCTTCACGGTGGTCCACTGCCGCGATATCGACCGCATCGGTGTCGACGGGGTCATCGAGCGGATCCGCGACCGGGTGGGGGACCACCCGGTGTACGTTTCGATCGACATCGACGTGCTGGACCCGGCATTCGCGCCGGGCACGGGAACGCCCGAGATCGGTGGAATGACGAGTCGTGAGTTGGTGGCGGTGTTGCGTGCCATGCGCGGGTTGCAGATCGTCGGTGCCGACGTGGTGGAGGTCGCTCCGGCCTACGACAGCGGTGACGTCACCGCCGTGGCGGGGGCCAATCTGGCCTACGAGCTGGTTACGCTGATGGCTGACCATGGCTGAATTCTCTTGGCCGGAAGGCAAAACCGCGGCGGCGGCGTTCACGTTCGATGTGGATGCCGAGTCGGCCGTACTGTGGGGCAACGAGGGTGCCGCCGCGCGGATGAGCGTGATGTCCCACCAGGCCTACGGGCCGCTGGTGGGAATTCCCCGGATCCTGGAACTGCTGGAGCGCCACCAGATTCCGTCGACGTTCTTCGTCCCCGGTCACACCGCGCACCGGTACCCCGAGGCGGTGCGCGCGATCGTCGCAGCCGGGCACGAGATCGCCCACCACGGTTACCTGCACGAGCAACCGACTGCACTGACGCTGCAAGAGGAGATCGACGCACTGGACCGCGGCCTGGAGGCGCTGGCCGAGGTGGCCGGCGTGCGGCCGGTCGGCTACCGCGCGCCGATGTGGGACCTGTCCTGGCACACCCCGGCGCTGCTGGCCGAACGTGGATTCCTGTACGACTCCAGCCTGATGGACGCCGACTGCCCCTATGAGCTGGCCGTCGGTGACCGCTCGCTGGTCGAGATCCCGATCCAGTGGGCGCTCGACGACTGGGAGCAGTACTGCTATCTGCCCGACATCTCCGGATCCGGTCTGATCGAAAGCCCGCGCAAGGCAAGGGAACTCTGGCAGCTGGAGTTCGACGCGCTGCGCCGCGTGGGGGCCTGCTGGGTACTCACCAATCACCCCTTCCTGACCGGACGGGCTTCGCGGGCAGCCGAACTCGACGACCTCATGCGTTACGTGCTTGAGCACACCGATGTGTGGACCACCAACCTCGGGGCCATCGCCGAGCATGTGCGCTCACTCGGGCTCCAGCCGCGGAGCATCACCGAGCCGTGATCAGACGGGCTGGACCCGTTGCCGTTTCATCACGGCGTCGACCAGTCCGGGTGCCACGGTGTTGAGTGCCTTGGCGGTCACGGCCATGCGCGGGGCGATCTGCACCGGCCGGGTGCGGGCCGCGGTCAGCATCCAGTCGGCCGCCTCGGCCGCGGACAGTCCCGGCAGCCCGTCGTAGGCCCGGGTCGGGGCGATCATCGGGGTCTTCACCAATGGGTAGTACAGCGTCGTGGAATGCACGCCGACGGCGGCCCATTCGGTTTCGATGACCCGGCTCACCGCGGCCAGGGCGGCCTTGGAGGCGTTGTACACCGCGAACAGCGGCGAGGATTCGTTCATCACGCCCCAGGTGGCGACGTTGATGATGTGCCCGTCACGGCGCTCGCGCATGCCCGGGGCCAGGCCGCGGATGAGCCGCAGCGGCGAGTAGTAGTTGAGCGTCATGGTGCGCTCGACGTCGTGCCAGCGGTCCAGCGATTCGGCCAGCGGGCGCCGGATCGACCGGCCCGCGTTGTTGATCAGGATGTCGACACCGCCCAGATCGCGTTCCACGGTGGCGACCAGTTCGTCGATGGCGTCCATGTCGGACAGGTCCACCGCGTGGGCGCGGGCGTCGCCGCCCTTGGCGGTGATCCGCCCGACCAGGTCGTCGAGCAGTTCCTGCCGGCGGGCCACCGCGATGACGGTGGCTCCCTTCGCGGCGAACTTCTCGGCCGCGGCCTCACCGATGCCCGAAGAAGCACCGGTCAGCAGGATCCGCTTGCCGGCGACGTTGACATCGTCCCGGGCCTGCAGCCGCTCGGTCAGCGGCGGGCGCATGCTGGTCAACAGCAGCTGCTCGGAGATTCGGCGCAGCGGGTTCTTGCTCATGCCGTGAGTTTAGGAGACCTAGATTTTCCCCGGCGAGCGGACGTCGCGGCAGCCGTGACCTGGCATTCTCATGTACCGCTGCGTCTGCTCGCCGGGGAAAAGTGTTCTGCGCGCCGTGAGCCGACGCGTCAGGCGGTCAATTTTTCACTGAGTTCCCACAGTCTCTGCGCGGATTGCGGGTCGACCGCGTACCGCGTGACGCCGACCGTCGTCTCCATCGGTCCGGCGGTGATGTCGAGCGTCAACGGTTCGGTGATGTCTTCCAGCGGTGCGACGTCGTTGTTCTGCAGGTACACGCCACCGAGGTCGTCGAGCCGCGGGCTGGTGGCTGCCCAAACGCTGGTCGACGCACCTTGTTCCGGAGTTTTGCGATCCCGTTCCGGATCGATCACCGGCTGTCCGTCGTCGTCGACCAGGCCCATGGCGCGCCAGCCGTCTTCGCCGAGCCACGGTGCGAGGTTGGTACTCACGATCCCACCGGGATGTAGTGCGTAGCCGCGGATTCCTTCGCCGGCGAAGCGGCGGTCGAGTTCCACTGCGAACAACACATTGGCCGTCTTCGACTGGCCGTACGCCACCATGCCGTCGAACTCGCCGGTGTCGAAATGCGGGTCGTCCCAGTGGATGTCGGACAGATGGTGTCCCCAGGATGAAACCTCCACCACCCGGGCGCCCGAAGCCCCGCGCAATGCGGGGAGCAGACCCAGCGTCAGTTGGAAATGGCCGAGGTGATTGGTGGCGAACTGTGATTCGTAGCCGCGGGCGTCGCGGACCAGTTCGCCGCCCATGATGCCGGCGTTGTTCACCAGGATGTGCAGTGGCTGACGTGAGTCGAGGTATCTGACTGCGAACGTATCGATTGATCGTGGGTCCATCAGGTCGAGCGGGTATACCTCGACGCGGTCGATGCCGGCCAGTGCATGTGCCGCCCGTTCCGGGGAGCGCGCGCCGACCACCACCGAAGCTCCGGCCTGGCTCAGAGCCCGGGTGGTCTCGAGGCCGAGTCCGACATGGCCGGCGGTGACGATGACGTTGCGTCCAGACAGGTCGATGCCTGCGAGCACGTCCGTTGCCGTCGAGGCGGCGGTGAATCCCGATCCGATGGGGCGTTGGTTCTGTGTCATGCCTCCACGATGTCTCCGTTAGGCCGGACTTTGAATGGTTGTGAGTCCACATTTTTTACGCGATAGTACGGATATGGTTCGTGATCAGCTCTCCGATGTCTTTGACCTCGTCGAGGTCCGTGGCCTGATTTCCGGGGGGTTCGCCGTGCGCGGAGACTGGCGAGCTCACGCGCCGATCAGGTATCCGCTCAAGTTGACCGCCGTGGTGTGCGGTTGTGTCCGGCTCATCACCGACGGCATGGATCAGCCCATCGAGTTACTCGCCGGTGATGTGGCCATTCTCAACAGCCGCAAATGGGTCGCGTTGGAGGGTGGGCCGGGAACGGGGCCGCCGACCGAAATCGTCTTGCGCGAATCCGATCCGTTCGTGCGCGTCGACGGCGCCGATTGCGGCGACGCCGACGTGATCATCGGCGGGCACGTCGACGTCAACCCTGCCGGTGAGGCGCTGCTCCTGCATGCCCTGCCGCCGGTGGGACACGTCCGCGCCGCATCAGCACAGGCGGGCAGCCTGCACGGGCTGCTCGACCGACTGGTGGAGGAGGTGACCGGTGACCGGATAGGCGCGGCGTTCGCCATTCGCCAGCATGGCCAGCTGCTGCTGCTTGAGGTGCTACGGGCGTACATCGATCAGGGTGAACACCTGCCGCCGGGCTGGCTGCGGGTGCTGACAGATGAGCGATTGCGCCCCGCCCTTGCCGTTATGCATGACCAACCCGCGAAGTCCTGGCGGCTGGAGGAGCTGGCTCGTGCCGCAGCGATGTCACGGACATCGTTCGCCGAGCGGTTCCGTGCGGTGGCCGGGGTACCGCCGCTGACCTACCTGAACAACTGGCGAATGCTGCTGGCGCAGCGTGCCCTCCGCGATGACGACACCCGGGTCGGCGCACTGGCCGTCACACTGGGTTACTCCTCCGAAGGTGCGTTCTCCAACGCATTCAAACGCGAGGTGGGTATGTCTCCACTGCGCTACCGGGCACACGTCCGCGATGAATCGGCGGCCGCTGACCGGTCGGTATCGGTATGACGATCACCGGCAAGCTTGACCAGCGCTTCAGCGAGGCGACCGAAGCGACGAGTTGGGAGTCCGCCGCGGCGGCCCTCGATGCCGCCGGGCTGTACTGGCTCACGACCGTGCGCGGTGACGGGCGACCGCACGTCACACCGTTGGTCGGGGTGTGGACCGACGGTGTGTTCGTGTTCTGCACCGGGTCCACCGAGCAGAAGGCCCGCAACCTTCAGGCCGGCGCGGGCGTCGTCGTCACCACCGGCACCAACACGTGGAACGCGGGCCTCGACATCGTCGTCGAGGGCACCGCCGCACGGGTGACCGGCCTGCAGCGGCTGACCGCCCTGGCCGACACCTATCGGAGCAAGTACGGGGACGACTGGGATTTCGATTGCGACGACGAGGTTTTCGACCCGGACGGTGAGGCCGCGATCGTCTACCAGGTCAGCCCGGCCAAGGTGCTCGCGTTCGCGAAGTCACCGCACGGCCAGACGGTTTTCCGCTTCTAGCCCTGCGTTCTAGCCCTGCGATTTGTGGAGTTTCAGCGTCCCCGAAATCATAGAAATCGAACGTCTGTCCGTCTGACAACGCAAACCCCGATGCGAAAGCAGCGCTTCCGAGTGCGCTCGCACCCTGGAGGATG